>JAGCDE010000032.1 GCA_017651315.1 Bacteroidaceae bacterium
GGACAAAAAGGTGTTGGCAAGACCACACTAATGACGCAACGTATCCTACAGGTGTTTGGGCCCACAAACACTACAGATGTGCTGTATGTCAGTTTGGACAACATCTATTTCGGCACACACAGACTGCTGGACTTTATTGAGCGATTCCATGAACACGGAGGAAAGTATCTGTTTCTGGACGAGGTGCATAAATACAAAGGATGGAGTCTTGAAGTCAAGAATGCCTACGATGAATTTGAAGACATGCATTTTGTGCTTAGCGGCTCGTCGCTGATTAATCTGTCAGAAGGAGAGGCTGACCTGTCACGCCGTTGTATCACTTACTCAATGTCAGGTCTTTCATTCAGGGAATATCTGAGTATGTTTCATCAGAAAGAATTCCGCAAGAGAACGCTCCAGGAGATTCTGACTGACGGCAACAGCCTCTGTGCGGAGGTGAATGCCCAGATGCGTCCGCTTCCATTTTTTGCGGAGTATCTGCGTTACGGTTATTATCCCTTCCTGAAAGAAGGACAGAACAATTACTATGTGCGTATTGAGAACATTATTAACACTATCATTGAAGTGGAGCTTCCACAGTTGCGGAAACTGGAAACAGGAAATATCCGAAAAGTAAAATCACTATTGGGTATTCTATCATCAAATGTGCCATATACTGTTGATACCGTAAAATTGTCTTCTATGGCCGAAATATCACGTACTACATTATTACAATATCTCCACAATCTAAGTGAAGCCCAGATAATCCAGCTGCTGTATTCGGATGTAACGAATGTAAAACGACTGCAGAAACCGGACAAGATTTATATGGAGAATACAAACATGCTGTATGCCCTCTCCACCACACAAGTTAATGAGGGTACTGCCAGAGAGGTATTTTTCATCAACCAACTGTCTGCAGGTCATGTAGTAGAATATAGCAAGACCTCCGCCGATTTCACCATCGACCATCAATATACAATTGAAGTTGGAGGACGTTCTAAAGACGGCAAACAAATTGCCGGCGTTACAGACAGTTTCATTGCCTCTGCCGATGGGGAGTATGTATTAGGAAACAAGATTCCACTCTGGCTATTCGGATTCTTGTATTAATAGTGCGAAATAGCACAGTATCGTTTTTCCCTGTGTCACAGGCTAAAACATTTGTCAGCAAGAAAAACCATAATTCATTATCTTTGCCGTTATAGAATTGAATTGAGATAATATGGAAAGGACAGTCTTACGGTTATTGGGTGCTGCACTTGGGTGCGGTGCTGTAATATTGGCATTATGCTGCTCGGGCAAGAGTAATCAGAGTGAGGTTGACACCACGGTGCTGCGGGAGTGGCAGGCGGGCAAAACCGTAACGGCCGATGTCGTAGAGGCTTTTGGCGGAATTGACAAGTGTTTCGCAGCGGAGCCCATTCCTGATGACGTGTGGCAACGTATACAGGACAAGACTTATAAGGAGAACCCTTATATAGGACGCGGCGACCTGAGACATATCCGCGCCCTGCACTGGGACTATGACAACCAGATGCATGTGGGTGAGATGATCTGCAATGTACAGATAGCCGACACCGTGGCAAGTATCCTGCGGAGGCTTTTTGATGCCCGCTACCCTATCCAGAAGATGTTGCTGCCCGATGTCTATGATGCAGATGACGAAACTCAGATGCGCGACAACAACTCATCGTGTTTCTGCTACCGCGCCATCGCCGGCAGCACCAAACTGTCCAAACACGCCCGCGGGCTGGCTATTGACATCAACACGCTCTACAATCCCTATTACAAGGACCGCGCTGACGGTACGCGCTTTATTCAGCCCGCTACGGCTGCCCAGTACTGCGACCGAACCAATACCTTCCCCTACAAGATAGACCACAACGACCTATGCTTCCTTCTCTTCACCCAGGCCGGCTTTGAATGGGGCGGCGACTGGACATCATGCAAGGATTTCCAGCATTTTGAACTGATTGAGTGAAAAAACGCCATAATGCATACTGTCAGGACATTCCAGAGACACAAACCTGCTACATCTGCCGTTACTGCTCCACTACACAAGCCATCCACCTTGCTACTACCTTGCTACTCCGAAGGGTGAATCCAGAACGGTGAAAAGTTTCTTAAGCAATAAAACAGAAGGAGCGGCCCTAAAAGCCGCTCCTTCCTTATAAAGGTAACAAGCGTTAACTACAGCGGTTTGTAGTCAAAGGATTCCAGAGTGGCGCTACCATCCAGGAAGTAGGCGGGACGCAGGGCGAAGAAACCTTTATAGACGTTGTGGTGGTAGGTTGAAACGTCAATGTCCTTGCACACTTCGGTCCAGTTGCTGCCATCGGTGCTACGCCATACTGTTACCCTGTTGCGGTCGTTACGGATACGCACGTAGAGGTTTGAGCCTGCGTTCACCGGATAGCGAACGTTCATTCTGGGCTGCTGTAATGCGATATCCGTTATTGCCAGTTTGGAATCATTTCCCTGTAAACCTATATAAGCCTGCTCGTCATAGAACAGATAGAGTCCGGCACGACCGCCCTCTCCTATTTTAAACTTAGCAGTTATTTCATACTTGGTGTCAACGGCTGTTGTAGTCATAAGTGTACCGCCATCAAAACCGGGCTCCCACTTGGCCCACATGAGAGGATTCTCATAGTGGCGCAGGTAGTCATAGTCCTGAAGTCCGCCGTTCTCCCATTTTGCACCGTCCTTCTCTGCCAGTACGGGCCAGCCGTCCTTGGTCCAGTTAACGCTCTCAATGATGGTGCTGCGGCCCAGGGTGTGGAATCCGTTGCGGTATGCGTGATAAACTATGTACCAGTTGCCTTCCGGGTCATCAATCAGGGTTCCATGACCTTTTGACCACCACTCCTCATCGATAGTATAGGTGTGTACCAGCGGGTTGTAGGGGCTGTTCTCCCAAGGGCCGGTTACTGATTTGCTGCGTGCCACGACACACATGTGGCTGGTTGCGGGACCGGCTGTGCCGCCCTCGGCACTTACCAGATAGTACCAGTCTCCGCGCTTGAGTATCTTGGGCGATTCAAGCCACATGCCCTCGGTCTCCCACTCCTCGGGATACTGCCAGGGGTCATAGACTTTCTGGTTGCGGCCTGTTATGGAGAGTCCGTCGGCCGACAGTGGAGCCACATGGCCGTCATTGGTATAGAGATAGCGGTTGCCCTGGTCATCGATGGCATGACCGGGGTCAATGCCGCTTACACGCAGTTTGACAGGATCGCTCCAGGGGCCTTCCGGCTTATCGGCAGTAACCACAAAGTTCTCGCCGCTGCTGGTGGGATAATAGATGTAGTACTTGCCGTTCACCTTGCACATATCAGGAGCATAGATTGAATAGTCATGCCCCTGCACCGCACGTGCTATCGGTTCCCAGTGTAAAAGGTCTGTTGAGTGCCATATAAGCAGTCCGGGATAGTAGGTGAAATTGGAATGGGTCATGTAGTAATCATTCCCGTCACGCATGATGGTGGGGTCAGGATAGTCACCCGGGAAAATACACACTTTAACGGGAGCCTTCTGCTCCCTGCAGCCTGCCGTAAGCAGAGAGACCGCTGCCACGGCCATAATAACAATCTTTTTCATAATCAGGTCAGTATTTAGAATCTGTTTAAATTTGTCTCCATAAATTTCTTACTGTACTTAGGCCGAACGATGGTTCACGCTTCTCCGAAAAATCTCAATTGTCTATAGGGTTGGCATAAATGCCGAGGAATATATCACGTAATGCCGGATCCGAGCCATATCTGTCAAGTTCATTCAGACGGGACACGAATACGTCGCGCTGTACATTTGTGTAACGGTCAACATATTTACCGGAACCTGAACGAAGGTCATGTGCAATATAGGCATTGGGGAACAGACGATAACCTCCACATATACGTCTGTCAATCAACTCCGCTACGCTGTGACGGAACTGGGCATCAGCATAGTCGGAAGGTATGGCATTCAGGTCATCGGCAGTAAGCGGTTGGCAGATCTCAATATGTACGCGGCCTTTGGGTTGAGTGATTCCGGTAAGTATGCTGTTCAGGTCCTCGCCAGGTTTCTTGACGTATGGTTTTCCGTCACGTGAAGCATACAGTTCCAGAGTTTTAAGTATATCACAAGATTCCCATTCGTATGATACCGACACAGGAGCTATGTTAAGGTCTGCCAAAGCCTTGACACGGTCCTTTCCACCGCTCATGCTTAGCATCTTGATCAGTCCCTGGTCTGTGCGGTCAATACCGTCCTTGGTACGTCCGTTGCGCTGGGCTATCCATACCGACTCCATCTTTTGGGTAATCGCGTAACGGATGTACTCCGAAAGATGCACGGATGTGGCGTAAAGTTCACGCGGATTACCACCGCGTTCCACCTTGAACATCTTGTTGCTCTTGCCAATGTCAATGACCATCTGGCCCTTCATCAGGTTGGAACCGAAAGTGATTTCACCTATCTTGTGACCGTTTGTATGCAGGATGTACATGAGCAGGCAGGAGTCAAGTACTATATCCCTGTGATTGCTTATGAACAGGTATCTTTTGGACGGGTCGATACGCTCCACGCCGCCGTATGTAAGGCCATCGGTGGTACGGGATATCACCTGTTCATTAACCTGTTTCATAACGGTTGTCTGGAACTCATAAATGTTCCTGCAACCCAGCATGATATCCTTTACCTCCTGCAGGGTACGGTCCGGATAGACATACTGCGCCACTTGCGGAAAGTACGGGTCCGAGACTATGCGCTGCATTGCTGCCGGAATCTCCTCGTCCGTATATGGACGTATATCATCAAATTTATGATTTTCAGTCATGTTTCACTTTCTTTTGTCTATGAACTTGACCGGCTTCCTCCCGGTTGGCGGATAGTTGACGGCCTGGATTTCCTGAACCGGACATATCTCTATCTCGGGAGCCACACGGATGCGTGAGCGGAAACGGTCCTTGAGCTCCTTGACGACATCAAAGCCCGGGTCATGCTTGAGCCCCACCTTGACCAGCACATCGTCTGTCCCGGCAGCACTGTTACGCACTATCACAACGTAGTTCTCAACATATTCCGTATTATCCAGAACATCGTTAATTGCGGGCGGGTAAAGAGTTGTACCCTTAAGCTTTATCATATTATTCTTGCGGCCCAGCAGCGGCGACAGACGGTAAGACCAGCGTCCGCAGCGGCACTGTTCCACATGTTTGCAGGCTATGTCGCCGGTACGGAAACGCAGCAGGGGCATCCCCTCCACTCCAAGTGTGGTAACCACCACCTCGCCTGGCTGACCGTCAGCCACAGGCATTCCGTCATCACCTATTATCTCCACAATGATAAGCTCCGGATGCACATGACCGCCCATACCGTACTCGCACTCACTGAACGTAGCCCCCATCTCGGTCGATGAATATGTGGCAAACAGCTTGACATCAGGCCACTTGTCATGAATCTGATGACCCAGAAGGTTAAGATTGAAGTTCTGGTCACGCAGTCCCTCGCCTATGCCTATTATACGGCGTATGCTGCTGGCACGGTAGTCTATGTCATGAGCCTCGGCATAGTCTATCAGTCTGAGTATGAATGATGGAACACACATAATGGCATCGGGATGGAAACGGCGGATGGTGTCCCACTGGAGCTCCGGTATGCCGTTACCCACACGGATAACCCCCGCTCCCATCTCGCGCAGGCCCAGGAAATAGGCCATGCCCGCCATGAAACGTTTGTCAAGAGTGGTCATAAGCTGGAGCACACTCTCATCGGTCAGACCGGCACATGTGAATGATTTCTTCTCGTTATAGGCCAGACGCTGCAGGTCCTTCTCGGTACAACCGAAGAGCACCGGGTCGCCCAGAGTTCCCGATGTGGTTATATAGTCTATTATCTTTCTCCTCGGTACGCAGCAGAAGTCATCATTGTATAGCTGGAGGTCCTTCTTCTCCGTGAACGGTATGCGGGTAAGGTCCTCTATATACTGTATCCTGCCGATGTTTATCCCATAGCTGTCAAACAGTCTCCTGTAGTACGGGGAGTTGTCATGCAGATAATCCAGATGCTTGCGCAACAATCCCTCCTGAAACGCCTTTATCCGCTCAGGCAACTCAAACTCTATATCTTTCATTTGTCTGTTCATTTGTTCATAAACGGTTTCAGCCACTCCAGAAACTCATATTTCCACTTGCGTGACTCCTCGCTGCCATATATCTCGCTCACTCCGAACCCGTGGAGACCTGTTTCATACTGTATGTATTTGTGTTCTACACCAGCCCTGGTCAACGCTTCATCCAACAGGACGGAGTTATGCCAGTCCACCACAGGGTCATCCTTGCAGTTAATCATGAATACCGGCGGACAGTCCGACGGGATATTCTCCTCAATAGACATCTGATTCCGGAGTTTATTCCTGTACTTGCCCCACTCGCCTAAGAGTCCCCTGCGGGAACGCCTGTGCACATACTTTCCCTTCATGGTCACCACCGGATAGATAGCCGCCACGAAGTCAGGTCTTAGCGACACCTCGGCTGACCCCTGAGGAAGATCCGTGTAGTCCGTACCGCTGAAACAAGCCGCACTCATAGCCAGATGGCCTCCTGCCGAGAATCCCATCACGCCAACGCGGTTGGGGTCAACCCCAAGACTGTCAGCTTTCTCACGCACATACCTGATGGCACGCTGAACATCGCATATCATGTCGGGATGACGGTTACCGCGCGCCACGTAGCGGTAGCGTGTAAAGTAGGCGCCGAAACCGGCAGTCCTGTATTGCAGCAGGAAAGCCGATATGCCGTTATCCCTCAACCACTCAGCCACCTCAATACCTTCTCCTTTCACGTCAAGCCAGCAATAGCTTCCGCCCGGACAGACTATGACGGCCGGAGCATTCTGACTGTCATCAGCCAGATAAGGGGTAAAAATCACTTCATCTGCCCGTATGTCGTCCTTGGCCCAAGGTTTCATGCTGTCACGCGATGGAAAGATAATTAATGGAATAAGGAGCAAAACTGTTCTGAACATCACGAATCAAGCAGTTTCATTATCTCTTCCTTTCCCAACTGATGATACCTGTGGGCCGGATCAGCATCAAAGTCAACCACAAAATACTCCTCATCATAAAACGACAGTTTGGAGTTGGTATCGGGATTGCACTCCACATAGACAATATCGTTAAGTTCAAGACCTTTTGCCCGGCAAATCTGCTCTGCAAGCCTCTGCCCGGCATAGGTAACCGACGTACCGGGATTATCCTGATACAGCTCAGTAACGATTACGTATGTCTTGCCTTCGGTTGTCCGTATCTTTAGTCCGCAGGCTGAAGGCATATCCCATTCTCCCTGGAACTGGAATATCTCATCGTAATAATCCGGTGATACTTTCATGATTTTACGGTTTTTATGTTACGAACCACATCCTTTCCGAACGATTTGTTGGCAAGACGGCGGTCACGCGGACGGTATGTACCCTCATTCATCTCACGCAGGGCCACGTTGCAGAACAGGCGGAACATCTTCTGCTCCTGGCTCTCATCGGCATAGAAACTCTTCCATGCGTAGTCATAAAGCTCCTGCAGGCGCTCCGGGCTCATGTGCTTGGGCTGGAACACCACCTGACCGGCATTGTAATGGTTCCAGTCAAAGTCAAAGATACGTCCCTGACGCAACAGGTCATCATAGCCCTTGGTATGCGGGAACGGGGTCATCACGGTAAACTCGGCCAGGTCCAGGTCTATCTCGCCCAGGAAATCTATCAGACGCTTTATGTCATCCTCGGTCTGGTTGTCCAGTCCCAGCAGGATCGTACCCTCAACGCCAATGCCATAGTCATGATAACGCTTAACGCGCTCCTTGATATAGTCCGATGTGTCATACACAGCCTGATACACATACCATGCTCCTGCCTTGGCGGCCAGATCCAACACCTCGGGGTCATCCTCGATGGTGTGGCTTATCCATTTCTTCTTGAGTGGGGCGATTGCGGTAAACAGCTCTTTCTCCCACTCCTTGTTCTGTGCCAGTGAGTTATCAACTATGAACAGACGGTTGTTGTCAATGGCAGCCATATCCTCTACCACCTTGTCGATAGGACGCGGACGGAACTTGCGGCCGCCCAGATATGATACCGCACAGGGATAGCAGCTGAACCTGCATCCGCGGCTGGCATGGAACAGGTCCACCATCTGCACGCCCTTGTGGTTGTAGAGCTCCCGCTTGTAGAGGTCACGGCGGCATGGACCTACAGACTCAATGGGCGGCATATTCCCCATATAGTTGTAGAACTTGCGCAGCTTACCGTTCACCCAGTCCTGCATAACCTCTTCCATGCGGCCCTCGGATTCTCCCAGGAACACGCAATCTACATGCTTTACCATATCTTCGGCATGAAGCATTGTGGATATACCGCCTGCTATCACCTGCTTGCCGCGTTTGTGATATTCGTCGGCTATCTCCCAGCCACGCTTGACCTGAGTGCTGAGCATCATTGACAGTGCCACACCGTCGCATTCCTCCTCAAAGTCAATCGCCTCCACGTTCTCATCGGTGAAAGTCACTTCCACCCACTCAGGGAGGGTAGCAGCAAAGGCCACAGGCCCGTGAGGAGGCAGGTTGAAAGTGGTCTGGCCTTTCAGTTTCTTCCACTTGGGATAAATCAGCTTAAGTTTGAACGGTTTCATATAATCTCTTTATCTTACTTTTCTTATTTTATTGACTATCACACCTATACCAGTCAAGGTCTCGGCGGTCTCTATAGCGGTCATGGGTACGCCGCCTATACCGTGCATATTCACGTTCTGTCCGGTCAGCAGCAGGTTGGTCACCTTGGTGCGTATGGGCAGCTGTGACATGACCAGATTCCCGCTGTCCTTGAAATAGCCGTATATCGAACCGTTGCGGCTGCCAAGCCAGTCACGGAAGGTAAGCGGCGATGCGGCAAAGCACTCCACCATGTCCTCCCTGATATCGGGAAACACCTTTGACACCATGTCCAGGACCCTTTCTGTACGAACCTTTTTCCACTCCAAGTAATCCGGAGTGCGGTGTCCGGTGCGGGTTCCGGCCCAACGGCTCACCTCCTTCCAGCTCATCAGCGAGAGGGCCGAAATGTGGGTGGCCCAACGGCCGTCGGCCGAAGGGGCCATGAAACAGCTTACCCCGTGGGGCCATCCCTCGGGGTCATGTACGCTGAGATTCCATGTGTTGGGCATCGAGTCAAGTATGGATACCGGATGCTCCACGAACGGGACTCTTCCGGGCTTAAGCCTGACATAAACCTTGAATGCCGAGACTGTATCGGGAATGGTACGAAGACGTTCGCAGTATCCGGGAGTGAATGCCTTGCCCTCAATCATGTCCGGCAGAAGACAGGGGTGTATGTCCGATATATATGTGTCGGCCTTGTATTCCCGGCCCTCGGAATCAATCACGCACTTCACTGTTCTCTCCTCAACGAGGATCCGGGTCACATTCGTCCGGGTAAGAACCGCTCCGCCATTCCGTGTGATGACCCATGACAGCGCATCGGCAAGCTGGCTGCTGCCGCCTGCAAAACGGCAAGGATGGTCTATGAACATAACGGAAATCATGGCATGGAGAAATGCGGGAGAATGTCCAGGCACACCGGCATAAAGCGGGTTGACGAAAGCCAGCAGCGAACGCAGCTCAGGATTGTCTATATATTTGGCAATGAATTCGTCGGCAGGCATCATGAACTCATCGGAATGGACAGGATATGTTTCGGGATTGCTCTTCATATAGAACAGTTTCTCCTCTTCCGACAGACGGAACAGGGCCTCGGTGTAGTTCCTTATGTTACCGCTTTCCTCAGGGAACACATCCGACAGATACCCGACGAACGCCTCCTTGCCGGCGGGGATGCGGTATGTACGGCCTTCGGCAAGATAGATTACACTTGACATAAGGTCCGACTGGGCGATTTCAAGCCTGTCCCAAATCCCGAGATACCTGCATATCCTGTAGAGCGAACCCTGCTCATGGAATCCGCCCGCCACATGCATCCCGGTCTCATAGCTTTCACCATTGCGGACAAAGGTCTGCAAGCCGCCGCCTATATGGGGGTTCTTCTCAAGTACGGTAACCTTATGTCCCTCTTTGGCAAGCAGAGCTCCGCAGAACAGGCCGCCCAAACCGGCACCAATAACTATTATTTCCATTCTATATCATTTGAAGCCCTTCTGATCCCGTCATAAAGGACTCCGTTTCCCAATAAACTGTCACACACCACCATGCTACCCACAAGGACACCAAGTATTCCGTGCGAATTGACAGACTGGCCGGCCAGCAGAAGATTCCTTACACGGGTCCTGTAAGACACCCTGCCTGACTGTCCAAGTTCAACATCCTTTGCTATACCGTACAGACCGCCTCCCGCCGCACCCGTATAGTCACGGTACGTAAGCGGGGTCGATGTCCAGTATCTCTCCACTCCCTCCCTCAGCCCTGGAATGTACTCTGAAGCCGTGGCCAGCAGTCTGTCGGCCTTGAGCCTCTTGAACTCCCTGTAACCGTCACCGCGCCTGCCTGTAAGAGTATCGTTCCACGCGACAATGTCGTCACCACGCATATAGACAAGAATCACTCCCGCATCGGCATAGCGGCTGTCTCCCTGAGGCCACTGGTGCATGTACAAAAAGCCACGCGGCCAGTCATCAGTCGTGTAACAATCACATCCCCAGACACTTCTGTTCGTATAAACGAAGCGGTTAGCGTTCATGTAAGGGACGGTATTCTTTTTAAACTTCAAATATAGTTCAAAAACCCCAATCGTATCGGGCATTTCCTGAATTCTTTTTCGGAAAGCAGGTCTGAACAGCGGTGAATGCACCATCCCCACCGTCAGTGACGGATGAATGGTGGATATGACATAATCGGCAGCCAGCAGATCCTCCCCACCGTCTGTCAGGTATCTGACCCCTGTTGCCCTGGTTTCGTCACAGACTATCCCGACCGCCTTGCAACCTGTCATCACTCTGCCTCCGGCATCAGTTATGCATCCGATAAGGAGTTTGGCTATCGTATCGCTGCCTCCAGCAATGCGCCAGGCGCTGCGGTTGTAGAACGATGTTATGAATGCGTGAAGTGCAAACGGAGTATGTCCCTTGACACCGGCATACAGCGGCTGGTTTCCTGCCAGGATCTCACGCAGGTCAGGATCGTCGGTAATCCCTTCTATCACGCTGTCAACACTACGGGTATGCCATACGGCATCATCCGGGTCCATCACACGTTCCGGATTGAAACTCTCCACCGATGATGCCGCCGATGCCTTAATGACCGTATCCATATATCGGGCCAGATTATCCCTCTGCCGGGGGAAGAACTCCACCAAACCCTCCACGAACGCATCCCTGCCGTTCCGGAACGGGAAATCCTGCCCTTTGTACGTCACAATCTCATAGCCGTTACGGTCCAGTTCATGCAGTTCCAACCCTTCCCTTATGCCAAGATACCTGAAAAGGGTGTCAAGTATCTCCCCCTGTGCCGCGCTGCCTATGAAATGCATGCCAGTCTCGAACTTGAGACCGTCACGGACGAATGTCTGGAGACAGCCGCCTGCCTGATTCCCTTGCTCAAGGACTGTCACGCTGAATCCGTGCCGGGCAAGTACAGCCCCGCATGACAGTCCTCCCAGTCCGGCTCCAATTATGACACACCTCTCCTCCATAGGCTATTCACTGGCTGAATCATTGTCCCTGACACTCCGCCGATAGGCACGCCACACCTCTGAGCCCTTGTAGAGATAGCTGTGCCGAATGTATGGTGCCCAGTAAGAGTCATCCTCGTATTTGCGGCACAAATCATCATACCAACCGATATAATACCTGTGGAACGCCTGTGTACGCGAACGTGAATCTTCGCCCCATGAGGCATCTCCAGCCGGAATCCGCTTTCCCACAGTTACGGTTATGTGTCCCGGACGAAGCATGAGTTCCCTCTTCGGCAATACGTGTCCCACCCCGTGCAGACATACCGGGACAATGTCCAGCCCCAGTTCCCCGGCCAGATGGAACGCCCCCTTGTGGAAGCGCAGTATGCGGCAATCCTCGGATCGGGTCCCTTCCGGGAACACAAGAATGGAGTAACCGCGCTCCACCAGACTCCGCAACTGAGGCATGTAGTTCTCCACTCCCTCGGCGGCAGGCACGAACTCCGCACGGCGTATCAGTGCACCGTAAATGGGATTGCGCCATACCCACTCATTGGTTATCACCACCATCCTGGGCGTGAGCATGAGCAGGCACATAAGGTCCAGATGTGACTGGTGGTTGCTGATAATAACGGCAGGCTCCTTGAATGTCTCACCCACGCTGTTATCGAAAGAGAATCCCACCCCTGGAACACGGCGTATCACGAAATTTGAGAATCTGTAAAGCACTCCGTGCAGCCAGCGGTCCTTCCACTCACGTTTGCGCCCCAGAAACAGCACGAAAGCTATGGGCGTCACCACCAGCACTGACAGGATCAGGAAAGCGAATGCATATATAGTCTTGGCTAACCGCCACAAAGTTACAGGCACCTCCCTGAGCTGTCCCTTCTTTTCAGTAAGCCAGCGGAACAGCCACTCGGGCAGGAAATGAGCCATGACCACAACCACAAACATACCCAGCATGGTAATCACTGCAAGCGAGCGCATGGCGGGATGTCTGGCAAAAATGAGCGTGCCTATGCCTATGAACATTATCACTGCCGAAATAATCACGCTCTTGCGCCTCTCCCTAAGGGTGCTGCGGCCGGTGGCATACTCCTGCATCAGTCCTTCGGTAATGAAGATTGTATAGTCATCCCCCTGACCGAATATGAACGTGGCCAGGATTATGCTAACAATGTTGAACTGTATGCCGCACCAGTTCATTATGCTCAGTATCCATATCCAGCCCACCGTCAGGGGCAGGAACGATATAAGCGCCAGCTCCAGCCGCCTGAATGAAATCCACAGGAACGCAAACACAATGAATCCGCACATAAACAGAATCCTGTTGAAATCCTGTGACAGTGAATTTACCAGCGATGCCATAACCTGGCTCATGCTGACCGGGGTGACATCCTGGGCAGATACCACATCGGGTTCCGAACGTACGGATTCAAGGAACGGTGCAAAGGCCCCATCGGTGAATCCGGCATCGTGAGCCCCCTGCTCCAGCTGCTCCACAGCATCGGAATGGGACTGCCAGAATGCGGTCCATCGTTGCCGGACAGCCTCTTTCTCCTCATCGGGTGCAAGCATCCCTGCCAGAATGGAGAGCCGGTCCATACCGGCATCGCCCACGCTGCCGGACAACAGCTCCATATCCTCTTTCTGCTGAGGAGTCATATAGTTTATATGGTTCAAGTCCGTGTCAAAACCGGCACTGCCGCCCCAGATAAGCATTACTATAGTTATGAGAATCACCACAGGCGATACGATCCGGTACAGCCTGTTGCCGGATGATACTGAAACAGTTTCATCTACAGCCTCAACCTTCTTTCCGCCTGCCTTGGCAAATAACGGCAGGAACACAAGAGTGAACAGTATTGTGCCCGCCAACATGAATGACCCGAACAAAGCCAGGTCATGCATGGCCTGCGCCTTCAGGAACAGCAGGCAAAGGAACGCGCTTACAGTGGTAATGTTACCCACCAGAAGCGGCACCACCATCTCACGCAGCGACTCGCGGTTATCGGCAGTATCACGCAACGAATGCAGGAAATGGAGCGGATAGTTGGCCGCTATACCCACTATCACGGAACCTATCCCTATCACAATTATTGAAACCGAATCCTTGATACAGCCTATCAGTCCAAGTGAAAAAACCGCGCCAAACAGCAGCGTGGCTGCAATCCAGAATATATAGTCCAATCTACGGAACGAATAGAGCAATACAGCCAGGATACCTATTACAGCCAGTCCCACAGCCAGTATGCTGTCATGCTTGATACGGTAGGCATTGGTCACGGCTATCACGGGAGCCCCCACTGCCGATACATTTACCCCGGTCTGTGCAGTCACCTGTGCACCGGTCTTGTCCACCAGCTCGACAATCTGCGCGTTACGTCCCGATTCGCTGTCACCGAACGGTGATTCAAACAGCAGCAGTCCCACCTGATCGGTGCGGTGCATTATATGGCCGTCAACCATACGGTAACCTCCACCGCCGCCCGCATCGGCCAGTCCCATCAGTATGCCCCCGAACAGGTTAAGCGGGTCATACGGTATGGTATTGGCGGTAAAGCTGCCGCTGAGCATCTGCAGTGAACGCCGGTCAGCTTCAAGCTGACTCTCAACATAACCGGGCAGCGAAAGCAGCGAGTCCATACGGCGGTAATCGGCCGGCTTAAGGAAACTGGCGTAATGCTGCTGAACGAACTCTATCAGTTCCAACGCCATGGATTCATCGGCCAGGGCACTCAAATCAGGCACAAGACCTAAGGTATCATTGTCAAACCATAACTCCTCAAACAGGTCCATTGCGGTTATGACATCATCATCCGAAGCCTCATCCTGCCCGCCTCCGCGGAATATGACCGCTATGCTGTTCTGTCTTGAAACCTGTTCCATAAACTCTGTCTGGCGGCTGTCGGAACGGTCTATAGGCAGGAAACCGGCAATATCCTCCTCATAATGCAGACGGCACATTGAAATAACGCAAAGTGCCATTATGGCCAGCACCATCAGTGCAGCCAGGCCCTTGCGGCATTTGAGCCGGTCATATATCCTCAAGAAGAAATCAGCCATGCCTCTTACCTGTTATTAACCTGAACAAGGCTGCCGGAAGGGCATACAGCACAGCCCCAAGACAAAGCAGCGTGTTCAGTACGGTAATCCTAAGGAAATCCCGGAACGGACGGAAATGTGACACCCGCTCCCCCTCCGGCTGATACAGGACCCTGACCGGCACCCCAATCATGCGCACGCCGTGCCATGCGGCATACACCATCAGTTCCAGCTCTGCCTCATAACGTGACGTGATGAGCCACATCCCGTAAAGCCTGTCAAGAGGATAAATCCTGAATCCTGACTGCGTATCATCCAGTTTCTGTGCGGTCTGCAGCCTGAACCAGAAGTTTGAGAAACGGTTGGCAAATGTGTTCTGACGCGGCATATTCTCACTGGTCAGATTGCGGCATCCCACTATCAGGCTGCCGGTATTCTGTCCTGATGCCTCCATCAGTACCGGTATGTCCTCGGGGAAATGCTGACCGTCGGCATCAATGGTGACCGCATGTGTATATCCTTTGTCACGGGCATACAGGAGTCCGGTCTTAAGGGCTTTTCCCTTGCCACGGTTACGGTCATGTGTAAGCACCGTAACATCCATATCCTTAAGTACATCAGCTGTTCCGTCCGTACTGCCGTCATTCACCACTATCACATCCCTGAATACTGCGAGGGCGCGTTGTGCCACGTCCGCCACTGTACGGCAGTTGTTGTATGTTGGAATTATTATGCAGTAGCGGTTATCGGACATTGGCGTATCAGATCTGCTCCTTGTATAGAGTCAAAGAGAATTTGGTAAACAACGTCTGGGGACTGTCGGGCGCTGTGACCAAAGCCTGGATCTTAAGTCCTCCGTCATCAGTCCCGGCACGTGAAGTGAACATAAACCTCAGCCGGGCATTATCGGTGGGTATCACAACCCCGGTATATTTGGCGTTCTTTACGCTGCGCACATAGAGAGGGCAGCCTTCGGCCTCACCCGCCAGCTCAGCCACCATCTGCATCAGGCACACGCCCGGAGTAATGGGGTGCCCAGGGAAATGGGCCTTGAAAATGAAATGCTCCGGATTAAGACGCACATCAAAGCCGTAGGCCAGGCCATCCTCGGCAGGCAGTCTGCCCTCTATAGTGTAGAAATCACCATTCAGCGTCATAATGGCCGTTAATTGATACGTTGCTTACAACTATCCTGGTGCTGCCTCCGCTCTGCTCGGTCATAGTCAGGCTTTTAAGCAGTGATGTGGTAGGGTCAAACACCATCACTATCTGCGTAAAGACCCGTTTAATCTCCCTGCGCTGCGGCACAAGAACAGCCACCCATTCACCATCCTGCTCATTTACCGATGTCTGGAACAGGCGTTTGTCACGGAGGCTCTCACCCGTCATGCATCCCAGCATAATGCCGGCCATTCCCTTGAACATCCGGGCAGCCTCTCCGCTCACCTGTGTCTCACCATCCCCGTTATTAATAGAGATAACATCACCATCAATTGTAAAAGAGTTGACAAAAGGCTCAGTATAAGCCCACTTGAGTGCCGAAGGCCGGCGGTAGAGCATTCTGCCCCCGGATTCCTGCGGAGCATCCATAAGCGGAACCGTCTTAACCTGACTGAAATCACATCTCATGGACTCAATAGACGAGCACTTGGCCACAATACGCTCCACAATGGGATCATCCTGCCTGTCCTGCGTCCCTGCATATACAAGGGCCGATACCACAAGCAGAATCAGAACGATGACAGTATTTCGTTTCACGGTTGTCATACCAGACAGCTTCATTTTGATTTGCAAAAATAAACAAAAACGCTTATGTAACGAACACAAGCCTTCTTAAAAAAATACGCTCCAGTTAGAGCGTAAAAATTCTCTAGTTGGAGCGTAAAAATTCTCCCGTGGGAGCGTAATATCAACTTATCCAGTCGTTATACCAGGGTATCTCATTAGGTGGAGTAGCGCTGGCCTGTAACAGCAGGGTCGGGGCATTCAGCTTTATCTCCTGGGTAGTGGGCTTCTCATATCTCTTTTTCATACCAAATACGTTTAATATGTTTTGTTTTACTATGTTTCTGTCACTTTATTGAAACCTTTTTCCCGTTGTTGATGTAGATTCCAGGTTCAATAGGCTCACCGTCCAGCTTTACGCCCTGAAGCGTGTACCAGCCTTCAAAGCTAATCTCACCTGTCACAGTATCAATCTGGCCGACATTGGTCAGAGTACCGTCAGACCCTATCAGTTTGACGGTGATGCGCTGCGGCAGTTCCACATTAGAGGCCGAGCGTGTCGTTCTGCGCAAAGGGGATTCATTAGTCTTTGGCTCAACCCACTCTAAATAGCATGACGTAGGACGAATTTTTGCGCCGCTCTTCACTCTCACGAAGTCGCCGGCCACGACGAGTTGTTCGTCCACCTCCTTGGTCGCTCCTGCGAAGCCGTACACCTTGCCGATTTCTTCGGAGTTCTCGCTGTCGCTCCAGTAGCGAGGTTGGTAGGTGCCTTTGAAGTTCCATTTGTTCCAGGAATATGTGCTGCTGCCGTCATACGGTTTCTCCTTCGTACCGCCATCGTAGCCCTCAGTGAAGATATCGAAGCCTTGGTAGTAATCGTCCCCATTAGTGAAGTAGAGGTATTTGGTGTCCTCGCAAGGCATGAAGAGATACGGCGTGTTGGCCTTCATCGTGGTCTCAGTCGTTTCGTTAGAGCCTTCCTCGCCCACTTCCCTCATCACGGCAATCCACATGTTAATTGGCACTTCCTCAATGCCTGCAAACTCGTAGAAATGACCCGTCAGAGGGTCGTCGTCGCTATCCCTGATGTCGTTCTTGCGGAAGTCGAACGGCAGCATGATGGTCACGGCCTTGTCTTTGGTGAACGGGCGGTTGTAGCGCAGGTAATTTGTCCTCTGTTTCGTCTTGACATCCTTGATGCCGAGCGGCATGTCATCGTACTCGATGATGTAGCTCTTCTCCCCGCTGTAGCTGTACGTCTCCACCAGGTCGCCGTATGTCGGCGTGTA
>JAGCDE010000033.1 GCA_017651315.1 Bacteroidaceae bacterium
CAATGTGAGAATTGAGGACGAAAGCAAGCCGCAGGGTTACAACATCGTAGCAGGCAAACTGAGTTTTGACATAAGCAAAATACTTGACCCAAACGATGTAGCTCCCACACTTGTAGCAATGGATATGAACAAACTATTTGTTGGTGACAACGGAGGGCTTCGACGGCTTACTCTGCGCGAGGGATTACGGTTGTTTGGCTATCCAGAGGAGTATATTCTTGGCATGTCTGAAAGGGAAGGCTACGACCTCTTGGGCAACACCGTGGTCGTGCCTGTAATAAAGGCCGTGGCCGAGCGACTTATCAACGGAATTAGTAAACAGAAGAATTAGCAAAGGATAATATGAAACTAACAGCAGACCAAGTTTATCAGAAGTTGCTCGAAGACTTCAAGATATATGAAGTTCAGGGGCAAATCAAATTTTATCTCGGAGACGTTGACATCATTGTCAAGGCGCGTGACGTTGTAGGTAACATCATGCAGGAATGGCTGGAGGGTTGGCTCAAGAAGAATGACATAGAGTATAGCCCAAATGAAAACACACAGATGCCGCCAGATGTTTTCCTTAATCCAGACGATAAGACACAGGACTTGCTGGAAGTAAAGGCTTTCAACTATGAGGCAACACCCGGTTTTGACATTGCCGACTTCAATGCATTCCAAACAGAACTCATTCGTGAACCCTACATGGTGCATACAAAGTACATCATTTTCGGCTATGTGATGCAAGACGATGGCTTTGTAGTAATAAAGAAGATGTGGCTCAAAAATGTTTGGGAACTTTGCCGCCCTATGGAGAACTGGCCGCTCAACTTACAGGTAAAGAAGAACGTGGTACATAAGATTCGTCCAGGCAAATGGTATGCCGACGGTGAGCGCAGCAAGTTCAAACAGTTTGCCTCTTTGGAACATTTCATTTCGGCCATTGACGAAACGGTTTTCCGAAATCCTGATACGCGTAAGTTCAGCGGAGAGTGGCTCTCGAAGTTCACAAGAAGCTATCAAAAGCATTACGGCGTGAAGCTCAACATCCCCCGCTGGAATGACATAGCCGAAGATTATGTGAACAAAATAGAAAAGAAAGAAGAAAGAGAGTAATGGAAGTCCGCAACAAAATCTGGGAAGAGTTCAAACAGGCTAAGGCGAATGTGGTTTGCATCCGACGCTACACCAGCCTACAACGGCAATTGAATTGCATCTATAATGTATTCATTGCCGCTACGGCTGCTGTCGGCACGGTCGTTTCTGGTTTCCATGTACAGGCCTCAGTCTATGCTTTGGGGGCGATAGCCATCGTGTCGCTTGCAAAGGCAATCTTCCCTGAGATTATCCAGCAGGAGAAGGAACTTTGTGAGCTTGACGACATCATGGACTATTACAACTCGTTTATGAACAAGATGGAGGTATTCTTCTATCAACTCGACAAGGATCAAAAGACAGATGACGAGGTGATGCAGGAACTCTTCGTGCTAAAAGAGGACGAGTGCAAGAAGCAGTCGCAGATGAACAGGCTGATACGATGGATTCCAAAGCGGATGCAGAAGAAAGTGGACGCAGAAGTGCAGACTTACATTGAAGAAGTACATTTTAACATATATAATCAAAATGAGCAACAATCATAGAAGCTATTCACCAGACACTATATACATTAGTACCGGTGATGACGTTAAGAAGATTCAAGGACAAATGCCCTCAGCAGTTAACACTCCTCCACCCCCTAAGCCAAGAAAGTAATATGCCAGACAATAATAATCAGACACATCAGCGAGAGACACCTACAAGGGTTACAACTCCGCCACCTCCAAGACCATCAAAATAATTTGTGATGCCAAACAGTGAACCTAAACCACAGCAGCAAAGTCCATCAAGAGTGACTACGCCGCCACCTCCGCCACCCATTAGGAAATAATCTTATCAAGATTGATAACGAAACGAACAAACCCACTGACTTTCAGCAGTTATGCCAAAGGTCAGTGGGTTAATTGTTCCCAAATTGTGTCACAAGCAGCATGATGGGAACATTAGATGATGCCTAAAATCAGCCTTGCCATCTGCCAACCATCATGACAATGACAGTAGTGAACAGGAAGAAGCCCAAGACAAAGAAGAACCAGAAGAACCACGTCGAATGAAGTTATACTGAATGTTCTTTATATGCCTGAAGGGCATCTTCCCGAACATATAGGATTCCTTCAAACCTGGAGAAGTTGAGAATGTCTTTATGAGCCTCCGGTGGTGTGCTGCCAACGAAAATGAGGGATGTTGCCCTATTGAATGCATCTTCAATCTGTTTTACGGAAGATGAAATGATGATAGTCTTATAAAAAAAACAGATGGGAAAATTACCACTCAATTACAGAGACAAAGAGGCCGGCTAAAAAAATGCTTTTAGTCGGCCTCATCCGATGTCAGAACGGAAGGTCATCCTTTTCGTTACTCGGGGCGAAGGGATCCGGGGCGGCAGCAGCGGGAGCGGCGGCGGCCGGAGCGTAAGGCTGGGCAGCGGGAGCGGCGCCGTTAACGTCGTGGCTTACGCGCCAGGCGCGGATGTCGTTGTACCAGCGGCCGTTGAACTCCCTGGCGTTGATATCAAAACTTACAACCACCTCATCGCCCACACTGATTGCGGCCTGACGTATCTTGTCTTCACCGAAGATGCTGAACATCATCTTCTTGGGATACTGTTCATTGATTGTTTCCAGAACGAATTCCTGTATCATCCACGGATTGCCCGATGTCTTGGATGTACCCGACCTTGATTCAAGGGCAGCTATTATTTTTCCTGTAATCTCCATAATTATCCTTTTTCTTGTTTCGTCTGCGAATTTACGGTTTTATCTCATTACAGCCCCAACTTTTGTTACAATAATTTTTCGGTTTCCGATTACTTATCCTTATCTTTGTAAAAGTATCGTGCACATATACGTGCCCGTTTTGCAGACTTTATAACAAAAAGACATATTTATGAATTTCACAGTATCCAGTTCCGCTCTGACAAGCCGCCTGCAGGCTATCAGCAGGGTTATCAACCCCAAACCGGTCTATCCCATTCTTGACGATTTCCTGTTCCGCATAGAGGAAGGAAAGCTCACTGTTACCGCCGCCGACAATGACACCACCCTCGAGACTCTCATCGACCTCGTGGAGTGCGGAGGGGACGGCCAGCTCGCGCTCCCCGCCAAGACGCTCCTCGATGCACTCAAGGAGATTCCCGAACAGCCACTCAAGTTCACGGTTAACGCCAACACTTTTGAAACAGCAATAGAATATCAGAACGGAGAATACCGTCTGATGGGACAGAATGCCGACGAGTACCCTACCCCGGCTGTACTCCAGAGCGACCCCGTGTCACTTACGATCAAGGCTTCAATCCTCTCCGACGGCCTTACACGTACCATCTTCGCCACAGCCGACGATGAACTCCGTCCTGTAATGAACGGCATATACTTCGACATCAATGATGAGGGTGCCACTTTCGTGGCATCGGACGGGCACAAACTGGTATGCAGCAGGAACGCCACGCTGCAGACCGAGGGAAAGTCCTCCTTCATCCTGCCCAAGAAACCGGCCTCACTCTTCCGCAGCCTCATCGGCAAGGACGTGGAGACGGTCACCATAGAGTTCGACAGCCGCATAGCAAGGTTCTCGCTGCCTGAGTTCCGTATGGTATGCCGCCTTATAGACGGACGTTACCCGAACTATGCCTCCGTCATTCCGCAGAACAACCCGCATCACCTGACCATCGACCGCCAGACATTCATCAACGCCCTGCGTCGCGTGTCGGTTTTCTCACCGGCCAGCAGCGGACTCATCAAACTGCGCATACAGGAGAGCCAGATATCCATCTCCACACAGGACATAGATTTCTCCACTTCGGCCAACGAGACCCTCACCTGCCAGTATGACGGTATCCCTATGAGCATTGGCTTCAAGGCGAATTTCCTTATTGACATACTCAACAACATCCCGAGCCAGGAGATTGTGCTTCAGCTTGCCGACCCGTCACGTGCGGGAGTGATTGTACCGGCCGAACAGGCTCAGGACGAGAATCTGCTCATGTTGCTCATGCCTATGGTTCTTAACGACTGATGAGACTCAAACTTGACAAACCCATAGTGTTCTTTGACCTGGAAACCACAGGCACGAACACGATCCAGGACCGTATCGTTGAGATAAGCTATCTCAAGGTGTGGCAAAACGGCAATGAGGACATGCACACACGCCGTGTCAATCCCGAGATGCACATACCTGAGGAGTCAACTGCAATTCACCATATTACCGATGACGATGTCCGGGACTGCCCGACTTTCAAGGAGATCGCCAAAGAGATTGCGCGTGACTTCGAAGGCTGTGACATTGCAGGTTTCAACTCCAACCGCTTTGACGTGCCTCTTCTGGCTGAGGAGTTCCTCCGTGCCGGAATTGACATTGACCTTAGCCGGCACCGCTTCATCGACGTGCAGGTCATATTCCACAAGATGGAGCAGCGTACCCTCTCTGCCGCCTACAGATTCTACTGCGGCAAGGAGCTGACCGATGCCCACAGTGCCGACGGCGACACACGTGCCACATACGAAGTGCTTATGGCACAGCTGGACCGTTATCCGGATCTCCCCAACGACATGGGAAAACTGTCAGAGTTCTCCTCTTTCACAAGGAACGTGGATTTTGCAGGGCGCATTATCCGCAACGACAAGGGCCAGGAGGTGTTTAATTTCGGCAAATACAAGGATATACCGGTGATTGAGGTGTTCCGCCGCGACCCCGGTTACTATTCATGGATACTTCAGGGGGATTTCCCGCTGAACACCAAACAGGTGCTGACAAGAATAAAACTACAGTCCCGATAATGGACAACATACTGAAAGGCAAACATATAGTATTAGGTATCACGGGCAGCATCGCCGCTTACAAGGCTGCTGTCCTGGCACGACTGCTCGTTAAGGAGGGAGCGGAGGTGCAGGTGGTGATCACACCGGCGGGCAAGGAGTTCATCACTCCCCTAACACTCTCCACACTCACCCGCAAGCCCGTAATCAGCGAGTTTTTCAATAACCGTGACGGTTCGTGGAACAGCCACGTGGAACTAGGCCGGTGGGCCGATGCCATGCTGATAGCCCCATGCACCGCGGCCACTCTTGGCAAGATGGCAAGCGGTGTGGCGGACAACATGCTCACAACCACCTATTTCTCCATGAAGGCTCCGGTATTCATAGCTCCGGCCATGGACCTTGACATGTACAGTCACCCCGTAACCCAGCGTAACATTGAGACCCTGCGCTCCATAGGGAACACAGTAATAGAGCCCGGAAGCGGAGAGCTTGCAAGCCAACTCACAGGCAAAGGCCGCATGAGGGAACCCGAGGAGATAATACAGGTGCTGGAGCAGCATTTCGCCGCCGGACTTGAACTTTCAAAAAAAAAAGTTCTCATAACCGTAGGTCCCACTCATGAGGCCATAGACCCTGTCCGTTTCATAGGCAACCACTCCACAGGCAAGATGGGATTCGCGCTGGCCGAGGAGTGCGCTGCCGCCGGTGCCGATGTCACCCTGATAGCCGGTCCCGTGACGCTTGTCACGCAGAATCCGCGTATCACAAGAATTGACGTGACATCGGCTGCCGACATGTACCGTGAGGCCGTGGCCCGCTTCCCCGAGGCCGATGCCGCTATACTCTGCGCCGCTGTGGCCGACTATACTCCGGAAATCGTATCGGATTCCAAAATCAAGCGCAAGGGGGAGATAACCCTCAGGCTTAAGCCTACCCGTGATATTGCCGCCGCACTCGGGGCCTCCAAGCGTCCTGGCCAGCGTCTCGTGGGATTCGCCCTTGAGACCGATGACGCGTTCACTAACGCACACGACAAGCTGGAACGTAAGAACCTTGACTTCATAGTGCTCAACTCCATGCGTGACAAGGGGGCAGGATTCGGCTATGACACCAACAAGGTGACCCTGATTGACAGTAAAAGCGAGGAGTCACTCCCGCTCATGTCCAAGAGGAGCGTGGCGGCGGCCATCGTTAAACGGCTTGCAGGCCTCTTCATCATGCTTCTGACGTTCCTCATACCCTCCACCCTAAGGGCGCAGGAACTTGACCCGCAGGTCTCCTTCAACATCTCTAAGGTCCCGGGAACGGAGAGAAGCATCTTCTCCTCCCTCCAGAATGCCGTTCAGGAGCTGCTCAGGAACCAGTCATGGACTGACTACCATTTTGCGGAGAACGAACGCATACAATGTGCATTCAACTTCACCGTGAACAAATATGACCAATCCACAGGCCAGATGGAGTGTGAGCTGATAGTCCAGAGCAACCGCCCTGTCTATAACTCATCCTACTACACCACGGTATTCAATTTCCGTGACCCGAGCGTGGATTTCGCCTACACTGAGCAGGACCGTCTGGACTATACCCCGGGAAGCGTCGGCAACAATCTGGTGGCTGTCCTTGCCTACTACAGCCTGCTCATCATAGGGCTCGATTTCGACACCATGTCACTCTATGGCGGCACAGACATACTCAGACAGGCCGAGTCGCTTGCAGCAAGTTCCCAGTCACTCGGGACAGGCTGGCGTTCATTCGATACAAACACAAACCGTTACACTATAATCAGCGACTATCTGAACGGCACTCTGGCACCGTTCCGTGAGCTTCAGTACAAGTATCACCGCAAAGGTCTGGATGACATGGCCGCCAATGCCGACCGCGGGCGTGCCACCATCACGGAGAGCCTGGAACTGCTGTCAGCCACACGTCAGGCCAAGAGCACATCGGCCCTGCCTGACCTCTTCACCGAGATAAAGAAGAACGAGCTCCTGAGCATCTACTCCAAGGGGATGGCCAAGGAGAAAGAGAAGGTAAGCGACCTGCTCACCCGCGTCAACCCGTCATTCACATCGGACTGGAATACCATAAAGACACAATAATGCTCAAATCACTACACATCAGGAACTATGTCCTGATAGACAGCCTTGACATAGAGTTCAGGGAAGGTTTTTCCGTCATGACCGGTGAGACCGGTGCCGGCAAGTCAATAATCATAGGTGCGCTGAACCTGTTGCTCGGAAGCCGGGCGGACTCCCGCCAAATCATGCAGGGGGAGGAAAAATGCACTGTCGAGGGCCATTTCGTCATAACCGGATATGGTCTGGAAGAGTTTTTCGAAAGGAACGGTCTGGACTGCTGGCCCGATGACACCATCCTGCGCCGGGAGGTTTCCGTCTCAGGAAAGAGCCGTGCGTTCATCAACGACACACCGGTCAACCTTTCACAGCTCAGGGGACTTGGCAGCCGTCTCATCGACATACACTCCCAGCACCAGTCACTTGCCATCGGCACAGAATCCTTCCAGATAGATACAGTCGATACCATAGGTTGCAACGGCAGCCTGAGAACCGCATACGGGACATGTTTTGAAAACTGGTCACGGCTTTCGGCTGAACTGGAGTCGCTCAAAGCCATGCACGATGCCGATACTGCTGACCGCGATTACCTATCCTTCCAGCTCGAAGGGCTTGAAGGTGCACGTCTCACTGACGGGGAACTGGAGCGACTTGAGCGGGAATCCGAGATACTGGAACATGCCGAGGAGATAAAACAGGAGCTTTTTCACGCCTCCGGGATACTGGATGCCGATTCAGAAGGTGCTATCACTTCAGTGAGGCTGGCCATACAGGCACTCAACTCCGTGCGCAGGAACTATCCTGAGGCCGGAGAATATGCCGACAGGCTTGACAGTTGCCTGATAGAGCTCAAGGATATTGAAGAGTCCATACGTGACTCGATGGAGAGGGTCCATTTCGATCCGCAGCGACAGGAACAGGTGAACAACCGTCTGGACCTGATATATTCACTGCTCAAGAAGCACCGCAAGGACTCCGTGGCACAACTCATACAACTCACCGGAGAGATACGCAGCCGGCTGGACCGTGCCGACTCCTTCGATGAGGAGCTCAAGGCTCTCGAATCCAGGACAGCCCGTGCCCGTGCCGAGATGGAAAAAGCGGCCGAAAGACTCTCCGGATCCCGCAGGAAGGCATCGGAAGCACTCATCAGGGATATTGAGGAGCTCCTCGTTCCCTTAGGTATCCCCAACATACGCTTCGGGGTGGACATCACGCCCTCCGACGGTTATGACCGTACAGGGCATGACAATCTGCGGTTCATGTTCTCTGCCAACAAGTCCCAGCCTTTGCAGGAACTATCGGCAGTGGCGTCAGGCGGAGAGATAGCACGTGTCATGCTATCTGTCAAATCACTCATAGCAGGGGTGCGTACACTCCCCACCGTGATTTTCGACGAGATAGACACAGGCGTCTCAGGAGCCGTAGCCGAAAAGATGGCCGTGCTGATGAAACAGATGTCCGCCGGTGGCCGTCAGGTCCTGGCCATAACTCATCTGCCACAGATTGCCGCGATGGGCGCCACCCACTACAAGGTATATAAGACCGATGACAACGAAGCCACCCATACCCGCATCTCCATACTGAATGGTGATGATAGAATCCGCGAGATAGCATCCATGATGAGTGGAGCCCGCCTCACGCAGGCCGCTCTCGATAATGCCCAAGCACTTGTAGAACAATGGAAAACGAAATGATATTCGGCATACGCGCCGTGATTGAGGCCGTGGAGGCAGGTAAGGAGATTGACCGCCTGCTCGTGAAAAAGGACCTTCAGGGAGAACTCTCCAAGGAACTATTCTCTGCCATCAGGGGATATGACATACCAGTACAGCGTGTTCCGGTAGAGAAACTCAACCGCATAACACGCAAGAACCATCAGGGGGTGATAGCCTTCATCGCACCAGTCACATACCAGCATGTGGAGGATCTCGTACCCGCACTTTACGAGGAGGGCAAGGAGCCTTTCTTCGTCCTTTTGGACGGAGTGACCGATGTCCGCAACTTCGGTGCCATAGCACGCACAGCAGAATGTGCCGGAGTAAACGCCATCATCATCCCTTCAAGGAACAGCGTGAGCGTCAACGCCGATGCCGTCAAGACTTCGGCCGGTGCACTGCATATCCTTCCGGTATGCCGCGAGAACCAGATTGCATCCGCAATAAGATACCTCAAGAACAGCGGCATCCGCATAGTGGGTGCCACCGAGAAGGCTGAGCTTGACTACACCCGGGCCGAACTGCAGGGTCCTGTCTGTCTGATTATGGGCGCTGAGGACAAAGGCATCCCCCAGGAGCACCTCGCCTTATGTGACGAATGGGTACGTATTCCTATTTTGGGACAGATAGAGTCACTTAACGTTTCTGTAGCAGCAGGTATATTGATATACGAAACCGTAAAACAGAGGAACAATGAGAACTGAACTGCACAGGACACTGATTGCAGTGCTGATATCCGCACTCATGCCGGCATTCGCCAATGCCAAGGCGCCCAAATGGTTCAAGTCCGCCCGGAAAGCCATGTTCGAGATCGTGGCGTACGATGATGACGGCCGTGAAACAGCCCGTAGCCACGGATTCTTCACAGACAGTGACGGTACCGGAATCACGGGTCTCAGCGTCCTCTCCGGAGCGACTAAGGCGGTAACCATCGACGGTCAGGGAATCACCCGACCGGTGGAGATCATTCTCGGAGCCGATGACACGTATGACGTGGTACGTTTCCGCGTCAGGACCGACAAGAAATTCACGGCTCTCACCCCGGCAGCCCACGGAGCTGCAAAGGATGACAAGGTCTATATCCTCCCCTCCGGGTCCGACCCTATGGAAACCAGTATCAAGGAGATCAAGGCCATAGCCGGTGACCACAGATACTACACGCTGCAGACACCATGGGACATCGCTCTGCTCGAATGTCCCGTGATGGACTCCGAAGGCCGTGTGACAGGCATCATCCAGCGGGGGAGCGAAGGTGACACGCTACTTTATGCCCTTGAGTCTGCATACGTGACAGATATAGCCATCGCGGCGCTTGACAGGGAAACCGAGGCTTACCAGAGCCTCAGGATCAAGACTGCCCTGCCGGCCGAAGAGGACCAGGCCCTTGCATATATCATGATGTCACGGGGAGTCAAGTCCATGATTGAGTGCCGGCAGCTCCATGAACAGTTTCTGGAACAGTTTCCAGGCAGTCCGGACGGAATGTTCGCCATGGGCACTTTCCTCATCCTGGAGGTTGACTCCACACAATATGCCGATGGGCTGGCCATGATTGACAAGGCCATAGCCGCAGCCGCCGATGAGAAGGACCGTTTCCATTGCGACTATGCCAACATCATCCTCAACGCTCTTTCAAGGAACATACAGCACCCATCGGAATGGACATACGATAAGGCTCTGCACGAGATTGACGCAGCCATCGCCATCAAGCCAGAACCCGTTTACCACCAGGTACGCGGCAACATCCTCTACAGCATGGAACGGTACCAGGAGGCATACGACAGTTTCGTAAAGGTCAACAATTCCGATATGGCATCGGCCGACACATATCTCACCTCATACTACGTGAGCCGTAATATGGCCGGCAGCCCGGAACTGGGCATTGCACTGCTTGACAGCGTCATAATGAAGCTCGGCACCCCCATTCCGCCCAGAGCCGCACAGGTCCTGCTCGAACGTGCCCTGCTCAAGGAGGAGGCAGGCCTTAACCGCGATGCTGTCATGGACTACAACAGCTACGAGCAGCTTGCAGGTTCCTACAACATGAACTCAACGTTCTACCTGAACCGCCACAAAGTGGAGATAAAGGCCAGAATGTACGAACAGGCTCTGCAGGATATTGAAAAGGCACGTTCTCTGTCCCCACGTGACTCCAGCCTCGTTCTGGAACACGCCAGCCTGCTGCTGCGTATCGGGCAGAACGACGATGCACTTCCCCTGCTTGAAGAGCTCTCCCGCGCCTATCCCGACGTGCAGGACGTACAGCGTCTGCTTGGAGTGTGCTACATGAGACGTGAGGATAAAGTCAAGGCCCGCCGCCACCTCACCATAGCCAAGGAGCTTGGTGACGAACTGGCCGCACAGCTGCTTGAGCAACTCTGACCAGTGACAATTTGTCACACACCGGCATCTGGTCCGCATGTTGCAACATGTTCCATAGTAAACATATAAAACAGATGCTATGGAATACAATCAGAACAAACCGCAGAACCTTGAGCAGTTCGCCATCAACCTGAACGAGCGGGCACGCAAGGGTAAGCTGGACCCTGTCATAGGCAGGGACGATGAGATAAGGCGGGTCTTACAGATACTGAGCCGCCGGACCAAGAACAATCCTATCCTTATAGGTGAGCCGGGTACAGGCAAGACCGCAATCATAGAGGGTCTGGCCCAGCGTATCGTACGTGGAGATGTACCCGAGAACCTTAAGTCCAAGACTGTCTATTCACTTGATATGGGTGCCCTGGTGGCTGGCGCCAAGTACAAGGGCGAATTCGAGGAACGTCTTAAGGGTGTCATCAATGAAGTCATCCAGTCGGACGGCAGTTACATCCTCTTTATCGATGAGATACATACCCTGGTCGGTGCCGGAGCCGGCGAGGGGGCAATGGATGCGGCCAATATCCTCAAGCCTGCCCTTGCCCGCGGTGACCTGCGTGCCATAGGTGCCACAACCCTGAACGAGTATCAGAAATATTTTGAGAAGGACAAGGCCCTGGAACGCCGTTTCCAATCGGTAATGGTCGATGAGCCTGACGTGCAGAGCTCCATCTCAATCCTCCGCGGACTGAAGGAACGTTACGAGAATCACCACAAGGTGCGTATCATGGATGAGGCCGTGATAGCTGCCGTGGAACTTTCCAACCGTTACATCACTGAGCGTTTCCTCCCGGACAAGGCCATCGACCTTATGGATGAAGCTGCTGCCAAGCTGCGTATGGAACGCAACTCTGTCCCCGAGGAACTTGACGAGATTACACGTCGCCTCAAGCAGCTTGAGATAGAGCGTGCCGCCATCAGGCGTGAGAACGATACCGTCAAGCTCAAACAGCTTAACGCTGAGATTGAAGACCTTCAGAGACAGGAAAAACAGATACGCGAGAAATGGGAGTCAGAGAAAACACTCGTAGCCAGGATTCAGCAAGACAAGCAGCATATGGAACAGCTGAAGATCGAAGCCGACAACGCCGAACGTGACGGCAACTACGGCCGAGTGGCCGAAATCCGCTACGGAAAGCTGAAGGAGCTGGAGCAGGACATATCCCGCATACAGGAGGAGCTACACTCCAGGCAGGGTGACAACGCCCTCGTCAAGGAGGAGGTTACCGCCGATGACATAGCCGAGGTGGTATCCCGTTGGACAGGCATACCCGTGAACCGTATGCTGGAGAGTGAACGCGAGAAACTGCTCCACCTTGAGGAGGAACTGCATAAGCGTGTGGTAGGTCAGGAAGAAGCCATAAGCGCAGTGGCCAATGCTGTACGCCGAAGCCGTGCAGGCCTTCAGGACCCCAAACGCCCTATAGGCAGTTTCATCTTCTTAGGAACAACCGGTGTGGGCAAGACAGAACTCGCCAAGGCTCTGGCCGAGTATCTTTTCAACGATGAGAAACTCATGACCCGTATAGACATGAGTGAATATCAGGAGAAATTCTCAGTCACCCGTCTTATCGGAGCGCCTCCGGGATACGTGGGATATGACGAGGGCGGCCAACTTACTGAGGCCGTGCGCCGTAAGCCATACTCCGTGGTCCTCTTCGACGAGATAGAGAAGGCCCACCCTGATGTGTTCAACATACTGCTGCAGGTTCTTGACGACGGACGTCTGACAGACAACAAGGGCCGTACCGTAAACTTCAAGAACACCATAATAATAATGACCAGCAATATGGGCAGCGACTACATTCGTGAACGTTCCGCCAAGATAGGAACGTCCGAAGAGAGCCGTCAGGAATGGCTGGACGAAACCCGCAAGCACCTTCTTGAGATGCTCAAGCAGACCATCCGTCCGGAGTTCCTCAACCGTATTGACGAAACAGTAGTGTTCATGCCTTTGCGTGAGTCAGAGATACGTCAGATTGTGAAGCTTCAGGCAAAGGGAGTATGCAGTATGCTCGCTGAGAACGGAATCAAACTCACTATAGATGATTCGGCTATCGACCTTATATCAAATGCAGGTTATGACCCGGAGTTCGGTGCCCGTCCTGTCAAGCGTGCCCTACAGACTCTGCTCCTGAACAGGCTCTCCACCATGATCCTCTCCGGTCAGGCAGATTGCAGCAAGCCCGTCACCGCATCGGCTGAAAACGGTTTAATCACATTCAGATAAGTTAGGACAATCGTAGCAAGAGAGGCTTCCCCACCCTATTTCCGGTGCTGAAGCCTTTTTTGTTTCAGGCTGGGAATCAACGTTTATCAGAATCTGCTTAGAAGCTATAAAGACTACCTGAAATGTTTTTTAACCGAACAGGTATTAAAATCAGCATATTTTATGTATGTTTGCAGTAAGTAAGCCTAATTATTAACTATTTAAAACTAAAGAGATGAAAAAGATTATCCTTTCAGTCATGATGCTTGCGGCATTGTCTGTGTCAGCTCAGCAGAGAAACAACAACGTCCCGTCATTCGCGGACGCAGTTGAAGATTTCAAGCCCAATGTAACCAACCAACCGGGCAGACAGTATCCTATGGTAAACTCACAAGGTGCAGTTCGCGTACAGCTACGCGCTCCAGGTGCCACATCAGTCCAGCTTGATCTGGGCCGCCGGTATGAGATGACCAAGGATGAGAACGGTGTATGGACTGGTACATCGGCCCCCCAGGATGTAGGTTTCCACTATTACCAGCTCATAGTTGACGGCACGGCAATGCCCGATCCCGGAACAGTGTCGTTCTTTGGTGCAGGCCGTTGGGGAAGCGGAATCGAGATTCCTTCGGACGATATGGATTTCTGGCAGGTCAAGAATGTTCCCCAGGGCTCTGTCGAGGAGAAATACTATTGGTCAAAGGCCACCGAAAGCATGCGTCACTGCTATGTCTATCTGCCTAATGAGTATGACAAGAACCCCAACAAGAAATACCCTGTCCTGTATCTGCAGCACGGTAATGCCGAGAATGAGTACGGTTGGTCAGTCCAGGGTCATGCCGGACAGATCATGGACAATCTGATTGCCCAGAAGAAAGCTGTTCCTTTCATCATTGTTATGGATTACGGTCAGGGCCAGAACATTCATCTGGTTGGCCAGTACGCTCAGCAGCAGCCTCAGCAGGGGCAGCAGGGTCAGGGTGGCCGTGGAGGCAGCAACGACGCCTTCTCTGTTGTTCTCATGACCGACATCATCCCCTTCATTGAGAAGGAATACCGCGTTTATACAGATGCACAGCACCGCGCAATGGCCGGTCTGTCAATGGGCGGCGGACAGACCCGCAGGATTACACTTGCCAACCCCACCAAGTTCGGATACGTAGGTATGTTCAGCGGCGGCACCATCAGCCCCGAAGATGTCAACGGTGCCAATGGCTTCAAGAATACCGCCAAGCTTGTTTTCATGAGTTCCGGCAGCAAGGAGAACCCCAGGGTAATGGAGGCAGCCGAAGCCCTCAACCAGATGGGTGTGAAAGCCGTAGGTTACATTTCGGAGGGCACTGCCCACGAATGGCACACCTGGCGCCGCAGCCTGTATCAGTTTGCACAGCTGATTTTCAAATAGTCAGTTTTACGCTCTGAAAGGGCGGAATTATACAGAAATAATCCTACCAGCCTCCTGCCGCAAGGCCAAGCTGGTAGGATTTATATTTTATCTTTCCGAATAACAGCCTATGTCAATATCATTATGTAATTATAATTGTATTATGCCGGAATAACGCATTTTTTTGTAAGTTTGCGGACATAATTACATTTTTACCTGATTATGAAAAAACTATTTTCAATGGTACTGTTGGCACTCACTGTTGTCGCAGTATCGGCTCAGACAAAAAAAGTGTCAATACTTGGAGATTCCTACTCAACTTTTCAAGGCGTGAATCCTGAAGGCTACAACCCCTTCTACCCCAACAACAACAATGATGTGAAAGAGATTTCGCAGACATGGTGGGACCTTTTCATCAAGGCCAAGGGATACGAGTTGGACAAGAATGACTCATGGGGTGGCTCAACCATCTGCGGCACCGGTTACGGAAGGATGGACGCATCACGGAACAATTTCATTTCCCGTGTTGACAGATTGGGAAATCCGGATATAATATTCATTTTTGGCGGAACCAACGATGCATGGGCCCAATCCCCTGTTGGAGAGTACCAGTATTCCGACTGGACCAAAGATGACTGCAAGAACTTCCGCCCGGCTCTGGCCTGTCTGATAGATATGCTCAAGAAACAATATCCGAAGGCTGAGATATACTCCATTCTGAACTCAGAACTGCGCGAACCGATCAACGAGTCAATGCGCGAGGTCTGCAAGCACTACAATGTCCAGCTCATAGAGCTGCATGATATAGAGAAACAGAACGGCCATCCTTCAATAAGCGGCATGAAGAGTATATGCAACCAGCTTCTTGAGGCTATCAAGTAATATACTGACCGGTATTTGATAAAGCCATGCGATGAAAGTCTATGATATCATCAAGACTTTCAGTAACAGAGAATCTGCTTCCAGGAAATCCCTTTTGTGTCATTCCTGGAAACAGTAGCCGAAACCGGCGCGTGTAGCCAGGCTGTCGGCATACGGCTCAATCTTTTTGCGGATGCGGGTGATGTTAACATCGACCGTGCGGGTATTGACTACGACGTCATCGGGCCAGATGGCCTGCAGCAGCTGCTCGCGTGAATAGACCACGCCGCGGTTCATCATGAACAGTTTAAGCAACTCATACTCTGTCTTGGTAAAAGAGACCGGCTTGCCGTCAACGGTAACCTCCTTGCTGTCAGTGTCAATCTGAATGCCTCTGTAGCGGATACCATTGCGGACGGTTCCTAAGCGGGATTCCACTACGTTTATGATATAGTCGCCGGTCTTCTCGCATTCGCTTATCAGGTCCGAGAATACCGTTCCGCTGCCATAGCCGTAAGTATGCTGGTCCAGACTGTTTATATTCTCCTGTTTCAGGCGGTTGCGGCAGGCGTTGATGCTGTTCTCTATCTCCTCCGACAGGGTTATGTCATACTCCTCCCTACGGCCGGCCAGAAGCTCGTTCATACGGGTAAGTGCCTGGTCTATAAGTCCGAACATCTGACGGACTCCTTCCTCCTGTGTCTGGTTGAACTCAATCCTGTTCTCCTGCTTGCGGCGCATGATGCGTGCCAGGCCAAAGCAACTGTCACCGATTGACTCAAGTTCGCCAATCTGGCGGAGCATGGCGCGGATCTTCTCCTTGGTGTCATCCGACAGATGCGCATCGCCTACATCACCCAGATATTTGCCAATCTCCTGTTCCATACGGTCACTGCCGTCCTCGGTCTTCTCTATGCGCTCAAACAGTTTCTTGAACGCCTGCTCATCGGTAGTCTTGTAGAGCTCCTTCACCAGACCGAACATGTGCTGCATCTTCTCACCGAATATGACAATCTCCTTCTGTGCCTGGAAGACCGATATTTCCGGGGTTTTCATGATACCGCCGCGAATGAACTGCAAGCGGAACTCGTCCTCCTCATCGGCCTTGCCGGGTTTGATTATGTAGCAGACCAGTTTCTCTAACTGCGGGATGAAACCTATCAGCAATGAGGTGTTGATTACGTTGAACGCGGTGTGGAACGTAGCGAGCGCAAAAGTCAATCGTGAGGGGTCAACGGTATCGGTCGTAACGTCGATGCCAACCACACGGCAGACGGTGCGTACAAACGGGAAGAATATTATTAGCACCCAAATCACACCGAACACATTGAACAGAAGGTGAGCCATAGCCGCCCGGCGGGCCTGTGTGTTGGCTGAGAGTGCAGCAAGGTTAGCAGTGAGAGTGGTACCGATGTTCTCGCCCATAACCAGTGCGATACCCTGGAATATCGATATGGCACCGGTTGAGCAGAGTACCATTGTGATGGCCATGAGTGCGGCCGATGACTGGGCGATACATGTCAGGATGGCACCTATTAAGAGGAACAGCAGTATTGTGCCGTAACTGCCGGAGTCAAATGATGCAAAAAAGTTCACCACCGCCGGGTTACTTGCCAGATCCATCTCGCGGCCGGTCTGGTTGAGCATTCCTAAGGCGAACAGCAGGAAACTGATTCCGAACAGGAAATCACCCACATAACGGTGCTTGCCCAATTGGATAAGTACGATTCCTATCAGGAATGCCGGCCAAACCAGATTGGCGATGTTGAAAGAGAATCCGGCCGACATAATCCAGGCACTCAGGGTGGTACCTATGTTGGCGCCCATTATGACCGATATGGCCTGGCTTAATGTGAGCAGCGCGGCGTTCACGAACGATACGGTCATTACCGTTGTTGCAGCCGATGACTGTACTGCTACTGTTACAAGTGCTCCTGTTGCTACTCCTGAGAACCGGTTTGTGGTCATTGCGCCCAACAGGTGACGCAGTTGCGGGCCCGCCATCTTCTGCAACGCCTCGCTCATGACCTTCATACCGTAGATGAGCAGGGCTATAGACCCTAAAAGCTTCAATACGATTAACATCTTTGACTTTTGATTTCAGTACAAATATACAGAAACTCCTCCATCTGCAAAATAACCGGAAGCAATTGTAACAAAATCTTAATATCATAGAGAGAACACCCTCTAACAGGGGTTATATGGAACGTTTTGGCCAAAAGCCAAATATGATAACTAAGAATTGGCTTTGAGCCGGTCGGAGATAGCCACACGGTAGGATTCGCCTATGGGTATGATGCTGGCATTCTCCATTGTAATCTGTGTGCGGCTGTTGTTGATGATGCGGTTCAGGTTCACTATGTATGACTTGTGGACTCGGGCAAAACGGTCATCGGGCAACTGCTCAAGTATGCGTTTCATGCTCATGAGCACAACCAATGGCGTGGCGGCATCCAGATGGTATATCTTGAGGTATTCTCCCATGCCCTCAATATAGAGAATGTTATCGGGCTTGACGCGAACCTGCTTGTAATCAGTCTTGAAAGTCAGTTCCGTCTCTGCTTTCTGCAGATTGGCCGCGTTGCGGCTCATCTCTTCAAGCCTCTGCTGATGTTTCTGGTTCTCGGCCCTTAGGTCATCGACCTGCTTCTCGGTGTGCAGATTGCGCAGATACGCCATCACCCCAAGATCCACAAGAACAAGCAGCAGCCCTATAAGCAGTTTCATAACCTCCGGCCGCATGGGCCTGCGATGGTCATCCCTCATCATTGGAGTACGCATCTCATCCATTGGCGGACGCTCGCCCTCCATTGACGGACGGAAACCATCCGGAGGCGGCATCATGCCGTCCATGGGAGCCATGCTGTCTATAGGCGGGCGCATATCATCAGGTCTGGGAGGAGGTTCAGATCCCCTCTGCATCATGGGTGGAGGTCCCTGGAACTGTCCCGGACCACCCTGACGGAAATCCTGAGGATTGCCCACCTTGAAACAGTAAAAGCCGAATGCAGTGAGCAGCGCCAAAGTAACAGGCACATAAACAAACAGTTTCTTCTTGAAAAAGAGCGGAGCCAGCACAAAATGGTGCAGCAGGAGCAGCAGCAGATACGGCAATATCTGTATCATCACCCCCATAACATTGTTGTCCGGTCCTTGCATAAGTGCAAAATTAGTTTTTTTACCCTTCTGCAAACCCGTTTTGTTGAGGAAAATGCGGCGTTTGTTGAATATATTTTCAATAGTGAATACTCTGGAATACCTTAGCGACAGGAAATCAAAAGAAAAAAACGATATGAAAAGAACAGCAACAATTCTTCTGGTATTACCGCTCTTATTAAGCGGTTGCACCGGTGATGACATTACCGTAGTTGAACAGGAAAAGACTGGTGTATCAGTTGACTGTTCGGAACTCAACTCTGACATTGCCGCATTACAGTCATTATCCAATGAGTGTATAGCCGGCAGCATGGTAACTTCTGTAAGTGATGGTACAATTTCTTTCTCATCAGGTCAAAAGACAACAGTCATTACCCGTTCCGCATACAGTTTTGATTATGCAAACCCTACCATTGGGGTAGGTTCGGCACAATGGCTGATTGACGGCACCGACATAAGTTCTGACTTTACGTCAGAGCTTCTGAGAATAAAAGGAGAAAACGGATACTGGTATGCCTACTACGGTGGAGAATGGAATAAGCTGTACGATATTTTTGAAGGCATCAGCATTCCTGTATTTTCAAGTCTTTCAGATGATGCAGACAGTGTATATATAACCCTGTCAGACGGCATCAGAATCAATATACCCAAATATTCTGGAGTTAATTACGTTACACTGTCCGAGAGTCTTGTAAAGCCACCTGTAGATGGCGGGGAATACTCATTGACCGTTACAGCCGGTGATGAATGGACTGCCGTCATATCCGAATCCTGGATAGGGCTGTCTGATGAGTATGGTGAACAAGGGGAAACCCAGGTTACTGTTACCGTTGAGCCTAATGAGGATACGGCACGGTCCGGATATGTGACTTTTACATCGGGTGATGTATGCGCCATTCTTACAGTAAACCAGGACGGGGAGTCCGGCGGCGGAATAATTGAGAATTCAGACACAGAGGAGAGTGAGGACAATGTGTCCTATACTGAATTTGACCGCACCATATATATCACATATTCAGCATCTGGAGCCACTGTTAAGGGTGACGTTGACGGTATTACTGCAGTTACCGGTAATGATGTTACCGTGAATAACACCACTGATGAAAAGATAATATACTACCTGAGCGGTACGGCACAAGACGGTTTCTTTAAGGTATATAGTTCTAAGAAACAGGCGATAATAATGGATGGGCTAAGCTTGACAAACAGGAACGGTGCCGCCATCAATAACCAGGGCAAGAAACGCTGTTTTGTAGTTGTTAAAGGAAACAACACTATTGCCGACGGATCATCATACACCGACACACCATCGTCCGAGGATGAAAAAGCTGCTTTTTTCAGCGAGGGACAGCTAATATTCAGCGGAGATGGCACCCTTACAATAACGGCCATCGGAAAGGCTGGAATTACAAGTGATGACTATGTGCGTTTCATGTCATCACCTACCGTTAAAGTCACATCGTCAGCCGGACACGGCATTCGCGGCAAGGATGCGGTAATTGTATCAAACGGTATTATAAGTACAGATGTATCAGCCAACATGAAGAAGGGCATTACTTCGGACTCTCTGGTATGTATTGACGGAGGCTCTACCACAATCAAGGTTACGGGATCAGCCGCGTATGACAGTGATGATGCCGAATACACAGGCACGGCAGGTATCAAGGCCGACCAGCGTTTTGAGATAAACGGAGGTACACTTACAATAACCAATTCAGGAACCGGCGGTAAGGGTATAAGCGGCGATGCCGTGGGATATTTTAACGGTGGCAATGTAAGAGTTACAACAACAGGTTCCAATTACGGCTCATCACAGGGGGGCCGGAACGGTTCTTCATCCAACAGTGTATCCGCCAAGGGTATAAAGTTTGACGGTAACCTGTACTTTAACGGCGGGACAGTGACTGTAAGTTGTAAGGCACATGAAGGGATAGAGTCTAAAGGCACCATCACGGTAACAGACGGTGTGGTGTACAGCTATTCGTCAGCTGATGATGCCATAAATGCTGCCAGCACATTTACAATAGAAGGAGGTATGGTTTGCGGATATGCTACAAGTAATGACGGGCTTGACGCTAACGGAAACTTCTATATAAAGGAAGGTCTGGTTTATGCAATAGGATCCGGTTCACCTGAGCTTGCCGTCGATGCCAATACTGAATACGGCTACAAGCTTTATCTGCAAGGCGGTACATTAATTGCAATAGGCGGTCTGGAATCAGGTGCCAGCCTCACTCAAAGCTGCTATCAGGCATCAGCATGGAATAAGAGCACATGGTATTCAATGACGGTAGGCAGCACCGTTATTGCCTTCAAGACCCCCGCATCAGGTGGTACACCTCTTGTGGTATCGGGGGAATCCACACCAACACTTAAGTCCGGTATTACAGTATCGGGCGGCACAAGCTGGTTCGAAGGCATCCTGACCGCCGGTGGCTCTGTAAGCGGAGGCTCATCAGTATCACTTTCATCTTATACCGGCGGCAATGGCGGCGGAGGCAATCCAGGTGGCCCCGGCGGAGGCGGAAGAAAATGGTAACGGTATGATCGTACTTTAATGTCACAAATATATATCGGATACAAGTATTCTTTTAAAAAACTCCCATGGATGCAAGGTTTATTTTTATTGCAATAACGATATTCGCAGCCTGTACTGAATCTGACGCCCAGCCGGGACATGGCAGAAACGGTGAACGCGGCAATTCCGGCCTTAAGGCCCCTGCAGGAGCGGAATATGTCATCTCTGACGGCTCTGTAAAGGAACTGAAGGATGAGACGCTTGCCACAGTAGTTCCTGATTACAATGTAATACAGGTCACAAACGGCAAACTGACTCTTTCTGACTGTAATATCACAAAAAAAGGAGACTACAGCAGCAACTATACTGGCGATGCCACAAGCTTTTACGGCACAAACTCGGCCGTATATGCATCGGGCAAGGAGTCTGTCATAAACATTAAAGACTGTATTGTGACAACTGTTTCCAAGGGCTCAAACGCTGTTTTCGCCACAAACGGCGCGAGGATAGACATTAATGGAATAAATATTGACAACTCTGCAAGCGTGTCACGCGGACTGCATTGTACAGACGGCGGGATAATAAGCGCATCAAACGTAAACATAACCACACGGAGTGAGACAAGCTCGGCCATTGCAACAGACCGTGGCGGAGGTACAGTCAATGTTACAGGTGGCTCAGTTACGGCCAAAGGCAGTAAGTCTGCCGTAATATACAGTACAGGAGACATTTCCGTGACAGACATAACAGGAGTGTCCGAAAAAGGGCCGGTTGCTACTGTTGAGGGGAGTAATCGTGTCACTATCAATGACAGCCGGATGACATCTCATTCTGATACACGCGGAATTCTTTTGCATCAGTCCACATCGGGCGATGCCGATGGCTCCAATCCGGTCTGCACCGTGACCAACAGTACGTTAAGCGTCACCAGTACCGGGGCGCCGCTCTGTTTTGTAACCAATGTGTCGGGCACTCTTACCCTGACCGATGTCACCCTAAATGTAGCCAGCGGAAAACTGATGAGTGTAGAGTACTATAAGCGCGGTAACGGATCAACTGGTCATCTTGTGCTCAACACCACTAAGGACTCATGGACTTACAACGGTGACGTATGCGCTGATGATGTAAACAATGTCAGTGTTACAGTAGGTAACAACGTGACCTGGAACGGAGCAGCCAATACCGGCAACACTGCAAAATCTGCAACAGTGACGGTTGAAAAGGGTGCCGTATGGAACTTGACTGCAGATACATATCTGACAGGGCTAAACAATAACGGAACTATAAATGAAGGCGATTTCAAGATTCATATCCGATGAGAGCATTATACCATTTCTTATTACCAACGTTACTTATTGCATGTAGCGCACACAGTTCAGGTCAGGATTCGGGTACAGGTTTCAACATTAATGAGTATGACCGTACCGTCAGGGTTGAATTTTCAGGGAGTGGTGTACAGGTGACGGGAGATACCAATAATACTGTAACCGTTCACGGCAGTCATGTAACTGTAAACAACAAGACTGATGAAACAGTGGCTTATGAACTGTCGGGAACTGCACATGACGGTTCTGTCAAACTGTACAGCAACAGGAAACAGGCTTTGGTCCTGGATAACCTTAACCTGACAAACTCAACTGGAGCAGCCATAAATAACCAGAGTAAGAAAGAATGTTACGTAGTAATAAAAGGTACAAACAGCCTTAAGGATGCGGCATCATATACGACCACCCCGTCCGATGAGGATGAGAAGGCTGCCCTTTTCAGCGAGGGAGAGCTGATAATCTGCGGTAAAGGAACATTAAACGTAACAGCAGCCGGAAAATCCGGTATCAGCAGTGATGACTATGTCAGGATAACAGAGGAACCTGTAATTAACGTAATTTCAGCGGCAGGTCACGGAATCCGCGGAAAGGAGTCTGTCGTTATAGAAGGCGGAGCAATAGGCATCCTTGTATCGGCCGATATGAAAAAAGGCATAATATCAGATTCAATGGTACTTATAACCGGAGGCAGTACAAATATCAGTGTGACAGGAGCAGCAGCATTAGATACAGTGAATGGAGAATACAAGGGCACTTCTGGTATCAAGGCTGACCGCAGGTTTGAGATTACTGCGGGTACGCTTGACATAGTCTGTTTCGGGGCAGGCGGCAAGGGTATAAGCGGAGACGGTACAGGCTGTTTCAGCGGTGGCAGAGTACGCGTAACCACAATAGGCTCCAACCTCGGTACAACAGACAGGGGACGTGGCTTTTCATCAAACAGCGCATCGGCCAAGGGCATAAAGTTTGACGGCAACATTGTATTCCAGGGCGGAACGGTGTCTGTAAACAGTGAAGCGCATGAGGGCATAGAGTCCAAGAGTGACATAATTGTGAAAGGAGGCTCGGTTTACAGCTATTCGGCCGCTGATGATGCAATAAACTCCGGCGGCACATTTACCATTGAAAGCGGTAATGTATATGGCTGTTCAGCACGCAATGACGGTCTGGATGCAAACGGCAACTTCTACATCAAAGGCGGTCTGGTATATGCCATAGGGAGCAGAGTTCCAGAGGTGGCAATTGATGCCAATACCGAAAGAGGATACAGGCTCTACATACAGGGCGGTACGCTGATTGCCATCGGAGGGCTGGAGTCTGGCGCAAGTCTCAATCAGAACTGCTATCAGGCATCTTCATGGACCGGAAACACGTTATACTCTCTTACGGTAGGCGCTGATGTGATTGCGTTCAGGACTCCATCAAGTGGCGGCACACCCATGGTGGTATCGGGCGCATCGGCACCTGTTCTTATGGCTGGTGTGACCACTACAGACGGCGCGGCGATAATGGAGGGCATGATAATAACGGACGCATCGGTCAGTGGAGGCTCCCAGGTTTCATTGTCATCCTACACAGGCGGCTCTGGCGGAGGCTTTGGTCCCGGCGGTGGCGGTCCCGGCGGCAGGCCTGGCGGTTGGTGAAGCAAAACGCTGCAAAGGGGTCGTTACCATTTGCGTCGCATCTTGTTTTTTTTATTACATTTGGAGACCTAAAAGGACTAATAACAGATATGAGAAAGCACTCCGCACTTTTTATTGCATTATGCTTAACACTTGCAGCCTGCCAACAGCCTGTCAGCATGGTTAAGGAGCAGGACTCAAGTGGTTTTGTGACCATTACAGATGTGGTTCCCGATGTCATCCTTGAGATACGTTACTATGGCACTTACAACTTTGTAGGCACCCGCATAGACGGATATCTGGCTCCAAATGCTTTGCTTACACGCCAGGCCGCCGATAGCCTCAAGGCAGTCAGTGATGACGTGATCAGTCTTGGTTACAGACTAAAAATATATGATGCTTACCGTCCTCAGTGTGCAGTTGATCATTTTGTCCGATGGGCAGAAGATGTTGCTGACACCACCATGCGACGCTATTTCTATCCCGATGTAGATAAAAGCCGCCTGTTTGAGCTTGACTACATCATGGCCAAGTCCGGCCATACACGCGGATCGACAGTTGATCTCACTCTGTTTGATATGACAACTGAGAAAGAGGTGGATATGGGCGGAACATTTGACTGGTTCGGAACAGAAAGCCATCCTGATTACCATGGTATTACCGATGAGCAGTTTGCCAACCGTATGATACTGCGTGATGCCATGCTGCGTCATGGTTTCAAGCCGCTGGATTCAGAGTGGTGGCACTTTACCCTCAAGGATGAACCCTATCCGGATACATACTTTACTTTCCCGGTAAAATGACGCAATGAGCGCTCGGCCCGAAGTGACGCTTTTACCAAGCGAAGCAACTGAAAGAAACGACCCTAATGCGTCAGGTTGAAGTGATTGAGGGCATTCAGGATGCCGTCTTCATCGACGGAGGTGGTGATGTAGTCGGCGTGCTGCTTGAGTTCGGGGGTGGCGTTGCCCATCGCCACGCCTATTCCTGCCTGCAGGATCATTGAAAGGTCATTGCCACCGTCGCCGAATGCAATCGTGCGGCTGGGGTCAAAGCCCTTGCGGCGGGCAATTGCCCGGATGCCTTTGCCCTTATCGGCCTCCCGGGCGGTTATGTCGGTAAACTCGGGATGCCATCGGCCCGATACACAGTGAGGCATGCATGGCAGCATCTGCTTTTCATACCCGGAATCAAAGAATGCTGTCAGCTGCAGGATATCCTGATTGAGCAACTCCGGGAGCGGTGACGGGTTATCGAACTCCTTTACGTTCAGATACTGACGGAATATGCGGTCCACACTGCCGGTTGGGTCAAGCACAGCCACCTGGTCACATCCGATGACGATGAGACCGTACCCCTTGTCCTGTGCGTCCCGTACGCACGTAATCACATCCCGCTGAGGTATGGGATGATAGCACACCAGCTCATCGCCTATAAAACAGAGCGCACCGTTTATGGTAATGTATCCGTCAATAAGATGCTCTATTGCACCCAGATTGGTGATGATCATGGGCGGACGTCCGGTGGCGATATAGACCTGCGCCCCGTTTGCCTTTGCATCGGTCAGCGCACGGACGGTCGATTCAGGAATCTGATGAGTGTTGAAACTCACAAGCGTCCCGTCAATATCAAAAAACAATGCGTACTTATCGCTCATTCAGAATGCAAAGATACACAAAAACGACGCATAAAGAAACTGCTACATTGCGTTCTGCGTTCACCGGCACTTATAACCGGATGTAATCAGGTTTTATGGTGCTTTCATAAAAAGATGGAGGGATAACGGTTTTTATTGCTTTGATAATCACATTCATCATTCGTTCATGTATGTAATCACGCCTTATGACAAGAATGATCTTTCTTGAACCTTCCGGATTGATTATCGGCCTCAGGTTTTTCTTCTGGCTCTCCAGAATCAGAGGAATATGCAACTCAGGAACTATGGTAAAGCCACCTATATCATTAGCAATCTTTATAAGCGTCCCCACTCTTCCTCCCTCATACATCCTGTCATATTTGAATGCCTCTCCCTGTTTAAGCATTGAACGGTCATATAGTTGCACCCCCTCCTTCATTATCCATAACCGCTTGTTCGCCAAGGTGTCTCGGGTTATTACATCATCTTTGTAGTTTTCTTTTGGCGATACGTATGCAAAGTATTTTTCGTGATACAGCGGGATTTCCAGAAATTCGTCATCATTCAATGGGGCAGACATTATTCCCATGTCAATCTCTGCCTTGTGTAGTTTATCCTTTATAGTGGCTGATATCATCTCAAATGCCTGTAACTTGACATCGGGATATCTATCGGCAAAAAACTTGAATAAACCTGGCATAAGCACGGGTGACACCGTCGAAATCATAGCCAATCTGAGCCTTCCTGAAACCAGTTCCTTCTCAGACCGCGTAAATTCAGGAATCTGTCCTGCATGATACAGTACCAAACGTGCCTTTTCTATTATTTTCCCGCCGGTTTCGGTAGGCTTTACAGGATGTGTATCACGCACAAACAGAGTGGCATCCAGTTCTTCCTCCAGTTTTTTTATCATCAGACTTAGAGTTGACTGCGTAACTCCACATGATTCGGCTGCTTCCGTAAAAGAACCGTACATGTCAAGTGCCACTACATATTCAAGTTGTTGTAATGTCATACGGTTTATTGATAAAATCAATACAAAGATAGATAATATTGTATTGGTAAATATATTCAATCACTATAATTTCGCATCCGTCAATAGTTATAACATTGTTACATGAGACCGTTTGTAATAATAAGACATTGCGGAATATCTTTACTCATAATATCGGCGCTAATACTGCTTTCTGCCCTTATTGCCCTGTCTAATCCGTCCGATCACAGTTTCCTGCCACTGGCATTATCCGGTCTGGCAGCGTTCTCATGCGGATTTATAGCTCTCATATATACTAAGCCTGTCACTAATATATATGTAAAGGAAGGATATGCAATAGTTCTTGCATCGTGGATTACAGCATGGATATTCGGAGCATTGCCATATCTCATTTATGGCGGTGAATTCACTCTGGTCAATTCTCTGTTTGAGAGTATGTCCGGCTTTACCACTACCGGAGCTTCAATACTCAATGATATAGAAACGCTACCTCAGGGAATTCAATTCTGGCGGATAGCGTCGGCATGGATAGGTGGTATAGGAGTGGTTTTGCTTATTACCTTGGCCATACCCAGTGACCGGAATGGTCAGGTGATATTGGTTAGTACAGAGACATCAGGTCTGGCAAGAGAGTATTTCAGGGGCGGAAAACGCGGATTTGTAAGGATGATGCTCATTACTTACACATCAATCACACTGATCTCTTTCATCAGTCTTAAACTGGCCGGAATGGAGTGGTTTGACGCTTTGATACATGCCATGTCGGCCTGCAGCACATGCGGATTCAGCAACAAGAACAACAGCATAGCGTTCTTTGACAACAAGTTGATAGAAACTATCCTGATTCTTTCCATGCTGTCCGGAGCAGTCAATTTCACCCTACTCTATTCAACGATAATCCCGGGTAGGCGCAAACGTTTTTACATCTTTAAATCAGAGGTGTTCAGGGTTTTTATAATACTTTTGGCAATAGCCACGCTGTTCATAACAGTTAACCTGAGAATCAGAACGCTGTCTGATACCACTGCTGAGTCGTTCCGCCAGGCTGTATTCCAGACCGTATCCATAGCCACGACAACCGGATTTGCCACGGCCGATACAAATATCTGGCCCGATTTCAGCATCGGCATACTTATTGTGTGCTCATTGATATGCGGATGCGCCGGATCTACTTCGGGCGGCATTAAAATTGACCGTATAGTACTGGTGGGTAAGCAGATACATTTTCAGATCCATCAGTTCATGGACCCATTTGTGGTAAGACGCAACAGGGTTGACGGACGGCTCAGGAATCCCATTGAGATTAATCAGGCGGAACTGTTCATACTGATGTATCTTGCGCTGGTATTCATTGGTGTTGAGTTCAACACTATTGCGGGAATGGATTTCCGGTCAGGCATTTCAGCCGCAATAGCCTGTATGGGTAACGTAGGGCCGGGATTCGGTCAGGTAGGCTCTTTCGGTAACTATTCTTCCATGCCCGATGCCGCCAAACTCTTCAGCATTGTACTTATGCTTGCCGGACGTCTGGAGATCTACCCGCTCATACTCTCCTTCAAAAAGTGACGAAAAGGGTCGGCCACATTTTGCGGTGTTTTTGTGTCATTTTACTACTTTTGCACCGCTTTAAAGACGAAAGTACTGAATGAATTACATTGGCCAGATTATTTCACTTGTTGTGGCGGTACTTTGGACTGTAACCGCCATTTATTCTGATAAAGCGAGCCACCGCATAGGTACCATGTCGGCCAACGTTGCCAGACTTACACTCTCCACTTTCCTGTTGGCAGTAATACTGTGGGTAACCATAGGGCACCCGTATCCGGTTTATGCCGATACAAAAACATGGTTCTGGCTGGCGCTGTCGGCGGTTGTGGGTTATGTTTTCGGTGACTGGTGCCTGTTTAACTGCTATCTCTCCATCGGGGCCAGGTTCGGCCAGCTGTTCATGACTCTTGCGCCTCCTATGGCCGCATTTGCAGGATGGGCGCTGCTGGGCGAGCAGCTCTCCTGGCGCACGGCACTGGCAATGGCCGTCACGTTGAGCGGTATAGCCATATCTATCCTGAGCCGTGACCGTGAGCACCATTTCAAGTTCACATTGCCGCTTAAGGGAATCCTGCTCGGAATCGGAGCGGGTACGGGTCAGGGCGTAGGACTTGTGCTGAGCAAGATAGGTCTGGAGCACTATTCAGCTGCACTCCCTCCACAGACTCCTGAACTGATGCAGACCATGCTGCCGTTTGCATCGACCATGATCCGCGCCATTTTCGGCAGCATCGGCTTTATCCTGCTAATGACAATCAGCAGGGAACTGCCTAAGCTCAAGGCTGCAAAGCGTGACCATAAAGCGATGCTTTATATTTTGATAATGAGCCTGTTCGGTCCGGTGGTAGGAGTCTCGCTCTCGCTCATGGCCGTACGTTATACCGATGCCGGAATCGCATCGACGCTGATGGCTCTAACTCCCGTGCTGATACTTATCCCGGCCGCCGTGTTTGACAATCAGCGCATCAGGTTCAAGGAGGTAATCGGCGTGCTGGTAAGCATGACCGGTGTGGCACTGTTCTTCCTTCTGTAAGAGATGAGATACGGAAAACTGACCGGACTTCTTGTCACTTTGGCACTGCCAATATTCATTGACACGCTGCTTGTCATGACATTGGGTGCTGCCGATACATTCATGCTTAGCCGTTATTCCGATGAGAGCGTGGCAGCGGTGGGTCTGGTCAACCAGCTGGTCAATATCGTTTTTATTATCTTTCAGGTCATTTCGATGGCCACATCCATACTCTGCTCTCAGTATGTGGGTGCCGGGCAGCGTAACCGTGTGCTGCAGGTGATGGGGGTATCGGTCCTGTTCAATTTCCTTATCGGACTGGCTTTCAGCGCATTCCTGTTTGGTGGAGCATCGGGCCTTCTTAATATGATGGGCGCACGTGATGAACTTTATGCGGAGGGGTTCCCATACATGCGTATCGTGGGTGCGTTTGCGTTCTTCCAGGCGGTGTCTCTGTCAGCTGCGGCAGCGCTCAGGAGCGTTGACAAGGCGCATTATCCCATGTTCGTATCGGGGCTGGTCAATGTGATAAACATTCTGGGCAACTACGCCCTTATATTCGGTAAGTTCGGACTGCCGGCGATGGGTGTCCGCGGCGCGGCCATATCCACCGTGATCTGCCGCGCGTTGTCATCGGCCCTTCTGTTGTATCTGCTTTACCGAAAGTACATTGGGCATCTGCCTAAGGGGCTTTTCCGCTCGTTCCCGTGGGCCGAGACCGGCAAACTGTTCAAGGTGGGCATACCGTCGGCCGGCGAGCAGATGTCTTACAGCCTGTCGATGGTAGTGGTTACCTATTTCATCAATATGCTGGGCAACGATGAACTGGCTACGCGTACCTACGGACAGACCATAACCACGTTCGTGTTCCTGTTCTCGCTTGCGGCGGCGCAGGGCGGAGCAATCGTGATAGGGCATCTGACCGGCATGAAAAAGTATGCCGCCGCGTTTGCGTTGGGCCGACGTGTTCTGCGCGTATCGGTGGCGGTTACGTTCGTGCTGTCGTTCACTACCGCCTGTTTAGGGCATACCATATTCTCCATGCTTACCGATAATGAGAACATAATCCGCATGGGTACGATCGTGCTTTGGATTGATATATTGGTCGAGGTAGGACGTGCCATCAATTTCTTTGGAGTGAACTCGCTGCGTGCCGCCGGCGATATCTATTATCCTGTTACGGTGGGCATGATAGTGTGCTGGACTGTGGCCGTAGGCGGCAGCTGGGTACTGGGCATCGGCCTTAACGGCGGCCTGATTGCCCTGTGGTGCGCCCTTATCCTTGATGAGAATATCCGCGGCCTTATCTTTATCCGCCGGTGGAAATCCCGCCGCTGGACTACCAAATCGCTGGTTTAATACGCATAACGACGCAAAAGAAACGATCCTATTGCATCGTTTTTGCAAGTCTGGTGATGTCGCGGGGGCCGATGGCGGACTTGCTGTAGCCGTTGCGGGAACAGGCAATCATGGAAAGCGCCATCTCGGTCATACTGTTAGCGCCTCCTAACAGACGGGTGATTGGATAGAACGGGATGAACCAGTACTGCATCTTCTGAATGTGGCGCTGTCCTTTGGCCCATCGCATGAATGCCGGCCTGTAGGCAAAGGCGTACCGGAATCCTGCTTTAGCGATATACTGCTCTGTGGCACCTTTTATCTTCATCCACCATTGCCTGCCTTCAGGATTCGTGCCGGCACCGCTCAGGTAGATGAATGTCATATTCTCCTTGTGCGGCATGATATCGGCAAAATGGGTGGGGATATCGTAAGAAATCCTCCTGTAAACATCCTCGGGGGCTCCTATGGAACTGATGCCGGCGATAAAGAACACGGCATCATACCCGTCAAGTCGGGGATCGGCCTCCTTTAAGGTCATCATGTCATTCACTATGTACTCCTCAAGCTTGTTTTTCTCATCGGCCGATAAGCAATCATATTTGTCTGTCTCAACCGGTCTGCGGCTTACTGAGAGGACTTTCTCTACCTGCCCGGAACGGAGCAGTTCCAGCATCACGCCTTCACCCACATAACCTGTGGCACCTGTCAGAATGATCTTCATATTTCATGTTTTTAACTGCGAATATACAAATAATACACAAAAACGTAGAACTGTCAAATGAATATGAGAAGCACTGAATGTGAAGATAAAAAAAGAATATGAAAACAATTTTTTAACTCACATCCTTTTTCATGATAAGCATTGACAATGTTTTTTTTAGTAAATTTAAAGCCAAACTTTAAAACACACAATATTTATTAAAACGACGCAAAACGCGCTCGGCTCAAAGGGACGCATTGACTTCCCCCTGTGGCCGTCGAGCTAAACCTTCACCAAGCGAAGTGACTGAAAGAAACGCCCCTAATGCGTCGTAATTTGCAATTTTGTAAAATACATTTTGTATATTTGCAAAATAGAATTTAGAATCATTATGTACGAGAGACATCATTTGGCCATCCTTAAAAGCCGTATGGCGGAGCCGCGCCGTAGGATTCAGATTGTTATGGGCCCCCGTCAGGTGGGTAAATCCACCCTTGTAAGTCAATATACGGACATTTGTTCTGTACCTTTTGATTTTTTTGCAGCTGATGGAGTGAGCCGTTCTGACAAGGCTTGGATACCTAATCATTGGCAGGAGGCAAGAATGAAAATGAATCTGCATAATGAGGCAGAGCATATACTCATAATTGATGAAGTACAGAAAATAGATGGTTGGAGTGAGCAGGTAAAGAAAGAATGGGATGCAGATACCCGTGCCCACCGTAACCTCAAGGTCATACTGTTGGGCTCCTCACGCGTATTGCTTCAGAAAGGACTTGAAGAGTCTCTTGCAGGCCGATTTGAGTCCATAAAGATGGGATACTGGGAGTGGAATGAGATGCATGATGCATTTGGCTTTACAATTCCGCAGTATATCTATTTCGGTGGTTTTCCCGGATTGGCCTATGATATTGATGATGAGGACCGTTGGCGTAGGCTGATGGAATATACCATCATATCGCCTATATTGTCACGTGATATTCTGGAGATAGAAGAGATACGCAATCCGGCCCTTTTACGGCAAGTCTTTGAACTGGCTTGCATTGAGTCGGCCAGGGAACTCTCCCTTACCAAGATGCAAGGAACCATGAACAGCGGTACTGTACCCACAATCAAGAACTATCTGACTATCCTGGACCAGACAATGACTGTCAAGCCTTTGCAGAAGTACTCTCCTTCGGCTGTCAGAGAAAAGAACTCTGTTCCAAAGATGCAGGTCTGTAACAGTGCATTCAGAAACAGGTACGGACTCTACACTTTTGAGCAGGCGGTTACCAACCCAACTGAGTGGGGACGTCAAGTGGAGTCGGCGGTGGGTGCATTTCTGGCCGGGCGTTCAGTTATTGATGATTTTGAACTGCTGTATTGGCGTGATGAGCACCGGAAAGAGTGTGACTATGTGCTCAAGAAGGGCCAAGCTTTGGTTGCCATTGAGGTCAAGAGCAGTAGTGCCGATGATACCACTGGATTTGAAAAGTTCAGGGAGTTATATTCAAAATACATCACAGCCGCTTTAATTGTGGGACCAGAAGGCCTTCCGCTTGAAGATTTCCTGAGCATGGACATGAAAGCGTTGTTAAAGAGTTTTTAACCACTTCTCGACTTTGGATTTGCCGGAGCGGACCTCGTGGCCGTAGATGCTGAATCCCTGGATTACTTTGGCCTTGGGAAATTTTTTCTTTACATCGCTGACGCATGACGCCAGGCCGCTGCCCTCGTGGGTGGTGAACGGGATTACGGTCTTTCCGTCCAGATTGATGTCGTTGAACAGTGTGAACATAACCTGGGGATATGTGCCCCACCATACGGGACCGCCAATGAATACCGTATCGTACGCAGCCAGGTCAGGAGCCTTGCCCTCGTACGGGGGTAACTCGCCATCGGCCGCCTCCTTCTTGGCCAGTTCTATTAGCGGAGTGTATGCCATGCCGTCATACTTGTGGGTTACTATCTCAAACTGGTCGGCACCGATAATATCGGTTATGTAATCGGCCACGATCTTAGTGTTGCCCACCTCTACGTTTCCCACGCTGTAGTTATCACCGGCGTGTGAAAAGAATATTACAATTGATTTGCTCATCTTATCTGTTTTTTGATTGTTTGTCTGTCCTTTACAGCCCGATGCCACGCACATGGCCAGCACTGCTGCAATAATATTCCTTAGTCTCATGTCTTTAAAAGTGTTAAAAACGCCGCATTGTTAAACGCCCCCTTTGCGTCAAAACGACCCCAACGCGTCGTAGATTTGGTCGGTGACGGGTTCAAGCCACTCGTTCGAGGCGCCGGGCTGGACGTCCTTGTGGTAGGTGAGATGCTGGAACCATGAGTCCTTTGCCGCACCGTGCCAGTGCTTGACCTCGGCGGGTATGGCTATTATGGTGCCGGGAGTCATGGGCACAGCCTCCTTGCCCCATTCCTGATACCAGCCGCGGCCGGCAACACAGATAAGTACCTGCACCTGCTTGTGGTGGATATGCCAGTTGTTGCGGCATCCGGGCTCAAATGTCACATTGTTGACACCGCCCTCCATCGGAGCCAGATAACTGTTGCCTGTAAAATACTGTGCGTATGCGGTATTGGGCTCACCCTTGGGCCAAACCGAAAAATCAACAGTCTGTACAGGAGTGTAATCATTCCCGAATACGGCAGCCAGCGCACCACGGAGCCGCTCGGCCTCAGCCATTCCAATCCTGTTTTCAAGGATGGCGGGAATCTCACGGAGCGCTTCATCGCTTACACCCATATTCCTGGCTCCCGATACATGGGCCTGAAGCTGCGGCTCACAACCGGGTAGAGCAGATATGGCCGAAACCGTCACAACTTCGCGGTCAGCGAATGACAGGTTGTTTCGGGCAAAAATGTCACCAAAAAGATGCGCTTTGAGATAGTAGTCGGTCTGCGGAGCGAATGTGTAGTTGAAGGGTTGTCCACCAACAAGCTGAGTCTGCACACTGGTACCCTGCTTCAGTGCGTCGTAACCGTTGGGCAGCGGGTCAGCCTCACGTCCTTCTTCCACACGCAGTCCGGCAGCCGTACGTTCATTTATCACCTGCTGCAATACGCCCAATGCATTAAGCGAACGCGGAAATCCGGTGTATGCATAGAGTTGTGACAGAGCCTCCTTGGCCTCACTTACAGTCAGTCCCTGCTCAAGTCCTTCATTAAGTGAAGATTTGAGCCCTTCCATGTCGCCTTTAGCCTCGTTGGCGGCGATTGCCACGAGAGCCTGTTGTCTGATAGTCAGTGTCATATTTTTTTTATCATTTGTCTCTACATTTAATGGTTCAGGTGCCTGCTTGGTCCTGATAAACTTTTTATCTGCGGCGGTAAGGTCCTCATCGGCCCTATAATAACGCTCGGCTCTCATGGTGAGGTCATACTTTTCACGCAGGGATGCGATGGTCTGCATCATAGGTGTGGCGTGGTGTGCGTCAAGCGCCTCCTGACTGGCCCAACTGTCTATCAGGAGCACGGTCTCGGGCTGATCCTGTGAGATAAAGTATTCATAACGCAGGTTTCCCTCCTCCTGCCGTATGGCATCGGCCGTACCGGTAGATTCCATCTCCTGCACGAACTTGAGTGCGCTGCCGTTCTGCCCCGTGTAGTACAGGTTCATCGTGATGGGGCCGTTCTGCTTGCAAGACATAACTATAACCGATAATGCTAATAGTCCGATATTCAATAATTTGGCTCTCATTTCAGATTGGCTTTAAAGAATGATTCAATCCTGTCGTAAGGGATTACGCCGGCTACGTCATCGTAAAGGTCCACGTGCGATGCACCGGGGATAATCATCAGTTCCTTATTTCCCTCTACGGCCGATACACCCTCCACGTGCCTGCCGGTCATGCGCTCAAAGGCGTACTCCGAGAAGTAGCGTGAATGGGCCTTCTCACCGTGGATGAGCAGCACCGGATTCTCGATCTCCTGAGCCCATGCCAGCAGAGGCTGGTTCATGAAACTCTGGCAGCCTATAACGTTCCAGCCGTCATTTGAGTTGCCGCTGCGCCTATGGTAGCCGCGCGGAGTCTTGTAGTATGCGTGGTAATCCTTTACAAACCAGGGCGCATCGTCGGGCAGTGGATCAACAACACCGCCTGCGCGCTTGTAAGTGCCTGATTTAAAATCCTCTGTACGCTGTGCTGCAATGGCCTTGCGCTTTTCCATACGCTGTGCGGGGGTGTCCTCGCTGGCAAAATAGCCCTCTACGTTCACCTTGCTCATATCATACATGGTGGATGCAACGGTTGCCTTGATGCGCGGATCGAGTGCTGCCGCATTCACGCCCATACCTCCGAATCCGCAGATGCCGATTATGCCGATACGCTCGGGGTCAACGTTATCCTGAACGGACAGGAAATCAACCGCTGCCAGGAAATCCTCGGTGTTGATATCGGGCGATGCCATACGGCGGGGCTCGCCGCCACTCTCACCGGTAAACGAGGGGTCAAAGGCAATAGTCAGGAATCCGCGCTCGGCCATGTGCTGTGCATACAAACCGCTTGACTGCTCCTTAACGGCGCCGAACGGGCCGGTCACGGCAATCGCTGCCAGCTTGCCCCTGGCATTCCTGGGCGTGTACATATCGGCCGCCAGCTCAATGCCGTAGCGGTTGCGGAAAGTAACCTTCCTGTGGTCAACCTTATCACTCTTGGGGAACGTCTTGTCCCACTCTTGTGTCAATTGCAGTGTAGTCATATTATTGTCTGTCTTTGTTTGTCCGTTACCTGTGCAGCCCGTGAGCATTACGCCTGTCAGTGCTGCTGCTAAAATAATCTGTTTCATACCTTCCTGCCTAATTCAAAAGCCTCGTCAAGTTTGGGGTTGCCCTCAATCTCGCGGGCGTCGTTGACATTGCCGCAGAAAAGCGTTCCGGCCAGACGGCTCTTGGGGAAGCACTCTATCCATCCCGTCAGGCCCGATTCGGCCCGTTTGGGAGTCTGCTCCTCATTCTCGGCTGCGGTTGTGAGCAGATAGACGTCACGGAACTGATAGTCCAGCGGATACATGGCGTTCATACGGTCAATGAGGGTCTTCATCTGGCCGCTCATCTCATAATAGTAGATGGGGGTGGTCCAGCAGATGACATCGGCCTTGAGAACCTTGGCCATGATGTCGTTCACATCGTCCTTGATCACGCATCGTCCCAGCTTCTGGCAGCCGAAACAACCTTTGCAGAACTGGATGTTCTTGCCCACCAGAGATATCTTCTCTACATCGTTTCCGGCGGCCCTGGCGCCGTCAATAAACCTGTCGGCCAGCATATCGCTGTTGGAACCACCACGCAGGCTCGTGGAGATTACTATAACCTTCTTCATAATGCTACTTTTTTACCGTTTTTAATGAATATACCGTTTGATGGCATGGTCACTTTCTGGCCATTGAGTGAATAGTATTCACTATTTTCTTTTACACCTGAAACGTCATTGACTGCCGTCACACCCGATGTAAGCGAGAGCGTAACGCTGATATTGCTCTGGCCTGCCTTGAGGAACGTGCTCAGCTCATTCCCTGTCAGACCGTCAATCTTACCCAGACGGGTGTAGCTCCATGAGTTGGAGCCGTAGAATATGCAGATGTTACTGCCGTTGTAGAGTATTACATCGCCGGGCTGGGCCGTAATCTGCTGGTTGCTGGCGGGTAATGAGAACCCCAGCGCACCCCATATCTCA
>JAGCDE010000034.1 GCA_017651315.1 Bacteroidaceae bacterium
GATTCTGCAGATCAAGCGATACTATCCTGACCTGGGCGAACGCTACCACACCATCATGCAAGATGAAATTGCGCTTTGGAAGAAAGTCCTGACCGACGCAGCCGCCTCAGGTGAAATAACCGTTCAGCAAGACCTGGACACCGTTGCAGCCACCTTCCAGTCCCTATTCTACGGCTACGCCTTCCACGCCTCCATAGGCAAAGCATTTGATCCCACCGCCCTCAAAGCCCAGATGATGGGCTACTACCAATTACTCTGCTCTCACAACTGAAAGGATAACTGATACCACGATTTATCCACCAGTAGTTCCCCTTTATTTCAGGTGCAAACAAAAATAATCACTACATTTGTAAACCTGAAAAACGTTTACTATGAAACATATTATGAAATTGGATAAAGAATACGCCCAGTGGATTGCCGAGCTGGCACAACGATACCGCTCCAGTCAGATTAAGGCTGCGATAAAGGTAAATGATGAGATGCTTCGTTTCTATTGGTCAGTGGGTGAAGATATCGAGAAGCGACAGTATGAGAACCGCTACGGCAGCCATTTCTATGAGAACGTGAGTAAGGATTTACGCGGGATTCTTAATCTGAAACGTGGTATGTCAGCAACGACTATTAAGTATACCTGCTATTTCTATCGTCTTTATAGTCAACTGTTTGAAAATCGTCAAGGGGTTATTGACGATTCTTCTGTCGCAAATCGTCAAGGGATTACTGACGATTTTGAATGCATTTTCAGAATTCCTTGGTCCCTGCATGTTCTCATCATCGACAAGTTCAAGAAAGAACCACACAAAGCTATGTTCTTCGTAAAGAAGACGATTGAGAACAATTGGGGCTATGCTGTGCTGCTAAACTTCATTTCATCCGACCTCTATGATCGCCAGGGTGCAGCCCTGACCAACTTTGCGCTCACCATACCGGCACCGGAAAGTGATCTTGCCCAAGAGCTCCTAAAGAGTCCGTACGATTTCACTTTCCTGCCTGGAAAAGAGAGGTACCAGGAGGCTGAGTTAAAAAATGCGCTGATTGATCACATTACCCGATTCCTGGTTGAGCTGGGCAAAGGCTTCTCTTATGTCGGCAAGGAATACCGCCTTGTTGCCGGAGGGAAGAGAAGAATACCGTCCTGGCCAGATATGCCCTGTCAACTATCAATCACCCCATGGGTATCTCAGAATACGAGGTTGCCCGCCAGCAGCTACCGGACGATTTGAAAAACGCCCTCCCGACCCCGGAAGAGATCGAGAAGGGCTTGATGGACAAATAGCAAATGAAGCCTACTCCTTCTTCAACTCTTCGGCGGGATTGGTGCGGGCAGAGCGGATTACCTGCCAGATCACAGATATGAGAGCTATCATAACTGAAAGGATAACCGATACCACGAATATCCACCAATAGTTTTCCAGTTTCCAGATGAACTGCTCCAGGTAGATTCCTGCCGCCCATACAGCTATAGGGATTCCTATCACGCAGGCTATGCCTACCAGAATCATGTATTCACGGATGCTGCGCAAGGATTCAGAGCCTACTGTTCCGCCAAAAACCTTCCTTATGGCTATTTCATTTGAATGGATGTCCGAGTAGTAGGTACTCATGGCCACCAGTCCCAGCAAAGAGATGAGTACGGCAAGCAGCATAAAGAGTTCTACCATCCTCATGTTATTACGCGCAGGCTTCAGGCCGTCAAGGAAATTGTCCTCTAAATAGGTACTGGCCTGGACAATGGAGACCTCATCTTCATCCCATTCATCAAACACCTTCATTATGGCTTTACGTGCCTCATTGTGGTCACCCTGGGTCTTTATGAGCAGGCCCATCTCCATCAGGAATCTCTCATCATTCGTATCTATTATACTTATAATGGCATTACCCTCCTGGCCAGTGTTTGTATTCCGCATAGGGAAATCCTTGAACACACCCAATAACTCATTGCAGTATTTGGTGCGTTTGGATAAAACCGGTATCTCGTGGTAGTCATCATCAAAACCGCTTGCCTTAAAAGACGTTTCGCTGAACCACACGTTACCGGTAGCAGGAAGGCCATAGTCCTTCAGTATAGGGATTTCAAGAATACCCATAGAAACTGTGTCCATCCTGTATGTACGGTATATTATCTCCTCACCAGTACGGGTTTCTGAGACTTGGCCTCCCACATTGAATCCGGGTGCTCCATAACTGTAACCTACATCTTTCACGCACGGCAATGCCAGAAGGTTCTGTCTGAGCACATTCTTATCCATAGGAGCCATAGGCCGGATATAGAAACAGTCCTTGATATTGCAGTTCATAGGTCTGTCCAATGAATGACGGTACTGGGCCTTCATTGTGATAGCCAACGCTATCAGAACTACCGAGAACACATTCTGAATCACTATGAACACTTTGCTCAGAGTCTTGCGGCTGCTCAGTCTGAACGCACCTTTGGCCGTATCAATAGGTTTGAAGCGTCTGGCCACCAATGCAGGGAACAGTCCGGACAGAGTGCCTACAACAATTGTAAAAGCAATGAATACCAACAGATACGGCAATGTCACATATACCCTGATTGGTACATCCGGATTGTTTATAAGCGAATTCATTGCCGGTGTAATGGCAATGGCCAACAGCACTGCCATCAGGAAACAAACTGCCGTGAAAGCTACAGACTCTACAATATATTTCAGTATGATGCCGCCCCCGGTTGAACCCAGAAGCTGGCGTGTGGCCATCTCCTTGGCACGTTTTCCAGTAAGGGCAAGATTCAGGTTTATGTAATTCAGTATGGCCGAAATCAAAAGGACCAAGCCCACAAGTGAGAGAATCTTCATGGTCCGCACATCGCCCGAATTGAATCCGGTCTCATAGACTGACTTGTTCTCTTTCAGGAACATCTCATCCTGTCTTGTGATTTCAAGACCATCAATCAGACCCGATTTCTTGTAGAAGTTGGGGTAAATATCAAGACAGATGGCATCCACCTTGTCATACAGATCCTGTCTGTCGGTTCCCGGCATTACACGCGCAAAGGTTATCACTGAACCATAATGGTCAAACGGATCCTTGGTACAGTAGTCAAACCAGGAATGTTTCAGGCAAAGGACAATATCCATATTCTTGAAAAGCGTCCTGTCCAGGTCAGCCAGTATGCCCGATACTGTCAATACATCGTATCTGGTCCCTATAAACCCCAACTCTGACCCCACTGTAAGTGAATGTGTGCGTGCAAAAGACTCACTGACCAGACACATCGAGACTGATTCCAACGCATCGGCATTGCCCTCAACAATACGGAACTCTGGGAATAATTCAAGCATTCCCTTGTCCATGCCGCAGATGCTCACATGAGAGCGGGTATCATCAGGAAAATCAACACTCGCTTCACTTTCAGTTATGTATGCGCCCACCTGCTCCACCTCCGGGACACGCTGCTTAAGCACATCGGTAAAGCCGTAGGTGAGCCCGTATGAGCCTGGCAGTCCGAATGTGTATATGCGTTCCCTGTCTGGATTCTGCCTGCTTACAGCTATCTGCTGGGCGGCATAAATGCCTATTATTATCACGAAAGCCAGACTCACGGTAAGCCCCACCGCTTCAATAGTTGTGTAGAGTTTGTTGCGGCTCAGGAATTTAAGATAACTCTTCATATTACTCGTTTTTTAGCGATTCAACCGGATTGGCCCGAGCGATGCTCAGACAGTTCACTACCACCACGCCCAGTACAATCAGCAACACCAGGACTGCACCTCCTATAAAATACAGCGGATTCAACGACACCTTTTCTGCAAACTGCTCCAGCCACTTGTGGGCCACAAAGTATGCGGCCACGCAGGCGATTACGGCCATCACGGCGGACAGTTTCATAATGTCTTTGGCGAACACACTCAGGATGTCCTGGGTCGTGGCGCCGTTGATCTTTCGGACGGCCATTTCCTTGCTGCGGCGCAGACTTTCATCCTTAATGAATCCGATGAGGCCCAACAGCGCAATCAGGAGCGAGAAAACCGCTCCCAGCGCCATCGTATTCCGCATCTTCTTGCTGTCGGCATAGGCGGCACGCATCTCTTCCTCGTAAGAAACGATGTTGATTTCCTTGTCAGGCAACGCTTCATTTAAGGCACCACGGACTTTCTCCAACGCATCGGGGCGCACCTTGAAGAGAATATGCGGCATGAAGGAAGACATGCTTCCGATCTCGCCATAGAACAGTGCGCTCGGCCGCTGGTCAACCCCTTGCAGATTGCCGATGAGATAATTATTGTACACACCGGAGATGGTGAAGTACGATACTGCCGAATTGTCTCGCGTACGGTCGTGGCCGGTGACGAAAATCTGTTTGCCAACGACACCATCGCTCCAATCTATAAACTCGGCCATCTTCTGAACAAACTTCTCGTCAACGACAATTTCAGAGGAATCCCTCGGAGCCCGGCCTTCCAGGAACCGGATGCCCATCAGGTCAAATAAATCACTCGAGCACTCGTACTGGTCGGCGATGTTGAAGAGTTCGCGGTCGTCACCGGGCAGATAGATATTGTCGCCGTTGGAGCCCCGATACGGGAGGTTGTAGGCTGCTGCCACCCTGCTCACTTCTGGAAGACTCCGCAGCGTTTCCACGGCGCGGACCTGCGCCTGGCGATCGCCATCGAACAAATCGAAATAGTACAGGTTCTTGTAGTCATAGCCCGTATCGGCGTTGGACACCTTCTGGTACTGACGGCCGATGATGAGCATAATCACCACCAAGAATACATTGATAAGCACCTGGACGCCCAGCAAACCAAGTTTCCAATTGCGGGAATTTTCGGTATAGTTCTTCAGCGCGGCATAGACCGGAATCCTTTGGTACAATTCTGCGGGCACTATTATGGAGATGATGAGTACAAATATGATAACGGCTGCAATCGATATGACGCTCCGCGGTACCAACAGGGTTTGAAATGGCACGCCAAGCAGGTTCTCGACAATTCCACGTCCGGCGAAGATAATGATGGCGGCAAGGATCAGGGACAGCAGTATATGCACAGATGCTTCCTTCGTCAGCATTCCGTAGATGTGCTTTCCCTCAGCGCCGTAGCACTTCCGCACGCCCACTTCCTTGGAGCGCTTCACCATCGAAGATATAACGATCAGGATGTAGTTCAGCAGGGATATCAAGATCAGCAGCGCCGCTACGATGGAAAGCAGGATAACCTGAGTCCTGACTTCGGGAGCTGAGGTGTGCATGTTGCTGAAGGGTTTCAGGAAATACTTAACCTGTATGCCTTGTGCCTCTATCATTTCCAACGGCTGGTGGGTCTCCTGCATCTTGCGTATGGCATCGGAGAGGGAATTCGGGTCCACGCCCGGAGCGAGTTTCACATAGCCTTTGTAACGGTCGTTTCCGTTCCAGTTGTCGGTGCTCTGCTTTCCGTAGGTCTCCATGGATAGGAGGATGTCATAGTCCAAGCTGCCATTCTTCGGAAAGTCTTCAAAGACGCCCTCGATAGTCATTTTCAGGCCGTCCATATCGGCGTTGGAAATCTGCTTGCCGATGACATCGCCTCCAAGTTTTTCTGCAAACGACCGTGAAACCATCACGCAACCCCATTTCCCCAAAGCTCTCACCGGGTCTCCTGCGAGGATGGGCCGGTCGAAGACCTTGAAGAAACAGGTGTCGGCACAGACGAGCGTTCCTTTGAGTTTGTTTCCCTCCTCGTCCAGATAGGTATCGCCATTGAACAAATAGGTCGTGCGCGTACCCACCTTGACGCCAGGAACTTCTTTCATGAATCCCACCGATACGGCGCCGCTCACCTGGCCATAATCGTGTTCGTCCCCATGTTGTGAGTACCAGGTGCGAATACAATACACCCGGTCGATGTCCTTGTAGAAGCTGTCGTAACTCAGTTCAAAGAACACCTTTGCAATGAGCACGATGCCCACGGCCAACCCGATGCCCAAGGAGAGCACCTTGATTAGAATATCTGAGCTTCTCTTCATTAGTTCATAGCTCGTTCTTCACGTCTGATACTATGCGGCCGTCAAACAGGTCGATGGTGCGCTGGGCCATAGCGGCATCCTTCTGTGAGTGTGTCACCATTACGATTGTCGTGCCGTCGTCATTAAGTTCACGCAGCAGGTTCATAACCTCGCGGCCGTTCTTGGAGTCCAGGTTACCGGTGGGCTCATCGGCCAGTATCAGCTTGGGGCCGGCCACAACCGCACGTGCTATTGCCACACGCTGCTGCTGACCGCCGGAGAGCTGCTGTGGGAAATGCTGGGCGCGGTGGCTGATGGCCATACGTTTCATTATGTCAGTAACGCGGCGCTTACGCTCCGATGCACTTATGTTCAGGTACTTGAGCGGCAGTTCAATGTTGTCATAAACATTAAGCTCATCAATCAGATTGAAGCTCTGGAAAACAAAGCCTATGTTTCCCTTACGGAAACGGGTGCGCTCTTTCTCCTTAAGCGTGGAAACCTCTGTACCAAGCAACTCGTATGATCCCGATGTGGGATTGTCAAGCAGTCCCAGGATATTAAGCAGAGTGGATTTGCCGCAGCCCGACGGGCCCATTACCGCCACAAACTCACCATCCTTGATTTCAAACGATACTCCGTTAAGCGCGGTTGTCTCAATCTCTTCCATGCGGAAGACCTTACTCAGATTTGTTACCTTAATCATGTCTGTATTTGTTTTATGTTTGTTTTTGTCTTCACTTATCTGTTTATTCTTTCTGTAATGCCTCAGCGGGGTTTGCATTGGCCGCTTTCCAGCTTTGAAGCGTAACTACAGTTACGGCAATAGCTGCAACAACCAGCAGCGCAACGATGAATATCCATACCTGTATTGGAGCCTGATAGGCAAAACCTTTTCGCCAAGCGGTCATCAGCCAATAGGCGAAGGGCGCTGCAATCACGAAGCTGGCACCGGCCATAATGAGGTATTTCTTGTTGATCATCTTCAAGATGCCGCCTACCGTGGCGCCGTTGACGCGCCGCACGGCAATCTCTTTGCGGAGGAACTGCGTCTCAAAGAACACCAGGCCGATGATGCCGATGATAGCAATCAGCAGGGCTACAAAAGAGGCGATGGTGATCAGCTTTCCAAGCGACTGCTCGCTCTGGTACATATTTTCGATCCATTCATCCAGATGACGCACACTTACCTGGTCCGGCTCGCGGCTAGGGTCAAAGGCACAGACCGCTTCTTTGATGTAGCTTGATATTTCCTTGAAGTCGCTCTCTGGAGCCGTCTTGACATACATCACGCCGAAGTCTCTCCACTGTGTCTTACCCCAGATCAAAAGTACAAGAGGCCCCATCGCGTGCTGCAGGCTTTTGAAGTTGAAATCTTTTACGATACCCACAATCTCAGTATTGTCCACATGGCCGCCAACAAGGCTCCCAACGTGGTACTGAGGAAACATATTGATAAAAGTCTCATTGGCTATATATACCCCTGCATCACTTTCGTTGTCTGATTCGCGGAAATCCCGACCATCAACAATCTGAAGGTCGAAGAATCTCACAAAGTCTTCCGTTACAGGGAGCACCTCCATAAAAATCTGCTCACCATCATCTCCGGTACGTCCCCAGCCCATCTTCTGGTCTGAAACGATGAGGTTGTCGGAAAAAGTAACATCCATGATGGATGGGTTCTGCAATAATTTGTCTTTCAGTGGTTTGTGCGCCGCGCCGGCAGAATAGCCGCACCATACCTGCAGGATATTCTCCTGCGGGAAGCCCATGTCTTTGCTCATCATGAACTTTGTCTGCACATGAACATACAGCGCCATCAGGATGAAAATGAACGACAATACGAACTGAAAGCCCACCAGGAAATTGCGCAGCATCTTTCCCTTTACGCTCATTGCATAAGACCCTTTCAGCACAAGTGCAGTGGGCTGAGCCGTAGAATAGAGCGCCGGAGCGATCCCGGCAATCACGGCAGAGAGCAGTGCAATGCCCAGCATCAGAATCAGGATGCCGATATTATCCTTCAGAGCGATACTATCTGAGACATGCGATGCCCAGGACGTTCCTGCGATGACATGCATGATGAGAGCAGCAATGGCAAAGGCCACCGAAGCAATCAATCCGGCGTGAATCAGCTGGCGTCCAATTAAAGAACCGCGGCCTTCTCCCAGCACCTTGCGGGTGTTGATGTTCTTGATGCGGAAAGGAATCTCCGCGAAAGCGAAGTTGATGAAATTGATAATGGCGATGAGGATCAGCAGGATGGCAATCGCGGCCAGCGTAACGGTAATGGCTTTGTTGGCGCTTGCAATATTGGCCCTCACATCCCTTTCGAAGTGAGCTTCGTGTATTTGGGAAATCCTGAATCCGTTGCGGTATTCGGCCCGGGTTTCTTCATCGGATGATATGTATTCCCCGAGAGCCATATATATCGCGTCCTCTGTCTCCTTGGCCATGGACGGGTCCTTCAATTTCAGATAGGCGGCATAGGACCATTCACTGAAGTTCTCACGATCGGTATCTCCCAAGGCCAGGAGCATGCCGATATGCGCACTGAAATTTCGCGGAGTGTTCCTGAAGACACCGATGATGCGTCGGGACCCGTCGCTTCCGTTTTCCAGGATCTTTCCGATAGCACTCTCCTCGCCGAATATCATTTTTGCAAAGGCTTCGTTGAGCACACACGTCTGGGCTGCGTCAAACTCCTTGGCCGATCCTTCCACCCATTCCACCGGGAAAACGGAAAAGAAGGACGAATCCACGCAGGCCATTGGGATGGTGATGGGGCTTTCCCGGTCTCCTTCCTTGTACAGCACGTCATCTCCTAAAGGTTTCCAGGTGCACACGGCCTCAATATTCGGGCTGGCATCACGAGTCATTTCAATAAACGGCCTGCCTATGTGGGTGCTAAACAGCCCATGATCCATCCAATTGTTCTCCAGGCGGAACACCTGCCCGTGTCCTTCAAAGTTGGCGTCATAGGTCGTATCCCAACGCACCTGCACCATTAAGATCATCGCTGCCGCAAAAGCGACGCTCATTCCCAGGATATTGATTAGCGTCGAAACGCCTGTCTTTCTGAATACTTTCATAATTTAAAATACCAATACATCACTATCACCGAATGTGTCATATCCGGAGGTTATCACTTTCTCGCCGGGCTGCAAACCCTCAAGCACCTCGTAATACTGCGGGTTCTGCCTTCCGATGCGTATCTCCCTCCTGACGGCCTTGGTGCCATCCTTGTTAACCACATATATCCACTTTCCGCCGGTCTTCTGGTAGAAGGTGCCGCGGGGGATGATGACAGCCTCCTCGGGCTGGCCCAGCTGCAGGTTCAGGTAGTAGGTCTGACCGGCGCGGATGTTATCGGGCTGCTGGCCGGAGAACTTGAAATCAGCCTTAAACTTGCCGTCACGGACCTCGGGATAGACTTTGCGGATAACTGTTGAATAGGTATCACCCTGACGCTCAAATGTAGCCTCCAGGCCCGACACCACCCGGTCTATGTAGTGCTCGTCAATCTGGGCCTCCACCTTATATACATCTACGCTGTTTATCTGACCTATCCTGGTGCCGCTGGCAATGCTCTGGCCAAGCACCACATCAAGCAGGCCAAGCTCGCCGTCTATGGGAGCCTTTACTATAAGGTTGCTCTTGCGTTTGCGTATCATCTGCATGTTGAGCTGCATGTTCTCCAGACTCTCTTCCATACGGTCAATCTGTGTGCCGCGGAAAAGGCTGTCCTGGCGCGAACGCTCATCTATAAGTTCATATTTCTGCTGAGCAAGGCGGTAATCCTCCTGGGCCTTAAGATACTCCTCACGGGCAATGAGCTTATCATCATAAAGCGATTTCTGCTGCTCGTAAGCACGGCGCAGACGATCCACCTGCGTGCCGTATTCCAACTGGTTCTGGCGCACGTCAAGTTTCTGCTGTTCCATCTGTATCTGTGTGTTGCGCAGTATGTTCTCCTTCTCGGCAAGCTCGGCTTCAGAGTTCAGGATCTGCAGGTCAAGGTTATCATTTGAGAGAACCAGTATGGCATCGCCGGCCTTTACGGGCGAGCCCTCCTCAATGAGTATCTCCTGCACTATGCCGCCTTCCTGGGGACTGAGCTGGATAGTGGTCATGGGCTGTACGCGGCCGCTTATGCGGATGTAGTCATTGAACTCTCCCCTACTTACTTGGGATACGGTAAGCGCATCCTTTGATATACGGAGTGTCTTGTCATTGGGGCGTGCTATCAGGTAGATGATGAACACTACAAGCAGGGCACCCAGCCAGTACGGAAGCGCTCTCTTAGTGAAAGCTGCCCTGAAACCTTTCTTACGTTCTATTATCCTGTCCATATTATGTTGTTTTTATTCTACTTCCTGTTGCTCATTTATACGAATTCCAATTACTGTTCTGTGTAGTCTGTTCCTTCGTAATATTTAACAACGCTACGTTTTATGAGCAGCTTGAAAAGCGAGTTCATAAGGTCGGCCTTAGACTTGAGCAGTGCATCGTTTATGGCCCTGAACTCAAGCTGTGACACCAGTCCCTGCTCCAGTTTCCGCATGTTCAGGCGGTAAGCCTCTTCCTGTATGCCGGCTTTAACGGCAGCCTGGCGATAAGCCTCCATAGCTCCCTCACAGTCCTGTGTGGCACGATGGTACTCCTGCTCTATCTCTCGGCTTTTCTGCTCTTTCTCAGCCTGGGCTACTGTCAGTGCGTTACGCTTGCGGGCCACTGCGGAGTGTTTTTGCAGTCTGTCAAACAGAGGGATGGAAAGCGAAAGCTGCACGTACTCACCGCTGTTGTTGCGGAACTGCTCTGCAAATGGTGCCGTTGTGCTGCCGTCCATGGTAAAGTAGTTGGTGTTCCAACCGGCATAGAGTGAGAGCTTGGGAAACAGCTGCCAGCGTGCTGTGCTGAGTTCCCTCTGGCTGTTAAGCAGGTTTGCTGCAGCAATCCTGTAGTCCGGATTGTTTTCAAGTGCTGCGTCAGCGGGTTCAAATGCCATATCCTGCAGCTTATCCGGAATTGTAAGGACCGTATCTATCCGGAGCGGTCTGTCATCAGGCCAGAACATCAGGTCTGAGAGTATTGTAAGCTGGTCACGGCTCATGTTGCGGGCATTGACCAACTCATATTCCGAGTCTGCCAGGTCTGACTCCGCCTGTATTACATCGGCATATCCCTTCTGTCCCAGCTGCTCCTGACGGCGTATCTTGTCAAGCATGTTCCGGACGGTATTAACACACTCCTGATAAACCGACGCCAGACGGGAGTAATAGACCGCGTTGTAGTATGCCTCCATCACCGCCAGACAGATATCAGCCTGGGCCTGTCTTTCATGTGACCGGGATATGTCAAGTCCTGTCTTGGATATACGCATATTGTTGACAGCGCTGAATCCGTCAAAAAGAACAATGCCGGCACTTATGCCGTAGCTGTTATGGAAAGATGTCTGGTTGAAATAGGTGTTGGTCTGAGGGTCTATGCTGCGGCCAAAGTTATAGTAGGCGTAACTGTCGGCACTGATGGACGGCATGAATGCCCTGAGCACGGCATCACGCCGTGCAATACGGGCATCAGCGGTCTCAGCGTTCCGTATCCGTACCTTAGTGGAGTTTGATATGGCATATTCCATACAGTCCTTAAGGCCCATAACCTGCCCGTGCAGGCTTACGGAACCGCCGGCCGCCATAACTATCGTCAAACAAAAAAGTCTCAGGTTCATAATAAAGTTGTATTGTAAAAAAGTTACACCATTTACAATACAACCTCCGTGCCAAAAACGTAAAGTGCTTATTTACAGCATCATTTCCATCTTTGCAATGTGTAAAGAAGTGTAAAGCTTTACACTTTTGTGTAAACCCTTTACACTTTTACTACAAGGCACAAACCTTATTATGATTTGCTATTTTGGTAAAATATGAACATTGTTTCCGGAAAATCAGATATATTTGCATTATTATGAAACTGATTCAGCGAAATATGGAACAGATCATAGCCTTGTGTAAGAAGCATAAGGTTATGCAGTTGTATGTTTTCGGGTCAGTACTTACAGATAAGTTCAACAAAGACAGCGATGTTGACTTTACAGTGATATTTGACAGAAGTGCCCTACCTCTCTTAATTTATGGAGAAAACTATTTCAATTTCAAGTTTGCGCTGGAAGACCTGCTTAAACGGGATGTGGATCTGATAGAATATAACGCCGTTAAGAATCCATATTTCAAAGAAGAATTAGACGAAACCAAACAACTCATTTATGGAGAGGCATCTTAAGGCACATCTGTACGACATATCATCAGCTATTGATGAAATACAATCGTTCTTCAATCAGGTTCCCAGACATTTTGATGAATACTGCAAAAACCTGATGCTTAGAAGGGCTGTAGAAAGAAATATCAGTATCATTGGAGAAGCTGTAAATAAGATTATCAAGGATAATCCAAATATTAAAATCTCGAATGCCAGAGCCATTATCGCAACACGAAACCGCGTAATACATGATTACGCTGCTGTAACAGATGATGTAATGTGGAAAATAGTCATAAATGACCTTCCAAAACTAAAGATTGAAGTGGATACTCTCTTAGCGGAATAAAGTCCGCCTTTCACCTGTCGCACCCATTATACTGGAGCTACATTTCTTAGATGTCAAAGTCGGCCAGGCTGAATATCTCATCCTTGGGAATGCGGGTTGCGGTCTTACCATCCTGGCTATATGAATCTGGTTGCCAAGTACGGACGTGTATTTGAGGATGTGTCTCATCCTGAAAATCCCATAAAAGGAATACATAACCATCATCATGATATGTATCTGATGAGTATCCTTGATGCAGAGTCACACCATAGAAGTCAACATTTGTAGGATGACGCATCACCTCTATTTCATCAAAAGTGACACGGATGTGCTTGTTTATTTTAAATACCCTTTTAAGATTGGTAAGATACTGTTTCTTGGACTGTTTCTTGTATTCAATCTTATCCGGAAGACGTATATTATCCTGCCTACGTTCAATCACCTTACCGGTAATTATGAGTGCGTCATCAGAGAAAACAGCTTCAAGGAACGTTGAGTCCTTTTGGTTATATGCAGTGCGGAACTGCTCAACATAGTCCAGTATAAGCTGACGGCGGCGCAAATCAGTTATCTCCCTGTTCTGACGAACAACATTCATATACAGATTCATGCTTATGGACAAGTAGAAACTGACCACATTGCCATTTTTATCAAAACTTACAACCGCTTCCTGATAATCATCATCAGAACTGTCACCTGGAGTAACATGTTTGAGGAGCAAAGGAAGATTACGCACTTGATAACCAGATGGAGTAGTAAGACAATGTTCCACAATATCTGTCTCTATGCATTCAAACGGTGAGTTCTCCCACAGCATGGCTAGTGATTTCTGTACTGACTCAGGAATTCCTAACCGTGCATAGTTCATCTGACGGCCAGCCTCTTGTGCAGCATTAGCCTCAGTCAGTATGTTTGATATAACGGTTTCTATTCTCTTTTTTACTGTGGCATTTTCAATTCCGTCCGAAATTCTTACGGTTACGGCATCAGCAGCCAGAACTGCAGGAATCTGCACAAACAGCGCATATACCAACACGATTGTTTTTATTCTCTTCATAATGTATTCAGTTTTAATAATGTCATTTTAAGATAAACCAGATAGCACCACAACCCTTATAATTCCTGACATTATCCAGCAATCCCAGTTTAAGATTGGTCTGTCCACTCTGGGTCTGCTTAAGATAAGCCGGAATATTACCTTCTTTGTCATAAATAAATATGTAGCAATCCTTGTTATCCGGCAATGAGGAATATTTTCCCTTATCCTTTAACCTACCCCCTTTGTCCAGTTCTGTCAGAAACGTGTTTATTCCATCAAAGTTTCTGACGGCCAGCATTTTCTCCTCATCGGCAGAAAGAACATATTTTGCAGGCTCAGTGGTTTTAAGAATCTCATTTTCGGGCTTTTGGATGTCAGTATCAGCAGAATTGTCACCATTTACCTGGACAGTTTGCGGAAGCTGAACCGCCTCAGGCAATTCAACCAGCAGAAGTTCTGATTTGTTACTGTATGGAAGTATATCTGACTTGCGTACGTATGAGAACGAGCGATAAAGATTACCACGTTGTACAGGTATCTCTTCAAGATGCTCATTAGCCTTTATCACATAACCGTTTATGGTCTGTTTATCAGCCTTGACCACTTGTTTTAACCACATCTCTATTTCAAGCGCAAGCAGCTCGCGGGAATTCTGTGTGGCATCATCAGCACTTACACTTGACGTTCCGGTAGAATAAAGATAGAGCGTATCCATCTTTATCCTGTTTATCTGTTGCTGGCTTTCAGCATAAGGATTCTGTGCACTAATAACAACTGGAATTATAGCCGTCAGAATCAATATGCATAATTTTAAACGTTTCATTGTGTCTTACTTTTTTCTGTATATTGTTTATAAAGGTCAAGTACATTCTGGGTAGGAATGAATGCATTAAGAGTTGCTTTCAGTATGACATCGCGCTTCTCTGTGAAAGAATCAGGGATAATGACTGACAACACATGATTGAAATTGAATTCCCGGCATCTGGCTATAAGCAACACCTTCAATCCGTCATAATGCTCCTCTTCTACAGCAAAATATACTATGCAATTCTGTTTACGGCAATAGTTAAGCCATTGAGCCAGAGAAACCCTATAATTATCGGTCTTGAACCCGTATATATTCTGCTCTATATACAATCGGTAACGGTCCACATTATCTATTACTCCCTGAAAAAGATTGGCTGCAGAGTACCACAAGTGTTTACGTTCAAAAACAGGCACAAAAACGGAGTCTTTTTCATAATAGTAACAAGAAGTGTTGACTGCCTTCAGGTAATAATCATCAGCATCAAATGTAGCCATTATACCATCGGCCATACGATATAGCGAATCGGTTTTTAATACGGGCTTCCATGATGTACTGCATTCTGACAATTCATACTGCAATTCTTTCTCAATAACGTTCTTGGGCTTGCCCAGAATAAGTTCATACGAAACAGGAAAAGTCATGTTAAGGATCTCCTTGCCAGAATCATCCGTCCACACCGCATTATAAACACGGTCATCTATTCTTGTCAAAGAGAATGGATTGTTTTCAGTAACAGATAGTGCTGACTCAAGATATCCGTTGTTGAAATATACGCCGTCATCAAGAAGTTGTCTGGAAATATCCTGTCCTTGAGACGGGTTGTTTATTTCCCAAAGGTAACGTTCCAGAAAGTTGCAAACCGCTTCAGGAAACATTTGTTTAGTTTGACTGGAGAACAGTTTAATTTCCTGTGCCAGCAATCCGTCAAGGGAGATGCAGACACAAGACATGAACAACACTATATACCTGATGCGGCGGATACTCATTATTCTTTCCTTACAATTACTTACTCTCAAAACTATCCTCCGGTCCCACTCCAATTGTAATGCGCTCAATCAGCTCATTCTTGGAATTGTAATGGAAACCTGATATAAAGAATCCGTTAAAGAATTCACCGTCAACATAGTCGCCCACAGCTGCCATTCTTGCCTTGCTGTCATATTTGTTAATCTGACGGGCTTTGGTATATGTAAGTTTTCCGCTACCATGAGGATAACCATTCTTTATTTCACCTTTGTACTTACCGTATGAAAGAGTAAGTGTATTGTCCGATGACACATTAGCCCCTTGCACCGGTTTAGGCTCCTTAGCCTTTACCTTAATATTACAATTAACATGGAGATTCGGGTTCTCCTTGCACTTAACGGACACTATGGCATCACCTTCTTTAATAGCTAAGATTTCACCACTGTTATTCACATCAATTTCACCAGAAGAAACTGAAAAAACAAACGTAGCAGTAATATCCTCGGGCTCGGCCTTTGGAACAATCACCACCTTGTCACCAACTGTCATCACGACCTCAGTCTTATCAAGTGTTATCGATGTCGGCACAGGATATAGTTCCGGTTCAGTCAGATTATTTGAACCATATACAATTTTCCAAACACCTACAGTTGCGCCAATCAACACAATAACAGCTACACCTATCAACTTCCAATTCAGTCCAACTGAAGTATTGTTTTTTTTCTTTTTTTTGCGCTCTTTTTTATCAATCACTTCTTTTAAGGGTTGACCACATTTAGGATTTGGACAAACAAACTCCTGACCTGCATCAATCTCAAATTCCTGATTGTAATTTTCACAATCAATATTTGTGCACTTACCAATTCTCTTAACCATATTTATTCAATTGAGTCTTAAATCATTGTCACATAGTTTCTCGCCTGCCTTATTGAAATCAAGATAATCCTTATTATTCTCGCTTTTTACTAATGGAAGTACAAGATTATCAATAGTCTCTCCCATCTTAAGCATTAATGCTTTTTTCTTTTCAATATGCTTATAGTTTACATCCAGTTCTTCCTGTAGAACCTTCTTTAGAATAGCGGCATCCGCAACCTTTGTTGGTTCACAGAGTTTATTCACGGTATCGAGAATATTGTCTCCCACTTTAATCCAGCGGCTTACTTTTCCCATCTTATTCTTTTCACCTGCGAATGCATTGATAACCTCGCCAGTTTCTGCATCCTCGCGTCTCACTATGATTCCGTCTAATGAATATGCGAGCAAAACGATAGGTATCAAATTCTTGCGGTTATCCTCTTTGTTCATGCCATAGAGGTATGGCAACGGATTACGGAAACTTTCAGTATGAACCACCATCTTATTAACCTCGTTACGCGTCAGAACATTATACTTGTCCCTAAGCAACATAACATTGTCCACATACCTCAAAGGGAAGCCACTGTGAGCCGTTACTACCACAATCTGATTAGCCCGGAAGTTCTCTGATGAATCTTCGTCCTTGTCAAATGGAATGGTGCCACTGTTGCCAAACGCCCTTATAAAATCATTCCGGAATTGGTCATCATCCTTATATTGGGGGAGTGAAAGCTGGATAATTTTTTGATGATTTGCCGCTGTTTCAGGACTACCCTGCCCCTCTTCTGAATTATTAAATGTAAGGTAGCTTTGAGCTGCATCATATATACTCTTGACAAACTTCCTCATCTTTTCTGGAGTACTGCATTCCGTATTATGCAGCTTGTCAAGAATATTGACATTAACAAGACGCTGATTCGGATTCTTCTTAGAGTAATCATCCATGTCCTTACGTGCATTCTCTACACACGCTTTCAAGGTTATATTCAGCAGCCGACCTGCATTTATTTTCTTGCTCAGCAACGAGAATGTAACCTCTGAAGCACCAACGGCATCTATAATCCGTTGACGCAATCCTGTTGCATAAACCTTCTGATTCTTCTCATTCTTCAAAAAACCAGTAACTGTTGTCCTGACCATCTTTGGATCATATTCCTTAATAACCTCACCCTGCATATTAACAATCTCAGAATCGCTAAGCTTGCATTTTTCTTCTGCCTGTCTTTTCATGGCCACTGCGTATTCCGATAGCACCTTCATAAAGGGTTCCACACTATTTAGGTTGAGTAAAGAAAGCTGGTTCTTCACTTCTTCTAAAAGTTTTTCGGCAAAATTATATCCTTCAATCTGTGTCATTAAAGTCAGTTGCTCGCGTTTGGCATCCACAAACCTTCCAAATGTCTTTGCTGAAGCATTCGTAATAGCATCTGCGATCCAACCAATAGTATTCCATGTATGTCTTATCTCCTTTATTGATTGCGCAAGTTCTTCATTAAGAAATGCTTCACGCTTTCCTTTTTTTGAATTGAAATCTTTAATCCGTTCCTCACAACTTGTTATAAGGACAGATAAATACTTCTTGACTTCAATTATAGACATTACACCGTTCTTCCATTTGACAAAAAGATTGTTCTCAATTTTTCTACATATTTCCTCGGCAAAGCCAGCTATTTCATTGGAATAATCCTGATAGAACTTCCTTACTCCAGATCCTCTATACATGGTAGAATAGAACCTGTCACATAATCCATTAAATTCTTCAAGCCATTCCTTTTTCTCATAATCATTCTGGGCATCCTGTTTGTAACGGTCAGTATATATTTCCCAACCTTCGATAATTGGTTTCCAACTCACATGCTTCTCAATAGAAGGAAGTGGCTTGTCAAGCATCAGATAGCTGTCAGCCAACAGATTATTCTCCAACTCATCGGGTTTGACAACGTCCTGTTTGTAGGATTTGCCTACCATATCCTCCGTACATTCATCAAGAAAACCACGCGCATCGTCCCAAAGCCCATATAACATCTGCAACGAAGCCTGACGGGCATAGTTGTAAGCCCCGAATTCTTCAACCTCAGTCTCCGGATATTCTATTCGTTTAACGCCAAAGGTCATGAATCTTCGACTGTGAACAGACTCGCCCAACTCATTCTGTTCAGGCAGCAATCCATTGTTCTCGGCCGTCTCCAACCTTGCCATTTTACCTTTTCCTATAGATGATGCTATTATCTTTTGGAACAAGAAATCACCTACTATGTCCGGAAGAACCTTATGAAGATGAACCTCCTTACCTGCTTCATTCACATTAGTGAACAAGTAAGCCATATCAAAAGCATCCTGATTACTCAGTAGTCTCCTTACGCTTCCATCTTCATCTGTATTCCCTTTTACATCAGTCGGATAATAGCGTCCTACAGACATTGCATTCAACTCCAGCAAAGCAGCATAACCGTTTGGCTGATAATATCTGTTACTGTCTTCACCACCCGGAATCTGTATGATTTTTTCAGGTACATACAAGTATAATTGTATCTTATATATATCCCTATCCCCTCCTGTGCGCTGAAATTCATTCCTAAGTTGTGTGATTGCATCAATTATAGAACCAGAACCTGTTCCACCTCCTAGTCCTGAACAGATATGAAATGTAACATCATTGACATCTTCAATCTCTTTTAATGCCCTCACTCTTGAATGAACCTGTCCAACGAAAGTGTTCTGTGGAAGGCCTCGCATATTGTTGGCTATCAGCATTCGACCAAAACGACGACGTTGGCCACCAATACCAGCACCAATAATAGCACCTATTCCCTCCTTTAACATTGTTTCATCCTTTTCATTAATGAAAGAATGAATTCCCGGATACATCTCCAAGTGTGACAAAACCTCAGATGGAATTCCATTTATGGAAAGGCGCTGAGCCGGATCAAGTTGAACCGATGCACCCAGAGTCTGCCAATCCTCTTCATTATTCAAATCTGCAAGACTGGAATCCACATATAGATACTCAATATGTGCACTCCCATTTGGCGTGTTTGAACGAAACTCTTCATAAATACGCTTCCGTAAGGCTCTAATGATGGAACCTCCTGTTCCACCTAATCCGATAATCAAATGATTAGCCATAATACTTATTTTTATTATTGTATTTATTATTCAAATGAATCATATCTTGAAATATACGAACTATGTCTATATTCATTTCGCGTTCTTTTACGTTCAGCAGTGCGTACAATCAAGAACGAGCAACCAGTAATTAGCAGGACTGTCCATATCACCCTAAACAGCATAAAACTGTTTAGTTGCTTGCTTGCCATCCCTGTCAATTGGTCAAACACAGTACCTGTAAGTGCCTCTTCAACATGGTGCGTACCAGTAAAAGATTCAATTGCCGTTATAAGTTCCGAATAGCCATCAAACTGTGATAAGTTATTCTTGATATACTCCAAACTGTACTGCCGGGCCGTTGCGGTTAATTCACGAACCACTTTTCTGGTCTTTACAGCACCGGAAAGGTTCTTGAACTGGAAACTAAGCATAACAGCCAGAAAAACGGCGGCAATATATCCAAGTGGATGTATCTTACGCTTTACAGATGGCGCACCAACGGCCATAAGGATTAAGGCTGCTATAATGACAGCCAGAGCTATACCTGTCCACCAGCTGCCTTGAGTCCTGATATACATCCTGAACAATGCGTTTGTTACCCACAACCAGTTCATTTCAATCTCTCTTATTTAGAACGTAAACTCAAATTCATCATCAGAGTATCCCGTCCCTTTCTCATTAGTGGCGTATGCGCGCACATAATACTTAGTTCCTTTTTCCAATCCTGTGATATCAGTGTAATAACCCACTGTTGATTTTGTAGAACCCAAGCTTACTTTGCTTCCTGTTTCAAGAGTGGGATTTGGATGTGTATCCCAAACAAATCCATAATCTTTAACAATAGTTGCCCTACCGAAAGATTTTATAGTACCATAACAGCGGGCGCTATTTGAAGTTATTAATACATTAGTGATGTCAACTGTTGGTGGAACAATTTTTTGGGTAGTAAATTCATAATCAGCACTATAGCCAGTGCCTTTGTTGTTAGTGGCGTATGCGCGGACGTAATAGGTCGTGCCATCAGTAAGTGAGGAGACATTAAGAGCAAACTTGCCTGCACTGCTACCGTCATAATAGTAATAGATATTATCTATTTTGGTTGCCTTACCATAACTGTAGCTCTTTGTGCTGTCACTCAAAGTAGGTTCCGGTGTAGTACTCCAAACAAAGCCATAATCAGTAATTCCATCAGAATTGCCAAAGGAATTGATACGACCTATATATGTGGATGTGGTAGTAGATATATTCGTGACATCATAAACCTCTAGTTTTGGAACCACAATCTCTACTGTCTTGAATTCAAAATCCTCACTATACCCGGTTCCCTTTTCATTTGTGGCGTATGCACGGACAAAATAGGTAGTTCCATCCTGTAACCCTGTTACATTATTCCTGTACTTTCCTGCGCTTGAACCATCATAGTAGTAATATATGTTATCTATTTTGGTTACGGACCCATTGCCTACACTCGTTCCTGTTTCAAGTGTGGGATTAGGCGAAGTGCTCCATACAAATCCATAGTCTGAAATGTTAGCCGCATTTCCGAACGACTTAACCAGCCCTATGAAACTTGATTTGGTTGTTCCTGTCTCAGTAACATCGTAAACTTCAACCTTAGGTACTACAATAGCTGTTGTCTTGAATTCGAAATCCTCACTGTAAGAAGTTCCTTTCTCATTAGTGGCGTAAGCACGGACATAATATGTCGTACCATCTGTTAGTCCTGTTACATCATATCTGTATTTGCCTGCACTAGCACCATCATAGTAATAGTAGATGTTATCAAGTTTGGTCGCCATACCCATACTGTACATCTTACCTTCTTCTAGAGTCGGATTGGGGCTGGTGCTCATCACAAAGCCATAGTCTGAGATGTTCTTGCCTGTACCAAAAGTTTTTACACGTCCTATCAAGCCTGCTGATGTAGTCTTTATATCAGCTACGTTATAGACCTCAACTGTGGGCAAAAGAATTTCGGTAGTAGTGAACTTGACCTCATTGCCATATGCAGTTCCCTTTTCATTTGTGGCATATGCACGGACATAATATGTTGTTCCATGAGTCAAGTCTGACAAAACTTCCGAATATTCATCCCGGTAATTCAGCGATGAACTCTTTATTGTTGTTCCAGTTTCAATGGTTGGATGCGGGGTCGTACCATAAATAAAACCGTACTCAATAATCTTTGAAACGTTCCCGTATGACTTTATTCCACCATGGAGCTTAGCTGATGTAGTTTTGATTTCATCCACATTGGTTACTTCTACAGTAGGGATAACTATCTCTGTCGTAGTAAACTCATAATCCTTGCTGTAGCCTGTTCCCTTCTCATTTGTGGCGTATGCACGGACGTAATATTTTGTTCCATCTGTCAAGTCTGATAATAATTCCGCATATTCATCCCTATAGTTCAGCGATGAACTCTTTATTGTTTCTCCGGTTTCAAGGGTTGGGTGCGGGGTTGTTCCATATACAAAACCGTACTCACTAATCTTTGAAGCGTTGCCGTATGACTTTAGTACACCATGAAGCTTGGCTGATGTGGTCTTAATTTCATCCACATTGGAAACTTCCAGGGTTGGGGGTACTATCTCTATAGTAGTGAATTCGTAATCTTTGCTGTAGCCTGTTCCTTTCTCATTTGTAGCGTATGCACGGACATAATATGTTGTGCCATCAGTAAGCGAGGAAACATCAAGTGCGTATTTGCCCGTACTACTTCCATCATAAAAATAGTAGATGTTGTCAAGTTTTGTTGCCCTACCATAGCTATAGCTCTTTGTGCTGTCACTCAAAGTCGGTTCAGGTGTTGTGCTCCAAACAAATCCATAATCTGAAATCCCATCAGCATTGCCAAAGGAATTGATACGACCTATAAAGCGGGATGTGGTCGTTGAAATATCTGTAACATCATAAACCTCTAGTTTTGGAACCACAATCTCTACTGTCTTGAATTCAAAATCCTCACTATACCCGGTTCCCTTTTCATTTGTGGCGTATGCACGGACATAATAGGTAGTTCCATCCTGTAACCCTGTTACATTATTCCTGTACTTTCTGGAACCATCATTGTCATACGAATACCAAATATTGTTGATATTTGTTTCAGATCCATTACTGACTTTAGCGCCAGTCTCTAGAGTCGGTTCAGGTTCTGTACTCCAAACAAAACCATAATCCGAGATCTTTGATGCATTACCAAAAGAGTTTACGCGCCCTATAAAGCTGGAGGTTGTAGTACCTATTGACGTAACAGTGTAGACCTCAACATCCGGAACTACTATTGCAGTGGTGGTAAACTCGTAATCCTCGCTATAGCCTGTACCTTTCTCATTGGTAGCGTATGCGCGGACATAGTATTTGGTTCCCTCCGTAAGATTGCTTATTTTACTGTTATAAGTACCTGTCGAAGTTCTTTCTCCTTTACTGACTTTAGTCCCTGTTTCTGTTGTCGGATTAGGTGTCTGACTATAAACAAAGCCATAATCAGTTATTTTTGTTGCATTTCCGGCAGACTTTATATTGCCATTGAAAGTGGCGCTTGTCAATGTAACATCACTGACCGATGTAAGTTCTACCGTCGGAACAAAAATAGCTTTTGTAGTAAACTTTGCTTCTGTACTATAACCGGTACCTTTTGCATTTGTAGCGTATGCACGCACATAATAGGTGGTGCCTTCCATAAGATTCCCTACCTGCCTTCCTGTAAATGATACTGCGCTTTTTGCTTCACCATAACTTTCTTTGATGCCCGATTCAACCGTCGGTGAAGGTATGGTATCCAGAACAAATCCGCAATCTGTAATAATTGGAGCATTGCCAAGCGAGCTGATCTGTCCGCTAAGATAAACTGATGTATATGATACGTTATAGACTTGAGACAGTTTAACAACCGGGATAAACATTTCCGTAGTTGTAAACTCTACAATATCTCCAAATGCGGTCCCCTTTTCATTAATAGCGTATGCACGCACATAGTATTTAGTTCCATCTAAAAGTTCAGTGGTTTTCTTGCTATAATTACCCTTATTACTAATACTACCCAGGCTCAATTTATCTCCATTTTCAAAAGTGGGCTCTGGAGCTGTTCCATACACGAATCCGTGATCGGATAAAGTATTAACCTTCTGACCCAAAGACTTTATATTACCATTAAATACAGCGGAATTGACGCTAATGTCTGTTGCAGGTTTTGTCTCGACATCAGCTAACGTTGGGCCATCGGTAATAAACTGAACATCATCACCGTATGTGGTACCTTTCTCATTTGTGGCGTATGAACGTACATAATATGTGGTACCTTTAGTCAGACTAGTCAATCTGGTTTCAAAAACCTTATTAATGGAAGCTGTATCTGAACTAAAACCTAAACAGCGGTCTAAGACAGGCTTCTCAGTAGTATCATATACAAATCCAACCGTAAGATTTGATGAACGTCCTGTTGAGTTGAGTCTGCCGGAAACCTTTGCCGTAGTCTCAGTTACGTCTGTCACCTCATGAGTGGAAACCTCCGGAACAGTGATGGGAACTGTAGTAAAAGACCTTTCATCGCCTTTGGATTCACCCTTGGAATTTATGGCGTATGCTATATAATAATAGGTTGTTCCCTCTGACAGTGATGTCATTATACGGCTCATTAAACCATTTTCATTATTAGCTACAGGATATTTTTGAGTAGGGTTTGCAGCATTTCCAAAATAGAATCCGCATTCTGTAACCACAGCTCCCCCATCGGAAATAATTTCGCCGTTAATTACAGATTGGTAAAGCTCTACACCTGTGGCATCTCCCGTCTTTACTGTAGGAGCAAGTGCTGTCTGTGCATTAAAACCAACCACCTCACCACGAACTTCACCCTTGGCGTTGGTAGCGTATGCACAATAATAATACGTAGCACCGTCTGTAAGGTCTGTTACTGTAATGCTGAAATTGTCTGATTCATACTCAACCTCATATTTCTGTTCAGGGTTTTCAGTAGCACCAAAATAGAATCCGCATTCTGTTATGTCCGAATTCCCCTTTGACGTTATATAACCGTTAAGAGTTGCCTGCGATGTGGTTATTTCCGTTGCATTCATGGTCTGGACCTGCGCTGGTATCAAGGCTATTGTCTCAAATGTCTTTATCTCACCCTTGCCCTCACCTATGGTGTTAACGGCATACGCCTGATAATAATAGAGAGTCCCGTCAAACAGGTCCTGCAGTGTGGCAGAGAACTCAGTATCTGTACCTCTACAAATATACTTTCGGTCCATGGATGCACTGGTTCCATAATAGAATCCACACTCCTTCAGAGTTGATTCTCCTTTCTGGGCAATCATGCCATGTATAGTGGCCTGAGTATATTGTATATCATCGGCTGTAACAGTGTTTACCACAGGAGCTGTAGCCGGTTCAAGCATTGCATCTGCCTTGACTGTCTTATCAGGTTCAACAGTTATCTGTCTGGAATAACTGTTATAACCGGCTTTGCTGAAACTGACCGTGTATTCACCCATTATGATATCGGTAAACTCAAACTCTCCGCTGGCTGATGTATAGACCTGTTTATTGCCGGGGATAATGGAAACTGCACAATGGTCTATGGCCAAGGAAGTCTGCTTGTCCTTTACTGTTCCTGAGATATTGCCGTTTACTTTAACTTGGGTCTCCTGACATGTAACAAAAAATGATACAGTCAATATAAGGAATGGAAAAAAAATACGTTTCATAATCTTTAGAAATTCAGGGCCAGACTGACGCCCATGTTGTTATTAAAATCAATATATGGTTGGAATGAAATGAAGTCTGCCCTCTTTTTCTTTCTTGCAGGAGCGGCTATCACATCAACAATATTATAGATGTATAACGCTGCCGCCACACCCATACAGATATTCCTTGTTGTTCCGTAGTCATCGGCATGTTTCATGAAATCAATCCTGTCCTGTGCATTGGTGGCCATATTGGATTTGTTTACATAGTCACTCCTCATGTTGTCTAAAACAAGCATGCCTCCTAATGAGGCTGCTTCACCCAACATAAGCATAACTCCCTTTCCATAACTCCTCTTGAAAGCAGTCTGCCCCAATCCGGGAATTACTGCCGATGTTATGAAAGCAGCCCCCTTGTGGTATTTGTCTTCATCCTCAAGTATGAGTTCGTATGTGGCAAATTCTATCGCTTCAGGAAATTCAAAACGATTGGTCTTTGACTTACGCTTGATTGTTATTCGCTTTGTTCCTTGAGGTATGTAAAGCCATATCTCACCACTTTTGGATTCTTTCTTTACAATACTGCCTTCAAACACATAATCATTTCCGGCATTGATAACCTTAATAAGGGCGCATGGTTCTCCGTTGATGTCTTCCTGAGGTCTCGTACGGGCCGACAAATCCATGCCAAGTTTATTGAATGATGTTACCTGGATGGTATTCTGGGCACACAGCAATTGAACTGTGGTAAGGTAAGCCAGAATGCACATAAGTCTTATTTTCATAGTCTCTTTTAATTAATAATGTCCTAAATCATGGCATAAAAAAAGCGCGGGATTCTACCTTAAAGCTCGTCCCGCTAACTGGTGGCCTTCGCATTGCCTTCCCCGCTGAACGAGCAACAGTTGAAGCCCACGCATGTATGAATATAATGAAAAAAACATTACATATCATACAACGCAGACATCTTCTGTCGCTTAGTCCTTTGGCAGGGTAAATAGAAATTTGCGAAGTTTCCAGTTAGCCAAAGACGAAACGCTTAGAAAACGTCTTCTCTTATGTCCGTCAGAATAAAATCTATATTGAAATTGCTCCTGACATTGCAAATATATACAATTTCGGGGTTTACATCTTTAAAAACATGGTTTTTTTCTCTCAATTACGGATGTAATAACCTATTTTTGTCAATTAAACAAACAGTAAATGTCGGCAGAATCCTACATAGAGAAGTTATCTGATTCCCTGTTCTGGGATATGGACAGGTCGCAGTTGGATGTGGAAGCACATTCTCCAAGTCTGATACAGCGTGTTCTGGAACGCGGAACGCTTCAGGATTGGCGGCTTACACGTGATTTCTTTGGTATGGACCGTATAGTAAGCGACTGCAAACGTTTAAGGACCCTTGACCCTATGGCCCTGTCATTTATCTGCGCCATGTCCGATACCAATAAAGAAGATTACCGATGCTATCAGTTCAAGCAGTCACACCCCACACTCTGGAACTCCTGAAAACCCTTTCAGCAAAACCGGAATTGAATGGAATGAGACTTGTGGGAGGTACAAGCCTCGCATTACAATATGGACACAGGCAGTCTATAGACCTGGATTTTTTTGGACATATTAACATAGGACAGGATGAATTGGTTGCAAAGTTGAGCGAGACAGGCTCCCTTACCGTAACAAACAGAACACCCCATATTCTTCAGACAATCATCAATAATGTCAAAGTTGATTTTGTTGAATATGGTTTTTACAAATGGATTGACCAGCCTATTATTGAGGCAGGGATTTGTCTTGCATCAGACAAGGATATTGCTGCGATGAAAGTCAATGCAATCATGGGGCGTGGCTCAAAAAAAGACTTTATTGATTTATTTGTACTGCTTCAACACTATAGTCTCTCTGAGATTCTTCAGTTCTATAAACTCAAGTATCCTGAATATTCGGAATACAGGGCATTATTAAGCATGACCTATTTTGAAGATGCAGAAATGCAGGATACACCCAAACTATTTATCCAGGATTCCTGGGAAGATATTAAACGGACAATAATAGATACAGTCAGGGTTTATCAGAAATAGCATTATCTGAAAATCAAAGTGAAGACTGTGGCGGCGGAGTCGCTGCGGGTGAGTTCTATGGTGCCGTTGTGGTTGCGCATTATCTGGCGCGATATGCTCAGACCTATGCCGCTACCCTTTTTCTTGGTGGTGAAGAACGGCACGAATATCTGTTCCTGGCTCTCGGGGGATATAGGCTGGCCGTTATTTGCCACATTTAGTATTACCTCATCCTCCTTTCCCATACTGCCTGTGATAGTTATTTCTGATGCGTCGGCCTGGACAGCGTTCTTGACAAGGTTAATCAGTATCTGGGATATCTGCCCTTCATCGGCATATATCATAAGGTCAGGATCATTAGCAATGAACTTACATGATACGCCATCCGGTGTCATCTCCTTGCCCAGCGCAAACACCTTATTTATCAGTTCCTCTACCATTATGGCCTTACGCACCGGACGTGCCACACCGCTAAGCTGTCGGTAGGTCTCCACAAACTTGATAAGGTTCCTGGAGGATGATGATATGGTTTCCAGACCTGCCTTTACATCAAGCTCACTGTGGCCTTTCTCATCCATTGACTTGGAGAGCGTATCACTGAGTGATGCCACAGGCGATATGGTGTTCATTATCTCATGGGTGAGCACCCTGATAAGCTTGGTCCAGGAGTCCTGCTCATGCTGCTGACGCTGCTGCTCAAATATGGTACGTATGCGGTTGAGCGTGCGGTTAAAGCGGTTCTTGTCACGAAAGCTGAAGTTAAGTTCACCATCCTCAAGGGCATCCATCATATAGGCAACCTTGCGGCGGTCATTGCGCCGGGTGAGTATTACCGCTGTCACTGCGGTTATAATCACTGCGGACAGCACAATCAGTATGACGGTCCAGATAGTCATCAGAGTCCGTACTTTTTTAGTTTGGCGTAGAATGTGGGACGGCTCACGCCAAGCATCCTGGCTGCTGCCGATATGTTTCCGCGGCATTGGGCCATTGCATCACGCACCATACGCTCCTCATCATATCCGTCAGGCATGGACTCACGCAGAGTTCCTGCAAGGGCCTGCGATGTCTCAAACCCTATGTCTTTACGTCCCAGCATATTTCCATCGGACAGGATAACGGCTTTCTCTATGCAGTTCTGGAGCTCCCGGATATTACCGCTCCAGCTATGGGCCATAAGAGCAGCCTGTGCCGATGCATCTATGCCCTCAAGAGGACGGTGATATTTCTCTGCGTATCTTTTAAGGAAACGCATAGCCAGAGGGATTATGTCCTCCTTACGTTCCCTAAGCGGGGGAAGCTCTATGTGAACTGTGTTTATCCTGTAGTAAAGGTCCTCACGGAAACGGCCTTCACGGACCAAACGGCCCAGGTCTGTGTTTGTGGCGCAGATAAGCCTTATATCAACCGGTATTGGCTCTGTTCCACCCACCCTGACTATGCTGCGGTTCTGTATGGCACGCAGAAGCTTGGCCTGCAGATGCAGGGGAATATTGCCTATCTCATCCAGGAACAGGGTGCCGCCGTCGGCCTGCTCAAACTTACCTGCATGATCTGCATGGGCATCGGTGAATGCGCCTTTCACGTGACCGAACAACTCGCTCTCAAACAGCGTTTCTGTTATTGCTCCTGCATCGACGGCAACCATCTGATTGCCGCTTCGAAGACTTGTGGCATGTATCTCACGGGTAAGTATATCCTTACCGGTTCCATTCTCTCCGGTTATGAGCACCGTGGCATCGGTAGGGGCAATCTTTTCAAGCTGATGCTTTATCTCAAGCATCCTTGGGGATTCTCCCCAGTACATATCCGTACCGGTGGTAGCCGATGGCCTGACAACCTTGCGGCTCTTGTCAAGGGCGGCTTTGAGTACGGTTACAAGCTTGTCATTATCCCAGGGCTTGACAATGAAATCAAACGCGCCGCGTTTCATACCCTCTACGGCCAGCTGCACATCGGCGTACGCAGTGAAAAGCACCACCTCTATATCAGGTGCTATACGCTTTATCTCATTTATCCAGTACAGGCCTTCATTACCGGTATTGATGTCGGTATTGAAGTTCATGTCAAGCAGTATGACATCCGGGCGGAACGTGCCCATGGCGCTCACCAGCTGTACGGGTGAAGGTATGGTCCTTACCTCACCGAAATGGAGCGGAAGCAGCATCTCCAGTGCCTTGCGGATACCTGAATTGTCATCAACAACCAAAACCTTTCCTTTCCTGACATTCATTTCCTACCGATTAAAGTCCTTGTATTCACTCAACACATCATAGATTCCGTCTTCCGACAGCACTCCGCGCTTCAAATCTTTGGGTAACAGACCGTTTTCATCGGCTGTCAGGTCAGCAAACCACTCGGGACTGCCGTAATAATCATCAAGCTCCATCGCCTGCGGTCCGAGCTCACGCAGACGGGAAATGGCGGTGTTGACCTGAGCGATAGCCTCCTTAAGGCTGTCCAGGATGTTCTCCATACGCTCAATACGCTCTATACGTTCAATTTGTGTCATATTATGGAATCAACTGGTCTTGATGCGGCAAATGTAATGAAAAATAACTAATTTCGCGGCCGAGTAGCGGATATACCGCTGCAAGTGTGCTTGGAACCACTATAAAAACAAGTAGAAATGACTGAAAACAAAACCCTTCAGGGGCGGAAGGATGTGTCCGCCACCTTTGTCGTACTGGCAGTACTGTTCTGCGTCTGCCTTATCACATCAAATCTTTTTGTGCCACGCCTGTGGCGGGTAGGAAACACTTCGCTCCAGCTGTCAGCTGCGGTGATAATATTCCCCATTTCCTACATAATCAATGACCTGCTCACCGAGGTCTATGGCTACCGCCGTGCCATGTGGGTCATCTGGATGGGATTCGGGCTCAGCGCCTTTGTTGCTTTGGCAGCACATATTGTTACAATACTGCCGGAACCAATCTATCCCGACAGCCGGGAGGTTGCCGACAGTTTCAACAGGCTGTTCGGACTTATACCGCGCACCACTATCGCATCATTGATAGCATTCATACTTGGCTCCCATATTAACGCGTGGGTGATGTCGGCCATGAAGATTGCCACTAAAGGCCGCGGGTTTGGCTGGCGTGCCATAGTATCAACAATTGCCGGAGAACTATCGGACTCCATCATTTTCTATCCGCTGGCATTCCTCGGCACCATGCCGATAGCTACCATTCTATCCATCGTGCTTACGCAGGTTACGGTTAAGACTGTCTATGAAATCGTAATACTGCCTGTTACAAGTATAATCTCTCACCGTCTCAAGGCGAAGGAGGGTATTGATACTTATGATTATGACGTCAAGTACAATCCGTTTAAGCTAAAACTCAGGAATAATGTCTGAAAACAGGAAACAAGAGGGCCTTGTTGCCCTTGGCGGCAAGACCACATACTCAAACGAATACAATCCCGGCCTGTTAGAGGCCTTTGAGAACCTCAATCGGGAGAATGACTACTGGGTACGTTTCAACTGCCCGGAATTCACCACACTGTGCCCCATAACCGGCCAGCCCGATTTCGCCGAGATACGCATCAGTTACATCCCCGATGTTAAGATGGTGGAGAGCAAGTCTCTGAAACTTTACCTGCACAGTTACCGCAATCACGGAGGTTTCCATGAAGACTGCGTAAACCGCATTATGAAGGACCTGATAAGGCTGATGGATCCCAAATACATCGAAGTGACGGGGTTCTTTGTTCCGCGAGGAGGAATATCCATCTATCCCTACGCCAACTACGGCCGTCCGGGCACACGCTACGAACAGCTTGCACAGCAACGTTTAGACAGACACGAGTAAGAATCTGCGCGACAAGCGCTGCATGCACCGCTCTCAGTTCTCAATTATAAGGAAACGCCCCCCGTTGAAAGCCACCGCATTGATGTCCCGCATGGACTTGCGCTCAATGGTATTGCAATGGGAACAGCCCGGCATGTAAAACAGATAGCCGTCGGTGCAAGCCATTACAAAACGGTCCTGCAGGCTGTCGTATGCCAGTCCGAGCGGCTGCTGTTCCAGCTGTAGAGTCTCCCTCTCCTGTGTGTAGGAGAGCGTACGCTCGCTCCATATCCTGCCTGACGCCGATGTAAACACCGCCGGCATTCCGTTATGGCAGGTTCCTGCTATGTAATAGAAGTTGTCCGATGCACTTATGGCACAGAAACGGGTCTCATCATAATATGACGTATAAGTGCCGTTGAAGTCCATTGAAGTGAAAGAATCAAAATCCACGGTACTTAGTATCACCCCACCCTCCGTCAGGATCAGGGTATTGTCCTTCGCGCAGGCAATCCCGACGACAATATCCGTGCCGGCATTTATCTGGCTGCGGCACAGTTGGCGTATATTGCCGTCGCGGGACACGCTCATTATCCTGCAATCCGGACTTACGGCCAGCACCCTGTCCTCCCTGACATCAATTCCGGCAATATCCGTCCCGGTCTTTACACTGTCCGAGACATTGCCGGCAATATCCGTCCAGATAAGCATACCATCGGCACGAGCCATCACGAACCCGTCGGCAAAAGGCTTGATATCGACAATCACAGGTGACAGGGCAAAAGAAGCGGAAACTGTCCCCAACCACACTGACAGTGTGGCCAGAAACAGTTTCCAACCTGATTTTTCCCTATGGAGCGGCATTATCTGTTCTTGATCCTGAACCAGTCAAACCAGGCTTTGAAAGGCTCCGTCTGTTGTTGAGCCGGTGCCGCGGCAGGTGCAGCCCCCGGACGGGCGCCACGGATGTTCTGAACGCCCTGACAACATACCATGCCGGTCTGGATGTCTTTCAGGATTATCTCCGCCTGTCCCGCCTTGGTCCAGTTCTTACCGTTTACCGAATAATAGGCGGAATATATGCTTCCATCCTTTTCTAACCTGAGCCAGACAGTGTTGTCATTGACACCTGCCCCTGCCAGATTCACATTCAGCGTACTCTTGGCGGCACCGTTCTCCTCCACATATAACTGGAGTCCACCTGCTGCAGGAGCATCCGTCTGCTGTTGTCCCCGACGGAATCCCGGCACGGCATAGACCAGCTTGACGAAATTCGCATCATCCTGATATGCCACAAGACCAGCATTCTGTGCGGGAGCGGCGGGAATAACGCTGGTCTGGAGCCTGGTTTCGATTGTCCAGTCCGAATTGGCACTCTGCAACACAAGGTTGGCGGCATTGTCGGCAGCACCGTTTATATCGCCAGCTGATGCGGTAATCTCCATCTTCCCGTCCTTGATACCGAGAGCGGAGCCATCGCGGCGGATGACATTCCATTGACTTCCCAATCCGCTCTTATTGAACTCATCCGACACACCCTTGGTCCCGAAGTTCACGATGTATTTCTCCTCGTCGCCGGTAACCGGTTCCTGAACCTTGACGACAGCTGTTCCGGGTACTGAAGGAGCCTGCTCCACAACGACCTTGAGCTGCGGCGACCTGGCGGTAGCCGACACCTGTGATCTGGCCGTACCCAGCACACTGTACTGCTTGCGTCCGGCCTTGAGCAGTGACTTGCCGCCATTCTTGAGAGAGGCAAGGGACATGTCGGCGTTCACTTTCACCGAATAGGTGTCGGACACTGTCTTGCCATTATATGTGACACTGACCGTAACGGTAGCGATTCCGGGACCTGTAGCGGTCAACTTGCCGGTGGCATCCACTGTCGCCACACCTGTATTGCTGCTTACATATCTGACAGTAGCCTTGTCCAGACCGATGAATGAATCATCAGTAAGACAAGCCGATGTAACTGTCTGGGCTGTCTGCCCTATCTCAAGCACAGACAGGCGGCAGTCTGCCACCACGGTCTTGAGCTGCGGTGTGAAACGTCCGTTCATGTTTGCAGTCACACGTCCGCGGATATCCTGTGACGATGAACCTATCTCGAACACATAGCGGCCGGAATCGTATGTGATGCGGTCACTTGCCATATCCCAGAACCAGAGGTCAGCACAGTCAATCTCTATCTCCACGAGGCGGGTCTGTCCACGAGGTATGGTCACACGCTTGAATCCTTTAAGCCTCTTGATGGGACGCTGCAATGATGCAGGGCTGTCGGGAGTGGTCATATAGATCTGTACGACCTCATCTCCGTCATAGTCGCCGGTGTTCTTCACGTTCACGCTGATGGTGATCCTGTCATCGGGAGTGATTGAGCTCTTGCTGACAGTAAAGTCGGAGTACTCGAATGTAGTGTAACTCAATCCGTAGCCGAACTCGTATGAAACAGGTTTGGTGAAGTACCAGAGCGTGCGTCCGGGCTTGCCGTTCCCGGCACGCAGGGTATAGTCGGTAATCGGCGGCAGGTCCTTGACTGACTTGTACCAGGTGGCGTTCAGCTTACCGCCGGGGGTAACGTCGCCAAAGAGCACCATAGGAATGGCGGCACCCTGAGCCTGGCCGTTGTATCCGGTCCACAGGATACCGGGAATGTTCTCTATGTTCTTGAAGTCCTCAACCTCGACGCAACCCAGGGTCTGCATAACCACAATGGTATTCCTGTTCTCCTTAGCAACCGCCTGTATCAGCTTGACCTGATTGCCCGGCAGGTTAAGGGTCAGACGGTCAGCCTCCTCGGTAGCGGTGTTCTCATCGGTACCCACAAAAACTATTGCTACGTCCGATTTGCGTGCGGCATCAAGAACCTCCTTGTCAATCTCCTCATCCTCGGGAGCCTTATAGACCAGATAAAGGGTCTGCGGACCGTTGTATCCCAAGCGGTTGACCTTACCCTCCATCGGAGTGCTGGCGCCATAGACACCACCTACGCGTTTGCCCGAGGCACGTGTCGCCTCGATGGTGCTTATCAGGTTGCCCTCAGGTGAGCCCACATGCACCTCAATGATACCGCCTTCAGTGGGTATGTTGGCACCGATGGTAATCTTATCGACATTTATCAGATCGACATTCTCGTAGGCAGTCCATGAACCGTCATCGATGGAACGGACCTGTTCCTCTGTCCCCATGCCGGAACCTACTGTGATCCCCTGGGACGATGAGCTGTACTTTGTAGCATCATGGTGGCTTTTGCTGCCATCGGCCTTCTCAAGGTCAAAATATGCTATGTAGAGCAGGTTGCTCTTGCTTCTGGTGCTTCCTCCCGATGCCAAGGTGACATCGATATCCAGTCCCTTGTCGGCAATGTACTTGCTTATACCGGCATAGGGAGTGGTACGGCTGGACTGTTCGGGACGGCCTGAATACGGTCCCAGTTCAACGCGGTCAGCCTGCGGTCCGATCAGTGCAATGCTCTTTATCCCGTCAAGACTTATCGGCAGAGCCTTCGAACTCTTTCCGGGCACCACCTCGTTCTTGAGCAGGACAGGTGTGCGGGTGGCCACCTCAAGGGCTATGGCCTGGCTTCGCTCTGAGTTAACGGTGCTGGCCGGGAAGTTTGTATAAGGAACCTTCATAAGAGGATCGAACTCACCGGTACGCATACGGACTGTGAACATATTTACAAGAGCGCGGTCCATATCCGCCTCGGTGATAAGCCCCTTCTCGAGCGCGCTCAACGCAAAACGCTGATACACGCTGCCGCAGTCAGAATCCACACCAGCCTTCAGTCCGGCGGCGGTAGCCTCCTCGGCAGTCTCCACATAGTAATGGCCTGTGTAGATATCCTCGATGGCGGCGCAGTCACCGGTCACATAGCCCTTCATGCCGTAGGTACGGCGGGCTATGGTGTCGAGATAGAGTCCGCTGGCCGATGTAGGCACATGGTTGACGGCATTGTACGAAGACATGATTGACGGAAGATTGTCCTTCTCTATCAGCTCCTTGTAGGGATAGAGATAGAACTCGCGCATGTCCCGGCTGTCCATGTTGGAACTGCCCACATGGCGGTCAAACTCGCTGTTGTTGGCAAAATAGTGCTTGGCGCAGGGCACAGCCTTGATGTAATTGGGGTCGCTGCCCATCATGCCGCGCACGAATCCGCCCGACATCACGGCAGCAAGGAAAGGATCCTCACCGTAGCTTTCACCTGTACGGCCCCAGCGCGGGTCACGGATGGGCTCCACCACCGGACTCCAGAACGTAAGCCCCTTAGTGCCGGTCTGGAAAATGGCACGGGCCTCATCGGCTATGACCGATGCCTCCAACTCCAGCAGGTCGGGATCCCAAGTTGAACCGAGAGCCACACTCCCCGGGAACGATGTCGGTCCCTGAAGGCCGACCGATGCGTTGGCACCTGACAGCACACCGTGCAGAGCCTCGCTCCATACATTGTACTGCCTGATACCGAGACGCGGCACTGCGGCCATGTTGTTGCCAAGCAACGCCTGTTTCTCCTCCAAAGTGAGGCGCGACACAAGATCTACGGCACGCTCCTCGAATGAATAACTCGTGTTCCTGAAAACCGGAACGTTCTCCTGCGACACGGCAGATACGGCAATCATCGCAGATGCCGCGCAAATGGTCAGTAATCGTTTGACTGTATTCATATTTCAATTGGTTTTTCTGTTTCCGGCTGTCCCGGAAAACCGTTTTAGCATTATTTTCGGGAGCCGCCCTTGGATGCAGACGGTATGCTCAAGACCGCATTGTACGCAGGCTTGGGCGTCAGGTCGCGGTTGAACAGCAAAGGATAGTTAGTCCTGTTGGGTATGGGGTAACCGTTCTTCCAGGACATGCCGTCATGCAAGCCCCACAAGGTTACGCGGTCAATCTTGTCACGGCGGTCATAGAAAATCTGCATCAGCTCGCGGTAACGGTCTGTCAGCTGAGCCTGCACGTCATCGGGCAGACCTCCTTTATAGGGGTCCAGGAACACCTCAAACTCTTCCAGCTGATAAAACGGCTCCTGCAGGGACTTGCCTATCACCTGCCCCTCCTTGGTCAACGGAAGCACATCCACATCCAGTTCGGTAATCATCACCTTCACACCGAGTGCGGCAAAAGTGTCTATGGCGGCCGTTATATACTCGTTCTTGGGGAAATTCAGGCCCCAGTGCGCCTGGATGCCTATTCCGTCTATCCTGATGCCGTTCTTCTGGAGCATGCGGACCATACGGGCAATACCGTCACGCTTGGAGGGACGCCACACATTGAAGTCGTTATAATAGAGCTCAGCGTTCGGGTCATACTGGCTGGCGAACTTGAATGCCAGACGCACCACCTCGTCACCGTCACCTCCGAAAGCATTAGTCCAGACAGTTTTGCGGTATGAGCCGTCATTGTCAATAATCTCGTTCACGACATCCCATGCGTCAATCTTGCCGGCAAAGTGGCCTGCCACCTTCTCTATATAGCTGCGCATGGTCTCCACCATCTCGTCATGGGTGTTAGGGGTACCGTCCGGATGGTTGAAGAAGAAATCAGGTGTCTGGTTGTGCCACACAAGAGTATGTCCGAGAGCCCACAGGCCATTGTCCTTGGCGAACTGGACATAGCGGTCAGCAGCCTGGAAGTTCCAGGTGTCAGGTCTGGGATGAAGGACTTCGGCCTTCAGGTCATTCTCCGGCGAGATTGCATTGAAATTCTGAAGTATGAGTTCTGTGGCACGGGCATTACGTCCGCTGACAATCATTGAATTGACTGCACAACCCATCTTGAACGCATCAGCGTATGCCTCCTTGAGTGTACCCTGTGAAAAAGCGGGGTATATTGCAATAACCGCCACTACTGAAAAAATGACTTTCTTCATAACATATCATTTATATTTATCGGATTTCTTTATGGTCTTGCGTACCAGCTTGAGCAGTTTACCGGAGGGCACAGCCTTATCCTTGAGAGGAATCAGATACCAGTCCACATTCCATGTCAACCCCTGACCGGGGGCAAGTGTCCTGTATTCCCCCTGGCTCTCAAGCTCAATGTAAGTCTTGCCCTGATTCACATACACCTGGATCTCTGCCTCATCGGGAGCGGGCTGAGAAGGGGAAAGGTCGTCAAATCTCTTGATCATGAGCATACCGTTGGCTGCGTATGCCAGCCATCCCTTGCCGTCGGAGTTAATCTTGCGGTTCTGGGGGGCGGACTCAAAACTGTACCATGATGCGCCGGCCTCCTCCTTGAACGGGATGAGTCCTGCCGGGGTTATTCCATCTACCGGAGCATCAAAGAAGATGAGCCCCTCTTCATCGGCAACCACCCGGGAGATTTCCCATGGTGCCACCTTGCGTGTCTCATCGCCTTTGTTTATGATTGTGTAGGACACCCTGATGAAACGTCCCTTTGGCTCAGGAGCATACTGCTTGAGAATCTGGAAGGGGAGCTTGCTTCCAATCTGGCTTGTAAGGAACAGCGAGGGATTCTCATCGCCGAAGGTACGCTTGCAAAGGTGGGATTCATCGTTATATGCGGCTCTGTCAAACTCCGTCACCGGAGGCCAGTTCCACTCCTTCTGGGGACTGGTCCAGAACGTGCTGCCATACTGGTTAGGCATCCTGGACTGCGAAAGCATCTCCTTGTCCCCCAACTTGTATGACATGATTTTTCCACCTTCCCTGGCACTGACTGTCATAGTGACATTTCCTGCCTTGATTTCAAATCCCGATTCCACAGTACCGCCTACGGTCTGCGCTTTTGCCGCCCCTGACAGTACTACAGCCGTAACGGCTGCCAATACATAAGTTCTCATATTATCTTTCTCAAAAATATTTCAGATACGGCAAATATAATAAAAAAAAAAGAATACTCCCTATCATAAAGCAGATTCTGGGAATAATGACTATTTTTGTCACGGATTTCCACCGGCTGTGATGATTGCTGTGATTTCCGGATACGGTGAAATCCATGACATCAGCAGACTATTAATTCCCAAAAGACGATGACAATGAAAAAATTATTCCTAATGATGCTCATCGGAGCGACGCAGATGATTCCGGCCAATGCCCAGCAAGGGTTGGGAGGAATGGTTCTTGACAGCACCTATACCACCAACGGTGACGGAATAAGAGAGAGCAAGACTGTCTATGAATACAACAGTGACAAGCAGCTGACTGCCACCTACGACTACAGCTACGGTTTTATTTATGACAGCAATATTTTCCTTTCGGGCCGGACTCTCTATACCTACGATGTTCAGGGACACCCTCTGAAACAGGAAACGTATGAATATGAGGACGACCAGTACATACTGACAGGGACCGTCGAATTCTCCGAATGGAATGAAGATGCCGGAATGCCGGCCGTTACAGTAATACAGGCGTTAGACGAAGATGACCCCTCCGCTGGACTACAGCCTTACATGAAGAACGTCATCAGGAAATTCCACGGCAAATCAGGTCCCGAAGATACGGAGTCATTCAGTTGGGACAAAGAGAGCGGCAGTTGGATCCCTGCCGGTGGCACTAAGGCTGAGTTCGATTCACATGGCAACATGACAAAGGAGACCGTCACTATGACCGTGGAAGAAGAAGGTGTTTCCTATTCAATGGACATTATGAGCACCTACGAATATGATTCCCACGGAAATGTGACAAAGGAAATATCTTCATCGCTAGTCATGGGATTCGATTTCGGCACAACCGAAAAAACATACGTGAATGAATACTATCCGGACGGGAACCTGAAGAAGGTTACAGAGACCGAGATTGCGAAAGAATTTTACGGAGGAAACCAGGATGTAATCACCATAAAGTACTATTTCTGGGGTACTGGAGGAACCAGCGGCATCAAAGCCGTCAATAAAGCACAAAAGGCGCTTGAACGGTATCATGACCTGAACGGAAACGAATTCAACGGCACACCTTCAGAGAAGGGTTTATTCATCCGGGACGGTAAGCTGATCCTGAACAGATAAAACGAGCTTAAAGCAGACCATAATAAGAATCTGTTTAAATTTCACAGAACAAATCAAAACTGATTCTTACTCCATAAAACTGAAAAGACGGTCCCGAAGTGATGCGGAACCGTCTTTTCCTATATCCTGACCTTTCACGGGTGCGAAATCACTTGAGGGAGCCGTACCACTCCTTCATTATGTAGAAGGCGGCCTTGCGTATGCCTCTGTCAGATATCAGGCCTTTGCGGTTATAACCGTCCTGGATATCGGTCAGCACCCTGCGCGGCGAACGGAAATCGGTCAGTATCCACGGCGTGCAGCCGGACAGGCCCTCCATGTTCTCAAGCATCTTCACAGAGTGACGGTACAGGTCAGCCTGGAACTCCTCTGTCCAACGCTGGTTCTCAGGACCATGATACCCCTGCAGGGCTCCTCCGCCAAACTCACTGATGAATACAGGCTTGTCCTCGGAGAACTCCCAACGCACACGGTCACACTTCTCCGGCAGGCCGTCATACCAGCCCACATACTGGTTGAAACTGAGCACATCCAGATATCTTGACATGGGGTCATCGAGTGTCATCACTCCACCCTGCAGTTCCTTTTTCTCCATAGCGGCTGCAACCAGACGGGTATCATCCATGGAACGCACCTTATCGGCAAGCTTGCGGAGGAACACGTTACGCGGCTCGGATATAGGGGTCTCGTTCGCTATAGACCAGATAATGATATTGGTGCGGTTCTTGTCACGCCCTATCATGGCCTCAATCTGCTCCTGTGCGGTCTCAAGCGTACCTTCGTTCTCCCACTGGATGGTCCAGTAGCACGGAATCTCGCTCCACACCAACAAGCCCATCCGCTCGGCTGTACGGATCATGTTTTCATTGTGCTGGTAGTGTGCCAGACGTACGAAATTGCAGTTCATCTCCTTAGCCCAGCCAAGCAGTATCGTGGCATCCTCCCTGCTCCAGGCACGTCCGGGACGCAGCGGGGCCTCCTCATGGATGCTGATTCCGCGACAGAACAGTTTGGTGCCGTTGAGATATATCTCCTTGCCGCGTGTCTCGATGGTCCGCAGGCCTATCTCATCCTCCACACAGTCTGAGTCCGATGACAGCTTTACAGCGTATAGCTTGGGATTATCCGGGCTCCACAGGGTAGGCTTGCACTTGAACTCGAAAGTCCCGTAGCCGTCAGCATCGGTATTCACCTGCTGTTTGACCTTAAGCTCCGGGATCTCAATTGTAACCGTATTGTTTCCGGCTCCGTCCATCTGCACCCAACCTGCAACAATGTTAGAGGTGCCTTTCTTCAGCTGGATGAAATAGTCGCGGATGAAGACCTTCGGGACCGAAATCACATTGACCTGACGGGTTATCCCACCGTAGTTGTGCCAGTCCGTATTCACGGTGGGCACGCCCTCAAGACGACGCCGGTTGTCAACCTTGAGGATAAGTGTGTTGGTGCCGTCCTGGATACGGTCGGTAATCTCGATGTTGAAAGGAGAGAAACCGCCCTCATGTACGCCTATCTTGCGTCCGTTAAGATAGACCTGGCACTCATAGTTAACTGCATCGAAATGTATGAAACGGCGCTTGCCCGCATCAGGATGGCACTCGAACTGACGGCGGTACCAAATATTTCCCTCAAAATTGAGAAGATCCTCTTTCTGGGTGTTCCAGTCACCGGGCACATGCAGTGTGGGAGCAGTGTCAAAATTGTACTCCACAAGGTCCTCAGGACGGTTCGCATGTGCATCCCTGAACCATCCGTTGCGGTCCTCGTCCATACGGTAGTTGTAGAACCCCAGTTCGTACAGGTCAAGGATATACTTCCAAGTCCCGTCCAGGCTCTGCAACTCACGTCCCGGCACATTCTGGATAAGCGGATAGATGTCCCTGCTGTTCGAGGCCGAAGCCCATGGACACAATGTCATGGTCAGACCGGCAAAAAAAAGAAATCGTCTCATAAAACAAGTAGTGATCAGGTTGAAGGCACGAATCTACATTTTTTTTTGTAATCTTGCAAAAGATAACGGGAATCTGTATTAACATGTTTCCATGAAGATAAGGAACAGGATATACGCAGCCATTGACCTCAAGTCTTTCTACGCATCCGTAGAGTGCGTGGAGCGCGGACTTGACCCGCTTAACACCAATCTTGTGGTGGCCGATGCATCACGCACCGACAAGACCATCTGTTTAGCGGTATCACCATCGCTCAAGACATACGGAATAGGCGGACGTGCAAGGCTGTTTGAGGTGGTTCAACGTGTAAGGCAGATAAACGGGGAGCGACGCCGCAACGCTCCAGGCCGCAAGCTCGGTGAACCGGAAACCGACAACCGGAAAGTCCTGTCAGACCCGTCGGCTGCCCTCGGTTACATAACCGCCCCGCCCCAGATGGCGCACTATATGGAGGTAAGCAGCCGCATTTATTCCATCTACCTGAAATACGTGGCACCCGAGGACATCCACGTCTATTCCATCGATGAGGTTTTCATTGACCTGACCGACTATCTGAAGATGCGCAAATGCACCGCCCATGAACTGACCATGCTCATGATTCGCAACATTCTGTCAGAGACCGGCATAACCGCCACGGCAGGCATCGGCACCAACCTTTATCTGGCCAAGGTGGCTATGGACATCGTGGCCAAGCACGTGGAGCCCGACAAGGATGGCGTACGCATAGCGGAGCTTGATGAGATGAGCTACAGGCAGCAGCTGTGGGAGCACAGGCCGCTCACCGATTTCTGGCGCGTGGGACACGGTATTGCGGCCAAGCTGGAGAGTTACGGGATGCGCACCATGGGCGATGTGGCGCTCTACTCCACACTTCCCCAATGGGAAGACGAGCTATACCGCATGTTCGGTGTCAACGCGGAACTGCTGATAGACCATGCCTGGGGTTGGGAGCCATGCACAATGGCCGAAATCAAGGCTTACAAGCCGCAGGTCAACAGCATCAGTTCAGGGCAGGTGCTGTCCGAGCCATACGATTTCAAGAAGGGCCGTCTCATAGCCAAGGAGATGACCGATGCCCTTGTGTTTGACCTGGTAGGCAAACGTCTGGTCACAGACCGCATAACACTCACGGTAAACTATGATTCAGAGAACCTTAAGCGTACCGACCTTAAATATGACGGCCCGGTTGTGACCGACCATTACGGGCGCGACGTACCCAAACCGGCCCACGGCACGGTGGATCTGAACGGGCATACGTCATCATCGGAATACATAATAAAGGAGGTTGCCAAGCTGTATGACAGCATCGTCAACCCCAATCTGACTGTACGGCGTTTCAACGTGACCGCACAGAACGTGATAAACGAGAGTGAAGCTGAACCACGCCAGCTGGACCTGTTCGGTGACAACGCCCCCACCGACGGACGCGAACGCCGCCGTCAGGAGGCCGTGATAGCCATACGCAAACGCTACGGCAAGAACTCCATCCTGCGCGGCATGAACTTCGAGGAGGGTTCAACCGCAAGGGACCGTAACAGGCAGGTGGGAGGACATAAGGCATGAGAGAACTATGGACACACTGTTGACAACGGAGTGACAGACATGGACAAGAGATATGAGAAGATAATTCAGATGCCGCATCACACATCGGCCACACGCAAACCCATGCCGCTTTACAACCGTGCGGCACAGTTCTCGCCGTTTGCCGCGCTGACCGGATTTGAAGATATCATTTCACAGGCCACAGAGCAGCAAATACAATCCTTTGAGAAGCCGTATTCTGAGGAATAGGCATTACTTTTGCACCCAAACTGACTCTGAATGAAAATCGCTTTAGTACAGAACGCACCCGAGAAAGGAGACTGGCTGCAGAACCTTACCGATGCAGACAGCCTGATAGGCGGCGGATGCGGCGCGGATATATATGTCCTGCCGGAGATGTTCGCCACAGGACAGTACATTGACCCGTCAGAGGTAGTACAGACCATGGACGGCCCGATAGTAAGCTGGCTCCGGAGCAAGGCATCGGAACTGGACGCGGCAGTATGCGGTACGCTACCCGTAGCGGAAAACGGCAGCGTCTATAACCGTTTATGCTTTGCCATGCCGGACGGCAGTCTGACTCACTATGACAAGCATCATCTATTTACATATTCAGGTGAGGCAGATCACTTTTCACGTGGAGACAAGAGGGTTGTAATAACATTCCGCGGACTGAGAATCCTGCTGCTTATATGCTATGACCTGAGGTTCCCTACATTCAGCCGCAACCGCGATGACTATGACGCAGTGCTCTATCCAGCCAACTGGCCGGACAAACGGATACTTGCCTGGGACATTCTGCTGCGCGCACGCGCCTTGGAGAACCAGTGTTTTGCCATAGGTGTGAACCGCAGCGGCAGTGACGAGCTCGGATCCTACCCCGGCCACAGCGCAATCATCAGCCCTTACGGTGAAACTCTCATCCAAACTGACGGAGAGCCCCGGATGGCTTGTGCTGAACTTGACCTGGAACAGCTCGCCCGTTTCCGCGCCAAATTCCCTGTGCTCCAGGATGCAGACTGAAAGCCACACCCGATATGAACTGCGATGACGACAATGAGATTTTCCCGGTAGTTGATTCCGAGGGGAATGTGTTGGGCAAGATCCTGCGCGGTGAGGCCCATGACGGGCGCAAGGTGCTGCACCCGGTGATACACTTACATCTGTTCAATTCAAAGGGAGAACTCTATCTGCAGCGGCGCCCGGACTGGAAACCCATCCAGCCCGGCAAGTGGGACACCGCCTGCGGAGGACACATAAGCTATGGAGAGACTATAGAGCAGGCTTTCAGGCGTGAGGTAATGGAGGAATTAGGCATCAGCTTACCAAACCCTATACCACTTGGGCATTACATATTCGAGAGTAAGGTGGAACGCGAACTGGTATATGCCTTCAAGGCGGTCTATGACGGCGCGGTCAATCCCAGTGCCGATGAACTGGACGGAGGCCGTTTCTGGAGCATACAGGAAATAAAGGATGCCCTCGGAAAGAGCATCCTTACACCTAACTTTGAATCGGAATTCCGACGTTTCTTCCTTGAATAAGAATCTGTTTTGAATCAATACACGATTCTTTTCCGACAGCGACGGACCCGCCCGGGCGTCAGAACCCGTTGAACTGAAGCCAACGGTAGAATGATTCACGCCAGGTCCCGCTGGTATTGCCCACGTCATCCGGGCCGAACGGACCTGTGCCGTCATCATACAGGTGCATCTCGGCATTGGCTCCGGCACGTTTCCAGTCCAGATAGAGCGACACCAGACCTGCCGCCACGTTATGATGGTCCCCACGGGTGGCAATGAACAGTTTAGGCGCGTTTTCAGGCACCTCCACGTCAATCAGTGACGGTCCATAGATTGTAGCCATGAAAGCGGGACGGTGTGCGGCATCGGCACGCACAGTAGCGCCTATTCCCACTCCGCCGCCGGCCGAAAATCCCAGGTATCCGATCTTGTCCGGGTTGATATGCCATTCCGCCGCATGGGCCCGCACTATCTCCATACAGCGCAAGGCATCGTTTATGGCGTTGTCAATGTTCCTGACCCCGCTTTCAGAGGTATCGGGATTGGCGTTTGATTTGGTAATCTTACCGAACTCTGTGACCGATGCGCTCAAAGCCATACCTCCACCGCCAGGACCACCGGGGCCACCCATCACGCGGGTACGGTACTTGAGTCCGATGGCCGCGATACCACGCTCGTTGAGCCAATGTGCCATATTAAGCACGTCAGAGCCCCAGGAATGGGACATCAGCCCACCGCCGGAGCACAGAATGACCGCAGTGCCGGTAGCCTTGCCGGCATCTGGCAGGAACACCGTCATGGATGGAGTCACCACTCCGGATATCGTCTGTATCCGGCCGTCCTGTCCGCGGTTCACGCGCTCATTATCCTGAACGCCCTCACTGCCGGGAGCGACCCCGTCGTAAAGCCTTATCTCCTGCTGCGCAAAGCATGTGGTTGCCACTGCCAGCGCGAATAATGCCAATCTGATCCTCATATAGCTTTCATTTAAGTGAACCGGTTGCCAGGAAAGCATCCAGTTTCTGGAAACAGTGCCGGTTGATTATCTCCTCCAACTCACGGTCAAAGTTATGACCCACCTCTATTTCAGGTCCGAACATATAACACTCACCGTTCCCGCGGCTGTACGGATGCCACTCCGGCAGACCCTCCACGTTCGGATTGCCGGTGTGCGCGAAGTTGGCCCATGACTGCGCCATGCGGTCAGCCAGGCGCAGGTCTGATTCTGACGGATTGGGGAGGTCACGGCCGGCGTGATGCAGGGTGTTGAAGCAGAAGTTGAGCTCAGCTCCATGAGCCGAGATATGTGTTGACGGGGATTTCCATGTAAACATGTAATTATATACCGGAGCATTCATCGAAGCCGATGCCGCATCGGCCGTGATTACCGTCTTGGCACGGAAAAGCCAGTCGATAGAGGGCAGATCCTGCGGAACATAGTCCGGCCATGCCTTGGCAAGCGCGGCGGCGTATGCATCGGTCTCATCGCCGAATGTAGAGCGAACGGCATCCTTTGCCTGCTCGAGAGTCATCTCACGATTGTAACTGCCACGCTGCAGCTCGTTGAAAGTGGTACCTATTATAAGAGGTATATCCTTTGACATCTCAGCAAAATCCGGCTGGAAAGGCTGCTGAAGCAACACCTCACCATCGGGCACGGGGCCGAATCCCCACATGATGGGAGTGCCGGGTGTACGGGTGCCTACGCTTGCAGACAATGCACGCTGTCCGGCCTGGTAAAGACGGTCGTAGGGCACATCCTTTATGCGGTCCGGCTCATTGTGAGGTATGCCTAACTGGTCCAGAACCGCCAGGCCAAGCTCCTCGCTCATCTGCTTGTTGTTCACGTTCAGAATGGTGCCGCTCATGATTATTGCCTTATGGAACAACCCTTTGGCTCCTGGCATACACATGAGGGTTCCAACCTTGCCGCCACCGCCGGACTCGCCGAATATGGTCACGTTATCGGGGTCGCCGCCAAACTTACTGATATTGTCACGAACCCACTCAAGAGCCTTCACGGCATCCATCATGCCCACGTTGCCGGAATATTTGTACTTGGGGTCACCGGTTGCCGAAAGGTCCAGGAACCCTACAATGTTGAGACGATGGTTAATGCTCACCACAACCACATCCTTCTTGGCCAGGCACATGCCCGGGTTCCATGCCGATGTACCGGAGTCAAAACCGCCTCCGTGACACCAGAACATAACGGGTTTCCTGCCTTTAAGGTCTGTGGTCCAGACATTGAGCACACAGCAGTCCTCCGCACTGCCCGGCTGTATCCGGCCGCTCTGCAGGGACTGCGGCCCCCACTCCGTGCAGTCCATCACGGTATCCCACTTCTCCACCGGAGCCGGCGGCATACACCGCTCCGCCTTAGCGTACGGGATACCCTTGAACGCCATAGTGCCTTCCTCATCAAAACCGCGTATTTTACCGTTGGTTGTACTCACCACGTAAGTGTCAGCGGCCTGGCAGGCGGTCAGCATTCCTGCTGCCGCAATAATAAACAACAGAATCTTTCTCATATTATCGTCAAATAAAAGTTTGAAAAGGGACGGGTGAAAATCTGAAAAAGAGAACCGTCCACTTATTCATATTTCTCACCTTACTGCAGTTTGCGGTAATGAATCCTTTTTGGCTCCTGATACCCCAGCTGCTTAATCTTGTAGTCCTCGTATTCGGAATACGAACCCTCATAGAAGACCACCTTTGAGTCGCCCTCGAATGAGAGGATGTGGGTGCAGATGCGGTCGAGGAACCAGCGGTCGTGGCTTACCACTACGGCGCAGCCTGCAAAATCGTCCAGGCCCTCCTCAAGGGCACGCAGGGTATTGACGTCGATATCGTTGGTAGGCTCATCCAGAAGCAGGACGTTACCCTCCTCCTTGAGTGCCATGGCTAACTGCAGGCGGTTTCGCTCGCCACCTGACAGCACGCCACACTTCTTCTCCTGATCGGCACCGGTAAAGTTGAACCGGCCCAGATAGGCGCGCGCGTTGATGTCACGCCCGCCCATGCGTATCAGCTCATTGCCGCCGCTTACCACCTGATAGACACTCTTTTCGGGGTCAATATCCTTGTGCTGCTGGTCAACGTATGCGATCTTTACGGTCTCACCTATCTCAAAAGTGCCCTTATCGACCTTTTCCAAACCCATGATAAGGCGGAACAGAGTGGTCTTACCTGCACCGTTGGGGCCTATCACACCGACTATGCCGTTTGGCGGCAGCGAGAAGTTGAGGTCATCAAAGAGCAGTTTGTCGCCGAAAGCCTTGGCAACTCCATGGGCCTCGATGACCTTGTTGCCAAGACGCGGACCGTTGGGGATGAAAATCTCCAGTTTCTCCTCCTTGGCCTTTACGTCCTCGTTCATCAGCTTGTCGTAAGAGTTGAGACGGGCCTTACCCTTGGCCTGACGGGCTTTGGGCGCCATGCGCACCCACTCCAACTCACGCTCTAAGGTCTTGCGGCGCTTGGAAGCCTGTTTCTCCTCCAAGGCCAGACGCTGTGACTTCTGCTCCAGCCAGCTGGAGTAGTTGCCCTTCCATGGAATACCCTCGCCGCGGTCCAGTTCCAGAATCCAGCCGGCCACATTATCAAGGAAGTATCGGTCATGGGTAACGGCAATGACCGTACCTGCGTACTGGTTCAGGTGCTGCTCTAACCACTGTATGCTCTCGGCATCCAGATGGTTGGTAGGCTCGTCTAATAGCAGTATATCGGGTTGCTGCAACAAAAGACGGCACAGAGCCACGCGGCGGCGCTCACCACCGGACAGGACGCCGGTCTTCTGGTCCTCGGGCGGACAGCGCAGGGCATCCATCGCCTGCTCAAGACGGTTGTCTATGTTCCACGCATCGGTTGCATCAATCATATCCTGGAGCTCGGCCTGGCGGGCCATCAGGGCATCCATCTTGTCAGGGTCCTCATAATATTCGGGCAGCTCGAACTTATGGTTCACCTCATCGTACTCCCTAAGGGTGTCATAAATCTGCTGCACGCCCTCCATTACCACCTCCTTTACGGTCTTGTCGGGGTCAAGCTGCGGCTCCTGAGGCAGATAGCCCACGCTGTAACCGGGGCTGAACACCACCTGTCCCTGAAAACTCTTTTCTATGCCGGCGATTATCTTGAGCAGGGTTGATTTACCACTGCCGTTAAGGCCGATGATACCTATCTTGGCTCCGTAAAAGAAGCTCAGATATATATCCTTCAGTACCTGTCTGTTGTTCTGGAAGGCCTTGCTCACGCCCACCATGGAGAAGATTATCTTCTTGTCGTCTGCTGTTGTCTGTGCCATAAACCTGAATTATTTTACCGGCAACGAAGATAAAAAAAATGAATCACACCTGCAAACCACCATGCCTTGTAAGAATCTGTTTTGATTTGTTCCGTGAAGATGATTATGGGCTATTTTACCCTCTGGTTTTATCGTTTCCGAGGGAATAATGGAGGTCCATTTTGACTGAGGAACGATGAAAGCAGAGGATAAAAGAGACTATAAGAAATTTATGGAAACAAATCAAAACAGATTCTAAGTTTACCTTGCATCTATGAGTGGAAATGAATGAGGAATTGTTACCTTTGCAATGCTGTTAAACCCCGGCAGTCCAGCCCGACTGCTCCCCGAGGTTTGGCATGAACATAATACGGAACAAATACAACAGGAAACCACATGAAGAAGTTTTTCATTCTGGCCACTATCGCCACATTGATTTCAGGCTCGGCCAGCTCTCAGGATTTTGACCTCAACATAGGCAATTCCCTGCGTCATATCCCCTATTTCTATATAGGTGTAAACAACCTGTGTCACGACAGGATTCCCAACCCGGCCGAGAGCCTGCCCCAACGGGGAGGAAAAGGACTTGAGTTCGGCTTCACGTTCGTGGAATACGGATATCAGATAAACGATTTCCTGGACCTGAGCACCTCACCCTATATTTCCCGTTCCCGATACTGGCTTGCCAATGCCAACTATCTGGCACAGTCAAGGGATATAATGAGTAACCGCCGCCTTATCATCACCAATTCCGACTGGGATGGTCAGGAGGTCAAGCAGGGTTACCTGCGCTACTGGAGCATCCGCATTCCCGTCAACTTCGAGATTCATTCCGCAAATTCACGGGGCCCCTGGCTGGTATTAGGACCGGAACTGGAATACAGGTTCGGCGAGGCATCGATAGTCAAGACGGAAGGGAGCAAGAAGAGGAAGAAAGTTACCAACGACCTCAATACGAACCCGCTCTCGCTCAATGCGGTTCTCAAGTTCGGTATAGATGATTTCGGAATCATTGCAAGGTATTCGTTCAACAGTCTCTTCAATGAAGACAACCCTGTCGATGTGGCACCTTTCATGATAGGTCTTGCATTTGACTTTTCGGCCGAATTCCATTACAGCCGATGAACCTGATAAAACCTCTACTCAAAGACATAATGATTACCATCAGGGAAGTCCTGACCGAAAAGGACAAGAAACGGCTCTTCAAGTTCCCGATTGAACTGTATCGTAACTGCGAGTATTATGTCCCGGTGCTCATAGGCGATGAGATGGACACCTTCAATCCCTCTAAGAACGGTGCATACAGCTATGCCGAGAGCCGGCTCTGGCTGGCTTACCGTGACGGAAGGATTGTGGGACGCATTGGAGCGATACTCAACCACGCCGCCAATGAGAAGGATAATGTCAGGCAGCTGAGGTTCACCCGCTTTGACTTCATCGATGACTATGAAGTCTCGAAGGCTCTTTTCGACACTGTAGTCAGATGGGCGGAAGAGTTGGGAATGACCGAGGTTGTCGGTCCGTTAGGATTCTCCAACTTAGACAAGCAGGGTATGCTTGTAGATGGTTTTGACCAGCTCGACATGTACATCACGCTGTACAACTACCCTTACTACATAACCCACATGAAACGTCTGGGGCTGACCAAGAAATGGGACTGGACCGAGACAAAAGTCATTGTCCCCGACAAGGTCCCCGAAAAGATGGACATGATTGCCTCCATATCCGAAAAGCGGTACGGCTATTCCGTCAAGAAGTTCAGGAACATGAAGGAGGTCAGGCCGTACATACGCAAGGCGATGGAGATAATCAACACCGCTTTCGCCAGGCTTCACGGTGTGGTGCCGCTCTCGGACAAGCAGATAGAGAACATGGAGCATCTCATCATGCTGGTAGGACGTCCGGAATACTCGCTGATGGTACAGAACAACCTGGGTGAACTTGTGGGATTCGGATTCATCGCCCCGTCCATAAGCCGGGGTATCCGCAGCAGTCACGGGAAGCTGGGCCTTTTCTCCACCCTCAAGGTGCTTAGTGACCTCAATGACCATCGGCACATAGACTTCTACATGATAGGGGTCAGACCGGAAGACCAGAAAAAGGGTGTTGAGTGCTTGATCCTTCGTGACGGAATCAAGGCAATCCAGTCACACGGAGGCATAGACTGCCAGACAGGACCGATGCTTGAGGACAATGCCAACGTGCAGAACATCTGGAAACATTTCGAGCATTTCACCCACCGTCGCCGCCGCTGCTGGTCTTATCAGTTACATTGACCTACCCGCCTATGAAAAGAATACTCATAATAAACGGCCCTAACCTGAACATGCTGGGGATAAGGGAGCCTGGCATCTACGGGACACGTGATTACCCTTCCCTTCTGGAATTCATACGTAAAAAAGCCGCTACACTCGGCTTGGAGACCGAATTCTTCCAGTCCAACCACGAGGGAGCCATTGTTGACCGCATACAGCAGGCATACGGCAAGTCCGACGGCATAATAATCAATCCGGCCGCCTACACCCACACCAGCGTAGCCATTCTCGATGCGCTCAAGGCCGTGGGTCTGCCCACAGTCGAGGTACATCTGAGTGACGTTGACAGCCGTGAGGAGTTCAGGCGCATCTCATACGTCTCCCTTTACGCCTTGAAGACCATCAAGGGCAAAGGGTTCGACGGATACGCCGAGGCTTTGGAGTTCCTTTCCGAACTACCTTGAACCTTCAACCGGTCTGTTGTTCTGACGGTTCAACTGAATCACCATCTGAGCGAGCCACTGCTTAAGGTCACTCATCCACTGCTCCCTATAGACGAATCCCTCGTTGGCACACCACCCGTGACCTCCAGTGGGATAAACGTGAAGTGCCGAGCGTACTCTGTTAGCCTGTAAGGCATTGTAATACTCTATACTGTTACGCACCGGAACCAGATTATCATCCGAATTGGCCATGATGAAAGCGGGGGGGGTATCGCGGGTCACCTGTTTCTCATTTGAATAGAGGTCAATCAGTTCCTGTGACGCGTTATTTCCGAGGAGATAGTTATGGGATCCCATGTGAGTGAAACTCTTATCCATGGTTATTACAGGGTAGAACAGAATCTGAAAGTCAGGACGGTTTTCCGGGCCGGTAAAATGGGTGGCGGCGGTAGCAGCCAGATGTCCGCCGGCAGAACAGCCCTGAACGCCCAACTTCTTGATTCCGTACTTCTCCGCATCAGCCTTGAGAATACGCATGGCTTCGTGCAAGTCATTCAGAGGAACTTCATAATGGCCGTTGGGCAGGCGATACTTGAGAACGGCGAGAGTGATGCCCTGGCTGTTGTACCACTCAGCCATATTGTTCCCCTCGGTCCCGTTCCAGACATCCACATAGCCTCCTCCCGGACAAGCCAGGACAGCCAGGCCATTGGGCTCTGCGGCAGCCCAGACAGTCAATGTGGGCTGTGTAACGTTCGATACATGATTGCCAAGATCCCTCTCGGGACCAGTCAGTCCGTTACTGGTGGGAGCGCCGTCAGGCCAAAGGTTGATGACTGCTGTCGGAGTCTGTGCTGCCACGTTCACGAATACCGCCAATATTGAACAGGCAATGAGAATTCTTTTTTTCATAATACAATAGCGTTTTATCAGTTTCTACAGCTTATTAGTTTCTACAGCGGTAAAATTATAGATTTTCTGTCATGAAACGCTGAACATCCGGTGTTTTTTGTATTTTAGCGGATAAGATAAACAGATTCTAAAGGACTGAACAAAACCACTACAATCTCATGTTCCGGCAAAACCCATACAAGGCAATTCTGGCGATACTGGCCATGACCGCCATAGCGACAACTGCACAGACACCTGACCGGCATCAGTATCTGTGGGGAGACCAGGGCAACGGTACCTACATAAACCCGGTCCTGAACGCCGATTATTCCGATCCCGACGTAATCCGCGTAGGTAAGAAATTTTACATGGTGGCATCCGATTTCCATTTCCTTGGAATGCAGATCTTAGAGTCCGATGACCTGGTAAACTGGACCGTCCTGACCCAGCTCTACAGCCGGTTTGACCTGCCCGGATGGGATGATAACCGCCACTACTCGGGCGGTTCATGGGCACCCTCCATCCGCTATCACGGCGGCCGTTTCTGGGTCTATTTCTGCACCCCCGATGAGGGCCTGTTCATGACATCGGCCAGGAAGCCCGAGGGCCCCTGGGAACCGCTCTGCCATGTAAAGGATGTACCCAAGTGGGAGGACCCCTGTCCCGTATGGGATGACAAGGGTAACGCCTATCTGGGCCGGAGCGCCCACGGAGCCGGACCAATCATACTGCACCGCATGAGTGCCGACGGACGTGAGCTTCTGGATGATGGCGACACCATCTACACCGGACCGGTGGCCGAGGGCACCAAATTCCTGCGCAAGGACGGCTGGTACTACCTTATCATACCAGAGGGCGGCGTCGGCCAGGGCTGGCAGACTGTGCTCCGCTCCAAGGACCCGTACGGCCCGTATGAGCGCAAGGTAGTGCTTGAGCAAGGCCCCACAAACATAAACGGCCCGCATCAGGGCGCTCTGGTGGATACCCCCGAAGGCGAATGGTGGTTCTTCCATTTCCAGGAGACCAACCCCATGGGCCGCGTGGTACATCTGCAACCAGTGCGCTGGCAGGACGGCTGGCCGCTTATGGGAGTGGACCTGGACGGCAACGGCGTGGGCAATCCCGTGACCTCATGGACCGTGCCCAAGGTTAAGAAATCCAAAGGACCGCACCTGCCGCAGACATCGGACAACTTTGAGGGCAATACCCTGAGCCCGCAGTGGCAGTTCTGCCATAACCCGCACAATGAATACTGGAGCCTTACCGAGAATCCGGGGCACCTCACGATCAAGGCACAGCGCTCCGGCAGCCTTATGATGGCGCACAATATCATAACCCAGAAGATTATGGGCTGGAAGAGCCTGATATCGGTAACGGTCGATGTAAGCCGTTTGGCCGATGCCCGCGCCGGACTGACATCAATGGGCCAGTCATTCTACGCCATCGGAGTAACGGAACGTGACGGCAAACTCTGCCTGTATCAGGACGGAGGCTACCGCACCACCTATATCGATGACTTTGAGGTGGGCAATACCATCTGCCTGGCTCTTGAATACGATGCCCAGACCAACAAGTTCCGGTTCCTGGCCGGAGCGGACCGCAGCTCACTCCAACCCGTAGGCACGGAGTTCAGCCAGCGCAGCGGGTTCTGGAAAGGCACCCGCGTAGGCCTGTTCTGCTACAACACCAATGCCGATGGCGGTATGGCCCTGTTTGATGACTTTGAATACCCCATACAGAACAGATGATACGCAGATGGCTGCCTTGGGTATGCTGCATGCTGTTGCTGCTTTCATGCAACGGCAGGATTGACCGCGAGGCACTGGTGCGCCGCAACTCCGTACACATTACATCCATTAATACACTTGGAGCTCTGACCGTAGGTAACGGAGGTTTTGCGGTAACTGTCGATGCCACAGGCATGCAGAGCTGGCCTGAAATCTACTCGAACGGCATACCCTTAGGCACCATGTCGCATTGGGGATGGCACAGTTTCCCCAACACCCATGGCTATACGCTGGATGACTGCCTTGAGCCACACAACATGGGTCGTGGCCGCGATGAGCTGTACGCCTGCCAGACCAACGCCGAGGCCGCCCATTACGTACGCTCCAACCCTCACCGCCTGCATCTGGGATGCATCGGGTTCCAGGACCTGAACCCTACTGATATAACCGGAATCAACCAGACGCTTGACCTGTGGAACGGAGTGATAAGGTCATCCTTCAAATACCGGAACCGTGATGTAAATGTCACTACCGCAGTAAGTCCTGATGCCGATATGGTGGGATTCAGCATCAGTACACAGTCCCGTCTGCCCATAGCCGTAAGGTTTCCATACCCCACCGGAGCCCATACCGATGATGCTTGTAACTGGCATCAGGACAGCCTGCACTCCACCCGTATCATATCACAGGATTATGAGTGGGAGCGTGGTAAGGGTCATGCACTGATAAAAAGGACGGTTGACAGCACGGAGTATTACGTAGATCTGTTCTTTGGCGGAACAACAGAACCATGGGTAAGCGGAAACACCGTAGTGCTGCAGCCTATAGATGATTTTTGCGTCCTGACTGCCGCATTCTCTCCTTCCGGGACTGTCAAGGCAGAGCATCCGGATCAGATAGAGAAGGCTGCAGCAGCATGGTGGCATGATTATTGGAACTCAGGTGCCGCGGTTGATTTCAGCAAGTGTACCGATGCCCGCGCCGCAGAACTGGAACGCCGTATAGTGCTGTCACAGTATCTCACTGCCGTACAGTGTGCTGCCCCAACTCCTCCGCAGGAGACCGGACTCACATACAATTCATGGTTCGGCAAGTTCCATATGGAGATGATATGGTGGCATGAGGCCCATTTTGCCCTGTGGGGACATCCCGAGATGCTTGAACGCACTATGCCATGGTACCGTGAGACTGCACCTCAGGCACTGGGCATAGCCCGCAGGCAGGGATTTGACGGCATCCGCTGGATGAAGATGACTGACCCTACCGGCATGGACACACCATCGGACATAGGCACATACCTTATATGGCAGCAGCCTCACATAATCTATCTGGCGGAACTGCTCCGCCGTGCCGGGCGTGATGTGTCACAATATGCCGGCCTGATAGACAGCACCGCCCGTTTTATGACTGATTATGCGGTAATGGACCGTACCGGCCGATATGTACTGCGCGGCTGCATACCGGCTCAGGAGACCTTAAAGCCCGATGTCACGGTAAATCCGCCGTTTGAACTTGCCTACTGGAAATACGGTCTCAATACAGCCAGACGCTGGCGTATCAGTTCCGGCCGCAAACCTGATGCACGCACGGACGATGTCCTGGCCGGCCTCTCACCTTTAGCAAGCCTTGACGGTGTATATCTGGCAGCAGAGTCTGCCCCTGATACCTGGCAGAGCACAGACCTCACATCGGACCATCCCGCAATGCTTGGCGCATACGGAATGTTGCCTGCCACAGACCTTGTAAACCCGGACGTTATGAACGCCACCCTGACCAAAGTTTTGGAAGAGTGGCACTGGGAGCGTACCTGGGGCTGGGATTTCCCGCTCACAGCCATGTGTGCCACCCGCCTGGGACGCCCGGATGCGGCGATTGATGCCCTGCTTATGGATGTGCCCACCAATACATACCTCATTAACGGACACAACTGGCAGAACGGCAGCCTGCGCTGCTACCTGCCCGGCAACGGAGGCCTGCTTACCGCAGTAGCCATGATGTGCGCCGGATATGACGGCTGCCGGCAAAAGAATCCCGGCTTCCCTAAAGACGGCCGCTGGCGTGTGCGCTGGGAGGGGCTGCTCCCGCTCCCTTAACAATAGGGAAGAACACCGGCATCACCATTACAATGGCAATCACAGAGAACAGCATGCCGCTCATCACACCCACCGCAAAGCTGAACCAGAGTTCTATTTATATGCCCTGGCATCATAGCGGTTAACTGACTATCCATTTTTCAAGCCGATGGGAGATGCTGCTGAACGATGCTCCTATGCGGGTTACCGGACGGCTGTCGCTCTGGTAGCGGTCGGCGTAACGCTTGTCTTCTATCTGACGGAGGGCCTCTTCAGGCGTGCGGTCCATCTTGAACTCAAACAGGTAGATGTTGGTCCTGGTCTCTACCACGGCATCTATGCTGCCGCTTGAGGTGTGCACCTCGCTGCGCACAACGGCACCTACCAGACTGAACACTAAGTAGAATATGGTCTGGAAGTATTTCTCCTTGAGGTTCTTGTCAAACAGCTCATAGTTCATGGAGGCTATCAGCGACTGCAGGCGCGTCATGAAGGCATCTACATGACCGTCACGCAGGTCACGCGCAAAGTTTGAGGTGCTGAAATCACCGCTGCCGTAGTTGTCAACGTATGCGGGGGCTATGAAACTCAGGAATCCGTTCTTTACCTCTCCGTTGGGATAGCCCAGGGTGTATTCATTAAAGTCACGGTCATAGCCCTTGATGGTCAGGTAGCCGGACTGGTATATCATGGGGATGGGCATCTCGGTGTTGGCGCGGTAGTCGGCAAAACTGCCGGGAGACAGTCTTACTCCTTCTATATTCGTTATGTCATAGCTGGAGCGTTTAAGGAGTTCCATCAGGTAGGTGGGGGTGCCGGTCTGGAACCAATAGTCACGACACAGTTTGTCATTAAGCACGTTGAGTATGCTGAAGGGGTTATACACCCCGTGCATGGCCTCGCTGAAATGGTAGCCGTCATACTTGCGGCGCAGGTACTCAATCATCTCAGGGTATGTGCGCTGCTCTGCCTCTGCAAGGGCGGATAGATCCTCATGGAAGCCGGTTTCCAGCTCCTGTTCCGTTATGCCGCAGATGGTGTCATACTTGGGCAGCATGCTTATGTCGCGCAACTGGTTCAGGTCACTGAACACACTTACCTGCGAGAACTTGGTCACGCCGGTCAGCAGCACGAACTTCAGGTAAGGGTCGGCCGATTTGAGTACGCCGTAAAATCCTTTGAGACGGCGGCGGTACTGGTCGGCAAGCTCTTCATTGCCTATGGCTTCAAGCACGGGCTTGTCATACTCGTCTATCAGCACGGCTACCTTGCGGCCGGTCTGTTCACATGCACGGCGTATTATGCCGCCCAACTTGAGTGCGGCCGTGACCTCGGTGGGAGATGCGCCGTAGATCTGTTCGAACTGTGACAGTTTGTCTAACAGAATCTGCTCTAAGGCCTCAGGATTATCGTATGCCTGACCGCTCATGTCCAAATGTATGACGGGATAACATATCCAGTCCTGCTCAAGCTTTTCTATGGCAAGACCACGGAACAGTTCCCTGCGGCCCTGGAAATAGGCTTCAAGTGTGGATACCAGCAGGCTCTTGCCAAACCGGCGCGGACGGCTCAGAAAGAACACCTTGCCTTCTGTAACAAGGTTGTAAACAAGGGCGGTCTTGTCTATGTAGGCATAACCACCTTCAACGATGTCTTCAAAACTCTGAATGCCTATTGGAAACTTCTTTGCTGCCATAACCTGCCTGCTTTATATCTTAACACTTTAACACTGCGAAAATACAACTAATCCGGATAAAAACAAAGTATTGCATTGCGCAGGAATCACTTGCCCGGAGCGATACCCGGAACGTTTACCTGACGTTGCGATGATGTCATGCGGTCATACGTGACGTTCCTCACGTCAAGGTTACGCACTGCTGTTGCCTGACTCTTGAACTGGCTTATCTCTTCAACATGTATGTTCTCCAGAGTGACATCCTCTATGGGCTGGCGCTCATCGCCGTTTATCTCATAAATGGCATCGGCCTGACGGACGTTTATATTGCGTACGGTTATGCCTTTGATACGGGTTATGGCGGTCTCAAAGGTGGGTACTATGTCACGCCATTGGTAGAGCACATCGGTATCTATGGCAAAGACGCGCATCATGCTTGAGGCCGATACGTTATCGACCGTGATATCCTCTATGAATCCGCCGCGGCGGTGGTTGGTCTTGATGTAGAAAAGCCTGTAAACCTCGGATGATGAACTGCAGTCATGCATATAGACGCGTCTGACGCCGCCCGACATCTCGCTGCCTATTCCAAGCACGGTGTGGCCGTTCACTATATTGCAGTTCCGTATCACGATGTCACTGGATGGTGTGCCAAGCCGCCATCCGTCCTGGTTGCGGCCAGCCTTGATGACCACTCCGTCATCGCCCTGGTCAAAACGGCAATCCTCCACTATGGCGCGCTGTGTCATCTCCAGGTCTATGCCGTCATTGTTGTGGCCGTGCGCATAGACATCCAGATTGTGCGCCCACACATCGCGGCACATAAACAGATGGATGGTCCAGAACGGGCTTTCACGTATATGGAACCCGTCTAACTGAATGTTGGTGCATCGGTTGAAGTGTATCAGCGCAGGGCGCATCTGAACCCCGGGAGCCTCCATGTGGCGGTACTCTACGGGCACTCCGGTTGACAGCATGGCGTAGAGCTGGCGTGTGGCGTCTATGTGTGACTGCGGGCGGTCAAACCACGTGCGCCACAGATCCATTCTGGGGGCCAGGGTTCCGCTGCCGCTTATGGCTATGTTTTCACAACCGTAAGCATAGACCAGCGGTGACAGGCCCATGCATTCGGCTCCCTCCCACGAAGTCCTGACTGCGGGCAGGTAGAGCTCCGGGTCATCATCAAAAACCACTGTCGCACCATCGGACAGATAGAGATTGCAGCCGCTCTCAAAATGTATGGGACCGGTAATCCACTCTCCTTCGGGTACGACCACACGCCCGCCGCCGGCCTTGTGGCAGGCAGCCATGGCACGGGCAAACGCCTGGGTGTTGGCCTGGACATTGCCTTTTTTGGCACCATATTTGGTTATTGGGTAATCCCTGGCAGGGAAACTGTGCATCTGCAGCGGCTCAAAACTGAAAGGAGCCTCGGGTGCGGTTACCGTGGTCTGGGCGCTTAGTATGGCGAATACGGTCAGACATATTGCTGTCATTATGGTTCTTATACGCATGATGGTCAGGTGTTATTTGTTTACAACGTATTTTTGGAAGAAGTCCAGGAAAAATGGCCAGTTGGTTCCGGCTTCATGACCGCCGGGGTGCTGACGGAAACTTATATGGCCTTCCAGCAGCTTGTTAACGCCTGGAAAGAGATCGGTCCCTATGCCCTTGAACCCCAGGAACTCATATATCTCCGATGCCTTGGCAGCGCTTATGAACGATCCGTTTATGTCAACCCACTGCTCGGGTTCCGATACCGCTCCTACCGATATGAATATGGGACGGGGGGCGCAGATACCTATCAGCTCATGCTGGTCAACGGGCAGCGCATCCCAGCTGCTCTCCACGCTTGAGTAGCGTATCATGTTGCCGGCCACCCAGTGGTATGAGTCCCAGGCACAGGTATTGTCAAGCGTCTCGCCGCAGTCACGGCGCCAGGCAGGTGCTCCGGCACGGCCCGATGAGCATACCATGGCTGTTGCTATGCGCTCATCGAAAGCCATTGTGACCAACGCAGCCTTGCCGTAACGCGACACGCCCTCTATGGCCACCTTGCGGGCATCGAACAGGCGGTCTGTCTCTAAATAATCCACCAGCTTGGAGACTCCCCAGCCCCAGGCACGCAGCACGCCCCAGTCATCGGGCTTGCGGTACTGCCCTTTGTTACACAGGCCTATTATGCCGCTTGTAAGTCCGTGGCCGGAATCGGGCTGGACGGAGTTGGGCAGGATCTGGGCGGCGGCCCATCCGCGCTCCAACACCTGCTGCTGCCAGCTTACCTGACCGCCCCAGGTCATGGGCAGGCCCAGCATGTATGAGTAATCTACAATTACCGGCATCGGTCCAGCGGCGCCTTTCGGCCACATAACCTGTGCCTGGATATCGACGGTTATGCCTGGGTATGACGAGTTGTCCACCAGACCGCTCAACTCACGGATGGTTACGTCAATGCCGCCCACGCGGCCGTCGTACTCACGCTTTACGGTCCAGTTGACGGCGGGCACGTTATCGGGGATACGGCCATATACGTTGGTCTCATAAAAGTCACGTATCTCGGGCTTGCGCACCTTATACCATTGGCGGGCGTTTTTGATTTTCCTGCCACTGAATGTGGTGAACGGATCCGGATAGAACGGGTACGGATTAGCCTTGAGCTCGTCATAATTGGGACGCAAAGCAGGGTCTGCGGCCTGACCGTCACGGCGCGGACGGGTCTCAGTCACGCCAATCTGACGTTTCATGTCTTCATAATCGGCCCTCGTGGCACGGTCAAGACTGTCCTGATTCACCCTCTGTCCACCTCCGAAGAACTGGGCGGAAGCCGTCACGCCAGATACGGCAAACATCACAATAAACAAAAAACTTCTCATAGCATTCTTTGTTCAATGATGTAAAGATAATTGATTTTCCGGACAGAAACCTGTACTTTTACAATCAGAACTGTTTTTTTAATCTCAATATTGCTATGACAGACTTTCTAGAATTATGCAAGGCGCGCTACTCGGTGCGCTCATTCTCGGACCGCAAGGTGGAGCCGGATAAACTTGAAAAGATACTGGAGGCAGGACGTGTGGCGCCTACTGCCGTTAACTTCCAGCCCCAGGTGATTTATGTGCTGCAGAGCCCCGATGCCGTGGCCAAGATGGCCAGCATCACTCCGTACATGTTCCATGCTCCGCAGGCGCTGCTGGTATGTTATGATGAGAACATCTGCTGGAAAAACCGCAAGCATGAGGAGGAGGGACACTCCGCCGGCGAGATGGATGCCACCATTGTGCTCACGCAGATGATGCTTCAGGCATGGGAGCTGGGCATAGGCTCCTGCTGGGTATGCAGCTTTGACTTCAAGGCCACCCGCCAGTTGTTCAACCTGCCGCCCAACATCAAGCCCGTAGCCCTGATGCCCATCGGTTATGCCGCTGCGGACGGCGTGGCATCGGACCGTCACCCCAAGCGCAAACCGCTGGCCGAGACCGTCCGCTACCTCTAATCCCGCCAAAGTGTAACACAGTGAACCCCGCTACAGAGCTTGTGGCGGGGTTCGTTGTAGAACACTTTGACGGTGTCAACGAAAGTGCTCAATAATCAAGAAGAGAGAAATCAGACAGAACGTAACTATCATGATTAAAACCTGCGCAGTAAGTTTTCTTTTGGGTAGGTCCGGAAGAGGAACGGTTTTGAAGTTGTGCTCCTGGTTGTATTGGTCATAAGCGTTACGGAGTATATCGTAAGACTCCTGAGCCTTGTTGGCATTTGCTCCCAGGTTGTAGCATGCAGGCTGCGAATATTCATCAAGCCATACCCTCAATTGTCCTGACTGCAAAGCCATATTCTTGATTTGAGAATACAGTATCTCTACTCTTTTGGAACTCATAGGCTTCCAAACCTCAAGACAGTCATTGTAAACAACCAACGTGGGTTTCTTCTTCCAAATGATATCCATCACCAGCAGTGCAACGGTTGGCAGTAAGCAAATGCCGAATATGATCAGGTAAAGCCACGAATGTTCACCTCTGTCTTTGAGCAGTTTTAATATCGCTATACCGGCCAGAAGTGATCCGCTTATGATACTGGCCCAAGGCTTGCTGTCGTAGTGCTCGTGTATTAATTTATTCTGTCTCATAATCACTGTTTAGGTTTGCGGCCGGCGCGACGCAGGGCATCGGCAATGATCCATTGCAGCTGGCCGTTCACGCTGCGGAACTCGCTGGCGGCCCATTGTTCCAGGGCCGTCATCGTAGCGGAGTCCACTCTCAGCAGAAAGCTTTTTAAATCAGCGTCTTTAGCCATCTGTAAGTCTTTTTAATTATAAAGAGTACCGGCGTTAACTACAGGTGCTGCGGGCTCATCGCCGCACAGAACTACCAGCAGGTTGCTTACCATTGCGGCCTTGCGTTCCTCGTCAAGTTCTACAACACCGTCTTTCTTGAGGTTGTCAAGAGCCATCTTCACCATCGATACGGCACCCTCAACAATCTTCTCGCGGGCGGCGATGATGGCATCAGCCTGCTGGCGGCGCAGCATTACGGCTGCAATCTCGGGAGCGTAAGCCAGGTAGTTGATGCGGGCCTCGACTGCCTCGATGCCGGCAATCGCCAGACGCTCGTTCAGGGTCTGCTTCAGGGCCTCGTTGATCTCATCGGCACCGGAGCGCAGGGTTACGTCATCGGCCGGATTGCTGTTCTCATCGTAGTTGTATCGGCCTGCCACCTGACGCAGGGCTGCATCGGACTGGACCGCCACAAAATTCTCAAAAGCCTTCATCGTGTTATTGAGTGTACCTATCCCGTTGGGATTCTGACTCATAGTCTGGGAATCTATCTCAAAGAGCGCCTTATATACATCCTTGATTTTCCATACCATCACCAGACCTATCATGATAGGGTTACCGCTTTTGTCATTGACTTTGATGGCCTCGGCATTGAGGTTGCGGGCACGCAGCGAAATCTTCTTTTTCGTATAGAAAGGGTTAACCCACCAGAAACCGTTCTCGCGGAACGTACCTCTGTATTTTCCGAAGAACACCATTGCACGAGCCTCATTCGGTTCAAGCTGCACGAATCCGATGGTGAATAAGATAAACAGCACGAACGAAACCGGAATGACGACAAACGGCAGTGTAAGCGTAACTCCGCTCCAGACAATTGCGCCAATAAGTGCGAACACCAGAAACAGTCCAATGAAACCGCTCATCTTAAATCCCTTGAATTCAAATTCCTTTGTTTCCATAATCCTTTATTGTTTTAATGTTATTTTGATATCATTTTGATATCGCAAAAGTACATACATGTTTTGAACGCGCCAAGCGTTTTGCAAATTTTAACAAGTTGCGAATTGGAGACAGTCTTTAAGTCGCTTTCTTAAGACTCGCTCTGCTCGAATAAGCGTCGCAAAGCGTCGAGCGGTTAAAGCGTCCCTTCGGGCCGGGCATCCTGTCGCGCGACTTTCTTACTTGAGTCCGTTCTGGCTGCTGTAGGTAAGGCGGAATCCGTCGCCCTCGGCCATCATGTCGTTGCCGCCGTTGTTGCCGTCGCTCTTTACACCCTGGCGCTTGCCCGTGAGCAGGTCGTCGCACAGGTTCTTGATATCGGTAACACGCTTGGGGCTCTCTAAGTTGTCGCCGCTGTAGTGTCCGGGATATAGAAAGCGTATATCGTTGTCCTTCATGTATTTCTCAACCTTTGCAGCCGATGCCTTCACGTTCGATAAATACGTGAACACCAGCAGGTTGGTGGAGCCGAAAGCATCGCCGCTGAATCCGTAATGGTTTGCCTTGTCAAAGAATGTGACACTACCCGATGTGTGACCGGGAGTGAACATCACCTCCAGCTTGCGACCTCCCAGGTCAATGGTCTCGCCATCGGTCAGATGTTTGATCTGGCCCTGGTACCGGCGCTGGCTGTTACGCAGCATCTGCTCATCGGCCGGACCTATCCATACCTCGGGGAACGGCCCTACCCCGCCCACGTGGTCTCCATGTCCGTGGGTAAGTATCATAGTAACGGGCTTGGATGTGATACCGGCCACAATCTTGTCCAGTCCCGGAACACGGGTGCCTGCATCGATCAGCACAGCCCGGTCATTGCCCTCCACAAGATAGAGGGACTCGTTATAAGTACGGTGTCCGTTACCAATCCAGGTATGCTCATCAAGTTGGCGGAACACCACCTCATCGTCCTCATAAACCACTTTGCCGCGTAAATCACGGCTGTTGACATCACTACCCTGAGCCATCATGAGCCCGGGAATAAGGCAAAGCAGGATTGCTGCAAACTTTATATATTTCATACGCACATAATTACTGAACGCAAATATAGTGCAAGCCGAGAGGAGAAAAAAGAAGTTTACTTATTTTTTATCCCGAGGCGAAGCCTATATTCAAAGCGAAGCTTTAAATTAGTGCAAGCCGAGAGGAGAAAAAAGAAGTTTACTTATTTTTTTATCCCGAGGCGAAGCCTATATTCAAAGCGCAGCTTTAAATTACTTTTTTTCTTAAGTGTCCCACAATCGGAGGCTTTGGCGGGAATGTGCTATCTTTGCGGTTGGTATGGAGAGTTTTCTGCAAATAGACGGACTGTGCAAGTCATTCGGCGACCGCGTAATCTTTGACGGTCTCTCACTTAATATAAATCAAGGTGAGAAGGTGGGCCTTATAGCACGCAACGGCCAGGGCAAGAGCACCCTTTTAGACGTGATTGCCGGTAAGGCCGATTACCGCAGCGGCACCATCACGTTCCGCCGTGACATCCGCACCGCATATCTGGTGCAGACTCCTGAATTCCCCAAGGGTGCAAACGTGCTGACTGCCTGTTGTCCGGAGTCCGATGAGGAGAAGCTGCTGCGTGCCCGCCAGCTGCTCACAAAACTGGGTGTGCCCGATTTTGAAAAGCCCATAGACCTGCTCTCCGGAGGTCAGACCAAGCGAGTGGCATTGGCCCAGGTGCTGATGCAGGAGCCCGATTTCCTGATTCTGGACGAGCCCACCAACCACCTTGACGTGGAGGTTACGGAGTGGCTGGAGGATTATCTCACGGCCAGCCGCCTGACTCTGTTCATGGTCACTCATGACCGATACCTGCTGGACCGCGTGTGCAACCGTATCATAGAGATTGATGATTTCCGCGCATACTCCTATCAGGGCAATTACAGTTACTATTTAGAAAAACGCCAGGAGCGTATAGATGCAGAGTCATCGCAGCGCGAGAGTGACCTCAACCTCTACCGCCGCGAACTGGACTGGATGCGCCGCATGCCCTGCGCCCGCGGTGGCAAGGCCCGCTACCGCAAGGAGTCGTTCCATCAACTTGAGGAGCGCCTTCAGCACCGCCGTGACGAGCAGAACATGGCACTTGATGTCAAGGCATCATACATCGGTAAAAAAATATTTGATATAGAGCACCTTAGCAAGGCGTTCGGTGACACGATAATTCTCAAGGATTTCAGTTACATATTCACCCGATACGAGAAACTGGGCATAATAGGTGAGAACGGCGTGGGCAAATCCACCTTCCTCAAGCTGCTTTTAGGCATCGAGCAACCCGACAGCGGTGTCATCGGCCGCGGAACGACTTTGAAAATAGGATACTACTCGCAGGAGGGGCTCAAATTCCCCGAGGAAGCCAAGGTGATTGACGTGGTGACTGCCATTGCCGACCACATAGTCCTGGATGACGGGCGCCGCATGTCGGCCGGCCAGTTCCTGCAGAAATTCCTCTTTACGCCCAAGACGCAGTACAGTTATGTGAGCAAGCTGAGCGGAGGCGAGCGCCGACGCCTGTATCTGTGCACCATCCTGATGCAGAGCCCCAATTTCCTGATTCTGGACGAGCCCACCAACGACCTGGACATAATGACGCTCCAGGTGCTGGAGGAGTACATTGCACAGTTCAAGGGCTGCGTGATTGTGGTATCGCATGACCGGTACTTCATGGACAAGATTGCCGAGCATCTGCTGGTGTTTGAGGGTGACGGTAAGGTTACCGACTTCCCCTCATCGTACAGCGACTACATGGAATACAAAGTGCTCAAGGAGGATGAGGAGAAAGCCGCCGCAGCCGCGAAAGCAAAGCCCCAGCCGGATAGCGGCCAAAGCCAGCGCCAACGCCAAAGTTCACCAGACGCCAAACTCACCTTCAAGGAGAAACGCGAGATGGAGCAGATTGAGCAGGAGCTACAGCAACTGGAAGAGGAGAAAGCCCTGCTTGAGCAGGAACTGAACAGCGGCACCCTGCCCTACGACCAGCTCCAGCAGAAATCCGCCCGCATAGGCCAGATAATGGAGCGGACCGACACCATCACCATGCGCTGGCTCGAACTCAGCGAAAAGACCTGACCCCACCCCCTCCAAAGCATTCCGAATCAATCCGGAATACAGCCCGGAAAACAAGGCCTGCCCGTGACATCCGGAAGGGTTGAAATATTCCGGAGTACCATGACCGGAGCCGAACCTCCCTGAAACATAAAAAAATACGGAATGTTTGACTTTACTGCATTTATTTCATATATTCGCGGTATTATATGATATTATATGCTATGAGAAAATATCTCTTATTACTGACCTCCCTGATAGCGTCATGCGCGTGGGCGCAGCAGAAAGCGACAGGTAACACGGCCGATGGCCGCAGGTACTGCAATCCTCTGCCTATGGTAATAGGTCCGGGCGGCAACGCATCGGGCGACGTATCCGTGTTCCGTGACGATGACGGCCGGTACTACATGTTCTGCACCGGAGGCGGCGCATGGCACTCGGACAACATGCTGGACTGGGACTTCACGCCCGTACAGAGAGTCCCCGTGGCACCCGATGTAGTCAAGTACCACGGCAAATACTACATGTCCGGCAACGACTGCCCGCTCTATGTGGCCGACAACCCGCTGGGCCCCTACTCCGTCCTGGGCGAATGGGAGAACACCCCCGATGTGGAGGGCGGCTGGAACGAGCCTTTCGACATGCACATCTTCATAGACGATGACAAGCCGTACCTTTTCTATTCAGGCCGCGGCATCAGCGGAATATTCGGAGTGCCCCTCGACCCGGAACACCTGAACCGTTTTGCCGATAAGCCCACCCACCTGTTCAGTTTCAACAGCGACCATGTATGGGAACGTTACGGCGAGATGAACGAATATACCGGAGTGGCTTGGATAGAAGGCCCCTGGCTATTCAAATACAAAGGCAGATATTACATGCAGTATTCGGCATCGGGCACCCAATGGAAAACCTACGCCGAGGGCTACTACACCGCCAAGCACCCGCTGGGCCCCTACACTTACGCCGACAACAGCCCGCTTCTGCGCAAGACCGACGGTCTGGTGACTGGCACAGCCCACGGCAGCGTGGTGGAAGGACCCGACGGCGGTCTGTGGCAGTTCTACACCATTGTACTCTCCAACCCGCCCGGAGGCCGCCGCATAGGCATGGACCGCATCGATGTGGACAAGAAGGGCCGCTGGTCTGTACAGATTACCGACACCCCCCAGCCCGCTCCCGGAGCAAAGAGCGCCAGGGCATCCCTGCCCGTAACCATCAACAAGATGAACGCCATGAACGCTCTCTCCACATTCTCGTCACAGCAGCCCGGCCGATACGCATCATACGCTGTTGATAACTCCAGCGGTACCGTATGGGAACCCGACCCCGCCGATAAGCAACCCTCAATAACGATAGAGCTGTCGCCTGCTACCCGCTTTGACGAGGTCCAGCTTTTTGACGTGGATGCTGTACGCATTATGTTCAACGGAGGCGGCCGCCGCGGATTCGGAGGCGGAGGCGGCAGTACCGGAACAGTCTATAAATATAAGGTAGATGTATCGCTTGACGGTGACAACTACACCACCGTCCTGGACAAGACCTCCAACACTGAGCAGCGCAACACCATATTCGAGGAGTTCAAGCCCGTGGAGGCCAGATTCATCCGCCTCACGGTAACCGAATGGCCCGGCACACAGTTAGGCGTGATAGAATTCACGGCTTTCGGCCTGCCAGGCCGTACTGAACCTGCCCGTGTGGCAATCCCGCCAGTAATAACCTACTAACCTATACACTTATGAAAAAAAACAGTATTATCCTGCTGTTGGCCGGTGTGGCGGTGGCACCGGTCATGATTGCCACAGTAGCTGTGGCGGCAGGTGACAACCGTATCCCCGAGCGTCCTGAGGGGCCTTGCGATGTCTATGCAAAAGGCGGCGCACCATGCGTGGCAGCCCACTCCTCTACACGCGCTCTCTACAAGAGCTATGACGGCCCCCTCTATCAGGTCATGCGCCAGAGCGACGGCAAGACGCTTGACATAGGCGTTGTCCAGCCATCAGCCGGTGATCCCGGAGGTTATGCCGACGCCGAGGCACAGGACCGTTTCTGTAAGGACACCTACTGCTGGCTTACCGTCATCTATGACCAGTCAGGCAAGGGCAATCACCTGCAGCAGGCCCCGCGCGGAGGATTCAGCGGTCATGCCATGGGCGGCTTCAACAACGTTCCTATGGCAGACTGGGCACCCGTAACCATCATGGGACACAAGGTATATGGTGTCTTCATCACCGCCGGAATGGGCCTGCGCTGGAACGATGCCCACGGCACCGCAGTCGATGACCAGGCCGAAGGCCAGTACTGGGTGATAAACGGACATCACTACAACACCGGCTGCTGCTTTGACTACGGCAACGCCGAGACAGACAGCCGCGATGACGGTGACGGCACCATGGAGACTACCTATTTCGGCAACCAGCCTTCCTGGTATCGCGGACAGGCTCCCGGACCATGGATCATGACCGACCAGGAGAATAACCTGGTGGGTTGCGTAAATCCGGATCCTAACGACAAGTACTGCGCCGACCTGCCCAGCATCAGCTGGCGTTTCGTTACCGCCACAGCCGACGGAGAGCCTCATCACTGGCGTTCCATGGGCGGCAATGCACAGGGCGGTGACCTGCAGATCATGTATGACGGAGTCCGCATCCAGAACCCCCGCAGCAGCTATGACCCCATGCGTAAGCAGGGTGCCATCCTGTTGGGTAACGGAGGTGACAACTCCAACGGCTCATCGGGCACATTCTACGAGGGTGCCATGACAGCTCCGGGCACATTCCCCACCATCGAGACAAACCAGAAGGTCCAGGCGAATGTGGTGGCCGCAGGCTATGACGTGAACACACTGAGCATAAGCGGTGCCACCAAAGTCAACAAGCCCAACATGCTTCAGACATTCCAGCCCAAGAGCACCGAGAATACAGCAGTGACATTCACCAACACCACCGGAGCCGAGATCAACGACCTTGAGATCAGTCTCGTCACTCCCCGCGGCTGGAAGGCTGTTGTTGAGGGCGGCAAGCAGAAAGTCCGCAAGGTGGGTTACACAGTCGCTCCCGGTCAGACTGTAGTGGTGACGTTCACCGTCACATCGGGCAAGAAGCCTTTCAACGGTGACCTTATAGCCAAGGCTCAGTGGAGCGGACGCCAGGGCAAGACCGTATGGACGGCATCCGAGAAGGTCCGCAACGTGGCTCCCGTCAAGATAAACGAGTTCCGCATTGCCGACGGCAGCGGTAACCAGACCAACTCTTTCATTGAGCTTTACAACGCCGGTGACAAGGCTGTCAGCATATCAGGCTGGACACTCACCCACCATGCGGTGAACATCCCCTACTTCTCATCCATAAAGATTCCATCGGGTACTAAACTGGCTCCCAAGGGGTTCTATCTGCTCGGAATCAGCAACTCCGGACTCTCGGTCGATGCAGTAAAGGGTGACAATGTAATTTATGTGCGTGACGTGCGTGGCATAGAGGCAGGCCATGAGATAACCATAGGTACCGGAAGCAACGCCGAGACCCGCCGCGTGGCGAAGGTCATAAGCCCGCAACAGGCTGCTCCTCAGCAGGGCCAGCCCGGACGTGGAGGTATGGGGTTCAACGGCAATCCCACCACGCTGTGGCAACCGCTGCCAGAAGGACCGGTCATCACCATTCCGGCAGGCTCGAACAATATTCCGGTCACCAGCACAGCAGGTTTCCAGGTAGGTCAGAAAATGGCCATCGGATACGGTTCGACCTATCCCGCAGTTTCCAACTCGCTTGAGAAATACGAGGTTGTTACCGTAACCAATGTCGGTAAGCCAGGCACACAGGCATGGCTCTCCGCCGATGCAAAGAAGGGTGACACCAACATCAAGGTTTCCAGCACCCAGAACATCACCGCCGGTGACAGGATCCGTCTTGACATTGAGAGTGAGGGTCATGGAGTTGAATGGGTAACAGTGAAGAGTGTGGGCACCCAGTCATCACGCAGCACCTTTGGCGGCCCGCTCGGCCCCAATGACAATCCCGGTACCGGCCTGGAGTTAGAGGCGCCGCTCAAGTTCGACCACTCCTCGAACATGCCGTTCGCAGTCAACGGAACAGGCATCACATTCGAGCCTGCCACCAAGTATGACCACTCCAGCAACGAGCCCGTGCTCCCGCTGGTCTATGCCATAGAACTTGACAAGGCTCTCTCCAAATCACACGCCATCAATGACGTGGTGCTTGACCCGCAGGTCATGAACGCAGGCTATCACGGCAGTGTTGAGGCCGACCTCCTCTTCGGCGGTCCCACACTGGACGCTTCCCGTGGCAACATGACCCTCCGCACCGACAAGGGCCTCATAGCCGATGCCCTGAACTACGGCGGTCTTGTGGATCCCTGGCTCAGCGAAGGCTATCATGAGGATGCCGGTGCAGGTGCCGACGGTTCGTATGCACGTGTCCCGCAGGGAGCACGCGGAGGAGGCTTCGGAGCACCCGCTGCCACTCAGCCGGCAGGTCCCGACCTGAGCACGTTCCGCTATCCCGACGGATTTGATACCGATGACAACAAGCTGGATTTCCGCACCGGACAGGCCATGACCATCGCCGCACCCGTAAAGGCTGGCGCAGACAACATCAAGGTGACTTCCGTACAGGGTCTCTCCATCGGCCAGGTCATGTATCTCGGTTCCGGCAACTCGGTTGAGAAAGTGAAGATAGCCACTGTGGGAACCGCCGGTGCCACCACCATCTCGGCCGATGCACCCAAGGGTGAGGTCCGGATAGCCGTAGCCGGTGCACAAGGTTTCCAGACAGGACAGACTGTACAGATAGGATCCGGGACATACGTGATAAGTGCCGTACAGGCTGCACCCCGCCGTGGATTCGGTGGCCGTGGCGGCCAGCAGCCCCAGCAGCCCGACTATATCACCCTCGCCTCAGGACTCAACGAGAATGTTCCGGCCGGAACATGGCTGACCGGCAGCGGAATCACTCTCGGAGCGCCCGTTACGAAAAGCCACGGTGCCGGCGATGCATTCACGGCTACGATGTCTTCTCCCGGAAAACCGAACCTCCAATAACAGACCGGTTTGGAAAGGCAAGACATGATACTCAAAAGGACAATGGTGACACTTGCCGCCATTGTCCTTGTCTTGAGTATTGTCCTGTGCGTCCACTCCATCTCCGGCTTCGGACTGACAGGATGCAGCCAAGGCTCGTCCTGTAACCAGGTCTTGGGAAGCCGCTGGTCATTCCTGCTCGGAAGCATACCTGTCAGCGCATTGGCAACAGGTGCATATCTGATGCTTCTTTCATGCCTGCTGCTTTTGGACAGGCCAGGGACCGAACCGGAAACCAAACGTCTGCTCTATCACCTGACACTCTTCCTGAGCGGTGCCATTGCCGGCAGCGCCGTATGGTTCATCTTCCTCCAGCACCACATCATCCATGCATTCTGCCCCTATTGCATGACCGCCCACATACTCGGCATAATCCTCGCCATACTCTGCATCGTTTTCTGTGCAGGGAGGAAAGCCGGAAGGCGGATCCTGTACATAATGCTTGGATTGGTGGCAGCAGCGTCAATAGCGGTCTTGCAGCTGCTCACAACCCCGAGGAGCCTCTCCGAGAGAGGTTTTATCGAAGAACAGCTCATACTGCCCGACCCTGCGGAGATGCCGGTCATAGGCAATCCGAATGCGGAGCATCTGATAACCCTGCTGTTTGACTGGCAATGTTCGCACTGCCGCAAGCTCCACCTGATGCTTCCGGAAGTGACAGCCCTCATGAATGACAGCGTGGCGTTCGTCTGCTGCCCTGTGGCCTTGAGTCAGGAGTGCAATCCCTACATCCCGCCAGGACCAGATTCTTTCCAAGGTTCATGTGACCTGTTACGTATAGGTATGGCGCTTTGGAACACCGACCGCAAGGCGTTCAGGCAGTACGAAGAGTGGTATTTCAGTGCAGACCCGAAGAAAGGGTGGTATCCTCCATCGGCAGAAGAGGCATTGCGTAAAGCCGCCGCCCTCGCAGGAGAATCCAGGATGGAATCATCCATGAAGAGCGGCAGCATAGACAAATACATATCCCAGATAACTGAGCTCTTCGGCAGGACCTCGATAAGAGGCCTCGGAGCCATTCCCCGGCTCATCTACAACGGGCAGGTCATGATTCCTGATGCCGACACCCCCGCCGATATGGCCGGCCTTGTCAGTTCACTCATACAATAGGTTGCCGCATCCGGGGATCCGGATTCCGGCTACGTACTTTCCGCTTATAAGGATTCCAACAGGAATGCAATCTCATCGCCCTTGCTCAGGCGTCCGTTCACGACACTCACAATAGTGACAGTGGCCTGCACGCATAGCTTAAGGTCTTCCTTGCGGTAGATATCCTGCTCGAAAATGAATCTGGCCCCCTCGCGGTGCAGGTTAAGGCAGGAAAGGAACACCTCCTGTCCGTGCAGAGGGTTCCTGTACTTAATGTTAATCTCCGAGACCATGGCGTCAATACCCTGTTCATGCCACCGGCTGAACGACTGCCCACGGCTCTGAAGCCATTTGTGGCGGGTATATTCCAGGTAGTGCTGATAGTTGGCGTTGTTCACCACGCCCTGCACGTCGCATTCGTAGTCACGGGTTTCAAGTTCGGTTGTAAAAAGATAATCTTTCATAGCGGTGCGAAGATAATGTTTTTTTCCAATCCTGATGAGTTCTTTTTTCAGCCGATGACAGGAGGTGCCGGCTCCGGACGGTTGAGAAGAAAGAAAGCCGCCATTGAGAAAGAACTCAACAGCGGCTTTATTCCGTATTACCGGCTTCAGGCCAGATCAGCCCGCATGGATGGAATCGTTGAGCGGACCGGCATCATAACCATGCGCAGGTTCGGCCAGCCATAAGCCACGATTATCTCTTGTAAAGCCAGAAGGTAAGACCGGCAGTGGAGCAGAAAGCCTCCTTCCCGTCATCGGAGACGACAAGCTTAATATCTCTGACAGCACGATAGTTTTCCATTACATCGCCCTGCTCTATATACCACGGCTGCTTGATTGCGAATGTCTGGGGATTCATGTTCGCGACACCGTCGTCAACATACTCTCCGTACACCTCCGGATCATAAGAACCAGGGGCACCGTATGCCGACCAGCCATAGGAATCCCCATTGCGGAAAATGCCCTGCCAGAATGCGGGACTGTCGAATTTGAACACTCCATTCTCATGGGTATAGGTTCCGCGCACACGGAAACCCCATGCGAGGACATAAAGGTCTGCCACGCCGTTGTCCACAATCAGGGAGATCCAGTAGTCGTTGAAAACGCTGTTCTCATCGGCCGGTTTCACACCGTCATGCGGTGCATCCCACCTGCCGTTACCCAACTTGCCGGACTGGACATTGACGCCATCCTTGAATAAAAGCTGGAAATTGCGGACATTCGCATCGCCTCCGATAAACACAAGGGCAGTATTGCCACCCATGAGCCTGGCCTCCTTTTCATAGGCCTGCCCTCCTTCAGGAGCAAACTTCATCTTATTGTCACTGTTCAAGGTGCAGGTACCTTTCTCCTCGTCATAGCCTTTGATGGAATACGACCCGTTCTCCTCAATCTTCAGAGTAAAGCCGGAATCATTCCACGTACCGACATAGTCCTTGATACTCATGGATTCATCATTCTTATCATCATCCTTGTTGCAGGATGTGAATCCGAACGAGACAGCTGCCAGGGCAGCCAGAATAGTTAGTGTCCGTTTCATTTTTTCGTTGTTTTTGTTAAGTAATCATGAATGATAAGCAAAGATAGTGCTTTTTTACGATTCGGCAATAATCGGCAATAAATGTTGTCGCGATGATGACCATGAACACTTGAATAAAAAAGGTTAAAAGATGACGGATTACGGACAGAACACATTACCTTTGCCGCCGAATGAAAGGGGGTGCCCCTGTGAGGGCTGAGATCATACCCTATGAACCTGATCCGGACAGTGCCGGCGGAGGGATTGGATTTCGAATCTTGAACATAAGGTGTACCCTTTTCATTTGGATTAACCATCAAATCTATATGAAAAAGGTATTTTTTTTGACCCTGAGCCTTATAGCGGCTACATCTGTCCAAGGCAGCGACGTAACAGAGTTTGAACCCGATTCCATAAGAGCGGAGAGACTGCAGGAGGTGGTGATAGACGGTGTGCGTGCACACGGAAACGAGCCTTTTGCCGTGACAGACATAGACCGGAGCCGGCTGGACAGCTACTCCAAGAGCGGACGCGAACTGCCGTTCCTCTTCGCCAGGACCCCCGGCGTGATTGCATGGAGTGACAACGGCACCGGCATCGGGACCACATATCTCAGGATTCGCGGAGCGGCTGACTCCCGCATCAACGTGACTCTTGACGGCGTTCCGCTCAACTCACCCGAGGACCAGTGCGTGTTCTGGGCCAACATGAACAGCTATGCGTCACTGCTTGGGAGTGCCCAGGTACAGCGCGGTATAGGAACATCGACCGTAGGTGACGGCGCATTCGGCGGCTCGGTGGCCCTTACATCAAAGCTCCCCAATCCACGCAAGGGCTTTGAACTGACCGCATCATACGGTTCCTTCAACACCCTGCGGCTTGGAGGCTCTTTCTCATCAGGAACCGTCATGAATAGCCTTATCATCGACGGCGCATACCATATTACGCAGACCGACGGCTATATTCACGGCACTACAGGAAAGGCCGGCAGCTACTACGGCGGACTGCTCTGGACTCCAGGGGACAACGTCATGATACGCTACCGCAACATAGGCAATTTCGAGAACACAGGCCAGGCATGGAACGGAGTGACTGCAGGCACGGATGACTTGAGTATCATGGACGGCACGTATGGCGAAAGGACAGGCATAAAGACCTACAGGGATATGTGGAATGCCGGATTAGGCAAATTCAACTCATTGTACGAGGCACTGACTGTCACACCGTTGGAACAGAAGACAGCGGGCAACCCCTACTCTTACTCAACCAACCGTTATCAAATGAACGACGGATCATACTGGGACCGCACCACGGACAATTTCCGGCAGGACCACAACATACTCTCCTTTGCCTGGAACGTGAGCGATCACCTCTCCACATCGCTCACAGCCCACTACACATACGGCTACGGTTACTACGAGGAATTCCGTTATCAGAACAAGCTCAAGAAATTCGGGCTTTCGAACTACAAAGCCCCGGACGGCACTACCGTAAAGAAGAGTGATTTCGTCCGCAAGAAAGGTCTGGAGCAGCACACATACGGCATAATATGGAACACAGGCTACACGACAGTCCGTTCAGACCTGCGCAGCGGCATATCCTTCCAGCAGTTCAAGGGCAACCATTTCGGGCACATAACATACGTGGGGAACCAGTCCCTGAGCGACTACCTGCTTGCCGACGGCAGATACACCTATTATGATTCCGACGCCTACAAGACAGACATAAGCGCATACATCAAGGCAGGATACGATATAACCGGAAATCTCCACGCGTTTGCCGATGCCCAGTACCGTCACGTGGGTTACAGGACCGACGGATACAATGACAAGTTCATGGACAATGGCGACGGCACCTACGGCAAGCACTGGCTTGACATAGACAAGGGATATGACTTCATCAACGCCAGGGCAGGCCTCACATGGATTGAAGGCGGCCACCGCCTGCACGCTCTCGCGGCAACTGCCGGGCGGGAGCCGGAGCGCAACAACTTTACTGACAACGGGACCTACCCTGCCCCTGAGCCCGAGTACATGGCGGATTTCGAGGCCGGATACAGCTATGAAGGTCTCATCTGGAATGCCGGAGTGAACCTCTACTACATGGATTACAGGAACCAGTTCGTACAGACCGGCCTCAAGAGTGACATAGGCGAGAACCTTACCACCAACATAAAGGGCTCTTACCGCGCCGGTGTGGAGCTGACGGCATCGGTGAACCCCTTCCCCTGGCTGGAAATTGAAGGCAATGCCGCACTGAGCCGCAACAGGATCAAGGACTTTGATGAGGTTGTGGAGGACTGGGATGACTGGGAAGGCAACCCCGATGCCGCCACATATCACTGTGATGGTGACGGCGACGGATTCCGTTCATTCCACTATGACAACTCCACCCTTGCATTCTCACCCTCGGCAATCCTGAACGGATTCATCAGTTTCAACTTCGGAAAAGTCAGGGCCACATGGCATACCGGCCATGTAAGCCGCCAGTATTTAGACAATACCGGGAACAGTGACCGCTCGCTGCCCGCCTATTCTCTCTCGGACCTCTCGTTCTCATACACTCTGCCCATGAGAAAAGTACTCAACAGTATCGTGATAGGCGCTGAACTGAACAACGTCCTGAATGCCCGTTGCGCCACCTCAGGCTGGGTTTATTCCGCCCTCTATGAAAGTGGTGGCCACGGCAATGACAACCGCTACTATCAGATTGGCTTCATTCCGGCCGCCGCCTTCTCTGCATTGGCTCATGTAACTTTAAAATTCTGAACTCCCATGTTATCAGATATATGGTCATATATTGCCGGTCAGTTCACCGGTATGGATTTCTGGGGTGCGATCCAGACTGCCGGACTAATCCTCAGTTTCATATACCTGTGGCTTGAGTTCCATCAGAGACCTCTCTTCTGGATTGTGAGTGCCATGTGCTCCATGATCTATGCCAGTGTCTATTTCCACAGCAAGATATATGCCGACATGGGATTCAGCTGCTTTAACATCTGCATGTGCGTCTATGGCTTCATAAAGTGGCTCGGTTCCGGCCGGAAAGGCCCTGCGAGACAACACCCGGACACCTCCAAGAGTGAGAGCCGGATCGTATATCGCCATTTCCGTGCAGCCGAGTTCCGGACAGTCCTGGGAGCGGCAGCTCTCATCTGGGGCGCAATCTTCTGTATCCTACGGTTCCTGACAGATTCACCCGTTCCTGCCCTCGATGCATTGACCACTATGCTGAACATCGTAGGTACATGGGTCCTTGCACAGAAGATTATTGAGGTTTGGGGGATATGGTTCATGGTCAACGCCATCTCTATCTACATCTACTGCCGCCGGGGACTGCATCTGACCACGATACTTCTCTACGGATTCTATCTCGGCGCATCGGTCTATGGCTACATCAAATGGCGGCGGCGCGGCAGGCTCATGTATTAGGATCTGGTTCATGGATTGAAAATTGTTGAAAACTAATCACTTTTTTTTATCCGTCAGTCATGATATAACAAGTATCTTTGGATTCCAGAAAAAGTGTAGCATCATGCAGCCTTATCTGGAAAAAACCTTCCTGCTGCCGGCAGGACATCACAACGAGACTGAAATCTACCGTTTAGACGGAGGTCAATTCATCAATAATTATTTCATTATCAGCAATGAAGGGACTCGTCATCTGCTTGCCTCCCCTGAGGTGACAGGCTACGGTTCCTATCTGTCCATGTGCGGTGCCACAAGCGACATGCTGGGTTGGCTAAGGCAGCAGGAGATGATGGGTGACAAGGCCGACATCATGACAATCCTGCGCGGCGGCCTCAACTATCCGCTCGAAGAGTGCTGTTACCGCAACGGTATCCGTGTCAGAAACATGGATTTCATTTCGTGCGAGCGGGTTATCCGCAACAACCAGATCACCGGCCTTGAAATCCGATACACCAAGCTCAACGCCCCCAATGACATAACGATTCTGATAGGCGACATCATTGCGTCGGGTGAGACTCTTGCCCGCTGCATACGTTACATCATCTCCGAGTTCAAGCGTATGGGCGGCAGCATCCGCCGCATGATATTCTTCACAATCGGCGGCACCCGCGCCATAGAGCTGTTTGAGGAGCTTACGCCGGAGTTCCGTTTCCATTGGCCGGAGTTCGAGGGCGTCACCTGCATCTTCTACGAGGGCATCTTCTCGGCCTACACGGACAAGGGAGTGACCGGCATCAGCTGGCCCCAGATAGATTTCTATTGGAAAGACGGCGTCATCTCACCGGAGTTCCGCCGCTATGTGCTCTCCGATGACGACGCCCTGTTCGAGAAATGCATCATCTATGACGGAGGTGCACGGCGTTACGAGATTCCGGACCATTATAACGAGGTGACTGAGTACTGGGAAGAAATAAAGAAAGTGGCCGACAACTTCAGTTTCAAGGATTTCCTGGACGAGAAAATAGGATACCGCACGCCCATCGGCTACGAGGAGTGGCTCCGGCTCAACCACTACGGGGAACTGGACAGCAATGCCATGAATGAGCTCTATGTTTTCGAGCGGGAATTTGCCAGCCGATCGGAGGACAAGTCCATACGTAAGATTGCAGACCGGCGCCTCGGCGAATTCAGGGAAGCCCTGAAGGATTACATTCATTGAACATAACAAACTAACTAAAAGAAAGATATGGCTTACAAGAAACCCGATGTGGATTTCACATCAAGCAGAGTGACAAGGGAGGGCAGGAAGAGCAACCTCAGTATGTTTATGGTGATGCTGGGATTCACATTCTTCTCGGCAAGCATGTGGGCCGGCCAGAACCTGGCGGCAGGCCTTGACTTCGGAGGATTCATAGGCGCCCTTATTCTGGGAGGCATCATCCTCGGCGCATACACAGGCGCACTCGGTTATATAGGTGCGGAGACAGGACTCACGCTTGACATGCTGGCGCACCGCAGTTTCGGACGCAAGGGCAGCTGGCTTCCCAGCGCCATGATCAGTTTCACACAGATGGGCTGGTTCGGAGTAGGTCTGGCCATGTTCGCAATACCGGTGGCCAAGGAGTTCCTGGGACTTGAGGTCACACCCGACCACATGCCGTATCAGGGCTATATCCTGGTTGCCGTAGCCGGTCTGCTCATGACAGCCAGCGCATTCTTCGGAATCAAGAGCCTTACCCTGATCAGCTACATAGCCGTTCCGCTGGTTGGTGTCTTAGGTACCGTTGCCATGATTATGGCGGTGAAGCGCGGTGATGCCTCCCTCGTGGAGCAGTTCGCAAGAGTCAACGACGGTTCGCTCACCATCATCGCCGGTGCCGGCCTGGTAATCGGCAGCTTCGTGTCGGGCGGAACAGCCACGCCGAACTTCGCCCGTTTCTCCAAGAGCGGCAAGGTGGGCTGCATAGCCACTGTCATAGCCTTCTTCCTCGGCAACTCGCTCATGTTCTTCTTCGGTGCCGTTTCAAGTATCTACGTGGGCGGCAACGACATATTCGAGGTGATGCTCAACCTTAACCTCTTCTACCTTGCGGTACTGGTTCTCGGCATGAACATCTGGACCACGAATGACAACGCCCTCTATTCATCCGGTCTGGGACTCTCCAATATCTTCGGCTGGTCCAAGAAGACAATGGTGCTCATAGCAGGCATTATAGGTACCGTTTCGGCCGTATGGCTCTACTGGAATTTCTGCGACTGGCTCAACGTGCTCAACTGCACCCTGCCCCCGATCGGTGCCATACTGATTGTAAGCTACTTCATGAACCGCAATGACTACCATTCCGATGACGTGAAGATCAACACGGTCAACTGGGCTTCCGTCATAGGAGTTGTCCTGGGGGCAGTCGTGGCCAATCTCCTGCATTGGGGCATACCATCCATCAACGGCATGGTGGTGGCTGTCATCTGCTATCTCATTGGCAACGCCATGAGCCGCAAGTGAATGCCATCCGCATAAAAAAGAGATGTCCGGCTTTCAACGGAAGCCGGACATTTTTTCCTATTTTTGCACCGCAAAACAAAAAAAATTCAAGTATGAAGAAATCATTGATGTTCCTTGCAGCCTTGCTGCCGCTTGGCCTTTCGGCACAGGAAGAGTCCGGCTGGTCCCATGACGGTCTGACCGGTGTTAATTTTTCCCAGACATCATTCACCAACTGGAGTGAAGGTGGTGAGAACAACGTAGCCCACAACATCTATCTGAATCTCTCTTTCAACTACAAGAAGGACAAGATTGCCTGGACCAATGACCTTAATGCGAACTACGGACAGAACTATACCAATCACTATGGCTGGCGCAAGAATCTGGACAATCTGAACTATGCGTCCAAGTTCGGGCACAAGATAAACGACAAGTGGTATTATGCCGCCTTACTTGACTTCAAGTCACAGTTTGCCGACGGATTCAAGTATTCCGATGATTCCAGAGAACTGATTTCAAAGCTGTTAACCCCTGCATATCTGAATGTTTCGGTAGGTCTTGACTACAAGCCTGACAGCCATCTGGCATTCTATTTCTCACCGGTGGCAGGCAAGCTCACCATGGTGGCCGACACCGCATTCTCCGTACGCTACGGCATTGAACCCGAAAAGTATGTCAAGCCGCAGCTCGGTGCCATATTCAAGGCCAATGCCAGCTACACCTTCTTTGAGGATAGGATGACACTCAAATCCGCACTGGACATGTTCACTGCTTACGATGACACATTCGGCTGCATAGACGTGAACTGGGATGTCCTGATAGGTTACAACCTGACCAAGCTCCTCACCCTCACCGCCCAATCCACTCTCAAGTACGACGATGACATTAAGACCTATGAAACTGACGCCAACGGGAACAAGACTGTCCACGGGGCCAAGGTCCAGTTCAAGGAGATGGTGGGCATAGGACTGAGCTACAAGTTCTGACAGCCATCCTAAGCAGATACTGCCATGTGGTTGGGATTCGCCCTCTTTTCGGCTCTGTTCCTTGGCCTGTATGACGTTGCCAAGAAGCAATCCCTCAAGGAGAACGCGGTCATCCCGGTTCTCTGGCTCCACACACTGTTCTGCTCGCTGATAATGCTGCCGTTCACACTCCTGTCGGCCAGGACAGGCGTTCTGGACGGCAGCATTTTCCATGTTCCCGTGGCAGGCTGGGAACTGCACCGCATGATTATACTCAAAGCCGCCATAGTGCTTGGCTCCTGGATCTTCGGATATTTCGGGATGAAGCATCTGCCTATTACGCTGTTCGGCCCCATCAACGCGACACGCCCCATCATAGTGCTCTTAGGCGGCCTGCTCCTGTTCGGCGAGCGGCTGAACCTCTACCAGTGGATCGGCGTGCTCATAGCCGTCTTCTCGTTCTATCTGCTCAGTGTCAGCGGAAAGAAGGAGGGCATCACCTTCTCCCGTAACAAATGGGTCTTCTGCGTCATCATGGCCACCATCCTCGGAGCTGTCAGCGCCCTCTTCGACAAGTACCTGCTGGTACGCTACAACAACATGTTCGTGCAGGCCTGGAGCAATTTCTACCAGCTTGCCCTGATGACCGTCATTCTCTTCACGCTCTGGTGGCCCACCCGCAAGAGCACCACCCCGTTCAGCTGGAAATGGAGCATCATACTCATTTCCGTCTTCCTCACCCTCGCTGACTACGCCTACTTCTGCTCCCTTGCCTCTACTGCCTCGATGGTATCAATCGTCTCCATGATCCGCCGAAGCAGCGTTATAGTAAGTTTCCTCTGCGGCGCCCTCCTCTTCCACGAGAAGAATCTGAAGAGCAAAGTCATCGACCTCCTCCTGGTCCTTCTGGGCCTCTTCTTCCTGCTTATCGGCTCCCTGCAGTAAAACAGTGCAGATTCCGCTCCTCCGCACTGTTCCTACAAATATAATCCGCAAAACACCAATGCAGAATAATAACTTTATTTTAGAATCTGCGGAGTTTTTACTAACTTCGCAAAGTTTAAGCGTACCTGTATCAGACGGGTGCGTCAAACAAGTGGATAACAAACATCAAAATAAAGATTTTCAGTATGATTAAAGACATTTTCGAGAGAATCAAAGAGACTCCGGGCCCGCTCGGACAGTATCAGGGTGTAGGTGACGGTTACTTCATGTTCCCACGTCTGGTAGGCGAGATCGGTCCTGAGATGGAGTTCAACGGCAAGCCCGTGCTGAACTGGAGCCTTAACAACTATTTAGGACTGGCCAACAATCCTGAAGTAAGGAAGGCCGATGCCGAGGCTGCCGCACGCTTTGGTCTTGGTGCCCCGATGGGTGCCCGCATGATGTCAGGAAATACAGACTACCATATCAAGTTCGAGAACGATTTCTGCGAATTCATAGGAAAGAAGGCGGGTATGTGCCTGAACTTCGGCTACCAGGGCATGATTTCCATCATCGATGTCCTGACCAGCCGCAAGGACGTGATTGTCTATGACTCCGAGTCACATGCCTGCATTCTGGACGGTATGCGTCTGAGCCTCTCCAAGCGTTTCGCCTTCCGCCACAACGACATGGCAAGCCTCGAGAAACAGCTTAACCATGCCTGCAGGCTGGCCGACGAGCAGGGCGGCGGCGTGCTGGTGATCACCGAGGGTGTGTTCGGCATGGCCGGCGACCTTGGGCATCTTGCCGACATAGTGGAGTTCAAGAAGAAATATCCGTTCCGCATACTGATTGACGACGCCCACGGTTTCGGTACGATGGGAGCCAACGGCCGCGGTACTGCCGAGCACTACGGCGTTACCGATGAGATAGACGTGATATTCGATGCTTTCGCCAAGAGCATGGCATCGATAGGCGGCGTAGTCAACTCCGACCCCGAAATCATAGACCACCTGAGATTCAACATGCGCTCCCAGATCTACGCCAAGTCATTGCCGCTGCCTCTCGTAATCGGCAACCAGAAGCGTCTTGACCTGATCAAGTCCCACCCCGAATTCAGGGAGCATCTGTGGGAGGTCGTGAACGCCCTGCAGGGCGGCCTCAAGGCCGAAGGCTTCAACATCGGCGTGACCGAGTCACCCGTTACCCCGGTGTTCTTCGAAGGTGGCGTGAACGAGGGTACCAACGTGGTTGTCGATTTGCGCGAGAACTACGGGATCTTCTGCTCGATCGTGACCTATCCCGTTATCCCGAAGGGCCAGCTCATGTTGCGTATCATACCTACCGCGTCACATACACTTGACCACGTCAAGCGCACCATCGAGGTATTCAAGGATGTCCAGAGGAAGCTCAAGGCCGGTTACTACGAAGGTCCGATACAGGACATGAACGTTTTCAAACGCGCACAGATCAAGAAGTGATGAAATATCAGCTTGTCTGCAAGAAGTGCGGCAAGGTCATAGGGGATTTTGCCGCATGGTTCAGCCAGGACCAGTTGTGTGAATGCGGAAGCAACCATGCCGAAGTGACCTACACTACTGATTACCGCCTGCTGGACGAACTGTGCAAGCCCGGCCAGAAAGTCGATAACCTCTATCACTACCTGCCGTTCCTGCCTCTTGAGGAGACCGACGTACAGGTAAGCATGGGCGAAGGCGCCGTTCCGATTGAGGAATGGGACTTCCTGGAGAAATACGCTATGGACAGATACGGCATTGACTGCAAGGTCGTGGTGGCCCGCAATGACCTTAACGGCGGGACAGGCACATTCAAGGACATAGCAGCATCATTGGCGGCCACGCTCTTCAGGAAATACGGGGTGAAGGAGTATTGCCTGGCATCGACCGGCAACGCAGCCACCGCCTACGCCACCTATCTGGCCAAAGCAGGTGTCAGGTTTGACATTTTCGCCCCGCACGACATGTACCCCGAGACCCAGGCAGCTATCCGCGCCGCAGGTCAGAACCTTGTGGTGTCGGAGGGAGGTTACGGACAGGCCAAGGCCGAGGCTGCCGATTTCCACAAGAACCGGAAGGTCATGATTTCGGCCGGCAACATCGACCCTATCCGTGTGGAGGCCAAGAAGACACTCGTGTTCGAGTGCATACGCCAGATAGGCCGCATCCCCGATGTCTATATGCAGGCTGTGGCAGGTGGCACAAGCCCCATCGCCTTCGAGAAAGGGATGCGTGAGATTGCCGATGCCTACCCGGATTACAGGATGCCCCGTATGCTGCTTGTACAACAGGACACCTGCGACCCGATGGTGCAGGCATGGGAGTGGGCAGTCGGGAACGGATTCCCGCAGGGCTGGAACAAGCACTTCCCCACCGTGGTCCCCCACACAAGAATCTCCATACTGACAGCCGGAACCCCGGGAATGTATCCGCTTGTTGGACCTATAGTCAGGAATAGCGGAGGGTGTTTCCTGCGCGTGAAAGAGGAGGGCCTGGAACATTACGGCCGTATGGTCAAGGATGCCCGCGGTATCTACATGGGTCCCGCATCCGTAGTATGCATAGCAGGATTCTTCAAGGCACTCGAGGAAAAGAGACTCAAGGACGGCGATCTGGTCCTGCTCAACACCGGTGAGGGCTGCGAGCGCGCTCTCTGGTTTAAAGAAGCTATTGACAACTGCAAATGAATAAGTTCAAGGATAAGGTAGTCTGGATAACAGGTTCGTCATCGGGTATCGGCGAGGCCACAGCTTACGGGTTTGCCCGTGAGGGAGCCTGTCTGATACTCACCGCACTCGAGGCCGACCTTTTAGAGAAGGTTGCCGCACGATGCAGGGAGCTGGGTGCCCCCGATGCCAGGCCCCTACCCTTTGACCTCTCCCGTAAGGATGAGGTAGCCGGTCTGGCCGCGCAGGCATGGGAGCTGTTCGGACACATTGACATATTCTACAACAACGCCGGCATCAGCCAGCGCGGAACCACCTGCGAGACCGAGATGCAGGTCATCAACAAGGTCATGGACATAAACTGGTTTGCACCGGTAATCATGACCAAGGTGATACTGCCGAGGATGATTGAGCGTGGAGGCGGCCAGCTGGTAGTGACCACAAGCATAAACGGAAGGTTCGGATTTCCGCTCCGATGCGCCTACAGCTCATCCAAGCATGCCTTGTACGGATTCTTCGAGACCGTCCAGGCCGAATACTACAAGGATAATATCCGTGTCACTATAGTCTGTCCCGGCCGCGTACAGACCCGCATATCATTCTATGCCTTGGAGAAAGACGGGAAGCAGCACGCCAGGATGGATGCCGGACAGGCAGGAGGCTGTACCCCGGAACAGGCAGGACGCAAGATAGTCCGTGCCGTGTATAAGAGAAAGCGTGAGGTTCTGGTAGGCCGCAAGGAGCTGCTGATGATCTACATCAAGCGCTTCTTCCCCGGACTCTGTGCCAGGATAGCACGCACTATTGACCCGATGTAAAACAACTAAAAATAAAGAGCATGAAAAAAGAGATTCAATTCAGTCTTGTCTATCGTGACATGTGGCAGTCATCGGGCAAGTATGTGCCCCGCAAGGACCAGCTGGCCAGGATTGCCCCTGTGATAATCGATATGGGTTGCTTCGACCGCGTGGAGACCAACGGCGGTGCCATGGAGCAGGTAAACCTGCTGTACGGCGAAAATCCAAATCTGGCTGTCCGTACATTCACGAAACCTTTCAATGAGGTGGGCATCAAGACCCACATGCTGGACCGTGGTCTGAACGCACTGCGCATGAACCCTGTTCCTGCCGATGTACGTCAGCTCATGTACAAGGTCAAGCACGCCCAGGGTGTTGACATAACCCGTATATTCTGCGGTCTGAACGACCCGCGCAACATCATCCCCTCAATCAAGTGGGCCAAGGCTGCCGGCATGACCGCACAGGCAACCATGTGCATCACCTACTCCAAGGTGCACAACGCCGGGTACTACATCAACCTGGCCGAGCAGCTCATCGAGGGCGGTGCACAGGAGATATGCCTCAAGGATATGGCAGGTATAGGCCGTCCCGCAATGTTAGGCACCATCGTCCGCGCCATCAAGGAGAAACATCCCGACATCATCATACAGTACCACGGCCACAACGGCCCCGGTTTTGCAGTAGCCTCCATGCTTGAGGTTGCCAAGGCCGGCGGTGATGTCCTGGACGTAGCCATGGAGCCGCTCTCATGGGGTAAGGTTCACCCGGATGTAATCACCATCCAGGCCATGCTCAAGGATGCCGGATTCCTGGTCAAGGACATCAACATGAAGGCTTACATGGAGGCACGTTCACTGACTCAGAGCTTCATGGACGATTTCCTTGGTTACTGGATAGACCCCAAGAACTCACTCATGAGTTCACTGCTGGTAGGCTGCGGCCTGCCCGGCGGCATGATGGGATCACTCATGGCCGACCTCAAGGGCATGCACGCCGCCATCAACGCCAACCTCAAGAAGAAGGGCGAGAAGGAGCTCTCCGAGGACGAGCTGCTTGTGGAACTCTTTGACGAGGTACAGCGTATATGGCCTATGCTTGGTACTCCCTGTTTAGTTACACCGTTTAGCCAGTACGTAAAGAACGCCGCCCTGATGAACCTCTACTCCAAGTCCATGGACGAGAAGCCTTTCACCCGTATGGATCCCGCCATGTGGGGTATGGTACTCGGCAAGTCAGGCAAACTGCCCGGCGAGCTGGCTCCCGAAATCGTGGAGATTGCCAAGGAGAAAGGATTCGAGTTCTATACCGATGATCCTCAGGTGCTCTACCCCAACGAGCTCCCGCGCTTCGAGAAGGAGATGCAGGAGAACGGCTGGGACCGCGGTCAGGATGACGAGGAGCTCTTTGAGTTCGCCATGCACGAGAAACAGTACCGCGAGTACAAGAGCGGCCAGGCCAAGGACCAGTTCAACAAGGACCTTTTAGAGCGTATGGAGAAGAAGCAGAACGGCGGCGCGGCAGGCGCACCCGTCAAGCACTTCACAGCTGCCGACAAGCGTGCCATCCTGCATCCCGATGCAGAGCCGATAGAGGCTGCCGCCAGCGGCCGCGTGTTCTGGGACTTAGACTACATGGACCAGTCCTGCAACCCACCCTACGGCAAGCATTACAAGAAGGGAGACTGGATGTGCGGCATACAGGCCATCGGCAACACCTTCTTTGAGAACACCACCGCCCCCCACGATTGCCACATAGTAGCGGTCGAGAAGGAGCATGGTTCACTCGTGACAAAGGGTGAAGTCATAGGCTGGATTGGGAAGTAACAGCATCAACTTACTACAGCAAACCCCGAAAATCATAGTGTTGATTTTCGGGGTTTGTATCATTTTTCGGACAATAGTCCAAATCAATTATCAGGGTTGTTTTGTCATCTTTACATTAATCTCGTAGTATTTGCCGGGCTCAAAACCTACGTTTTCTGCAGTGCAGGTGTAAGTGTCCGTTCCGTCAACGGCTGTGAGAGTGTAATTAAACAAAAACACATTCTCTGGTGTCAGTGCATCCATAATTTCATCATCATCCCAATCCGGTTCTGCGTATAATGCAGCATAAATAACATTGTCGGCAGGCGAAGTGCGTTCAATCGTGATGGGTCCGTATGTTCCAGAAGCACTGTTCTGTAATATTCTGGAACTATTCTTAATGTCCTTGGCATCAATTGTAAGAGCAGTGGCATTGAAAGGTGTAGTCCCGTCTTCCTTCACGAGACTGAATCTCACAATGGCCTGCCGGTTCTCGAACTCGACTGGACCACCCGTAACCGGATAATAGTTATCTTCTACGGGATCATATTCATAACTAATGTTCACTGCCTTAATCTCAGTATATCGAATTGGACTATTAATATATTCAGGAAAGACTTTTTCCCCGGACACTTCTGTTATCTTGGCACGACCACCGGCAAAATCGTATTTCTCACTGATACTGCCTTCACCTGTCAGTTTACCGTTCTGTCCGGTATAGTCCACATCAGGGTTAGGATAGATTAGGTTTAATTCAACACCGTCATTCAGAGTCCCGGAACCTTCGACTGTTGTAACTACCCCTTCAAGGACTGTCGTGACTCCGTCGTTCATCGCCTCTAAATATCCGTCTAATATTGTTCCTCCAACCTGGACATAGACCTTCTCGCCGGTCTTCCACTCCGCCACGAGCGGAGAGCCGTCTCCACCGGTGAGGGCACGGGTTATGGCATCGCTGCCCTTCGAGGCCGTGATGCTCAACTTATAGATTGTCACCTGACTCTGCTGCTCTTTCAGGTCGTCATTGTCCGAGCAGGCGGTCAAAGCTGCTCCTGCTGCCAGCAGGGCGGCCAGAATCATGCTGTTTGAAAGATTCTTCTTCATAGTCTTTTCTCCTCTAAGTTTAAGTCAGAAACCCCAATTGCCGGATATCGGAGCTCCATACGGAGCGCGTTTTCCGCTTGTCTGAAGCAGATTGGCTTCATGTCTCAACCTGATAACCTTCACCGAAGGTCTCTCATACTCTTTCCTTGATTTTTCTTCCATAACTACACTATTTTTAATTGTCAGTAAAAAGATTATGTATCTTGTCCATGCTTAGGGGGAGAACAAAAAAAGCCACGCGGGATTCTCTCAGAATCCGCGTGGTAACATTATATAACAGATTGATTTTAAACCTATTAGTTACCCCCCCCCATTTCAGGGACAGGAAATCACTTGTACTTATGTGATTCTGTCTGTAACCCATTGTCTCTCAAATTGACAAACAAAATTAGTGGTTATATAAGAGAAATCCAAGAAACCCGGCAAAAAACAAGACACCCGATTGTACTTTTTTCAGACCTTTTGGAATTACTCTATGTGACTGCTGCCGGAGGTGCCGTCCCTGAAATGAATTAACTTTTAGTTAATAACCTTTGGTTAATTCGGGCAAGTATTGTATTTTTGCGCCGAATGCAATCCTTATCGTTATGATTGACAATCCTTTTATTCTGGAGCCGTACAAATCCAAGGAACTGTTTTGCGACCGCGAGACAGAGACACAGGATATTCTCCGTTATCTTGAAAACGGACGGAACATTACACTTATATCTCCAAGACGTTTGGGCAAAACCGGTCTGATTTATCGGGTGTATGATGAGATTTGTGACCGCAAGCTGCCATTTGAAACATTCTACATGGATATAAGTTCCACCCAAAGCGTGGATGATTTCATCAAAATACTGTCGGAATCAGTTGTTGCGGTTCTGAACCATCAGACACGCATATCGGACTTCTTCAGGAAAATAGGTGGAATCAGACCTGTACTGTCATACGATTCCATAACAGGCCAACCTGAGATCACATTGTACTATCGTGATGTACAGGAGAGGAATCTGACTCTTAAAACCATCCTGTCATATCTGGAGTCAAACAAAAAAACGGTTATTCTGGCAATAGATGAGTTTCAGCAGATTAGGGAATACGATGGAGTTGACATGGAGGCTTTGCTCCGCACATACATTCAGCCGTTACACAATGTGCGTTTCATATTCTGCGGAAGCAAGAAACACACAATGACTGACATGTTCTCCAATGCCCGCAAACCATTCTATGAAAGCACCACATTCCTGCCACTCGGGAAACTGGATATAAATGTCTATGCGGATTTCATTACGGAGCTGTTTGCCCGGTCGGGAAAGTCCATTGACAGGGAGATTGTGTTGGAGGTAATTGACTGGACACGTGACCACACTTATTACACGCAGACACTTTGCAACGAAATATATTCCCGATGCGGTGCCGTAGTGACCGCTCAGGACCTGACTGACTCCATACTGAAGATCCTGTCCTCCAATCAGGACCGGTTCCTGGAACTGCAAAGACTGCTCACTCCCGCCCAATGGAGACTGCTAAAAGCGATTGCCAAAGAAGGATATGTTCTTCACCCCACATCGGCGGCATTCATAAGCAGACATAGACTGACATCAGGTCCATCAGTTCTTAAGAATCTGAACTCTTTGATAGACAAGGAACTGATACTGGCTGAGACCGGATCGTCAGGAACCCGGTACTCCGTGTATAACATATTTCTGTCCCGATATCTGGAAAACCAATAATAAAACAGATGATTGGGAATTGCCCGCACCGTGAAACCTGAATTGAAAAGAGGCTGACTAAGAATCTGTTTAGTCAGCCTCTTTTCTGATTCCCTGTTTATTTCAGCAGGTTCCCCAGGATAGAGCGGGTAAGCGTGCGGGTGGCGGTGGAGGTGGCGGTGCCGATGGCTTTGCCGGCTATGGTCTTGCCATCGGTTTTGGTCTTGGTTTTCTTCCCTGTCACCTTGTTGGCTACCGATGTGCCGACGCTCCGGCTTACGGACGATATGGCGGCACCCACAGCTGCGGCGAATATCTTCGAGCCCAGCCCACCCGATTTCTTCGTGGCTTTCTTCTCCTTGGGCTGCCGCTCAGCCTTAGCCTCCCTGGCAACCTTGCGCTGGTTACGCTCCTCTTCCTCCAATGCAGCCTGAAGCTCGGCCTGCTGACGCTCCGATTCGGCCAGAAGCACCTCGAAGGCGCTCTCACGGTCTATCACCCGGTCATACTTGCCGAAGAGCCTGGAAGCGTTGATGCACTGCTTGCGCTGTGACTCGCTTATGGCACCGATCTGGCTGAGCGGGAAGAGTATCTTGGCACGCTGCACCATTCCGGGAATGCCTTTCTCGTCGAGAAAAGAGACAAGGGCCTCACCGGTACCGAGTTCCATTATGGCATCCTCGGTCCTGAAAGCCGGATTGGCGCGGAATGTCTGGGCGGCGGTGCGGACCGCTTTCTGGTCCTTGGGAGTATAGGCGCGCAATGCATGCTGCACCCTGTTACCCAACTGGCCAAGTATGTTTTCGGGAATATCGGTGGGACTCTGTGTCACGAAATAGACTCCGATACCCTTACTGCGGATAAGGCGGACCACCTGCTCTATCTTTTCGACAAGGGCTTTCGATGTATCCTCAAACAAGGTGTGGGCCTCGTCAAAGAAGAACACCAAACGCGGAAGCTCCAGGTCACCGACCTCAGGCAGCTGTGCATAAAGGTCTGAGAGCAGCCAGAGCAGGAATGTGGAATAGAGTTTGGGGTTGAGCATCAGACGGTCCGCGGCAAGCACGTTCATCACGCCGCGGCCTCCCTCGGTCTGCATGAGGTCAAATATGTCGAACGAAGGCTCGGCAAAGAATATCTCACCGCCCTGGTTCTCAAGAGTGAGCAAGGCACGCTGGATTGCGCCTACGCTGACTGAGCCGACAGTTCCGTATGTAGTGGTTATCTCAGAGGCATGTTGGGCCACATAGTTCAGCATGGCACGCAGGTCCTTCATGTCGATAAGCAGCAGGCCGCGCTCATCGGCCACACGGAACACTATGTTCAGCACACCCTCCTGCACCTCGGTAAGGCCGAGCAGGCGGGAGAGAAGTTGCGGTCCCATATTCGAGATGGTGGTACGCATGGGGTGGCCCTGTTCGCCGTACACGTCAAAGAAACGTACCGGACAATTCCCGAACTGCGGGTTCTCTATTCCGAACTCCTTGCAGCGCTTCTCTATGAAACCGCTCATTGAACCCACCTGACTTATGCCGCTCAGGTCGCCCTTCATGTCGGCCATGAAGCAAGGGACGCCGGCCTGGCTGAATGTCTCGGCCAGGACCTGAAGTGTAACAGTCTTTCCGGTACCTGTGGCTCCGGCTATGAGTCCGTGACGGTTAGCCATCTTTCCGCAAATTGAAATCGGGCCCTCGGGGCCATGGGCTACATACAGCCCGTTCTCACTCGTAAACATATCTATTTAGCATTAATTGGTTCTCTATTCTCACCTGTCATTTCCCGGACTGGACGCTATCTATGTATTCCTTTACAGCAAGGGCGGCGGAGCGGGCATCATTGATTGAATCCGATACGCTCATGGGGCGCTTGCAGGTGCCGGCAGCGAACAGGCCGGGCTTGCCTGTCTCGTTATCGTACAGGTGCGGGTTGACAGTCCTGATAAAGCCGTAGTCACCGCCTATCTCACATGCCTTGCCCAATGCCTTGGTCCCGCACGATGCCTCCATGCCCACCATGAGTACCAGCAGGTCGGTTGTCATCTTCAGCGGCAGCCCCATCAGGGTGTCCTCACTCTTGAGCTGGACACGGCTGTCAAATGTTCCCGCGGCTTCGGATATACGGCCGCGCACAAAGTTGACTCCGTACTTCTCCTGGGCTGTGCGGTACATCTCCTCGAATCCCTGCCCCCACATACGCAGGTCCATGTAGAACACCGACGCCTCGCACTTAGGCAACTGCCTGCGCACCTCGATGGCCTGCTTGACGGCTGTCACACAGCATATCTTGGAACAGTAGTGGTTACCGCTCTTCTCGTCACGCGAGCCTACGCACTGCAGGAAGGTGACACGTCTGGGTTCATCTCCGTTAGCGTTCAGTATCTTGCCGTGCTTTATCATACGCTCCATATCGAGCGACGTTATCACGCCTTTGTATATGCCATAGCCGAGCTCCTCCTTACGGTGGGCATCGAACACCTGGTAGCCGGTGGCAATGAGCACGGCATCGGCCACGTATGTCTGCTCCTTAGAGTCAAAGAGCTTCCATTCGGTCCCCTGCCACCTGACATCAACGATATCAACCCCGAAGGCACTTGTGATACCGTCCGTCAGCAGCTTTCCGCTCAGGTCGTCAATAATCTCCTGCGCCGCCTGGAAGTTGGGGAACAGGAAAGCCTTGTCCTGAAGGTTCTTGAGCGGAGTCTCGGACTTCTCGAAAAGAGTCACCTGAACACCGTTACGGGCCAGCACTGATGCGGCCTCAATGCCGGCCGGGCCGGCTCCTATGATTGCAACTTTCTTCATATCACACTAAAAGGTTTTCGGGTTTCTCGGGAGCACGCAGTATCTTACCCGATGCGGAATTGTATTTCTGTTTGGGGTCATACGGTATGCCTATCTTGTCAAGCAGGCGCTCACTCTGCACCTGATGGATCTGGAGTCCAAGCTCCCATGGGTCATAACCCAGCAGAAGTCCGGCCATCTCCTCGTACGTAAGCACCGGGATGCCATATCCTTCACGGTCGTATGTCTTGTGCTCCATTTCGGCGATGGTATATTGCCAGCGGTCCAGGAACATGCTGCAACCCGGGCAGTTGGATACTATGAAGTCCGGTTCATACGGTTCCATAGACTCCAGCTTCTTTTTTGTATTTGACACAGAGTAACCTCTGTTTTCCCGTATCAGATACTGACGGAATCCGAATCCGCAGCAGTGGCGACGCTCGGGATAATCAACGACATGACCGCCCCATGCCTCGATCATACCGGCCAGCACGTACGGGAACTCAGCCTTTCCCACGCCCTTGTCAGGGAAGAGCTTGGCATAGTGGCACCCTATATGCTCCACCACATTGAGAGGTTGGCCCGTAAAACGGTTCACCAGACGGTATTTCATCTTCCCGGCCAGCTCATGACGGAACTTGAAGATAAGGTCGGACGGATGAGCCACGTTCCTGGGAATGTCGAACTCACGCCTGCATGCCTTGTACAGGTTCTCACGGGTCTGCTCCAGAAGTTCAGGATGCTCCTGCCACATGTGAATCATCTCGGTGAACACACCGAATGACGTTATGCATGACGGCACGAGATTCTCATACCCGCGCTCGGTCATGAGCGAGAATATACGTGCCACTACAGTCATCGTGGTTTCAAGTGGAACCACATCGGTATGATACCCTATGCCGGTGCAGGTGTGCAGACGGAAATCATCAAATATATCCTTGCCGAGTTCATCCTTCATCATACGGAGGAAAGCTGTCTCCGAACCGGGAAAGAAGGTCTGGCGTATGCAGCTGCGCTCATAATAGTAGCGGTCATCTGCTATAGTCTTCTGATATTCGTTCCAATAACGGTTTGCCATAATAGTCTAATTTATAAGATTCTCTGCCACCACTTCGGCAATATCCCTTACAGGATAGTCATTCGTGGCATGCAGGAACGCCTTCTTGCACATGGGACAGGCAGTCACTATCGCATCGACAGGCTTGCTTGTCAGGTTCTCAAGCGATGCGTTCCTTATCGCGGTCTGCTCCTCGATACTCAGTTTCGTATTGCCCAGGTTGAATCCGCAGCAGACACTCTTCTCGCGCTGGAAACGGGTCTTCTGCAGGTTTGTTACCGCATTCAGGACCTCACGCGGCTCCTCATAGATACCACAGCCGCGGCCAAGTTCGCAGGGATCATGGTATGACACCCTGCGGTCATCATGACGGACCTTTATGCGGCCCTGTTTTATCAGCATGTCTATATACTCGGTATGGTGCATGACCGGAATATCCAGGCTGTACTCCTTCATGAATGACTGGTAGCATATCGGACATGAGGTGACAAGCATGGTAGCTCCTGACTTGACTATCATGTCTGTGTTCTTCTGACGCAGTTCCGCCGCCTGTCTGAGGAAGCCCTGCTGCTGGAGCGGACGGCCGCAACAGATGGTGCTCTGCTTGTCCATATACCAGAACCTCTGGCCGGCGGCATTGAAAATCCTCTCCATGGATTCCGTTATGCCGGGAGTAAGATGTGACATGCATCCACCGAAATAGACCACCCTGCCTATGGCGTTGAAAGGAATCTGTTTCTTGTCCAGATACCGGTAGTTGCCTGTCGTGTCAAGCTCACCCTTATCACGCGTCATGCGGCGCAGCGAACCCAGGTCTATGCCTACCGGGCAGTCAACAGTACACCGGTCACACATCAGGCAGTTGTCGGCTATCAGCTTAATGCGGCTCCCATGCTCCTGATTGCGGAGGCTGCGGATGAGATACACCGACTGTATCTCATGGTTCTCAAGCACCCTGTCCATGGGGCAGCCCGATATGCACACGCCGCAACGCGAGCAGGCATTGAGCTCAAAATAGGTATAACCGCTCCGCTGCATCCCCTCCTTCACGCCAATCTTACGGAAATAGATAAGCAGCAGTTCCGTAAAGATATGCATGTAACGGGTGAAAGGCATGGTTACGAAAAACACGCCCAGCATCAGGGAATAGAACATCCATAGCGATGTCTCCAGACCGCGCACTATCATGGGGTCGAACATGTTGCCAACAGCCTGTGTCAGGAAACCGCCGTTTCCATATAGACATGCCGTGACCGACTCCGCCAGCAGACGCAACGGGAATATCATCCAGAGCGAGAACTTGGAGAACCTGTCAACCAAGGTATGCCTGGTGGTCCGGCGCATACCCAGTATCTTGGACCAGAAGATCTTGACAATGGCCATGGTGAGTCCGAGGAAGACATACAGCAGCAGTGCATCCATCAGGTTGGAATAGAGCTTGTGCTGACGGAACGATGCAGGTGCCTTGTGTACGAAATAACGATAGAAAATGCCCACATAGAAAGGCCGTTTGTACTCTATTCTGGCTATTCCGCCCTCTGTCTCCACCTTGTAACGGCGCTGGTTGAGGTATTCCGGATTCTTCTCCTCACCTGTGGTGCGGACATACCATCCGTTCTGCTTTTCAAGTTCATAAACCGTCGCGATATTCTGCTCCCGCTGCAGGCTGTGGAATGCGTCACGACTCTCTATCGCACCCACTACGATCAGCAGGAACCAGCCCAGAGCGTATGCCTGATGCATGATGCCCAGCAGAATGTTCTTCTTGAGGATACGTACGTGGAACAAGCCCTCGCGGATCATCTCCCATACGGCGGGGATGATCTTCCATGAGAACCAGTTGTGCCGTATCACATCGCGCTGTTCGTCACTGAAACGCCTTATCCACTTTATATACTTGAAAATACATATAGTGAACAGCAATACACATCCTATCAGGAACGGGATGACGAAATCATTATATGGATAAACATGTATCTTCATCTCTTTCCTGTTTTCTGAGGTTCGTCAAGGATCTCACGCATGTTGATTATGAGTGAGCGCAGGTTCACCCCACGCGGGCAGACAAGCGTGCATTTTCCGCAGAGCATACACTTGCGCAGCTCTTCGGCAAGCCCGTCATACTCTCCCCTGCGGAAAGAGGTGTGCACCCTGCGTATGCTGAAATCGGTGAACTGGCGGGCGGTACAGGTGGCACTGCAGTTCCCGCACTGGAAACAGCGCTTGAATGAGGGGGTAAGTTCCAGCAGTCTGTGAAACCTTTCCAATGAGGTCTTGTCAAGATCCTCCGAACGGGTCTGTTTGAGGGCGAATCCGAATTCAATCATGCTGTCCCTCGTTTAATATGGCATCGTGGAAGTCCATTCCGCCTGTGACCTTGAATATATTACGCAGCTCCTCCATTGTCTCCGGACATATCTCGCGCAGGGCACCGGCACCCTTGCCATGATAGTTGGCCCCGAACCTGGGGGACACCTCCCTGATGTTCTTCAGGTACCACTCCCATGCAGGCCCCTGCTCCGGATGAACCTCGGGACGGACTTTGTCCGGGTGAACGCAGTAACCTATCTCAAGTATATTGTTGCCTATACCCTCCATCAGAGCCACCTGCTGACGGCCCATACGGCTATCCTTGTAGTAACCCATCTCCTGGGACACCCTCCGCAATATGTTGATGACCGCCCCCGGCACATTGCCGCGGGGACAGCGCGGCTTGCATGACATGCACTGTCCGCAGTACCAGATCGTATCCTCGCGAAGCAGTCTCTCCACCTGTTCCTCATCGCCTCGCTGAACAGTATCGCAGATACGGCGCGGGTCGTAGTCGTAGAACTCGGCAGCAGGGCAGATTGCGGTGCAGATACCACAGTTCATGCAGGCCTTGAGCGAGTCCTCATAGCGGACATCGGACCTTATTATATCAATGAGATTTCCCATAGTTCAAGAATCTGTTAAAATTTTTCCCAAAGATAAGGAGTTAATACGAATCTCCGGAAACGGCCTCCCATGATTTTTGGAATTGTTATGAACCGCAATTCAGAATATCAGTCAAATTTCTTGCGGTTCATCTTCATGGCACGGAACAGCAGCCTGGATAGCGGTTTCTCCCTGTTGCGATATACCAGATTTATATACCATCCCAGCTTCTTGGCTACCGAAATGCGATATGTCTCCACGAATTCAATCAGAGTGCCATCGGGATCCTCGATGTATGTGAAGCGGCCTGCGGCATCGCCCATGTTGAACTGTTTGCCGTCAGGACAGCTGTCAACCGTGAAGGGATGACCTTTCTCTGCACACCACTTGGCCAGTTCATCCATACCGGTCACATCATAGCATATCTGGATAAAGCCCGGGTCACCCCAGAAACGCCCCTCATAGATCTTGCGGGGCTCGCGGTCCAGGCACTGCACCAGTTCTATGTAACCGGTGGGGAATATCGGAGCGAACGGACCCTTGTTGGGCTTGGAGCACTTGACCATCACACGACGGAAGCGGCCCTCCCCGCCTGCCAGAGGCGCCAGGTCATTAAAAGTGCCGGTCACGTCAAACACCTTGACATTGTAGCCCAATATATCTGAATAGACCTTGAGAGCCCTGTCTATGTCCGTGACGCCAATCATGCAGCCGAGCATACCGCCGAACTCCTTGCCCTCGTCCAGGAGCAGGTAGTCATCCTGAACCGCCTGGAACCAGTTGCCGGCAGGATCGGTAATATAGAATGTCTTAGAGTTATCGGGAGCCGTCACGATGGGACTGACCTTATCCCATCGGCCGCTTACGTATGCGTGAGCCTTCTCCACGTCGCGGCACTTGACCTTGGCACAGAATATCCCCAAGTCTCCGGCCTGAACCTCAAAACCCACCGGTTCAGGCTTGCGCTCGGAGTACTGCCAGATCTCGAATCCGCCGCCGCCCTGAAGGTTCATTGCTATCGCAGCGTGACGTTTATGTGGTTTTCCGCCGGTATAGGGAAGCATCCGCTCCGCCACTGTATCATCCTCCAGGATACGGATATCCACTCCGAATATGTCAATGTACCATTTCCAAGAGTCATAAACCGATGTGGTACCTACTCCTATCTGCTGTATTCCCGTTATAAAAAAACCGCCTTTATACATTTCAGTGATATTGTAGTTTGTAAATGTGCAATATTAGGAATTTTAGTTGGTTCCTGCAATCAGTATTGCACCAAATCCTGCCGAAAATGAAAAAAACGGCAGTACAGGCGGCTAAATCCGGCAAAAAGAATTAACTTTGACAGTTACCAACCACAAGAACTGAAATATGAAACTCCATCTGCTTTTACTGGGATTAGGAACCAGCGAAATATTATTGATCGCCCTCATCATCCTTCTGCTGTTCGGCGCCAGACGGATTCCCGAACTGATGAAGGGCATGGGAAAGGGTGTCAAAAGCTTCAAGGAGGGTATGAAGGAGGTAGAAAAGGAGATCAACACTCCCGATGAACCCGCAAAGGAGACATCCAGGAAGTCCGAATCCAACTGATCCCTCCACCCCTTCATGGCTGTACCAGAAGAGAACTCCATGACTTTCTGGGACCATCTGGAAGCTCTCAGGTATGTCATTCTGCGTATCCTCGCCGTTGCCGTCGTGGGGTTCATCGTTACATTCTGCCTCAAGGAACCACTGTTCAGGCTGATTCTCGCCCCAAGCAGCCCCGACTTCATACTTTACCGGTGGATAGCATCCGTGGCAGGGCGGCTGGGTATTGACGCCGCATCATTGCAGGACTTCAATATAGAACTGTTCAGCACCACTCTTACAGCCCAGTTCATGATACACATGAAAATGGCTTTCTACATGAGCATGGTGATAATAATGCCCTATACGCTCTTCATGCTGTTCGGGTTCGTCTCCCCCGCTCTCCACAGGAACGAGAGAAGCAGTTCAATCCGGGTAGTGGTCTGGTCATACATCCTCTTCATGACAGGAATCGTCCTGGACTACCTTATCATCTTCCCGCTTGCATTCCGTTTTCTCGGCACATATCAGGTAAGCGCCGACATACCGAACGTCATCACGCTGGAATCCTATACAAACCTGCTTGTGACGCTTACCCTGCTCATGGGCATACTCTTCGAACTTCCCGTACTCGCATGGTTCCTCGGCAAGTTGGGAATTATCGACTCGGATTTCATGAAGCGTTACCGCAGGCACGCCATTGTGGCAATCCTTGTCATAGCAGCCGTAATAACGCCCACCACGGACATCTTCACCCTGACCATAGTGACATTGCCCATCTATCTGCTGTATGAGATAAGCATCTTCATAGTCTCAGGCAGGACGGGCAGGACCGGGAATTGACCGGTCCTATTTGAAACGCCACCAGTCAAAGGTGAACAGGTCCTTGCCAACCCCGGTGAATACGAAATAGAGGTCGTGCTTACCGCGGATCCGTTGCTTCAGCTTCTCTGTGAAAATCTTGAATTCCATCTTGCCGCCTGTTGCCGTTATCGGAATGGCAGCCACGGCAGGACTATCCTTGCTGTCTAAATGTATCTCTATGCAGCCAATGCCGTCGGAACCGACCGACGCGGAGAACTTCCTGGTACCTTTGGCACCGAAATCAACACCCCGCACAAGGATATACTCTCCGTCGTCTATGTCGTGCACATACATGTTGGAGACATTCTTGTTCCCTGACTGTACGGCATCCTGTCCGGAAGGAGCGGTCGCAGCAAACCTTGAGGTCTTGAGTCCGTAACCCCACGCCATAGTCTCCGCCTCGACACGTCCGTAGATGTTCCTGCCGTACGGATCGAAGGGCTTGACCTGCTCAACCACATTGTCAAGGAAATAGGGAACCTCCTGGATAGTGCCGTCAGGATTGTAGTGCATCTCGGCCAATGACACGGAACGCTGCTCGGCATGGGCGAATGTCTTGAGGTGCATGATGTCATAGTTAAGGCCGAACACATAACTCTTGCCCTTGTAGTCGATGATACCGGGATGGTTTCCACGGGTACGTACCGTATGGTCCATGATATGGCCTTTGTACTCCCAAGGTCCCTCAGGACCGTCACTCATTGCATAGCCGATGCCCTCAGGGCAGCAGGTCGATGCAAAAGCCATGTAGTAATGGCCTCCATGTTTCCAGAACCAGGGGCCCTCCTGATAATCCTCTATCTTGGGATGCTTGACAATAGGACCCGCGAGTGATATCATGTCCTTGCCCAGCTTGACTGAATAGAGGTTGGGGTTGCCCCAGTACATATATGCCTGACCGTCATCATCGATCCAGACAGTGGGGTCAATGTCATCCCAGTGCTCCCTCTGCCAGACCAGCGGTTCGCCTATCGGGTCATGGAACGGACCGTATGGAGAATCGGACATCAGCACGCCTATTCCGTGACCGTGTATCGGACAGTACATGTAATAGGCACCGTTGGCCTCTATCACCTGCTCTGCCCAGGCTCCGTTCTTTCCGTCATAGTACTTGAAGTCATCAAGCGATGCCACCGGACCGTGGTCCTGCCAGTTTACCATATCGTCCGATGTGTAGAGCAGCCAGTCGAACATCTGGAAACCGCGCGCGCCATCCTCGTCATGAGTCGTGTAGAGGAACACCTTGCCGTCTATCACCACAGGAGCGGGATCGGCTGTGAAACGGGTCTGGACAACCGGCATGTTGGCGTGTGAGTTGAACTGCCACCAGTCAAGCGTGAACGGTTTTTCGGTCTCACAGCTGAACTTGAGGTAAACGTCATGTACGCCGGTCACATGAGTATCGATAAGGTAGGTGAATGCAGCCGTACGGAATCCGGCATTGTCGGTATTGACCGGAACCTTGCAGAACGGCTCTCCCTCCATGTTGTCGGTGTAGAACTCTATGGTTCCCTTGCCCTTCTGTTCACCAACCACCACGACGACAGCCTTCTGCCCGCAGTCCCTGAAATCCACGGAACGGACGCGGATCCAGTCCCCGTCATCGATATCGGTCACGAAATGGTCACGGCCGGCACGGCGATCCACCTTGAGTCCCCGTGACTCGGCCTGGGTCTCAGCCTCCACGCGCTTGTAGGGATCCAGGTTCTTGACGGGAGTCACTACACCCTCCTTCGTGAATGGCATGAAGGGGAAAGTGCCGTCCTCGTTCCACTTGAACTCCTCCACGCAGGCCGAACGGTTGTAGCCGCCTCCGCCCGGCAGTCCGCCGTTGTGGTAGAACATGAAGTCACGACCTTTGAAGGTGATATTTCCGCCGTGTATCGTGAAACTGTTCTGCGCCTCGTCCATGATACGGCCACGGTATGTCCAGGGGCCGTTGATCGTGGGGGCGGTCGAGTATGCCATGTGCTCCGGCACACCGCCTGCAGGATATGAGATGTAATATGTGCCGTTACGCTTCATCACCCAAGGTCCCTCCTCATACTGGGTCATCATCTCGTTCTGTCCCTTGGCCCAGTTCATCTTGGACTGGAGCTCGCCGAAACACTTGGGATCATGATACCCGGGTACCTCCTGCCAGCCGTTCTTGAATGACACCATATCGTCATTCAGCTCTCCGTACCAGAGACCTTTGTTACCCCAGAACAGATAGGCACGACCGTCGTCATCCACGAACACGGTCGGGTCGATGAATCCGAATCCCTCGGCCAGCGGGCCGCCGATGGCATCGGTCCACGGTCCCTGCGGATCATCGGCCACGGCTACTGCCAGGGCATCCCCGCCGGTTGCCTTGTTGCAGCAGACGTACCAGTACCACTTGCCGTTGCGCTCCACGCCCTGGCAAGCCCAGGCACGCTGTCCCTGACGGGCCCATTTGAAGGTGGCGGTACTGACCTGAGTGCCCAGATAGGTCCAGTTGACCATATCCTCGGTGCTGAACAGCATCCAGTCCTTCATGTTGAAGTCACGGTTGCGGCCGTCCTCATCATGATCAGTGAACAGATAGACCTTGTCGCCGTGCACGAACGGAGCAGGATCAGGAGTAAACACAGTACTGATGATGGGGTTCTGTGCATTCAGGCACAGAGACGCGCTTACTAAAGCTGCGCATAGAAACGATTTTTTAATCATATCGGTTAGTTTATTTGTTGTTAATCCTCTTCAATGAAGTCCATGAGTTCGCGGTAGAGTCTCTGCACAGGCAGGCCCACCACATTGAAATAACTGCCCTCAATGGATTCCACCCCCACATAACCTATCCACTCCTGGATACCGTATGCCCCGGCTTTGTCCATCGGTTCAAATGATTTCACATAATAATCTATCTCCTCCTCACTCAACTTGCAGAATCTCACCCTGGTGGTGACCGCAAAGCTGTGCTCCCTCCGTGAAGTGAGGAACGTCACACCGGTGATGACCTCATGTCCGCGGCCGGACAGCAGCCTCAGCATCCGTCTGGCATCGGACTCATCCTGCGGCTTGCCGAGCACCCGGCCATCCACATAGACTATGGTGTCAGCGGTTATGACCAGTTCATCGGGGGCTATCAGCTGTCTATAGGGTGCCGCCTTCCCACGCGAAATATATATAGGTATATCCTCCCCTTCAAGATTCTCCGGCCAGGATTCATCAATGCCCTCCAGGACCTTGACGCTGAAATCCAGCCCAAGACCGGCTATCAGTTCCCTGCGGCGGGGGGAATTCGATGCCAGGATTATCCTGTATGGTATATCTCTCATCATAATCCGTCAGAATTACCAGCCGAAAGCGTGTTCATCCTTCATCCATTTGCCCTGCACCTTGAGCACCTGTTCCACCACATCGCGCACACAGCCCTCGCCTCCCCTGTACGGTGATACATAACGGCATATAGACTGTATCTCGGGACAGGCATCGGCAGGACAGCAGGGCAGCCCGCACAGCTTCATCACCTGCCAGTCGGGTATGTCATCGCCCATATAGAGGATCTCCTCCGGCTGAAGGTCATACTTACGGACAAAATGGTTGAAGTCATTCATCTTGACGCTCGATGCTATATATACATCCTTTATTCCAAGACCCTCATAACGCCAACGGACCGACTCCACACGGGCGCCTGTTATAATGCACAGGTTGAGTCCCGTCTTGACGGCAAGCTGCATGGCATAGCCGTCCTTGACATTTACGGTGCGCACCGGGTCACCTTCGGGTGAAAGGTTCATCACAGGCTTGCTGAGCACTCCGTCAACATCGAAAATCAGAGCCCTGAGCCTGGTAAGGTCATAGTTTATCATCCAGTTCCTTGTTTATGTCAATTGAAATCATTCTGTAGAGTCCGGCAAGTTCAGGACGGTCACCAAGCTGTGACAGATGTTCCGTCAGGACCTTCCGGTCCCCACGGACCGCCGGGCCTGTCTGAGCGTCACGCGGAGGGATCGTCTCCACCTTCCGTGCAGTCTCCCGGACCAACGGGAGCATGACCCTGAAAGGAACGCCCTCATCCGCAAGCAGCTTATCCGCTATTGCGTACATGTGGTTGCTGAAATTACATGCGAAAACCGCCGCCACATGCAGTTTGCGCCTACCTTCAGAACTGAGTACGACAACATCCGGCGAAACGGTGAGAGCCAGTTCCCGCACAGTCCCTGTCACCTGGTCCGATGACCCCTCGATGAACAGCGGCACACTCTCCCAGTCAACCACGCTTGTGCGCGAGAATGTCTGCATGGGATAGAGCACACCGTACCTGGAGGCTCCCGCCGTGCGCCAGACATCCATCGGAACACTTCCCGCAGTATGAAGCAGGACAGCTTTCCCTGCACATGAAGCAATTTCCGCCGCCCTCTCCATGAGAGCGTCATCCCTGAGCATCACCAGGAAGACATCGGCCTCAGGGATATTCCGGAAACAGGTGGTATATGGAACTTCAAGTCTCCCTGCGAGCTCCTTGGCCGATTCCGCGGTGCGGCTGTACACCGACACTACATCATGACCCGCCTCTTTCAGACGCGGACCGATACATGTGGCCACATTCCCGGCTCCCACCAACGCTATCCTCATACTCGTCCCGGTTCAGAACCTGCCCTTGTGGACCTTGCTCCAATCTATCTTCCCGTCCTCGTAAGGCTTGCGCTCCATATTCTTGTGGCCGAAACCCACTATGCACAGAGGCTCGTACTCCTCCGGAACCCCGAACATTTCGGCTATGGTCTGTCTTGTCGGTTTGCCCTCGGCGTTCGCGCGTCCTCGCATGTGGCACCAGCAACTGCCCAATCCGAGATCCTCCGCCTGAAGCTGCATGTCTATTGCGGCAATGGAGCAGTCCTCCACCCAGCAGTCGTTCTCAGCGGATTTGCCGAGCACCACTACCGCGAACACGGCTTCGGCCAGGAAACCGGAACCCATCTCACGGCTCAACGACAGCTTCCTGAGCGCATCCGGGTCCTCCACGGTTATGAACTCCCATCCGCGGTTGTTCTTGGCGGTTGGCGAGATTAGCGCCGCCCTGAGAATGGTCTTCTTCTGTTCTTCAGTAAGCTTCTCTTCCGTAAACTTGCGCATGCTGCGGCGGTTGGCCAATAAAAAACTGAAACTATTCATATCAGATATACTTTTCTGCTATTGCGCGAAATTAGCAATAATCTTGGATGGAATTGTACGTTAACACCGTTTTTTCCGTTTATTCTTTCAAATGATGGGAAATAGCCGGTTGTTCGGGAAAGCGGGAAGAGCCGCCGTTCTGCTGTCTGCGGTGTTCATGACAATACCGCTCGGAGCCCGTCGCGTATATGTCCACGGACATATTTCCGACGAGAACGGGAATCCTGTGGAGATGGTTACGGTCAATGAGGACAGGACCCTGCAGTCAACGATGAGTAACCTCAGGGGAGACTATTCGCTCACCGTCACAACCCTTGATGACACTGTCCGCCTTACCTTCCGGCTAATCGGTCACGAAACCCGTAAAAGGTTACTCGCATCGCCACCGGATACAGTCAGGCTGGACTTGATGCTGCCTACTTCCCGATACACGCTCGAGGGTGTGGAGATAACCGGAACGCGCAGGCAGACAGGTGGCATCCAGCAGATAAGCGCTGAAGGACTGCGCTTCAACGCTGACCCTGGTGGAGGATCGGTGGAATCGATCATAGCGACACAGGCAGGTGTAAGCAGCCATAACGAACTGAGCAGCCAGTACAATGTGCGAGGCGGGAATTTTGACGAGAACAGTGTCTATGTGAACGGAGCTGAGATAATGCGCCCTTTGCTCGTCCGTGCAGGACAGCAGGAGGGACTGAGTTTCATCAACCCCGATATGGTGGAGTCCATAGGTTTCTCCACAGGCGGATTCGACGTGTCATACGGGGACAAGATGTCTTCGGTGCTGGACATAACCTACCGCAAGCCGAAAGGTTTGGAGTCGGTGATAACAGCAAGCCTGCTTGGCGGAAGCGTTTTCGTGGGCACAGGCAACGACAGGTTCAGTTTCTCGGGCAGCGTCCGCTACAAGACGACATCGTACCTGTTAGGCACACTTGACACCAAGGGCGAGTATGACCCCTCCTTTACGGACTGCCAGACCTATATAAGCTGGACCCCGGATTCCAGATGGTCGATAGGAGTCATCGGCAACATATCGCTGAACAGATACAATTTCACTCCTGAAACACGCAGCACCACTTTCGGGACTTCCGAGAATCCGCGCCGTTTCACCGTCTATTTCGACGGCTGGGAGAGCGACCGTTTCAACACCATGACCGCCGCCCTCGACATTAAGCGCAAGGTGTCCGCAAACAGCGTCCTGCAACTGAACATATCGGCATTCGGCAGCCGTGAGAGCGAGACATTCGATATTATCAGCCAATACTGGCTGGACCAGAATTCGGTAGGGACATTCCTGCAGCACGCCCGCAACAGGCTTGAATCGGATGTGCTGACGGTATCACTGAAGGGAGTGCACAGGACCGATGCGGCCGGTTCCGTAGGCTGGGGACTGGAGTACCGGCGTGAATCTGTGGCTGACCGTATGAGGGAATGGGAGATGCGCGACTCGGCCGGATACACCCTACCCTACACAAAGACAGGACCTTTAGAGATGTACTATTCCATAAAATCGGCCGATGACATGGCGAGCAACCGGACATCGGCCTATCTCCAGGATACCTGGCGGTTCAGTTCCGGTGCCGGACTCTTAACCCTGAACGCCGGAATAAGGGGTGCATACTGGGACTGGAACAGGGAGCTGATCGTGAGCCCGCGGCTGATTGCAGGGTTCACCCCTTCATTCAATGAAGATCTCACATTCAGGTTCTCTACAGGAATATATTACCAGTCACCTTTCTACAAGGAGATGAAAGACACAGTCACAACGGGAGGCACAGGTGTGGTGCATCTGAACAAGGATATACGTTCACAGCGGTCGCTGCAGGTCGTTGCGGGGGGCGACTATGACTTCACGGTATTCGGCCGTCCGTTCCGTTTCACGGCCGAGGCCTACTACAAGAAGCTGGACCGTCTGATCCCGTACAATCTCGACAACGTGAGGATTGTCTATTACGGTGAGAACTGCGCCCGCGGCTACGCTGCCGGACTTGACCTGAAACTGTTCGGCGAATTTGTTCCGGGCACCCAGTCATGGCTCACGTTTTCGGTTATGAACACCAAGGAGAAGATAGGGGATCAATGGGTTCCGAGACCTTCGGACCAACGATACAACTTCTCGCTCTATTTCACCGACTCTTTCCCACGGCGTGACCGCTGGAGAATGTCGCTCAGGGGCTCGCTGGCCGACGGACTGCCCTTCGGCCCCACAAGGAAGGGACTCGAATCGAGAGTGTTCCGGGCATCAGCCTACAAGCGTGTGGACATAGGCCTGAGCTACAAGGCCATTGACGTGAACACTCTTCCGCACTATTACGGCAGAGAGGCACTATTCAAGAGCATGTGGATCGGTGTGGATTGCTTTAACCTGTTAGGTATAAACAACGTAAACTCCTACTATTGGGTAACCGATGTCACCGGAGACCAGTTTGCAGTGCCCAACTATCTTACCGGCCGCCAGCTCAACCTGCGGCTCATCCTGACCCATTAGTGGTCAGGCCATAACAATCGTCACGAAACAAATCAAAACAGATTCTTAGCCTGTTTTCCTTTTTATTATAAGGTATAATTAGTAACTTTGCGTGCCTTTGCAAGAAGGGTGTGTTTTTGTATCGGACAAATAACCAACAATAATTTCAAAACTGTTATGAAACCAAGTCACATTGAGCATCTCGGCATCGCCGTTACCTCTCTGGAGGAGACAATGCCTTTCTTCGAGTTCCTAACCGGCAGCAAGTGCTACAACATCGAGGTTGTAGAGGACCAGAAGGTCAAGACCGCCTTCTTCAAGGTTGGCCAGACCAAGATCGAGCTTCTGGAGCCTACATGCCCCGAGTCAACAATCGCCAAGTTCATTGAGAAGAACGGCGGCCGTGGCGGCATTCACCATGTGGCATTCAACGTAGATAACGTTGCCGATGCTCTCAAGGAGGCCGAGGCAGCCGGCCTGCGTCTTATTGACCTGCAGCCGCGCAAGGGCGCCGAGAACCTGATGATAGCCTTCCTGCACCCCAAATCGACATGCGGTGTGCTTACGGAGATTTGCGAACAACCCAAATAAGTGATATAGAAAAATGGAAAACAGCAAGTTACAGAAGCTGGTTGACAAACGCGCCGAGGCTATGGCCGGAGGTGGCGAGAAAGCAATTGAGAAGCATCACGCCAAAGGCAGCTACACTGCCCGCGAGCGCATAAACATGCTTCTTGACGAGGGATCATTCGAGGAGGTCGATATGTTCCTGACACACCGTTGCACAGACTTCGGTATGGAGAAGAAGGTGTTCCTCGGTGACGGCGTGGCCGTAGGTTCAGGAACGATTGACGGCCGACTGGTATTCGTATTCGCACAGGATGCAACCGTTATCGGCGGCTCCCTGTCAGAGACGATGTCACAGAAGATATGCAAGGTGATGGATATGGCCATGAAGATGGGTGCCCCCATCATCGGCCTGAACGATTCAGGCGGTGCACGTATCCAGGAGGGAGCCTGCGCACTTGCCGGTTATGCCGAGATATTCGAGCGCAACATCCTGGCATCGGGCGTAGTACCCCAGATTTCAGTCATTTTCGGTCCCTGCGCCGGCGGTGCCGTCTATAGCCCTGCCCTGACCGACTTCATCATGATGACCGAGCAGAACTCATACATGTTCATCACCGGTCCCAAGGTTGTCAAGAGCGTTACCGGCGAGGATGTGACAGTGGAGCAGCTTGGAGGTGCCCGTGTCCATGCCACCAAGTCCGGCGTGACACATTTCGTGGCAGCAACCGAGGAGGAGGCCGTACAGGAGGTTCGCCGTCTGATAAGCTTCATCCCACAGAACAACATGGAGGAGGCTCCGGTCAAGGAGTGCACCGATGACCCGGCACGTCTTGAGGATGCCCTGAACTCCATGGTACCCGACGATCCCAACAAACCTTACGATATGAAAAACATCATCTACTCAATTGTTGATGACGGTGACTTCATGGAGGTGCATAAGGATTATGCCAAGAACGTGATCTGCGGATTCGCCCGCTTCAACGGCCGCTCGACCGGAATCATAGCAAATCAGCCGGCTTGGCTTGCAGGCGTGCTTGACTGCGACGCTTCCCGCAAAGCCGCCCGTTTCGTGCGCTTCTGCGATGCTTTCAACATCCAGATACTCACACTGGTCGATGTCCCCGGATTCCTGTGCGGAACAGGTCAGGAGTATGCCGGCATCATTGACCACGGCGCAAAGCTGATGTTTGCCTACGGCGAGGCTACCGTTCCCAAGGTAACCGTTACGGTCCGCAAGTCTTACGGCGGTTCACACATCGTGATGAGCTGCAAGCAGCTGCGCGGTGACCTTTGCTATGCTTGGCCCAATGCCGAGATAGCTGTCATGGGTGCCAGCGGTGCGGTTGGCGTTCTTGAGGCCAAGGCACTCAAGGCCATCGAGGATCCCGAAGAGAAGAAGAAATTCATTGCCGAGAAGGAGGCAGCCTACAAGGACAAGTTCGCTTCGCCCTACCAGGCAGCCAACCGCGGCTATATTGACGATGTGATTGAGCCCAGGTACACACGCGCACGCATTATCCGCGGATTCGAGATGCTGCAGAGCAAACGTCTTACCAACCCGCTCAAGAAGCACAGCAACATTCCACTCTAAACGCCAGAGTCTATGATGACACCATTAGTAATAAACTGGTCACATGTCTGGATGGTAACCGGACTGGGATTCTGCATGGTTATCCTGCTCCTGGTTGTGCTCATATTCATTCTGAAACTGCTCGGAGCAGTAATCAGCAATGCAGTGAAGGCACCCAAGGCTGCCGGGCCCAAGTCAATCCCCGCTCCCGCCGCCCAGGCTGCTCCGGCAGCTCCACAGTCATCGGCCGATGATGACCTGGCCGCCATTGCAATGGCCCTGCATCTGTACTTCAACGGAGTGCATGACGTGGAACCCACTGAGATACATATCAAGGCTGTAGAGCGTTCCGGCTGGAGCTCCAAGCTATACGGGATGAACAACTTACATCGTTAATTTAGTTATATGAAAGAATTCAGATTCACAATAGACGGCAAGCATTACAATGCTGCCGTGAATGAACTCGAGGACAACTTTGCCGAGGTAACACTGAACGGCAAGACCTACAAGGTAGAGTTAGAGAAGGAGGAGGCCCCTGCTGCCGCTAC
>JAGCDE010000035.1 GCA_017651315.1 Bacteroidaceae bacterium
AACGTGATAACGGATGAGGAGGGTAATGCCCACGTGGAGTTCTACAACAACTCCTACAGCACCAACTTCACCGTGACCGGCGCGGGCATAACAGCTTCCGGCACACCGTATGTGCTGGATGCGGATTTCTGAAGCAAAAAAACGATTTGTGACAAAGCGGAGAATGATGAATATTTTATGATAAACTATAATATTTAGGTAAAAACCTTGGAAAACTATATAAAATAGGTATATTTGCAAACATCCTTAAGATGGGTGACTCAACAAAGTACAGCATCAAGGCATCATTTACATTGATTTCAGTAAAAGATGAAAGGAAGAGTGAAGTGATTAAAAATAACAAGTAGGTTCTATTATTTGTGTATATGAAAGCTGAAAACATTATTAAACTATTCTCTTTTGCATCGGTATTAATGATACTGTCATGCAGGAATGAGGAAGTTGGGAGTCCTGAACCTCAGGTCCCCACTCAAATCACTACTGTCTCCTCAACGGCCTTCACGGCCACGGTGTCAGGCACCATAGATGGTGTCACATACGATGATCTCAACAAAGGAATGTGCGGCATTCTTTATACTGATGATTCCGATGGTGCCCAGGGTTATTTTGACTCATGGCTCAAGGGCAACAACAATCCGGGCTGTTCTCAGGTGGGGCGCATCAAGTTTAACACCGAAGGCGGTCTGGAGGCTAACCTCTCCAAGCTAAAACCCGAAACCGCCTATTCATACTGCCTCTACTATCAGTCAAAGGACGGAAAGACAAGACTTTTAAGCACACCTGGTTCCTTCACCACCAGGGCATTCAGTTGTACCATGGAGACTTCCGAAGCTCAAACGGTAGGATTCTACAAGGCCGTGGTTACGGGAAGAGCCGGTGCCGATGCCAGGGACCTGGCTCTCTGCACAACAGGAATAGTCTTTTCTCGTGATGCCGACGAACCGACTCTGGAGGATGGATTAAAAGAGGCTAATTCAATAAGCGATGACGGTTCCTTTGAGGTTGACTTGAAGAAACTGCTATGCGGGACTGAGTATCGCTACCGCACATACCTGCGGGTAGATCATACGGATATGCTTCTTTACGGACCTGTCAGGTCTCTCACCACCCGCTATCCGGACGAGATGGCCGTGGACCTTGGGCTGAGCGTGAAGTGGGCCAGCTGCAACCTGGGAGCGGAGGAACCTCAGGAAGCGGGAGAATACTACAGATGGGGCGAAACAGAACCTTCCACCACCGTCAACGGCTACAGCCTGGGAAATGTGGGTAATAACATCTGCGCTACTGAATACGATGCTGCACATGTGGTCTTGTCTGGGCACTGGCGCTTGCCCACCAAGGCCGAGATTGACGAGCTTATCGAATCCTGCGAGGTACAGTTCCATACCATGGGAGAAGGCTACGTGGCTGAGTTCACAGGTAACGGCAACTCTATCTGTATTCCTGCTGCCGGACTCTACAACAATTACGGATTCGGTGGGGCATACGACACTGAAATACTGGAACAGACTGATTGCCGGATAATCTTTCAGAGCGGAGAAAAGACCCAGTACCAGCAGCGATGGTGCTGGCAAACTAAGATTAATTTTGTTGACCACAAAACTGAAACAAGATATATGGATTACTCGAACGAATTCGCCATTCCCATCCGTCCTGTCTGGGATCCCGAACTGGGAAACTGATTATTTGGTTGAAAAGGCCTGATGAAAGATATTACCAAGCTATTGCTGTTGATAATTGTCATCGCATCGGTCTGTTCCATAGACAAGAGCGTGCCGGACTGCGCCATCATGGGGAAATGGGTGGGTGCAGGGGGAGCTGTCCTGGTGTCAATACTGGTTGTTTCAATAACAGCTCTGTTTACGCACAGCAATAAAGGTGGAACAACGATACGCGCAGGCGACATGTCCTGGCCTTTCGCTCTTGCCGGTATCGCAGTGCTGATGCACTGTTTCCTGCAGCTGTCCGGGGTCCTGAAGCACATAAACGGTGGCGGGCCGGGAGTCTATGCGGCGGTTGCAGGCTTTGACAATCCTGCGGGGGTGGCTGCGGCTCTGACGGTCTGCCTGCCGTTCATGGGATATTTCTCTTTGGCAGGGAACTCCAGGCATCCCCTGCTGGTCAGGCTGGTTGCGTACGCCGTGTTTCTCCTGTCCCTGATACTTATGGCGGTCATCGGCTCAAGGGCCGGGATTATAGCGACAGGTGTTGTCCTTGTCCTGTTCCTGGCTCAGGGGACGGACGCCGTCAGGCTCAGGCGGGCGTTGCTGGTTGCGGCGGTTGCGGCGGTTGCGGTCACTGCTGTGGCGCTCTCGGTGCAAAAGAGAGCATCAAGTACGGGCAGGATGCTTATTCTGAATGTCTGCTGGGACATGATAAAGGAGAGGCCTCTCCTGGGGCACGGGCTGCACGGGTTCCACTCACAGTACATGATATACCAGGCTCTTTTCCTGGACAGGTGCCGGTCCGAGGTAATGGACATGCTGGCCGACAACGTGACACACCCGCTCAACGAGTATGTCCTGCTGGCGGTGAATTTCGGGATAACTGGCGTAACTGTCATCATCGGCATTGCAGTGATGATTGTCAGGTTCTGCATGAGACATCCTTCACGGGACGGGTTCACAGGTCTGTCTGTAATTGCGGGCATAGCGGTGCTGGCCATGTTCTCATATCCCTTCCGCTATCCGCTCACGGCTGTAGCGCTGACATGCGCCCTGATGATGGTGTTCAGGGAGCCGGCAGGACGCCTGACGGACAGGTACGGCAAGACGGTCTGTGCAGTATCCGCTGTCCTGTCAGCCGCTGGGCTCGCGCTGTTCCTGCCATGGGCGGCAAGCCAGCACAGGTGGGGAAGGGTGTCAAGTATTCCGGATAATGCAGGTCACCATACCGATACTGTAATTAAGGAATATGAGGCTCTGTTAGGAAGGCTTGGCAATGACCCGTACTTCCTGTACAGCTACGCATACGCGCTTGCCGATGCCGAGAGGAACGGTGAGGCAGTAAGTATGGCGGGTGAGAGTCAAAGGCTCATGGCGAACTATGATACCGTGCTGTTCATGGCTGAACAGGAATCGCTGTGCGGCGATACAGACAAAGCGGAGCAGCACTACCTGCTGGCTTCAAGGATGTGTCCGGTAAGGTTCGTCCCGCTGTACGGACTATTCTGCCTGTATGAGGAACAGGGAAGGTTTGATGAGATGAAGAGCATGGGGCAAGCTATACTCAACAAACGGATCAAGGTTAAATCCCCCGAGGTTTCACGGATAAGGCTGGCAGTAAGGCAGGGAATGATGATGCATAATCTTTAACCGGAGTTTTACCGCTATACCCATAGTCCAGGCTCGGTCTAGGCTCGCTATAGCCATACTCAATGGGTATGGCTACTACCTTACCACTACGAACCTACTGTATAGGCGGGCAATTCGGGCAAAACTTTGTCCTTTGAGTGAAAAATAGGGAAATTCCCCCATAATAATAGGGATTTCCCCTTTTATTTGGGTAATTTACCATAGTAATTTTGTGACTGTGTACCAATAAAGAGCGGCTATGTTAAGGAAACTTGTAGGTATCATCACGTTCTTATGCCTGTGCTTCACTGCCGGAGCGCAGCAGCAGTGGACGCGTGACGACCTCATGCGGTATGCCGGGAACGTGCACCAGTTCAACCAGATATTCACG
>JAGCDE010000036.1 GCA_017651315.1 Bacteroidaceae bacterium
AGTAATTTTATCGTCGGTGAACATAGCGTGGGTTTATTGTGGTTCGTTTTTTTGTCACCTAAAATTACAATAAATCCCGCTAATCACCAAATTATAAGTTAGTTATATTTCGTCGAACTCACGTTAAATAAAAGGAGTCCGCGTAAGTTCGCGTATAAAAAGGAAGAGGTCGTCATGACCTCTTCCTTTTTTGTACGCGATCAGGGATTCGAACCCTGGACCCATTGATTAAGAGTCAATTGCTCTACCAACTGAGCTAATCGCGCAAAGTGCTTTCCTCAAAAGCGATGCAAAGGTAGTCATTATAATTGACTCTGCAAAGGAATGTCACCATTATTTCACAAAAAAAAGTATCCCGACAAGTCTGGAGCTGCCGGGATACTTTAGTAAATGGTTATGAATCAATGCCAGTCCTCTCCGTTGTCATAGACATTCTTTGGGACGAGCTCAATGTAATCGAACAGCATCTCTGCCTTGCTGTTATCCAGAATCTGTTTCAGACGCAGATAGTAGTCACGGTTGGCGTACATGTATCCGGTAAAGAGAATACGGCGCCCCATTGTGTTCTGGTCACGGTGCAGGGTTCCGCTGTTCGTCAGCTGGGAATCCGCACCCTTCATCCATCCGCGGTTTTTCATTGACTTGTCAAGGGCATCGACAGCTTCGGCATCGGCCAGGTCGGAATCCAGTATCCAGCCTACCGAAGGGTCGGTCAGGTCAACCCTCAAGTCCGACGGTATTCCAAGCGGCTGCCAGTCCTCCGGAGAACCCTCGGCCCAGTACTGCTGTACTATACCGCAGGCTGCATTGCTTCGGAATGACATCCTGAACTGCCATGTTCCGTCATGCGGGACAGGAGGCAGCTTGACGTACATGTCAAAATTGCCCTGTATGTCTATTCCGTCACCCTCGTATGCATAGCTGTGGGTGGAGGCATCACGGAGCGAAAGGACAAAGTCCTCATTGTATGTGTGGAAGTTGGTGGGGTTCTTGAATCCGCTGCCCTGATAGTCCGCTTCAGGAACACGCTGTCTGCGGCCTGATGTCATGAAGTCAGGCGACAGGGTGGTGACATCGACACGGATGCGGCGGTCAAGGATAGTGTCACGCACGAGAGAACTGTATGTGAGGATGTCATCTATGTAGTGATATACACCGTTGTGCGAAAGCTGGAGTGTCGAGTCAATTTCCGAGGGTTTCCTGATCCTGATTCCGGGATAGAGCTTCCCGGAAAAGTCTTTCGTTCCGTTTCCCTCCTTGTCGCGCCGGTTGATGTAGATGTTCTTGTCCTTGGCGGTGGATATGCGCATGAGAGTGTGCGGACAGAATGTCTCGAAGTAATCCTCGGGATCGATGATACCTCTGTTATACATGGACACTATGTCGGATCTCGGGTTGAAGGCGTTGTATCCGCACTGGAACGGCAGTATGTGGTATGACACGAACCTGTTCAGGGAGTTCCGGCGGTCTGTGAAGTCGGTAATGCCGGCATCGTTGGGATACGAATCATCATACACGCTCTTGGCATAGTCAATAAGCTGGTCGATGGTGTAAATTCCGGCCTTGTTGTAAACCTCGTCAGGCTCGACGAGAAATGTGAAGCATGTCTTGCGCTTGTCCCAGTACTTGACCGTATATTTGTTGCCGGCCGACGATAGCGGCACTCCGGTCTCAACGGAGTCGATGCCTATCCTGTAGCTCTCGTCATACCAGACCTTGAAGGAATCCTGAAGTCCGCAGAGCCGAAGGGCTTCGCCGAAAAGGCGGAGTTTGCTGTCACCCCAGATGGCGTCGTAGATGTAGTTTCCGGAGAAGTCGATGCAGCGGTCTATGACATGAACCACGCCGTTCTGGCAGGTGTCATCGGAATGTATGATGTGTGACTTGAGGTTGACGCAACGTACAAGCCTGTAAGAGCTGTCCCCCTCGGTGTTGTAGAATACCGAGTCGAAAGTAAGCTGAAGGAAGCGGTCGTTCTTATTCACCTTAGGGAAATAACCCTCGACCATCTCAGCCACGAAGCAGGTCTGTTCCATGATGTGAGTCCATGCAAGGGTGTCGCAGTCCTCATCGCTCAGGTCATCGACGGTATTGTATTCGGTTTTATAGAATTTTCCTCTTTCCTTGACAAATGTGCTGATGGCTCTGTTGGTAGGTGCAAAGCATGTATAGGCACCGTATGTTGTGAGTTCACCCCAGACATTTGCTCTTTTCAGGATTGTGATGAAATCGCTAAATTGTTCGGAATTTTCCTCAAGATATGAGGCTACGGTGTTGCCTTGGAACGTATAGTACTGTCCCGGATGCATCTCATCCAGGCAACTTGCGGTAAACTGGACTGAGAGTACAAGAGCTGCCAGTGGCAACACCCTTAAAGCAAATTTTCTTCTCATCTGATTAACGGTTAAATAACAGGTTAATGGTTTTCAAAACATGCAAAGATACGGATTCAATCTTTTTTATGTAAGAAAATCGCCGTATTTTTACTGTGAAAGGGCAGATATTGTACGGCGATCGGGTACATCCAGGATTCTTAGAATCTGAAGAAGTTCTTGGCGTTGTAATATGAGATGTCTTCGACCATCTGTTCTATACGAGGCATTTCGCTGGCTGGTATTTCACCGTTCTCCACATCGGTTCCGATGAGGTTGCAGAGAATGCGGCGGAAATACTCGTGGCGTGCGTATGAGACGAACGAACGGCTGTCAGTCAGCATTCCCACAAACCTTGAAAGAAGTCCCAGCATGCTCAGTACCTGCATCTGCTGTTCCATTCCGTTCTTCTGGTCCAGGAACCACCAGCCGGCTCCAAGCTGCATCTTGCCGGGGACGCTCCCGTCCTGGAAGTTTCCGATAGTGGTGCCTACCATCTCGAAATCACTGGGATTGAGGTTGTAGATAATGGTCTTGGTGAGCTTGTCCATACTGTTCAGACGGTCAAAATAGCGGTTCATGGCCTTGGCGGTGAGGACCTGTGACATGGAGTCGAACCCGGTATCCTTGCCCACAAGTCTGAACATCTTGGAATTCTGGTTCCTTATCACCCCATAGTGGAACTGCTGTGTCCACCCTGTATCGGCATCCATCTTACCGAATTCGACAAGCATGGCGCTCTTGAATTTACGGGTCTCGCTTTCAGATAGGGCAGCGCCTCCATAGACCTTGCTGAAAATGGCATCCAGTTCGGTTGAAGTGAAGTCATCGGCATAGAACTCTTCCATTCCGTGGTCGCTCAGGCGGCATCCCTGCTCCTCAAAGTATTTGTGGCGGATGAGCAGGGCTTTTACAATGTCGTCAAAACAGTTGATTGGCACTCCGCTGACCTTGGCAAGCCTGTCGATGTATTCACGGTATGCAGCCGGGTTCTCCACGGCCATTGCCATATCGGGCCGCCATGTGGGCAAGACCTTCACTTTGAATCCGCTCTGTATTATCTGTTTGTGGAACTCCAGTGAATCAACCGGATCATCAGTGGTGCATACTGCTTCCACATTGTAGTGCAGCATCAGGTTGCGGGCACTGAATTCAGGGCTTGCGAGTTTTTCGTTGCACTCGTCATAAATCTCCCTCGCGGTCTGGGGATTAAGCACCTTGTCGATTCCGAAACAGGTCTTGAGCTCCAGATGTGTCCAGTGGTAGAGGGGGTTGCGCATGCAGTAGGGCATGGTCTCGGCCCATTTCAGGAACTTGTCCCAATCCGAGGCATCGCCCGTGATGTATTTTTCGGCCACTCCGTTGGCACGCAGGGCACGCCATTTGTAGTGGTCACCGCCGAGCCATAGTTCAGTGATGGAGCGGAACCTGTGGTCTTCGGCCACCTCCTGGGGATTCAGATGGCAGTGATAGTCTATGATAGGCAGTCTGCAGGCATGATCATGGAACAGATGTTCTGCCGTCTTGTTCTGAAGGAGGAAATTCTCATGTATGAAAGGTCTGTTGGTCATATAGGTCCTTTTATCGGGGTTTATAATCATTTTGTCAATACAGGCACCGTGTTCAAGAGAACAGTCGGGCGATATGTCTTTCCAGGATATTTTCCTGAACTTCAGCGGCAATCACGTCGCTGTTGCGTCTGAGAGCGGCATAATACTCCTCGCCGAACTCCGCCGCTATCTTGTAGCTTACGTGAACCAGCTGGCGGAAGTCGGGATTGTAAAGGGCGTCGCCGGGGTTGTGGCGAAGGGCGCGTGCATATTCCGTGCCGCTCCATGATTTTATCTGCTCAGCCGAAGGAAGCCTGGCCGGATTGATGTCAATCACGGTAGCGTAAGGAATGCAAAGCTCCTCCATCCGTCCTAAAGCCGCTATGGCAATCTTTTTTGCAAGTTCCAGAGCCTGTTCATCGGCAAGGGCGAGTCCTATGTTCTCCTCAAGCCATGTAGTGCCGGCTGTCTTGATGTGTATCCCCTTGTCATACTGACGTATCAGTCTGCCCATGATGGGATAGATAGAGAATTTGTCACTTCCGGAGTGTATGCTCAGCTTAAGTCCTTCGGGGAGTCCGAATTCTTTTACTGCATAGTCAATGACCAGAAGATCCTCGCGGAACTCTTTTTCGAACCTTGCGATGTCGCCGACATACTCAACACCCTTGTTGAACCTTCCGGTAAACTTGGGGGCTATTGTCTGAGCGGGCACTCCTTCCTGTGACAAGGCGCTAAGTATGAAGAATATCTCGATAGGAGTCTGCGGTGAATCGACCTCATCCATCGAAACCTCGGTCACGAAATTGTCCGCTCCCTTGCAGTCGGCAATGTGACGGTAAATCCGGCCGGCCTCCTGTACTGCAAAGAGATATTTTCCTGCAATGGTTTCAATCAGCGTACGGTCCACCCGGAAAGGTTCGGCAATGCCCGGAACCATAAGATCACCGGAATATTTGAGATTCTTTTCAGTGAACTTCACGATTGAATCCTTGTCCGCGGGTTTTCCGATATAGTCCGCCACATCGATTGTGAAGAAATCCGATGCGTCTGTAAAACGGTCCACATTGTTCATGTTTATGTGGTCAGCATCCACGAAGTAGGGATTCGCATAACCGAGTGCGCTGACTGCATCATCGGCCTCGCGACGGGTATCGATGGGATCCGTTCCCACAATCTGGTGCTCGCGGTTGGATTTGTTCCAGACCGGAACGAAACTTACGGAATATTTCTCCGCAGCCTTGATCAGTGCAGACAGCTGCGCTCTCCCTTCGTGCGAGAATCTGTCACCAATCCCAAATGAATATTTTCCAAGAACTTTCATATTTTTTTTACAAAGTAAATTAAACAACGTATGGAACTTAAATCGCCTCAGGCGATAAGTAACGGCTGTTTCAGCCGTTACCGCCCACAGGGCGCCGTTTACGAAGTAAACTAAAACAACGTAAGGAACTTATATCGCCTCAGGCGATATAAGTCCCCGCAACAGTGTCACCGCCGTGACCGGTCCAGTTGGTGTGGAAGAACTCGCCGCGAGGCTTGTCCGTACGTTCGTAGGTGTGGGCGCCGAAGTAGTCGCGCTGAGCTTGCAGCAGATTTGCAGGAAGCCTCTCGCTGCGGTATCCGTCATAATATTCAAGTCCGGCAGTAAGGGTGGGGACGGGAATACCGTTCATGACGGCTTGGGCAATAACGTTGCGCCAGCTCTGCTGGGCATCGGCCAGCTTTGACTTGAAGTAAGAGTCAAGCATGAGATTGGCCAGTCCGGGATTCTTGTCGAAAGCATCCTTTATCTTGCCGAGGAAAACGGAACGTATGATACAGCCGCCGCGCCACATGAGGGCTATGCCACCGTAGTTAAGATTCCATCCGTACTCCTTGGCTGCGGCCCGCATGAGGGCATAACCCTGGGCATACGACACTATCTTGGCAGCGAATAACGCCTTGCGCAGGTCCTCAAGGAATGCCTTGCGGTCACCTTTGAACTTTGCGGCTTCCGGTCCGTCGAGTATGGTGCTGGCGGCTACGCGCTCTTCCTTCTGTGCTGACAGGCAGCGGGCGAACACCGATTCGGCAATAAGTGTAAGCGGGACTCCCTGATCAAGTGCGGCCACAGCTGTCCATTTGCCTGTACCCTTCTGTCCTGCTGTGTCCAGGATATAGTCCAAGACATAGCGTCCGTCATCATCCTTCTTGGCAAGGATATCGCGGGTGATCTCTATGAGATATGAGTCCAGGTCTCCGCGGTTCCATTCAGCGAACGTTTCATGCATCTCCTGATTCGTCATGCCTAAGTATTCCTTCATGATCTGGTAGCATTCGCAGATAAGCTGGATGTCACCGTATTCGATGCCGTTATGTACCATCTTCACGAAATGGCCGGCTCCGTTCTCGCCAACCCAGTCACAGCAGGGGCTTCCGTCTTCAACCTTTGCGCAGATACCCTGGAATATAGGTTTCACGACAGGCCATGCTGCAGGACTGCCACCGGGCATCATGCTCGGGCCCTTGAGCGCGCCTTCCTCACCTCCTGACACTCCTGTACCTATATACAGAAGTCCCTTGCTCTCCACGTATGCCGTGCGGCGGGCGGTGTCAGGGAAGTGGGTGTTGCCGCCGTCAATGATTACATCGCCGGGTTCAAGCAGAGGAATGAGCTTGTCAATGAAGTCATCGACAGCCTGTCCTGCCTTGACCATGAGGAAAACCTTACGGGGACGTTTCAGGGAAGCCACCAGCTCCTCAAGAGTCATGGCCCCGTATATGTTCTTTCCTTTTCCGCGTCCGTTGATGAAGTTCTCGACCTTCTGGACTGTACGGTTGTAAACACTCACGTGGAATCCCTTGCTCTCCATGTTGAGCACGAGATTCTCACCCATCACTGCCAGGCCTATCAGCCCGATGTCTGAAATCTTTTCCATATTGTCAGTCTGTTTGTTGCTTAACGTTGAATCCTATCTCACGCAGGATAACGGCTGCGCGGCCGTCCGTGTCATTTTCTAAACTCACGGTAAATGCCGGGAACTCGCGACGTACGGGGTAGTCTGCCCGCTGTTTCTCGAAGGAACCGGTGTCGGAGCGGAGTCTTGCATCATCGTCCTTGATTCTGTATGTATAGAGAATAGCCTCTCCAAGTACCTGACGCGGTGTCTTTCCCTGCACGTCGATTGTAAACTCCACGGGCTGGACCGGGAGCGGGATTTCCGGTACCGTCCAGTCCCTGCAGGAGAGGTCAAACCTGCGGCCGATGGCCTGTACGCTCATCATGGTGCCGTTGGCCTTGCCGTCCAGCGAGTAACCGGCTATGTGGGGCGTGCCTGTGAACAGCAGGTCCAGCAGTTCCCTGTCAATGTCAGGTTCGTTTTCCCATACGTCAAGTGAGGCCGCCCTGATTCCTTTATTCCTGAGAGTCTCTTTGAGGGCGATACAGTCAACCACTTCCCCGCGGGAACTGTTGATGAGAATCTGGTCGGGACGCATGGAGCCCAGCCTCTCTGCATCGAACATGTGGAAGGTTCGGTCCTCGCCGCTTCGGATGAGCGGTACATGACATGTAATGATGTCGCTCCGCTCGATTATCGTGTCGGGATTGACGAACCCATCCTGACCTTCGCGTCTGGCACGGGGTGGGTCACAGAGGAGTATGTTGAAGCCAAGCAGGGCACCGATTCGGGCCACCTTGCTACCCACATTGCCGACACCTATCACGCCGAGAGTCATCTTCCTGCAGTCAAATCCGAGTTCCAGCGACATGGTGACGAGCAGCGAACCGATATACTGCTGTACCGACCATGAATTGCATCCGGGAGCATTGGTCCATTCAATTCCGTTCGCTTCACACCATTCTGTGTCAATGTGGTCATATCCGATGGTCGCGGTGGCTATCATCCTGACTCTGGAGCCTTTGAGAAGGGACTCGTTGCAGATGGTCCGGGTACGGGTGATGATGGCGTCGGCATCCCGTACCACATCAGGGGTAGTCTCCTTTCCGGGCAGATACACAACCTCGGCGAAAGGCTCAAGGGCCCCCTTGAGGAAAGGTATCTTGTTATCGCATACTATCTTCATAAACAATCAGTCTTTAAACCGGTCAGGGTGTGCCCACAGGCCGAGAGCCGGGTTTGATATGTAATATATCTCCTCTCCGTTCACCATATTCCAGCCATCGTGCAGTGAAGCCGGGGAATATCTCTTCATAACATCGTCAAGGCTGCCCCAACTGAATCCCACACCTTCAATTTCTGCGCGGCTCATGTCAGGTCCGGGACAATAGGTGATTTTAAAACGCTCTTCGCTTGAACCGTGTATCAGATGTGCCGCGGCACTAAGGTTTGCCTTCAGGTCATCGTTCTCCTCAACTGCACGCAGCGTGGCGGGAGTGCCTTTGTAGCCGTATTTGCGTATAAGGGAATCAATTGCAGGGTCCTCGCCGAACTCTTTCAGGGCGGGAGCCATTATTATCAGTTCTGCACCGTCGGCAAGCGCCATGCGGGTGCGATATACAGCCTTGTTGCCGAGCCAGGTGCTTTTGAACTCATCGGGGTCAAGCCATACGAGACATTTGCGGATAGGCTTTTCGACCATGATGAAATTCACCTGAAGGGCCAGTCCGGCGGCACGGCGGAAACATTCGTAATCATCGCCGATGTAGAGTCCGCGAAGTTTCATCTGACCGTCATCGCCTTTGGAGAGTACGGTCTGGATATATACTATCGGCAGGTCTTTAATGAAATGCTGCGATGAATATTCCAGAATATCGCGGACAGGACTTTTTGCCCGGCCCATGATACGTTCCATACCGTATGTGGCACCCAGGAAATGGCTTTTGTTTATTCCGTCGCTTCCACCTACTCCCACAAAGATGTTCTTGTTGTAGTTGGCCATGCCTATGACTTCATGAGGCACAACCTGGCCGATTGAGAGAATCAGGTCGAAGGCGGGATCAAGCAGAAGTTTGTTGACCTGTGCTTTCCAGCTGTAGTGGAGACGTCCCTCCGACACCTTTTCTATATATGAAGAGGGCACCTCGCCGACTGTCACCACGTCATTCCGCCAGTCATGCCTGCGGAACAGCCCAAGCGGGGTGTGGCCGAACATGAAAGACAACTGGTCATCGGTCATGGGTGTATGGGTGCCTATCGCCGGCATTATGTCAGTGAGCCTGTCGCCGAAATAGTCGTAACACATCTCCGTGATAGGGCCTGCGAACGAGTTGAGCCGGGTAATGTCAGGCGGAAGTGCCAGGACACGTCTCCTGTGTCCCATACCGTCAAACACGTCACGCAGTATGTCACGTACTTCACCGGGGGTGATTACGTCGGTCCCGGAGCCTCTGGCAAAATAGAGCATGGCTTATCTCTTGACTCTGGCATTGCCGGCCCAGACACTCCAGACCTGCTCCTCATCGGCAGGCTGAACGTAATCAGTCAGGAATGTGGTGGCAAGAGCGCCGGTAGCCCATCCGAACTGAATCCATTTCTCCGGTTCCCATCCCCTGAGGATGGCGTAGAGCAGACCGCCCACGAAACCGTCACCTCCGCCTATACGGTCCAGAACGTGTATGTTGCGCGGCTCGACTATGTGCCAGCTGTCACCGTGAAGCATTATGGCACCCCAATTGTGGCTGTTGGTGTTCTCCACCTGCCTGAGTGTGGTGGCGAAGACCTGTGCGCCCGGATAGATGGCTCTGACGCGGTTGATCATGGACTTGAATCCATCGATCTTTGATGTCAGGTCCTTTCCGCCTGCCTCAGGTCCCTCTATTCCGAGAGCCAGCTGGAAATCCTCCTCATTGCCGATCAGGATGTCGCTGATACTGCAGATTTCAGAGAATATCTCCCGCAGTTCCTTTTCACGTCCCTTCCAGAATGAGGCGCGGTAATTCAGGTCAAAACTGATCTTTGTTCCGTATTTCCTGGCTGCGCGGGCTATCTCAAGGCAGAAACGGCTGGTCTCGGGACTCAGTGCGCAAATCAGGCCTGAAAGATGTACAATCTGTACTCCTTCCTTCCCGAAGATACGTTCCAGGTCAAAATCCTTGACGTTGAGCGTGCGGCCGACTTCGCCTGCGCGGTCATTCCAGACCCTCGGCCCGCGTGAACCGTATCCGCTGTCTGCCACGTTTATCTGATGACGATAACCCCAAGGGCCTCCCTGAGGTACGTCCGGCCCCTCAAAGTCCATACCACGGCTGCGCAGGTCACGCTTGATGAAATCGGAGAAGGGTGAGCCTTCAACGAAGGTCGTCAGCACCTTGACAGGCAGTCCGAGATAGGAGGAGATGCTGGCTACATTGGTTTCAGCGCTGGTGGCCTGTAAACTGAGGACATTGCAGCTCTGGACGGGCTGGCCGGAAGGTGGAGTGACACGCAGTCCCATGCTTGTAGGGACAAGCATCGCGTATCTGCAATCTTTTTTCAGTTCGATACTCATATTGTTGTCAAAATTTTCTTGGCGCGTTTTTTTTCAGTCTTAAGGCAATCTCACGGATATGTTCAGGGGTGGTTCCGCAACATCCGCCGGCAATGTTCACCAATCCGTCGGCTGCCATCTTCTCCAAGGCGTCGGCAGTGTCGCAGGGACCTTCGTCATAACCGTGGGCGGTGGGCAGTCCGGCGTTAGGATAGATGCTTACAGCACAATCTACAGCCGAAGCTATGTCCCGGATGACAGGATACAGCTCTTTAGCCCCGAACGAGCAGTTGAGGCCGAAGCTCATGAGCCTGAAAGTATCCGGTCCTTTTTTTGCCAGGCTTTCATAAAAGTCAATGACACTCAATCCTGTCATGAGGCATCCGCTTGAGTTCATGATGCTTGCCGAGAGCATGACTGGCAGGTCAGTGCCGTTCTCTGTCTGTACCTTCCTGACAGCCTCCAGTGCGGCATAGGCGTTGCACTCGTCGGTTACGGTCTCTATCAGAAAACCGTCAACACCGCCTTCCGCCAGAGCTTTGGCCTGTTCGTAATAGGCATCGGTGAGTACATCTATGTTGAATGTTTCAGCAGGGTCCTGCATCATCGCGGTTATGATGAGCGATTTGGGAGTCGGCCCCATGCTTCCCATCACCCAGACTTTCCTTCCGGCATTGTCAGCTGCCTCTCTGGCAACCTTCACGGCGGCGAGATTCATTTCCCGTACCTGTTCCTGCATACCATATCCCTCCTGGGAGACTGCATTAGCTCCGAAGGTGCAGGTGCTGATTATGTCGGCCCCCGCATCAATGTATGCCTTGTGTATTCCTGAAATGATATCCGGTCTTGTCAGAGTGAGAGCGTCGTTGTTGCCGTCGTACTCCAATCCTGTCTGCTGGATGCATGTACCCATGCCTCCGTCCAGGATGAGAATCCTCTTTTTCAGTTCTTCCCTGATATCCATGTCGCTGAAAAGGTTGAAATCAGTATGCGAACATCGGATAGTCCTTCATTATGTCATTGACACGTGAACGGACCTTGGCGATTACGGCCTCGTCCTCAGGAGCATCAAGAACCTCTTCGATCATCTCTGCAATAGTGACCATCAGGTCCTCCTTTGCACCTCGGGTCGTGATAGCGGGAGTGCCGAAGCGCAGTCCTGATGTCTGGAATGCGCTGCGTGAGTCGAACGGGACCATATTCTTGTTGGCTGTGATGTCGGCTGCCACAAGAGCCCTCTCAGCAACCTTGCCGGTCAGGTCAGGATACTTGGAACGCAGGTCAACCAGCATACTGTGGTTGTCCGTACCGCCGGAGACAATGGTGAAACCGCGTCCGGTCAGTTCTTCGGCCAGTTTCCTGGCATTCTTCTGAACCTGGATCTGGTACTCCTTGAACTCGGGCTGGAGTGCCTCATGGAAAGCTACGGCCTTGGCCGCGATCACATGTTCCAGAGGACCGCCCTGCGTGCCGGGGAATACGGCGGAGTCAATGAGCTGCGACATCATCTTGATTTCACCCTTGGGTGTCCTGCGGCCACGGGGATCCTCAAAGTCCTTGCCCAGCAGGATTATACCGCCACGAGGGCCGCGCAGGGTCTTGTGGGTGGTGGAGGTGACGATATGGGCGTATTTGACAGGATTGTCGAGCAGTCCGGCGGCGATAAGTCCTGCGGGGTGGGCCATGTCGATCATGAGGAGTGCGCCAACCATATCGGCTATCTTACGCATGCGGGCGTAATCCCACTCACGTGAATATGCCGAGCCGCCGCCGATAATGAGCTTTGGCTTGACCTCAAGTGCAAGCTGCTCCATCTTGTCGTAATCCACGCGGCCTGTTTCGGGGTTGAGGTCATATCCTACCGCATGATAGAGAATTCCCGATGAGTTTACTGCGGAACCGTGTGACAGATGGCCGCCGTGGGCAAGGTTGAGGCCCATGAAGGTGTCACCCGGGTTAAGGACAGCCTGAAGTACGGCGGCATTGGCCTGGGCTCCGGAGTGCGGCTGGACATTGGCGTATTCCGCACCGAAGATCTGTTTGATCCGGGATATGGCAAGGCGCTCAGCCTCATCCACAACCTCACAGCCTCCGTAGTAGCGTTTGCCGGGATAGCCCTCGGCATATTTGTTGGTAAGGCATGACCCCATGGCCTGCATAACCTGGTCACTCACGAAGTTCTCTGATGCTATCAGCTCGATTCCTTTTGCCTGACGCTGATGTTCACGTTCGATGATGTCAAAAATTTCCTGGTCTTTTTTCATAATCCTATATTTGTTTCGTTATTGGTTCAAAAAGTGATTCCGTATGAGAAAGAGAGAATGTTGAGCCTGCGGTCCAGTATGAGCTGTTCCGGTGCCGGTTCCGGACATTGGCCTTCGAATCCTCCTGAAATGTTGCTTATACCGCTCTCGTACTCAAAGTCAATCATAGTCCTGCCTGTACGTATGGTGAGTCCTATGGTCCAGCCCCAGATGAAATCGGACAGACTCTCCGTTATGTCCTGGTTCTCAAGTCCTATGAACGTTGACTTGTAACTGCTGGTGAACGGGATCATGAATCTGGGTCCCGTATAGACAGACATGCTGTAGGGCGGTCTGTTGATTATGTGTACTCCTGCCTGAAGAGGGATTACGAGATTGTATGATGAGAGTGAGACACCTATCTCCCTGGCAGGTCCGGCATCCGGGTTCCAGCTGTTGAGATCGACATAGAATGTGGATTTGTTCCGGCTGAGTCCCACACCGGTCTTCAGGAACAGGTATCTTCTGTTGTAATAGCCGTCCAGTCCGAAGAAATGACCTACCTGGGTGTCCTGGGTGTAGCCGTCAAGCCTTTTGCCGTCAGCCTGCAGATTATACACGTAGGTGCCTGTGGCGGAGAAACCGAACCGGAAGTCCCAGGTGAAGGAGGGCATTGACTGCAGAGGCTGTGTTCCGGACTCCTCGGCCGACAGGGCGGGGATGTACAGAAACAGGATAAGGATCTGAGCAGTGAGCCTCTTCATACTGGTGTGTAATATTAGTTCAGAGCAGTTTCACGTCGTCCCTCGGGATATCCTTGCCGCAATACCTGCACCGGAGAGTTCCGTTCCTCTTGTCAACTACCCTGAACACGGTCTGCATCGGTTCGTGGTTGGTTATACACATGGGATTGCAGCATTTGACAATACCTCTCACTTCATCGGGCACAGGGATGGCCTTCTTTTCGGCAACCTCGTAGTTCCTGATGATATTCAACACTATATTCGGGGCTATAACCGAGAGCTTGCTGCACTCTTCCTCGCTGAAATAGCGGTCTGCAATCTTGATTATGCCTTTACTGCCCATCTTGTGGCTGGTGAGGTTGGCGCCTATTGTTATGGGGGTTGTTATCGAGGTCAGCCCGAGCAGGTTGACCACATCGAAAACCTTGTCTGAAGGTATGTGGTCAATCACGGTCCCGTTCTCGATAGCAGCGACAAGCTGTTCTGACTTTTTTGCCTTTTCCATTTTTAAAGAAGATTCAATGCGTTGCATATCAGAGCCTCACGGACAAACAACCCGTTCTTGGCCTGTTGGAAATAATACGCTTTGGGATTGGAATCCACGTCCTGCGATATTTCGTTCACCCTTGGCAGGGGATGGAGAATCCGGAGATTCGGCTTGGTGCCGGCAAGCATGTCATTGTGCAGGATGAACGAGTCCTTGACACGCTCGTATTCCATCAGGTCCGTGAAACGTTCCCTCTGGACACGGGTCATGTAGATGATGTCTGCCTCGGATATGACTTTCTCGTTGAACTCGGAGTGTTCGGAGAAACGTATTCCGTTCTCCCTGCAGAACTCCTTGTATTCGGCCGGCATCTTGAGCTCTTCCGGTGAAATGAAATGGAAGGTGGGATTGAAGAAGCGCATGGCCGTGAGCATTGAGTGGACGGTGCGTCCGTACTTGAGGTCTCCTACGAGGAATATGTCAAGCCCGTCAAGCCGTCCCTGGGTCTTGAGCATGGAATAGAGGTCAAGCATGGTCTGGGAGGGGTGTTGGTTGGCTCCGTCACCTGCGTTGATGATAGGGACCGGTGAAATCTCGCTGGCATATTTGGCCGCGCCTTCAAGATAGTGCCTCATGATGATGAGGTCAGCGTAGTTGCTTACCATCATTATGGTGTCCTTGAGGGTTTCACCCTTGGAGGAACTTGTCGTGGCTGCATCGGAAAAACCGATTACACGTCCTCCCAATCTGTTCACTGCTGTTTCAAAACTGAGCCTGGTCCTGGTTGAAGGTTCAAAGAAAAGGGTTGCCACCACCTTACCGTCCAGAATCTTTCTGTCAGGTTTGGTCTCGAACGTAGCTGCCTGCCTCAAAAGTTCAAGGATATCATCCCTGTCGAGACCTTCGAGGGAAATCAGACTTCTGCCGGAATTGTCCATACTTTGGAATAAGATAGTCTCTTGTTACTAACAGATTCCAAAATTACGAATAAAAAGCCAACACCAATCCATACTGTTCATAACTTTGTATAAAATGGTATAAAATGAGGAAAAGGGATAGCCCGTATCCCGATTTTGTGTTATTTTTGCAAGATACTGTTCAAACCGCGTAGTGATGACCGGAAAAATTTTCAAGAATATAATACTTTGGCTCTGGATACTGTTCGGAGCCGGTGTGGCGGCACTTTTCATCATATTCATTTCACTGTCCAAGGGATGGATGGGCGATGTTCCTTCCGTCGATGACCTTGAAGACCCTATAGACAAGTTCGCCACACAGGTGATATCGGCCGACGGGGTGGTGCTGGGCACTTTTGCACGAAGTGAGGATAACCGCGTGTGGATGGGGTTCGACGAGCTGTCACCTAACCTGGTCCAGGCTCTTGTCGCTACTGAGGACGTGCGTTTCCAGGAGCATTGCGGAATAGATGCCAAGGCGATTATCCGTGCGGTGGTCAAGAGAGTTATCCTTCAGCAGCGCAGCGCAGGTGGCGGCAGTACCATAACGCAGCAGCTGGCCAAGCAGCTATATACAGAGCATGTAGCCAGGAATTCCATCCAGAGAGCCCTCCAGAAACCGAGCGAGTGGGTTATCGCCGTCAAGCTGGAGAGGTGCTACACGAAGGAGGAGATCCTTACGCTCTACCTTAACAAATATGATTTCGGTAACAATGCCATAGGTATTTACACGGCTTCCAGGACATATTTCGGCAAGGATCCCATCGACCTGAATCCCGAGGAGGCAGCCATGCTGGTGGGTATGTGCAAGAACTCATCGCTATACAATCCGCTGCGCCGCAAGGAACTGACGCGTGAAAGGCGTAACGTGGTGCTGTCGCAGATGGAGAAGGCCGGCTTCCTGACCTCCGCATCCAAGGACTCCCTGCAGGATACGGAACTGGTGCTTGACTACCACAAGGTTGACCACAAGGTCGGGCAGGCTACCTATTTCAGGGAGTATCTGCGCAAGATCATGCGTGCAACCAAACCTGAACGGAGTGATTACCGCGGATGGCAGATGCAGCAGTACTACGAGGACTCCCTTGACTGGGAACAGGACCCGCTTTTCGGCTGGTGTAACAAGAACCTCAAACCCGATGGCCAGCCTTACAACCTCTATACCGATGGCCTGAAGGTGTATGTGACCATTGATTCCAGGATGCAGGCGTATGCCGAGGCTGCGGTGGACTCCCAGCTCAGAGGCTATCTTCAGCCGGACTTCTTCAAGGCCAAGAAGAAGGTCAAGACCGCTCCGTTCACATCAAGGATCAGCAGCGATGAAGTGGAGAGGATCATGGTCCGTTCGATGCAGCAGACTGAGCAGTACAACGCTCTCCGCAGGAAAGGGCTCGATGACCGGCAGATACGTGAAGTGTTCGACACTCCCCGCAAGATGACGGTGTTCTCGTATTCAGGCGATATAGACACGGTGATGTCTCCCATGGATTCACTGAGGTATATGAAGTTCTTCCTCAGGACAGGCTTCATGTGTATGGAGACAAAGTCAGGCTATGTCAAGGCATACGTGGGAGGGACGGATTACAGGGCTTTCATGTATGATATGGTCACCTCCGGGAGGAGGCAGGTCGGTTCCACCATGAAACCTTACCTCTATTCCCTTGCTATGGAGAGCGGCTATTCCCCTTGTGACCAGACCATCAACCAGCCGCAGACCATCCTCACGGAGTCGGGCCAGATATGGAAACCCAAGGATGACGGTAAACAGATGCTTGGGCAGCTGGTGACCTTGAAATGGGGCCTGTCGCGCTCCAACAATAATGTGACGGCATATCTGATGAGCAAGCTAAGTCCATACTCATTCGTGGAACTACTGCACGAGTACGGCTTGAGGAACCAGTCCATCGATCCTGTTCCCTCTCTCTGTCTCGGCACATGTGATGTTTCCGTTCAGGAGATGGTCAGCGGTTATTCGGCGTTCCCCAACAGGGGCATCAGGACCGTCCCCCTGTATGTGACACGCATAGAGGATGCCGAGGGTAACGAACTGGCCCGCTTCACCGCGAGGAGCAACGAGGTGATCAGCGAGGAGACGGCATATAAGATGATAGACATGATGCGTGCGGTTGTAAACGAGGGAACGGGTCTCAGACTGCGCGGCACCAAGGCATATCCCGTCGTGAGCAAGGTTGACTGCGGCGGCAAGACCGGGACAACCGATAACCACTCCGATGCCTGGTTCATGGGTTATACGCCTGAGTTAGTGGCGGGCTGCTGGGTAGGCGGAGAAGACCGTGACATACATTTCGATGACATGGATCATGGGCAGGGTGCACATGCCGCACTTCCCATCTGGGGTATGTTCATGGAGAAGGTCTATGCCGATTCTGTTAACCTGGGCTACTCCCCGAGCGCCCGTTTCGACATTCCCAAAGGTTTTGACCCTTGCGCCGATTACTCAGGTGTGACCTCAAAGCCGGTAGAAAACTATACAAGAATGGAGTCTTTCTGATGGAATACGTTGCAATCATACCAGCCAGATACGCGTCAACCCGTTTTCCGGGCAAACCGCTTGCGGTACTCGGAGGCAAGCCAGTGGTGGTACGCGTATGTGAACAGGCGTCAAAGGTCTTCAGGCATGTTTTCGTGGCCACCGATGACTACCGTATTGCAGATACGGTCGAATCGGCCGGATACAGAGCCATAATGACGAGCCAGGATCATAAAAGCGGTACCGACCGCTGTCGCGAGGCGTTCTGCAAATGCGGGGTGGATGCGGAGATAGTGGTGAACATACAGGGCGACGAACCATTCATCCAGCCTTCACAACTCATTACTTTGCGTGAGTTGTCCGACGACGTATCAACCGATATAGCAACCCTTGTCAAACCGTTCCCGCCGGACACGCCGTTTGAGAGACTGGCAAACCCCAATTCACCCAAGGTGGTGGTCGATGATGACATGAATGCCCTTTATTTCAGCAGGAGTGTCATACCATACATGAGAGGCGTCCCTGAACAGGAGTGGGCTTCCGTGAATGTCTATTACAAGCATATCGGGCTCTACGCCTTCAGGGCGGAAGTGCTCGAGTCGGTAACCGGACTGCCTCAGTCTCCACTTGAGAAGGCGGAGAGTCTTGAACAGTTGCGCTGGCTTTCCGCCGGATTCCGTATAAGGGTAGGTGTCACGGATGTGGAGACCATCGGTATCGACACCCCCGATGACCTTGCCGCTGCCGAGGCTTTCCTGAAACAGAATCGCCTATGAAGAGAGGGAGCGTTTCCAGGACAATTTCCGTATTGCCGGTTCTTCTGGTCTGTTGCTATACAGTGCATGCATCAAAGCCGGACAGCGTCAGGAACGAAAGACGCAGCACCTATACCTTCGATGACGGATCGGTATATACCGGTCAGAAGAAACTTGGCAAGCCGACCGGTACCGGTCATACGGAATATGTAAACGGCGACATCTATGAGGGTGCATATATAAAAGGTGTCCGGGAAGGTGAGGGGACAATGCACTATTCTGACGGGAGTGTATATATCGGCAACTGGCACGAGGATCACCGTAACGGAGAAGGCGAGATCCGGTTTTCCTGCGGTGATATATATAAAGGAGGATGGGAGAACGACATCCGCACAGGAAAGGGTGTATATGTGTGGGAAGACGGTTCCTACTATTCCGGCGAATGGACCAATGACCGCAGGAACGGGACAGGCATGATGGTTTGGGCGGACAGCTCCGTGTATAGAGGCTCATGGAATGCAGGGATGCGTGAGGGGCAGGGAGAATTCTACGGACCGGACTATTCCTACAAGGGAAGCTGGAAACAGGACAGGGAGAACGGCAACGGAGAGTGCCATTTCGTTAACGGCGACTCATACAAGGGCCAGTTCAAGGATGGAAAGATTACAGGAAGCGGATTATACACTTTCGCCAATGGAGACCATTATCAGGGAAGCCTCAGAAACGGGCTTGCAGATGGCAAGGGAACTTTCTTCTGGGCGGACGGTTCCAGATATGAAGGGGACTGGAAGGAGAACCGCCGGCACGGGACAGGACAGATGGTCTGGGCCAACGGTGACAGCTACTACGGAGAGTGGCAGGGTGACAAGCCATGGGGGGAAGGCTCGATGCGCCTGTCCGACGGCACGAAATACAGGGGCGGTTTTACCGACGGGGCTGTTGACGGCAAGGGTGTGATTGAAGAGGAGGACGGGACCCGCCTGGAAGGGGTTTTCAAGGACGGGATGAGAACCGGCACATTCACCGTGCGTGACAGGTCAGGCAAGAAATTAAGGACAATTATATACTGAAGCTTTTATGTTGAGGATTATCAGGAACGATCCCTGGCTGACACCCTACAAGGATGCCATTGAGGGACGCCATGCCCATGCATTATGGCGCGAGAACAGGCTTACGGGCGGCAGATGCTCTCTCGCTGATTTCGCCTGTGGTTACAAATATTATGGACTGCACCGCGAAGGAGACGAGTGGGTCTTCCGTGAGTGGGCTCCCAATGCCCAGTATATATATCTTGTAGGAGATTTCAATGACTGGAAAGAACAGGAGAGGTTCAGCCTCCGCCGTCTGAATGACAATGGAGACTGGGAAGTCCGTGTGCCGTACAGTATGATGAAGCACGGCCAACACTACAAGATGCGTGTCAAATGGAACGGTGGTGAGGGGGACCGTATTCCCGCCTGGTGCCAGAGAGTTGTCCAGGACAGTTCCACATACATTTTCTCGGCCCAGGTGTGGGATCCGGAAAAACCCTACATGTTCAAGGTCAAGAGATTCAAGCCCAGAAAGGATCCTTTGCTCATATACGAGTGCCACGTGGGTATGGCCCAGGAGAAGGAGGATGTGGGCACATACGTGGAATTCAGGGAGAATGTCCTTCCGCGTGTCAGGGATGCCGGATACAACTGCATACAGATTATGGCTATCCAGGAACATCCGTATTACGGTAGTTTCGGGTATCATGTGTCCAGTTTCTTTGCCCCTTCATCCAGGTTCGGAACCCCGGAGGAGCTTAAGGAACTTATTGATACAGCCCATTCCATGGGTATTTCGGTAATAATGGACCTCGTCCATTCCCATTCCGTGAAGAACGAGTATGAGGGTTTGGGTAACCTGGCGGGTGACCCCAACCAGTATTTCCTGCCCGGTGACAGGCACGAGCATTCGGCCTGGGGCTCGCTCTGCTTTGACTATGGCAAGGACCAGGTGCTGCACTTCCTGCTATCCAACTGCCGTTATTGGCTGGAAGAGTTCCGCTTTGACGGATTCCGCTTTGACGGAGTCACCTCGATGCTCTATTACAGTCACGGACTGGGTGAGGCGTTCTGTAATTACGATGACTATTTCAACGGCCATCAGGACGATGAGGCTATAGCATATCTCACCCTCTCCAACAAGATGATACATGAATTCAAGCCGGGAGCCATAACAATTGCCGAGGAGGTTAGCGGAATGCCGGGGCTGGCGGCTCCCTTCAAGGACGGGGGTTACGGATTCGATTACCGTATGGCTATGAACATCCCGGATTACTGGATCAAGACCATAAAGGAAAAGAAAGACGAGGATTGGTCCATGTCCGGTATCTTCTGGGAAGTGACCAATCGCAGGTCCGATGAGAAGACCATATCATACGTGGAGAGCCACGATCAGGCTCTTGTAGGCGACAAGACCGTTATTTTCAGGCTTGTGGATGCCGATATGTACTGGCACTTCACAAAGGACGGCGGCAATGACGTTACAGCAAGGGGAATAGCTCTTCATAAGATGATAAGGCTTGTCACAGCCTCGACAATCAATGGCGGATATCTCAATTTCATGGGTAATGAGTTCGGCCATCCCGAATGGATTGATTTTCCACGTGAGGGTAACGGATGGAGCTACAAATACGCGCGCCGGCAGTGGAGCCTGATAGATGACGGCAACCTTGCCTTCGGTTGGTTGGGCGCCTTCGACAAAGCCATGACAGGAATAATCGGTTCTATAAGGAATTTCCAGAAGAGTCCTGTAGTGGAATACTGGCACAACGACGGGGACCAGGTCCTTGCCTTTGGTCGTGGAGACCTTGTTTTCGTCTTTAATTTCAATCCGGTAAAATCGTTTCAGGATTACGGATTCCTGGTTCCTGCCGGGAAGTATTCCGTCATTCTGGACAGTGATGGCTGTGAGTTCGGCGGTTATGGCCGTGTTGACGACTCATGCGAGCATTTCACAATCTTCGATCCTCTGTATGGTCAGGAGCAGAAGGGATGGCTCAGACTATATCTGCCGTCAAGGACCGCATTGGTACTGAAAAAGAACGTTGATGATGAGAAGAGATAAGGAAGTTCCAGGTGTCAGGATATTGTGCTTTGTTGTTTTCCTCGCCTTTACTCTCTGCTGGCTGTTCCTGCAGAGAGAGCTTGTGGTCTGTGCTATTTGTTCCCTTTCTCACACAAAGGATACAATTAGCCGGTTCAGTTTTCTGTATGTGTCTGTACTTCTGTTATGCATTGTGCTTCTGTTTGTCCCGGTTTCCCGTTCGCTCTTCAAATACAGGAATGGACAATATGCCTGCAATTATGCTGTTTCGGCGTTTCTGCTGGGTTGCCTGACAGGATTTGACGGAGAACATTTCTTTTCACAGAATGTCACCGTCTGGATAACGGGTGCGTCGCTGCTGGCCCTTGTCCTTGCCGTTCCCAAAATCGTTTCCTTCCTGAACCGTCCTGCATCATATAACGTTCCCCGGACATACGCGTCCAATTTTATGATATTGACAATCCTGTTCTGCATTACTGCTGTGACGGGCAATACCGACGAGAACCTTCATCGCAGGCTGAGGATAGAGAAAATGGTTTCGAAAGGCGATTTTGCAGGGGCTCTGAAGGTGGGGGCTGATGAAGAGGAGACAGACTCCGCCATCACTCTGCTCAGGGTAAAGGCTATGCTTGGCATGGATACGGCAAACCCCGGAACCGGGGTGGGAGAGCATCTATTCCAGTATCCTATATATGATACAGAGGTTCTGATGGACAGCCTGGCTGTGCTGGAACGTGATTCGGTATATGATTGCCGTACTGTGCAGATTGCGCTGGCCATGCTCGGTATGGATATTCAGAGAGCCGATTCCCTGATAACTCCCCTCATATCTGAAGGTAATATGCCTGCGTATTATATGCAGTCGCTTGTGTTGAGCGAAAACAGCGAGGCTGCAGCTCTCCTTTCCGATGAATATGAGTCCGAGCAGAAGAACTACGGGAGTTTCACCGAAACACTGAACCGGTTCAGGAATGAGCCTGTCCAGGTCCGTGCCAACGCTACTTTCATGGATTACGGCCAGACCTACTACTGGTACTACACCTTTTGCAAGTTTTTCTTATAGCCTCCTTTTTTTCTCTGGTTCCACCGCTTCCCGGTCATAATGGACCTCCATTACTCCCTCGATTTTTGGAGCAGCGAGAGGAGGGTCAAGCTTGCTTGAACCATCCCGAGTCGTGACAAAAATCATGGCACAAAGTGATATAAACCGGCGAAACCAGAGAAAAAAAGCAGACCATAATAAATTTCACGGAACAAATCAAAACAGATTCTAATTCAGACTGATTTCATGTTTTTATGTGCAGAACGTGCAGAAAATATGCGAGGCAAGTACCTGTTCGCCAAGTACTTGCCTCGTATTTCTCTATTTTCAGCATCTTTCGTCTATCCCTCGACGGCTGCCTGGGCGGCGGCTAACGGAAACTGATTATCAGCACATTACGGCGAATCTGGGAAACATTTGGGAAACATTATGAGCATGAACTGCACATTCTGCACCCGATTTCCTCAAAATATCCGACCATTTTTGCTACTTCGACTACTTTTCGATATTTTAATTGTTAAACACTATTGTAAGAACACTGATTGCATTACGACTTTTCAGCACGTTCTGCAAATTTTGCTTGCAAAATTAATAATTTCTCATGACTTTATGGTCATTTTGCACGTTTTTCTTGCAGAATGTGTTTGTTTTTATTATTAATTAAGGCAAAAACCACGTCAACTTACCAAATTCTTGTTTCGATTAAAAGAAAAATGGAGGGATTTCAATGTCAGAGGTTTAGGTTTAAGTTTAGATGTTCTTATATATATATAATAAGGTATTGTAAACCCAAATCAGGAGAATGAAGGTTTAATCTTTTTAGTTTAGAGGTGCATGTATTATACATGGGTAAACGTAAACCTAAACCTGTCCGGCATGAGCTTCCTGGATTTAAATTTCTCTTTTTACTGAGGAAGAACCAATCACCATTGCTCCCTCCTCTCTCGTTCACCTTTCCTTTAACTGATAAATCAGTTTTCGACGAAAAGAAAAGTATTATAACGTCTGCCGTTTCTGCTTCTGTGAGTCGATTAAATTAGGTTGCAAAAAAAGAGAGTCCAGATAAGTGGACTCTCAATACACCATTTTACGTTGGCTATCCAATTTTTTCACAATTGAAATATCCGCTATTCATGTTGTGGACATTAACCTCTATCCCGTACTTGTTCAGGAACAATTGTGCCAGCATTGGTCGTTCTCGTGCAACCCCAATAGGAGGTATAGGCGAAATCGTACTTGTCTCGATGAACATACCTTTTTCAAGGCGTTGTCTTTTGTCCTTACATGCAGCGTTGCCGCTGTTCTTTACTACAATTCTCCAGAGTGCCATAATACATTTGTTTTAATGTGAATACTGTGAGACTACAGAGAGTCTCGATACTTCTCTATTGCCTGAATGAGATCGTTTAAATCTTTGACGTTCTCTTCTTTATTATCATGATATACAAAGTTCAAATCAAGTAAGTGACTCAGATAAAATTCTGTAGGTCTTTTTTGTGTGTCCAAAAACAGGATCATATCATCTTCATCTGTAAATAGTGCTTTATTGTCTTTCATTTCTTTCAGTTTGTATAGTGATACTTCAGAATCTTTTAATCCCATAAATAACAAAAATGCTTTCGGAACAAATCAAGACCTTGCTCGATTGTCCTTTTTTCATCTTCCGAATATGTATTTGCATACTTCATCAGCTCAAAAGCGTCAATCATCTTTTGAATAGCACAGTTCCACTCTCGCATATCTTTGAAATAAGGACAATATCCATGTTTGTCAAGAGCCTTGAACGCTTGTAAGCGAGGAACGATTAATTGAGCGATGGTATGATATGTATTCCAAACCTCTTCAATTTGGAAATCATTTTTGTGACTCCAGTTTGTGTTCGGATTTTTCTGTTTCTTTCCTCCCATAGTTTCCTTTATTGTAATAATACGATTGCTCTTATTTCTTGTGTAGATTGAGTCGCCATTCCCCACTTCATCATAATCTCAACTGGTATTGACTCCATCCATTCATAAATATGATGAAGTTCTGACATCAGCAATGGATGACATACAGGAAAGAATATATAGACAAGGGCGCGAGAAAAATCGAGATTCGATTTTGTTTCCTCTTTGAGCTGTTCATCAGCAGTTCCATCCGTTGCTCTTCAAAACAGTCTACTTTTACGTTAAACGCATGGATTTCACTCTCTTGCTGGAACAAATCTTTAATATCATCAATATCGATGTGAATGAGGCTGTTTGGATTATCCAGCACATCTTTTAGTATATCACTGTTTAATAATTCATTAAATGTCATTTTAACTATTTTATTTAGTATTTGTGAAATTTCAGTTTTTACAAGCAAAAACCTATTTTCTTTGTCCCGTTGGTTTCAAGTCTTTCGCTGTCACAATAAACGGTCAACTCTTCCACAATGTTCCCTGACTCACCATGGAGGATGTTTCCAATCGTATAATGTCTGGCAATATTTTCTATCTGACCGCCACTGAAATCATACTTTGTGGCTAAAATTCGTACTTCCTCTTCCTTCAGAACTGGTATCATTTCACGCCACATACTCATACGAGCCTCTGTGGTAGGTTTCTCGAACTTGATTTTATAGAGGAATCGTCGTTCAAAAGCTTTGTCCATGTTTTGTGCCAGATTGGTTGTGGCAATGAGAATTCCGTCAAGTGTTTCCATTTCCTGAAGAATGATATTTTGGATAGAGTTCTCCATCTTGTCAACAGCTCTCTCGGCTCCCTCCTGACGTTTACCAATGATTGCATCAGCCTCGTTGAATAAGAGAATGGGGGTAATACGACACTCTTTTGCTTTGGCCCGATAATTGTCGAATACTTGCTTTATATTCTTCTCGCTTTCGCCTACCCACATGCTCTTAATTTGGGATATATTGACTTGCATAATGTCACGACCCGTTTGTCTTGCAAGTTGTAACACAGTTTCGGTCTTGCCAGTTCCGGCAGAACCATAGAAGAGGCAAGCAAAGCCACAACGGAACCCCGAGTCTTTCATGCGTGTTCGGATTTGTTTGTATTGTACGTCATCCAGTAGTCCGCCTAATTCTTCAATCTGGGAGCTTAATTTGTCGCCATAGAACAAACTCTTTGGCACTATTTCCTCGGACTTAATCATATCGCCACGTGCCTTGCTTTGATTCAAGGAGGAAAGGTTGAGTTCTGCAAACAATTGACGTTTGGCTTCTATTGTCATATGGAAAGATTCCCTGTCAACAAATCCGTCGTCGTTGTTGTACTCTATCATCTTTTCTGTAAGAAGTATATGTTCTCCATCATTAAGATATGACCTCATTCTGTTCCAGCAGCGTTTCTCATAAAGGAAATCGAGATCGTGGTACCTGATATTGTCATCATTGTTGTTCACAAAAAGATGAGAGAAGAGAATCAGCATCATTGTATCAACCTCAGACAGGTTGTAGCTCCGCACCTTCTGAACATAAAGCAGCTGGCTGTTACAATTGAACAAATGCTTTATCTTTTCAACAGTAGCGTCATAAGTCAATTCGCCATCTTTCCGCAAATCAAACACATCCTCTATCTCTCCGAACAGCTCCTGACATGAAAGGCCAGAGCAGTCTTTAGGAATGTACTTCTCATTGTTCTTAAAAGCCTCTACAACCTCCAAGGGAACCCTATAAGTGATACGGTTACCATCACGACTGCATCTGATTAGTTCTCTTTTTTCCAGGACATCAATCTCCTGCATATACCTAATTATTCTTGTTGTTCGACAATCCAGGAACTTGCCGAAGTCACTTATAGTTATACTGGTATCATCACTGTTGTCTACAAACAGTGCCATCATCACACTCTGCTCCTTGGTGAGTTCCATCTTTTCAGCCACATATTTAATATATTTGTCAGCCTTACGATAAAAGTCACTACTAAGCCCCGTACCCTTTGCTTTTACCACAATCTGCTCAACTGCTGTGAGCAAATCAAGTTTCTTCCTTGCTGCCATTTTCTTATACATTTTTGGTTCATGTGAAGTTTTATGGTGCAAAGAAAACAAAGACCTCTGCCAGTTGGTGGCAGAGGTCATGGAAAAGTATATTTTCGAATGAAACTTTGTGGAAAATTCTTGGAAAGATTGACAATATCTGTTATGAAATCAGTCTGAATATTTCTCCAGGGCTTGCTTGTACTCATCGGGATAGTTTGCTTTCAAATAAGCCATTTGATAGGCCAACCAGATGTAGCAAACAGCATGGGATTTTTGGAAAGCGTACATACCTTTAGCCTCCATTTCATTCCATACCTTTTCAAGGGCATTCTTTTTGTGTCCATTCTTTATACCACCTTCTATGAAACGGGGCTTCAAGACAGAAAGCACATCCATCTTCCTTTTACCGAGGGCTTTTCTCAGCAAGTCACTCTCACTTCTGTCAAAGTTGGCTATCAATCGGGAAAGCATCATGATCTGTTCCTGATAAACTATAATGCCATAAGTATTGTGAAGATACTTTTCCGAGCAAGGAATCATATACTTGACGGCTTTTTGGGAATGCTTTTGCCTGATGAAAGTTGCAATATAGTCCATTGGCCCTGGGCGATACATACAGTTCAAGATGACCAAATCCTCAAAGCATGTAGGATGAAGTTTTTGCAAGTATTTTTGCATTCCTTTTGAGCTGAACTGAAACACGTCATCGGTTTGGCCTGTTTGGAAAAGTTCCATTGTCTTCTCATCATCAATCGGAATCTTTTCAATATCGAAATCCTTATCATAGTGAACTTTGACACTCGCACATATATCCCTCATTTGGGAAAGTGTTTTAAGACCAAGGAAATCAAATTTTATAAGACCTGACGACTCCACATGCCATCCATCGTATTGAGTACATCTCACTGTTTGTTCATTACCCTTTGAATCTTCTATGGCACAAGTTGAAACAGGTGCCCAATTAGACACTGGCTCGTCAGCAATAACAAATCCACAAGCATGGACACCTAATCCACAGATTTTTCTTTCTAATATAGCAGTATTAGCAAAGGCATTACGCAAAGGGTTCCCGACTTTTCGAATAGCTTTTCTTATCTCTGGTTCATATTTGACGTAATTCTTTATAGAACGCCAGGAATAACCTGACAGGAGTTCGTTAATAGCCAGAGTCTCAGGAGTATGCATTTGGTTTACTCTTGCTACCGTACTGAATGCATTAGCTGTTGAGAATGCACGGAAAGAAACAACTTGAGCGCAGCATTCCTTGCCATATTTTTGTTGAAGCCATTCAAGGACACGTTCTCTACCTTCATCATCGAAGTCTATATCAATGTCTGGGAACATCGTACCTTTTGGACTTAGGAAACGTTCAAAGAGTAAATCATGCTTCAATGGGTCAATCTTAGTAATACCTAAACAATAACACACAAGACTACCAGCAGCTGAGCCACGTCCAGGGCCGACCCATACGCCAAGTTCAGATTGGGTGATGTTAATTACATCTTGTAAAAAGAGGAAATAGCCAGAAGCCGCTCTCTGCTTAATGATTTGCAATTCAAATTTCAGCCTATCAGAAACATCTTCAGGAAGTGATTCTCCATATATCTGTTTTGCTTTGAAAAAAGAAAGGTATTCCAGATAGTTGTCCTCCTTTTCCCTTCTCTCATTCCCAAAGCCATCAGGAATGTTAATAGCAGGAACGATGGGAGCATGGCGTATGTCATAGAATTCAACCTTATTAAAGATTTCCATTGTATTCTCCAATGCCGCAGGAACATCTGAGAAAAGTTCGCACATATATTTTCTGCTTGTCAACCAGCGGAATTGAAGTATATCTGTTTTGGCAAATTCATCCATAGTCTTACCTGTAGTATAGCATTGTTGGATATTGTAAGCTGCCAAATCTTCAGGAGCAACATAATGGACATCATTTGTGGCTACAACCTTTACACCCGATTCCTTTGCTTTTTGCATAAGAACGGCGTTAACCCTTTGCTGTTCAAGCATCAGATCATTCGGCGTGTCGCTCTTTAAGTCGAAATCAGCACAACGCTGTAATTCCAGATAATAATCCACCCCAAAAGTTTGCTTATACCATTTGATAGTCGCATCAAGCCCTGCTATGTCATCGCTTACTACATGGGAATAAACCTCACTACCTACACCACCAGAGAGAACGATTATACCTTCATGATATTTCTCCAGATTATGATGGTCTGTTCGGGGCCTCATATAGAAGCCATCAGTCCAGGAATTACTGACAATCTTGATAAGGTTTTTATAGCCTTGATAGTTCTTTGTCAAGACTGTTAAGCGAAAGCCTTTGCAGTGCTTGCAAAGCTTCTTGTCCTCCTTTGCTTCTGGTGCGACATACAGTTCACAACCAATGATAGGCTTAAAAGGTTTCTTCCCCTTCTGTCGTCTTTCGTTGTTGATACGAGAAACATAGTCGAAAAATTCCATCACCCCAAACATATTACCATTGTCTGTAATTGCCATGTCAGGCATCTTGTCTTTGATGGCAGCATCAACCAGTTCCCTTATGTTAGCGCACCCATCATTTATTGAATAATGGGTGTGCACATTCAGATGTACAAAACTTTGAGTTCTCATATTTGTTCAATTTTATTGTTAATCCTATAAATTGCGATAAAATTTACGGAACAAATCAAGCCCTTGCTCGATTCTTCGTTCCTCATCCTCTGTATATGAAGCTGCATATTTCAACAACTCAAAGGCATCTATCATCTTCTGGATGGCATTGTTCCACTCGCACATACCTTTGAAGTCGGGACAATAGCCATGTTTCTCAAGCGCCTTAAACGACTGTAAGCGTGGCATTATAATCTGTGACAAAGTATGGTAAGTGTTCCATACCTCTTCAACAGGATAGCCATGTTTGTGACTATAGCCCTCCTTGTTGTTTGTTTTGTTATGTTTCGGTTTCATCTTACTCTTTGAAAGTTAAATGGTTGAATAATGATTACTTTCTCGACAAGAGCAATGTCATAGTCATGAATATCTACCATAGTTCTACCTGTTTATTATGAGGATAAAGACTGAATGTATTCTATTTTCCTTTCATTATTTGTGTAAGTAATAAACTCTAGTAGGTCTTCTGTTGAGCGTTTGTAAAAAGCATCACGATGTAGAAAGGAAATATGTACATCCTCAAAATTATAACCAGAATAGGATTCACCCATGTCTTCAAGACGAGGCTTTATGTCATTTTTATGGCTATATTCCATTAATTTCCTTATTTGTGCAAATAGGATAACAGAAATGTTATTCTCTTTTGCCATTTCTTTGAATCCATTTATTATATGTAGCATCTCCTCTTGTCTCGTTTTTGCTAGGCAAGGAGGGGACATAAGTTGTATATCATCAACAATAATATAGTTATATTTGCCTCTTCCTAACAATTGACACATATAACTTATTGTAGATGTTGGTGTGTCATCTATCGCAAAAAGGGATTTCATATCATTTGAGTTGCAGCCAAATCGTTTAAGTCCTTTCAAAACCTGATCTTTACTCATTTCAAGAGAAAAGAATAATACTCTTTGTTTTTGTCTAATGAGAGTTGCAGCCAAACACCAAGCAAAAACACTTTTCCCCATACGAGGGCGACCTGCGACTAACGAGACAACTTCTTTCTTGAAATTGGTATTGATGAAACTCAGAGGTAACAGGTTATCCCTCATTACTCCATATTCTGAATTTACATGATCCATATTCTATTAATTTTAAGATTTCATGGTGCAAAATAAACAAAGACCCCCGCCAACTGGTGGCAGAGGTCTGAGGGAAAAAGATATTATTTGAAGAAATCTATAACTTCAGGATTACTTCTTTTAGTTCTTTTATTTCTTTGCAAATACCTTCTATAATCTCGTTGTCATTATTGCCAAATTGAGAAAACATTTTTTTCCCAATCCAAGCATTCACAGAAATGTTGTAATTACGTCCATTCAGAATTTCCTTTAATTTAAGGACTTCTTTATCTTGGTTTTTGTCATAACCCTTATTATCATAGTCTAAGTGTCTTATTGCTATATAACCTTTCTGTTTATCTGTTATCGTTATTCCATATTGATTATTCAACTTATACCTATGGTCCTTTTCTTCATAGGCCTCAAGATTGCATTCTGATATAACTTTTTCTACGAGAATCCTCACATCCGATATCTTTATTTGCCTCTTTTTATTGTGGATCCTCTCTTCATATTTCTTGATCTGTTCAGTACACTCTTTGCATATTGATTCAATATCTATATCCTTATAGTTTGTGATACTAAAAAGGAATGGGATAATGGAAGCAACAAGATTCAGCTCTTCATTTGTTTTATATGCTGGGTGTGGGATATCAATACATAGTTTTTCATTAAGAACACCTACATAAATATTACCACAAACTTTCTCGTATTCGAACTGGATATTTTCTGACGTTCTTGACAAATTTAAAAGTCTTTCAAAGCATTTCTTTCCACTAAGGAATATCAAATGCTTTGCAGCAGTTATATTTAACGTGAGTTCGACGAATTTGTTTTAGAACAAAGTTAGTTGATTGTCAGTCACTTTGATGATGTTGATACATGGTTTCTTCGGAAAGAAGCAGTATGATGCAATTGCCCCTAGCATGTTTACGACAAAATTCTGGA
>JAGCDE010000037.1 GCA_017651315.1 Bacteroidaceae bacterium
ACCAAACAGCAGGCCTACAAGCCTGCACCGGCATTCAGGTGGCTATAGTGGCGGGGTTCCACCTCTTCCCATTCCGAACAGAGAAGTTAAGCCCGTTCACGCCGATGGTACTGCGCAAGTGGGAGAGTAGGTCGCCGCCGTTTTTAAAAGCGCTTCAGAGCACAATCTGAGGCGCTTTCTTTTTATATATGTGTATTGAATGACAGGAGTGATTCCTGTAGAGAGCGCTTTTAAAAACGTCGGCGACCTGATGTCGCCACCTTGTTTTAGTTTGCTCCGCAAACGGGCCGTCCTCCGGCCGGGTAACGTCTCTTTGAGCTGTTACTATAACTGCATGTGGGAGCGTTTGTATGATTGTTTTGTGGATCTTTCTATTTGTGGTGTTCCCACTTTTGCAGTACCATCAGGATTGTTTTAGTTCTGCATCCTCGGGAAGGGGCCAGCGGGGGAGAGTAGGTCTTGTATCTTCTTTTTTTGTGGTAGTATAGCAGGATTATTTGGACTAAATGATTATATTTGCGAAATTCAATTTGAGAATAATACGTTATTAACCTATGAATACCAAAATCCAGGAACTCACCGACATTATATATAATGAAGGTGTAGCAAAAGGTCAAGCTCAAGCCGATCAGATTCTGGCTCAGGCTCAGGAACAAGCGAAAAAGTTAGTTGCCGATGCACGAAGTGAGGCAGACTCCCTACTGGCTGCTGCCCGTAAGGAGAGTGCGGCTAATGCTGAGAATGTGCGTAAGGAGCTCCGGCTATATGCCTCACAGGCGGTGGAAGCTCTCAAAAGTGAAATTGCAACTGTTGTCACTGACCGCATCGTTACAGATTCCGTCAAGGGTTTTACCGCCAATCAGGAAGTGTTCAATGAGTTTATACTTAAGCTGGCTCAGGAGTGGGGTAAGAATCAGAGCATTGAGATTCAGACTTCCGATGCTGATAATCTCAGGAAATACTTTATGACCAAGGCCAAGGAGCTTCTGGACAAAGGTGTTAAGATTACACAGGTTAATGGTCAGGAGACTGCCTTCAGCATCCAGCCTGCCGATGGGGCATATAAGGTGAACTTCGGCTCCGAGGAGTTTGAGAACTGGTTCAAGTCAATATTGCGCCCACAACTGATTGACACCTTATTTTAATGATGAGGTTACTGACCAAGTCCCATAATTGCACAATAGTGTTTCTGGCAGATAGTGTGTGGAAATGATAATCGTATATGGGTAAATACTACTTCTTGATAGCTGGCCTTCAGGAACTGTCGTTAGATGACAGTAAGGTTCCTGTCGCTGTAACACAGTTTCGTGATGAGGTTTATGATGCCTTGGACGGTGCTGACCGCAAGCTGATGGATTTGCTGCTGTTGGAGAACGACTGCCGTAATCTTATCTCCTTGCTTCGCTCCGGCACGGTTCAGGGAGGCGAAACTGATATGCGGCCTTGTCTTTTCGGCACTGAGCAACTGGAGGAACTGATATCCTGTGTCAAGGCTCAGGAGCGATGCCCTTCAGGAATCCCGCAGTTCATGTATGATTTTGTAGAGGAGTGGCAGGATGAGAGCTGGCACGAGGTGGCGGAATTTCCTGAGGACCGTCTGTGGGGACTGTTCTATGACTATGCTTTGCAGTGTGGCAATGATTTCGTTCAGGACTGGTATAGATTCAATCTGGACCTGAACAATATTCAGATAGCCATAACCGGCCGAAAGTTTGACTTGGATGTACGCAGGTTGTTCGTGGGTGATAATGCGATAACCCATGCGTTGCGTACCAGCGGTGCCCGTGATTGGGGGTTAAGTCAGGAATTGTCGTTTTGGGATGATATAATGCTGTTGCAGGAGGCTCAGGATCTTAATGACCGTGAGCGGAAGACCGATATGCTACGTTGGAAGTGGCTGGAACAGAACAGTTTCTTCCATTACTTTACTGTAGAGCGTCTGTTTTCCTATATGGTTCGTCTTGGAATGGTGGAACGCTGGACAAGTATGGACCGTGAGCAAGGACAGAAGCTCTTCAGGAAGCTGATAGGTGAACTGAAGGATCAGACTGAGGTCCCGTCAGAGTTTAGAGTCAATTGAGGATGGTTAAGCTGAACTTGCGGTTTTTATTGTTTCACTCATTGCTGCTTGATCCGAAGATAACTTCCAAAAGGCGATACGGCTGAGATAAATCCCGTTTTCAATTGCAGAAACCCAATCTGCCGGTTTCCTGTAAAAAAGATGTTTAACAGAACAAAAGATTAAAATAAAAAATATCAATGGCAACTAAAGGAACAGTTCGCGGAGTCATTGCCAATATGGTCACACTTAAGGTGGATGGGCCGGTGGCACAGAATGAAATCTGCTATATAGAGACAGGAGGCGACAAGCTCATGTCGGAGGTCATCAAGGTTGTTGGCGAGAATGTTTACGTGCAGGTATTCGAGAGCACACGCGGCCTTAAGGTGGGTTCCCAGGCTGAGTTTACCGGCCACATGCTGGAGGTTACTCTGGGTCCGGGTATGCTGTCGCATAACTATGACGGTCTTCAGAATGACCTGGACAAGATGACAGGTGTGTTCCTCAAACGTGGAGAATATACCTATGCTCTTGATAATGACCGTTTATGGAAGTTTGAACCCATAGCAAAGGTCGGTGATAAAGTGCGTGCATCGGACTGGTTGGGTAAGGTTGAGGAGAACTTCCAGCCTCTCAAGATTATGGCTCCCTTCCAGCTTGAGGGGGAATATACAGTCAGGAAGATAGCCGCCGAAGGCGAGTACCGCATTATCGATGAGATTGCAGTGCTTGAGAATGCCAAGGGAGATACTGTAAGCGTCAACATGATTCAGAAATGGCCCGTGAAGGTTGCTATGACCAATTACCGCGAGAAACCGCGTCCGTTCAAGCTGCTTGAGACCGGTGTCCGTTCCATTGATACGCTGAACCCGATAGTGGAGGGCGGTACGGGATTCATTCCCGGTCCGTTCGGTACCGGTAAGACGGTGCTGCAGCACGCTATCTCAAAGCAGGCCGAGGCTGATATCGTGGTTATTGCCGCGTGCGGTGAACGTGCCAATGAGGTTGTGGAGATATTCACCGAGTTCCCGGAACTGGATGACCCGCATACCGGCCGAAAGCTGATGGAGCGTACCATCATCATCGCAAACACGTCAAACATGCCTGTGGCTGCGCGTGAGGCATCGGTCTATACGGCAATGGCTATATCGGAATATTACCGCAGCATGGGTCTGAGGGTTCTGCTTATGGCCGATTCCACTTCCCGTTGGGCACAGGCCCTGCGTGAGATGTCCAACCGTATGGAGGAACTGCCTGGTCCGGATGCGTTCCCGATGGATATCTCATCAATCATAGCAAACTTCTATGGACGTGCAGGTTACGTATATCTGAACAACGGTCAGCCGGGTTCAATTACGTTCATCGGAACCGTATCGCCTGCAGGCGGCAACCTCAAGGAACCGGTCACCGAGAACACCAAGAAGGTGGCCCGATGCTTCTATGCCCTGGAGCAGGAGCGTGCAGACCGCAAGCGTTACCCTGCCATCAACCCAATTGACTCTTACTCCAAGTATCTGGATTATCCGGAATTTGACAAGTATATCACCGATCGCATAGACAGTAATTGGATAGGTAAGGTGAACGAACTGAAGACCCGTCTGCTGCGCGGCAAGGAGATATCGGAGCAGATTAACATATTAGGTGATGACGGTGTACCTGTTGATTATCACGTAACATTCTGGAAATCAGAGCTGATAGATTTTATCGTCTTGCAGCAGGATGCGTTTGATGAGATTGATGCCGTTACACCTATGGAGCGTCAGGTGACCATTGTGGACCGCGTGATAGACATCTGTCACACTGAGTTCAGGTTTGACACTTTCCTGGAGGTTATCGACTACTTCAAAAGGGTGATTAACCTGTGCAAGCAGATGAACTATCAACTGTTTGAGTCAGAGAAATATTTTGAATATGAAAAGGAGCTCAAGGCTCTTCTTGCTGAACGTAAAACCGCTTAACCCGCTATAGTTATGACAACAAAGGCATTCCAGAAGATTTACACCAAGATCAGCCAGATAACAAAGGCTACCTGTTCTCTCAAGGCGCAGGGTGTGGGTTATGATGAGCTGGCTGTTATTGACGGCCGCCTGGCTCAGGTGGTTAAGATTGTGGGTGATGACGTTACCCTGCAGGTGTTTGAGGGCACCGGCGGTATTCCTACCAATGCCGAGGTGGTCTTTATGGGCAAGGCTCCCAGTCTGAAAGTGAGCGACAGCCTGGCCGGCCGCTTCTTCAACGCTTACGGTGACCCTATTGACGGCGGTCCTGCCGTGGAGGGTACAGAGGTTGAGATTGGCGGTCCGTCGGTTAATCCCGTTCGCCGCAAACAGCCGTCGGAGCTGATTGCTACCGGTATCGCCGGCATCGACCTTAACAATACCCTTGTGTCCGGCCAGAAGATTCCTTTCTTTGCCGACCCGGACCAGCCGTTCAACCAGGTCATGGCTACAGTGGCCATGCGTGCCAAGGCCGACAAGATTATACTGGGCGGTATGGGAATGACCAATGATGACTACCTCTATTTTAAGAACGTGTTCTCAAACGCCGGTGCCATGGACCGTATCATCGGATTCATGAACACCACCGAGGACCCTGCCGTAGAGCGTCTGCTGGTGCCTGACATGGCTCTGACCGCCGCCGAGTATTTTGCCGTGCAGAAGGATGAGAAGGTGCTGGTGCTGCTCAGTGATATGACATCGTACGCCGATGCCCTCGCTATAGTTTCTAACCGTATGGACCAGATTCCTTCAAAGGATTCCATGCCTGGTTCCCTGTATTCGGACCTTGCCAAGATTTATGAGAAGGCCGTGCAGTTCCCGTCGGGCGGTTCAATCACCATTATCGCTGTGACAACCCTTTCCGGTGGCGATATTACACACGCTGTGCCTGATAACACAGGTTATATCACCGAGGGTCAGCTGTTCCTGCGCCGCGACAGTGACATTGGTAAGGTTATTGTCGATCCGTTCCGCTCACTGTCCCGTCTGAAGCAGCTTGTGAACGGTAAGAAGACCCGCGCCGACCATCCGCAGGTGATGAACGCCGCCGTGCGTCTGTATGCGGATGCATCGAACGCAAAGACCAAGGTGGAGAACGGTTTTGATCTGACTGACTATGATCAGCGTGCACTTGACTTTGCGCATGACTACAGCGAGAAGCTGCTGGCAATTGACGTGAACCTTGATACTACCGAGATGCTGGATGTTACCTGGGGGCTGTTTGCCAAGTACTTCAAGCCGGATGAGGTTAATATCAAGGCGGCGCTGGTTGAACAGTACTGGCCGAAATAACGTTGGCTGTTGGCTGGCAGATGATTAACGGCTAAAGTAGGGCTAAGCCTGTAATAGCCAGAGTAGGGGCGACGCCCTGTAAAGTAAAAAAAAGAGATGGCAATAAAGTTCCAATATAACAAGACTTCGCTCCAGCAGCTGGAGAAACAGTTGAAAGTGCGCAAGCGCACCTTGCCTATAATTAAGAGTAAGGAGAGTGCGCTACGCATGGAGGTCAAGAAGTGCAAGGATGACCTGGTCAGGCTGGAGAGTGAACTGGAGGAGGGTATAGGCAAGTACGACTCCATGTTCGCTTTGTGGAACGAGTTCAACCCGAATCTGATAAGCGTGAAGGATGTTCACCTTACCGTCCGTAAGATTGCCGGAACACGCATTCCGGTGCTTGATAAGGTGGATTTTGAGGTTGCTCATTTCAGCCTGTTCAGTCAGCCGAAATGGTATTATGACGGTATCAACATACTTCAGAGCCTGGCTCATGACGCTATCCTGGTGGAGTTCACCACTGCCAAGCTGGGGCTTTTAGAGAAGGCCCGCAAGAAGACCACCCAGAAGGTGAACCTGTTCGAGAAGGTGCAGATACCGGGCTATGAGGATGCCATACGTAAGATAAAACGCTTCATGGAAGACGAGGAGAACCTCTCCAAATCGAGTCAGAAGATACTTAAGTCTCTGCTTGAGCAGCGTGAAGCCCAAAAAGAGGAGGAGGCTGAGGTATGATTACAAAGATGAAGAAACTCTCCTTCCTTATTCACAGTAAGGAGTATGAACAGTTCCTGGAGCATTTGCGCTCGCTGGGAGTGGTGCATGTTATCCGGAAGCAACAAGGTGCTGTCGCCGATCCTGCTTTACAGGATGACCTGGCGCTGCTTGGCAAATATAAGGCTGTCCTCAAGGATCTTTATTCCTATGCAGAACATGCTCCTGAGGATGCGGCGTCATATGGTGCCGGGTTGTTCAATGGCTTCGTGTTTGATACAGCGGCCAAGGTTATTGAGCGCTATGACATAGTCTGCTCAGAGGAGGTTGTCCAGACGCAGACCATGCAGTCACTCACCCGGGATCGTGCACAGCTGCTGCCATGGGGTGATTTTGATCCTCATTCAATAGATCGCCTTGCCCAGGCGGGTTATAAGATAAGGTTTTACACTTGTCCGCTACGCGCTTTCCGTGAAGAGTGGGTCGGGAAGTATGGTGTCATCGAGATTCTGCGCGACAAGCAGAAAGTAAACTTCATTACCCTGACTCACGCTGATGTTGACGTGGATATAGAAGCGGAGCAGGTTAATCTGCCGCGGATGTCCTTGTCATCGGTTGAGGCCGACATTGCCAAAACCCAAAAGGTGATTGATTCCATTCCTCTCAAGAAGGCTCACCTCGCAGTCGTTGGCAAGCCGGTGCTTGAGAAAGCTGTTGCGGAACTTGAGAACAGGGTCGATTTCTGCCGTGTCAGGCTTACCGGCGAGAAAGTGGCTGCCGATACCCTGCTTTTGTTGGAAGGGTGGATTCCGGCCGATAAAGTCGATGAAGTTCGCCGTGAACTGGACATGAAAGGCGTATTCTTTGACGTCGATGACCCCACTCCCGAAGATGATATTCCTATCCAACTCAGTAACAATAAGTTCGCTAAACTGTTTGAGCCGCTTACCAAGCTCTATATGCTACCCACATATCAGGAACTGGACCTGACGCTGTTCTTCGCTCCGTTCTTTATGCTGTTCTTCGGCCTCTGTCTCGGTGATACCGGCTACGGACTGCTTATGATTGTGGCACTGCCCGTTTTCACCAAGCTGTTCCAGCTTATCAACCCCAATTTCAGCAAGTGGCTGGTTGTGCTTTTCGGTGCAAGCACAATGCTTTGCGGACTGCTGTCGGGAACGTTCTTCGGATTCAACATATATGACCTGGATATTCCTTTCATACAGAAAATGAAGGGAATCCTCTATACCGATAACTCCACAATGTTTACGGTGTCACTGTGCATCGGTGTGGTTCAGATACTGTTCGGTATGGCCATCAAGGCCGTCAACCTGAGCATTCAGTGCGGGTTCAAGTATGCGCTGAGCACCATTGGCTGGCTGGTTTTGCTCATTACGGTGGGTGTGGCTGCGCTGGCAGGCCTGGATTTCAAGAGTCCGGTGATACTGGGAATCCTGATTGTGGCAGCAGTGCTGATTTTCCTGTTCAACAGCCCTGGCAAGAACCCGCTGCTGAACATCGGACTTGGCCTGTGGGACACCTATAACATGGCTACAGGCCTGCTGGGCGACGTGCTCTCATATGTGCGTCTCTTTGCACTTGGCCTGTCGGGCGGAATCCTGGCCAACGTGTTCAACAGCATGGCAGTGGGCATGAAACCCGATAATCCGGTGGCAGGATTCATCGTGATGGTGCTGATATTCGTGATAGGTCACGCGCTGAACATATTCATGAACATTCTGGGCGCAATAGTTCATCCTATGCGACTTACGTTCGTGGAGTTCTTCAAGAACGCCGGATATGGTGGCGGAGGCAGTGAATATCGTCCGTTCCGGGTGATATCGGATTGACAATTGGGGGCCAAGGTTTTGCTTATTATAAATAAAGAACTGAAAAAATATAACTTAAATAAATTTAATTATGTCAAGTTTAGTATTAGCTTTTGTGGGCGTAGCCCTTATGATCGGCCTGGCTGGCATAGGCAGTGCATACGGTGTGACAATTGCCGGTAACGCAGCTGTCGGCGCATTGAAGAAGGTCGATAAGTTCGGTAACTTTATCGTTCTGACCGCTCTGCCCGGTACTCAGGGCCTGTACGGTTTTGCCGGTTACTTCATCTTTGCCAACATGGCAGGTGTCCTCACCCCTGATATCACTCCGCTGCAGGCTGCATCGGTATTTGGCGGTGGTCTGGCACTTGGTATCGTAGGTTTGTTCTCGGCTATCCGTCAGGGACAGGTTTGTGCAAACGGTATTGCAGGCATCGCTCAGGGTCACGATGTATTCAGCAAGACCCTGATTCTGGCCGTATTCCCCGAGCTCTACGCTATCGTAGCTCTGGCCGGCGTATTCCTGATGAGCTCCGCTCTCTGAACAAGGGGTGAACACAAGGGAATCCTTGAAATACGTCAGGCTCTTCGAATGAGTCCATGTCAATTGTCTCCGCGCTGCGGAGACAATTTTTTATATCCTGCACGTTGGACAGAGGGTATCGGGGCAGGCAATGGACAGCTGTTATGGGGGGTTGTTGATAAAAGTGTGTTAATGTTATGGCGTCAAGTGTGGAAAAATAGTAATTTTGCACATTGAAAATCTGATAAAAAGGATTATGGTTAGTTCCAAGGTCAAGGCTAATTGGATTTTTTCCGTGAGCTGGGAGGTCTGCAACAAGATCGGAGGCATCTATACAGTACTCTCGACCCAAGCCAAGACGCTACAGGAGGAGAGTGGCGCAAAACTCATCTATATCGGCCCCGATATATGGGAGGGTAAGAACAATCCGCTTTTTATTGAAGACAGGCAGCTGTACGCGCAATGGAAGGATTACGCAAGGGATACTGACGGAATACCTGTCCGTACAGGTTATTGGAATGTTCCGGGCCGTCCCATCGTATTCCTGGTTGATTTCATGGCCAACTATTCGCTCAGGAACGAGATCTATGGACGTGCGTGGGAACTGTTCAAGGTGAATTCCATTCATGCGTACGGAGATTATGATGAGGCTTCCATGTTCTCGTACGCTGCAGCCATGGCTGTGAAGAGCTTCTACAACTTCAGTATAGGTCATGAAGACAAGGTTGTCTATCATGCTCATGAATGGATGACCGGTCTCGGCGCACTTTTCCTTAAGCATTCCATTCCTCAGATATCGACTGTATTCACAACTCATGCCACATCAGTAGGACGTTCCATCTGTGGAAACGGCAAGGCGTTGTATGAGTACTTCAATGGCTATAACGGTGACCAGATGGCATGTGAACTGAATATGGAAGCCAAGCACTCCATAGAGAAACAGACTGCCCACCTGGTTGACTGTTTCACAACGGTGAGTGACATAACCGCCCGTGAGTGCACCCAGCTTCTTGAGCGTACTCCCGACGTTATCACCGTGAACGGTTTTGAAGATGGCTTCCTGCCAGCACCGGACAGGTTTGACAGCGTGCGCAGTGATGCCCGCCGATGCATTCTTTCAGTGGCAAACAAGCTTTTCGGTACGAGTTGGGGCGAAGAGACTGTGATTGTGGCTACCGGAGGCAGATATGAATACCGCAACAAGGGACTTGACCTGTTCATAGAGTCAATGCGTCGTTTGCGTGACGGCGGCAAGAGTGGTGATGCGCATATTCTGGCGCTGATAAACGTACCTGCCTGGGTGATGGAGCCCCGGAGGGACCTTCAGGACCGTGTACTCATGCACGATGCGGACAATACACCGCTGCCTATGCCGCTTGTCACCCACTGGCTGCACAATATGGGTGAGGACCGTGTGGTCTGCGCCCTTCAGGCGCAAGGATTCCGCAATGCTCCGGATGACAACATAAAAGTGCTGTTCGTGCCTTGTTATCTGGACGGCAGTGACGGCATTTTCAACAGGAGTTACTATGACCTTCTGATCGGTCAGGATTTGGCGGTGTTCCCGTCATACTATGAACCGTGGGGCTACACCCCGTTGGAGAGCTCCGCTTTCAGTGTTCCAACCGTGACTTCCGATCTGGCCGGTTTCGGACTATGGGTCAATTCGCTGCTCAAGCATGAGGCCATGCTTGAAGATGGCATTAAAGTGGTACACCGTACTGACAGCAATTGGAATGAGGCCGCTGATGACATTTGCCATCAGATTGAGAAGTGGATCGGAAAAGATGCCTCCGAGCGTGAAGCCATACGTAAGAAAGCCGGCAGGATTGCGAAAAAAGCTCTATGGAAGCACTTCGTCAGGTACTATCTGGATGCCTATGGCTTTGCGATAGAGAAAACATGGAAGAGATTTTTGTAGAACGTTTTCTTTAAGCCGGATGGACAGATGGTGCTTGTCCGCTCTGTCGTGGCTTGAAAACGTCGGATTTAATAAAACATTTTTTGAGACAAGATATATGAAAATCAAAACATCTAATTCAAATCAGCCTTCATGGCGTGAGATTTATATCAAATCCAGCGTGCCGGAGGCATTGCAGAAACTTGATGAACTGGCTCACAACATCTGGTGGGTATGGAATGAGGACGCAAAAGCCCTGTTCAAGGATATAAACCCGGATCTCTGGACCGAGGTGCGCCACAATCCGATAATGATGCTCCAGCGCCTGGGCTACGAAAAGTTGGAGGAACTGGCCGGGGACAGGATTTTCCTGGACAGGATGAATGCCGTTTATGACAAATTCCGCAAATATATAGACGTTAAACCTGACAGCAAGCGTCCATCGGTCGCATACTTCTGCATGGAGTACGGTCTGACTCATGTGCTCAAGATCTACTCCGGCGGCCTTGGCGTTCTGGCCGGTGACTACATGAAGGAGGCCAGCGACAGTAACGTGGATATGTGTGGCGTAGGTTTCCTGTACCGTCACGGCTACTTTACCCAGACCCTCTCTATGGACGGCCAGCAGATAGCCAACTACGAACCCCAGGATTTCAATACCATGCCCTTAGAGCGCGTGTATGACAAGAACGGGCAACCCGTAATAGTGGCTGTCCCTTATATCAATTACACCGTCTATGCCGCTATCTGGAAGGTTAACGTTGGTCGTGTGCCTCTTTACCTGATGGATACGGACATAGATATGAACAGTGAATATGACCGTCCTATCACATCGCAACTGTACGGTGGCGATTGGGAGAACCGTCTGAAGCAGGAGATACTGTTGGGTATTGGCGGTATGCTTACCCTTGAGGCCTTGGGTATCAGGAAGGATATCTACCACTGCAATGAGGGCCACGCCGCCCTGTGCAATCTTTATCGTCTTACTCAGTACATTAAGAACGGCCTTACTTTCAACCAGGCTATGGAGGTGGTCCGGGCATCGTCACTCTACACCGTTCATACTCCGGTTCCGGCCGGCCATGACTACTTTGACGAGGGACTGTTCGGCAAGTATATGGGTGGATATGCCCAGCAGCTTGGTATAAGCTGGGGTGAGCTGATGGATATGGGCCGAACCAATCCGGGCGATCCGGGCGAGAGGTTCTGCATGTCAACATTTGCCTGCAACACCTGCCAGGAGGTTAACGGTGTGAGCTGGCTGCACGGCGAGGTCTCCAAGAAGATGTTTGCAGGCATCTGGAAAGGCTATTTCCCCGAGGAGAGTCATGTGGGTTACGTGACCAACGGCGTTCACATGCCGACATGGGCATCCAAGGAGTGGCAGCAGCTCTATGCCAGGTATTTCGACAAGGACTTCCTTTCAGACCAGTCGAACGAAAAGATGTGGGAGGATATCTATAAGGTTCCTGACAAGGTCGTATGGGATCTTCACAATGAGCTCAAGAATCAGCTTATTGAGTTTATACGCAAGCAGTTCAAGGACAGCTGGCTCAAGAATCAGGGCGATCCTTCGCGAATCATGTCCCTGATGCAGAAGATTAATCCGAATGCCCTGACAATAGGTTTCGGCCGTCGTTTCGCCACATACAAGCGTGCACATCTGCTCTTTACTGACCTGGACCGCCTGTCCAAGATAGTGAACAATCCCGATTATCCCGTACAGTTCTTCTTCACCGGTAAGGCTCACCCGCATGACGGTGCAGGACAAGGACTTATCAAACAGATTATCGATATCAGCCGTCGTCCTGAGTTCCTGGGCAAGATAATATTCTTAGAGAACTACGACATGCATCTGGCGCGCCGCCTTGTGTCGGGCGTTGATATATGGATGAACACTCCTACGCGTCCGTTAGAGGCTTCCGGTACATCGGGCGAGAAGGCTCTGATGAACGGTGTGGTAAACCTGTCTGTCCTTGACGGATGGTGGTATGAGGGTTATCGCGAGGGTGCCGGCTGGGCCTTGACCGACAAACGCACATACCAGAACCAGAGTTACCAGGACCAGCTTGATGCGGCAACCATATATGGCCTGCTTGAGAATGAGATTCTGCCGTTGTATTACAACAAGAACTCCGAGGGTATATCCGAAGGGTGGGTCATGACAATGAAGAATTCGATTGCCCAGATAGCCCCGCATTATACCATGAAACGTCAGCTCGATGACTATTACAGCAAGTTCTACTGCAGGATGGCTGCCCGTTCCAAGGCTCTGATGGCTGATAATTTCGCCAAGGCTAAGGAGATTGCAGCCTGGAAAGAGGTGGTTGCTGAGCGTTGGGATTCTATTGAGGTTGTAGGATGCAGGAAGGACAATCCGGGTCTGCAGGGAACCTTCGCCTCTGGCCAGTCATACAATGTAGAGTATGATATCGACGAGAAAGGGCTCGACAATGCCGTAGGTGTTGAGATGGTGCTTGTAGGTGTTGACTCTGACGGAAATGACAAGTTCCAGAAGACAGTGCCGCTGAATCTTGTCAAGCGTGAGGGCAATATATACACGTTCCGCGGTACTGTCAAGAACGACTATCCCGGCGTGTTCAAAGTTGCTTACAGGATGTATCCGCTTAATCCGGACCTGCCCCATCGTCAGGACTTCTGTTTCGTTCGCTGGTTTGACTGATGAAAAAGACTGTTACTTTCGGTGAGGTAATGCTCAGGCTCGCCACTCCCGGATATGAGCGTTTCGGACAGGGTAATACCCTTAACGCCACCTACGGAGGGGGTGAAGCCAATGTGGCCGTATCCCTTGCCAACTTCGGACTGCCGGTATCGTTCGTGACAAGAGTCCCGGACAATGACATTGCAGCCGCATGTCTGCGTGAACTCCGTGGGTTCGGAGTTGATGTAAGCGATGTGGTCTTGGGTGGTGACCGTTTAGGCATATATTTCCTTGAGACCGGTGCTGTCAGCCGTGGGAGCAAGGTTATATATGACCGTGCAGGTTCATCCATAGCCATGATTGAGCCCGGTATGATTGACTGGGACAGTGTTTTGGCCGATGCCGGCTGGTTCCATTGGACCGGCATTACTCCTGCTATCTCGGAAGGAGCGGCGAAGGTCTGTCTTGAGGCCCTGAAGAAATGCAATTCCTCAGGCATTCCTGTATCATGTGACCTCAATTACCGCAAGAACCTGTGGAAATGGGGAAAGAGCGCTCATGAGGTCATGCCTGAGCTGGTGGCTTGCACCGATATAGTCCTGGGTAACGAGGAGGATGCCTCTATGGCACTCTGTATCAAGCCCGAAGGTGTTGACGTGCGTGCCGGTAGGGTGGATGCCGATGCATATCTCTCTGTATCAAAGCAGATCATGGAACAATTCCCGCGCTGCCGCAAGGTGATAACCACGTTGCGTGGCTCAATCAACGCGAACCACAACAAGTGGACGGGGGTGCTCTATGACGGCAGGAACCTGTTCAAGTCAAGAGAGTACGACATCACACACATTGTGGACCGGGTAGGCGGCGGTGACTCGTTCATGGGCGGTCTGATTTACGGACTGCGTGTTTATGGCGATGACCAGAAAGCTCTGGATTTCGCCGTGGCGGCATCATGCCTTAAGCATACGGTTTACGGCGACTACAACCGCGTAACTGTAAGTGAAGTGGAGAAACTGATGGGTGGCGATGCCTCTGGCCGCGTCGCCCGCTGACAATTTAAAGCTATGAGCAGATTCAAGAGACTACAGGTGCTGAACACGTTTGTAAGCACAGGAATAGTACCGCTGTACTACAACAATGACCCTGAACTGGTCAGGAATGTAGTTAAGGCCTGCTATAAGGGCGGTGCCCGTGTATTCGAATTCACAAACCGCGGAGACTATGCCCATGAGGTGTTTGCCGAGGTCAACAAGTGGTGTGCAACGGAATGCCCTGAAATGATAATGGGCGTGGGTTCAGTATGTGACCCTTCCACAGCCGCTCTCTATATACAGTTGGGTGCCGGATTCATCGTTTCGCCCAGTCTCAACCCTGACATGGCCAGGATATGCAACCGACGCAAGGTTGCCTGGATTCCCGGTTGCGGTACTCTTACCGAGATCAATACCGCTGAGGAGCTCGGTTGTGAGATAGTCAAGATATTTCCAGGTGCCGAAGTGGGCGGGCCGTCATTCGTGAAGGCCATAAAGGGCCCTTGCCCCTGGACTGAAATCATGCCATCAGGTGGTGTATCGCCTGACCCTTCATGTCTTGAAGCCTGGTTCAAGGCCGGCGTGGCCTGTGTCGGCCTTGGCTCACAGCTCACTCCGAAGGAGGTCATAGCCAACAGGGACTTCGCTTTCATAGAGAACAAGGTGAGAGAGTGTATTGAATTTGTTTCGAAAATCAGAAAATAACTAATCAATTATGAGAAATCTGTTTGATATTTCCGGAAGGAACGCTGTAGTGACAGGTGGTGCCGGAACTCTTGGAGGCAATATTGCGAAGCATCTTGCTGAGCAGGGTGTGAATGTGGTCGTGCTTGGCCGTCACAAGGAGAACACTGAGGCAATGGCCGACGAACTGTCAAGGATTGGCGGAGGTAAAGTCATGGCTGTCGTATCGGATGTGCTGGATATCGATAAACTTAAGGCTACCCGTGAAGTTATCGATAATGAGTGGGGCGGGATAGATATCCTGGTGAACTGCGCCGGTGGAAATGTACCCGGAGCCACCATTCCGGATGACAAGTCGGTCTTTGACATGAAAATAGAGGATTTCGAGAAGGTTACCGCCATCAACATGAACGGCACGGTCTATCCCTCGCTGGTATTCGGAGAGTCGATGGCCAGAAAAGGCAGCGGAAGCATAATAACAGTCTCCTCGATGGCTGCCATGAGCGCCCTTTCGCGTGTGATGGGTTATACTGTGGCCAAATGCGGCATTGACGGCTTCACCCGCTGGATGGCTCAGGAGATGGCAATCAAGTTCAGCGAGAAGATACGCGTGAATGCCATCGCGCCCGGTTTCTTCATCGGTCATCAGAATAAGGCGATGCTTATCAATCCTGACGGTTCATATACTGAGCGCAGCAGGAAAATAATAGCTCATACTCCGATGCGCCGTTTTGGTGACATAACCGAGTTAAACGGGGCGGTACAGTTCCTTTGCTCTGATGCTGCATCGTTCATTACCGGCATTGTGATGCCTATAGACGGTGGATTCAGCTCCTTCAGCGGTGTCTGATATCTTCTTAAGGTAATATGAAACTGGAAAAAGCCTGGCGCTGGTTCGGGCCATCCGATGCCGTGACCCTGGACCATCTGGTACAGATCGGCATCGAGGGGGTTGTGACGGCTCTTCATCATATTCCGACGGGTGAAGTCTGGCCTAAGGAGGAGATTATCGCTCTCAGGGATGAGATTGAGTCCAAGGGTATGCGCTGGAGTGTTGTAGAGAGCGTTCCGGTGTCCGAGGAGATCAAGACTGCGGGTACGCAGCGTGACAGGCACATTGAGAATTACAAACAGACTTTACGGAATCTTGGAGAGTGCGGGATAGACACTGTATGCTATAACTTTATGCCGGTACTTGACTGGTGTCGTACAATTCTGGACTACCCTCAGGCAGGAGGCGGTATCGGACTCTGTTTTGACTATCCCACATTCGTGGCGTTCGACGTGTTTATCCTGAAACGTCCCGATGCTGCCGATGACTATACTCCGGAAGATCTCGAACAGGCGGAGAGGGTTTTCTTGAAGATGACTCCGGATGAGGCGAAAAGTCTCAGCTACAACATAATTGTGGTCACACAAGGGTTTATCAACGGTGTGATAGACGGCTCGGTGAGTGATCCCGAGAAACTGTTCCTTGAATACATATCAAGATACAGGGATATCGGACGCGATACATACAGGAATAATCTTAAATATTTCATTGACAGCCTGATACCTGTTTGTGAGGAGCTTGGTGTCAACCTGTGTATTCATCCTGACGACCCTCCATATCCTATTCTCGGTATGCCGCGTATCATGGGATGCGCCGATGACATGGAATGGCTGGAAAAGGCCAATCCGTCTTTGCGGAACGGTATCACGTTCTGCACCGGCTCACTGTCGGGCAGGCATGACAATGACCTTCCTTTCATGGCGACCCGATTCGGTGAACGCATACATTTCGCCCATCTCAGGAACACTCGTTATACGGGATACAAGAGCTTTTATGAATCCGGGCACCTGTACGGCAGTCTGGATATGCCTGCTATCGTTGAAAACCTTATGCGTGAACAGCGGCGTCGTGTGGCAGAGGGCAGATCCGATACAAGAATACCTGTACGGCCTGATCATGGGATAAGGATCCTGAATGACCTTGATTCTGACAGGTACAATATAGGCTATCCGCTCAATGGCCGTATGCGTGGTATTTCCGAACTTGACGGCCTGATGGTCGGAATAGACAGGATGTTGTCAAGACAGGCTTAAGCTATCACTCCTGAACCGAGCATCTCCCCATCCGATGCGTACCAGACCGCAAACTGACCCGGGGTGATTCCCCTTTGGGGCTCATCAAAGAGAATATACATCCCGCTCGCCCGCATAATGAGCCAGGCATCCTGCAGGGGCTGGCGGTAGCGGATCCTGACCAGATAACGGCGTGTCTCCCCATCGGTCATGACCATGTCGGGCCTGATCCAGTGAATCCGGTCCGCAGCTATGTGCAGGCAGCTGCGCGACAGTCCTCTATGGGTATGCCCCTCTCCGGCATACACTATATTGCGTCCGATATCTGTGGCAATAACGAACAGTGAACCGTCATGACCACCTATGTCCAGACCGTGACGCTGTCCGATTGTGAAGAACTGGGCTCCGTCATGCTCCCCGATTATCTTTCCCCACGGATTCTGTTTCCAACGGGTCTTCCTAGTGTGCCTGCGTCCGGACCGGTAGGTTTCCGTGATGAATTTTATCTTGCTGTAATCCGCTGGTTCAGACAGTTTTGACAGTGTGGCGTCATCAAGTAGAGCCAGTTTCCGTACATCATAATTGTTCGAGCCGAGTTTTCCGCTGCATTTGTCCTCACTTATATATCCGGTTATCATCACGGCCGGACGGTTATCGGCAGTAATTGAGGACAATGTCTGCTCCTGGAACCTATAGTGCGGGTCATCGGCATAAAAACGGTCATACACTTCGATTATATCTCCTTTCGTGCTCTTCAGCTTCTGTTTGAGAAATTCAGGAAGGTCAACTTTTCCTACAAAACATATTCCCTGAGAGTCTTTTCTGGTGGCGGATGGCAGTCCGGCCTCTGCCGCGATGCGGCGCACTTCCGGTTTCAGAAGATGTCCTACCGGAAAAAGTGCTTTGGAAAGCTGATGTTGGTTGAGTTGGCAGAGAAAGTAACTCTGGTCCTTGTTCGGATCAACCCCTTCAAGAATCCTGTACATAGTCCCCTCTCTCTCTGTTGTAAAGGTTTCTTTACGACAGTAGTGTCCTGTGGCCACCAGGTCTGCACCATGATTCAGGGCGGCGTCAAGGAATGCGTCAAATTTTATCTCACGATTGCAAAGTATGTCGGGGTTGGGGGTGCGGCCTCGGGAATACTCATCGAACATATAGTCAACCACCCGCCGCCGATATTCTTTACTCAGGTCAACGAAATAGAATGGGATGTCCAGTTTCCGGGCTACCATTTCGGCAATCATCCTGTCCTCTTCCCATTCGCACTCTCCGTGGAGTGTGCCCTCAGTCTCATGCCAGTTCTGCATGAACATGCCGAATACGTCATATCCCTGCTGTTTCAGAAGCAAAGCGGCGACACTTGAATCAACTCCGCCAGAGAGACCGATGCAAATCTTCATGCCGCAAAAATAGTGTATTTAAAAATAACCCCCAAACTGTATTGCACAGTTTGGGGGACTCCGTATCAAAGACTTATTGAGAAGAACGGAAGTTTTATGTTTACCAATGATATTATTCTATATTGAAATGTATATTTTTTTCATTGCAAATTTACTCACTCGATTGACAGGGGAGGTTTCAATGCGTAAAAATATTATGTAAATGCGTAAAAACTTATCAAATGACTTGATTTTTCTGCAACAGTGGGAGAGTTGTACGGTTTTAAACCGCCGAATGCACACTCGGATTGAGTTTTTACTTCTATTGGTTTTTTCCGGATTTTTTGATGAATATAATAGTGAGGCCCTGACAAATATTTTTTGTAATATGCTTTGTGATAGTGAAATAGTGCTCGCATTATGGCGAGGACATCTGTAATGATGGTGCAGAACAACTTTCAGGATGATATCCCGGGGCTTGAGGCGGAATGTGTTCCTGAATGAGGCGATATTGGGGGCTACAAAAAAGTATACATTCTGACTTTGGGGTGAATTTTACCATTATGTTACGGAAATTAACGCATTTGTTACAGTGATTAACGCAAAATGTCACGGATATTAACGCATTTTTGGTTAGAATTTATTATAGGCGATTCCAGTTGCTTTCTTAAGCCAGGAGAGGCTGATTGGAGTTGCGAAGTAATGGAGATATTTTATATTTGAGCTGTACGAAAGAAACATTGATGTGTTGAACTGGGCAAGACAAGTCCAATGAGGTTTGGGGCGAAATTGTGGCTTGTTGTAGAATGGACAATTATTAGTCCAGAAGATTATACGCACCGGATGGCGGGATGCTGGCCGTAAGTAAAAACAGCCTGCTATTTGCAGTAAGGCTGATGGTGCGTAGATAGCAGCCCGTGGGACATGATCATCGGATGCGGAAGCATCGGAAGAAAGCATCGGAAAAATTTCTTTTGCTATCTTTGCCGAGCATATTCATCGGCATTATCACGCTATCATATGGAAGAGTTCAGAGCGATGAGGAGATTCAAGCAGCTGGCTTCGGATGAGGTCTGCCAAAGGTTGTTGGAATAGGTTCCATTGCGCTAAGGAGGGGCATGAACTGGATGCCATCCGTTGGGATGATAAGGTGTGCTTTACTATGCTATCGGAGCCAATGAAGAATCCCGGCGAATGGTGGAATAATGTGATGAGTGTGGTGTTCGGGCGTATCAGGGAGGTTACGGACCAGGCAGAGATTGACGTTATATTGCGGGCGCTTGGTGAGAAGTACTTCCCTGAGGGGGTATGACATTGAGCATGACATGCAGAAGAACGGGCCGCGGGCATTGGTGCTGGAACTTTGCATTGACCATATCAGCGGGAAGTATGTGAAGGCGAAATGAAGTGGTATTATTTATTCTGGAATGGAATGCTTTATGATTTATCTTTTGAGTATATTTGACGGAAACCATTTAATTAGTGTATGAAAAAAGTCTTGATTGCACTGGTCGCGCTGATATGGCCGGTTGTAAGTGCGGTGTCTCAGAACATGATTCTTGGTGGTGAGTTGAGCAACTCTGCCGCTACATCGGTCAATGATATTGATGAGGTCCTGCCACGCATGAAATCAATAGGGCTGAACACTGTGTTGGTGCCCGCTTATTGGGAGCTGATGGAATCTGTTGAGGGCAAGTTTGACTTTACGCTTATAGACCGCACTATTGATGTGGCAAGGAGCCAGGACCTTAAGATAGTGTTCCTCTGGTTCGGTGTATGGAAAAACTCCATGTCATGTTACGCTCCTGAATGGTTCAAGCTGGACACCAAGCGCTTTCCAAGGGCCGAGACAGCCACAGGGAAACCGCTGGAGATAGCCAGTTGTTTCAGTGAAAACGTACTTAAGGCCGATCTCAAAGCATTCAGCGCACTTATGGAACGCATAGGCCAGAAAGACCCGCAGCACGAGGTGGTCACCATGATGCAGATAGAGAATGAGATAGGTATGCTTGAATCGGCCCGCGACCACTCCAGACTGGCCGAGAAGGCATACACCGGCCAGGTCCCGGAGGTGCTGCTCAAGAAACTGGGCATAAAGAAAGGAGGCACCTGGGCGCAGGTGTTTGGTAATGATGAATATGCCGATGAAAAATTCATGGCCTACCATTACGCCTGCTATGTGGAACAGCTGGCTCTTGCGGCGCGCTCCATCCACGACATGCCGCTGTATGTGAATGCCGCCATGAACAGCCGCGGCCGAAAGCCGGGTGACTATCCGTCGGCCGGACCCCTGGCGCATCTTATAGATTTCTGGAATGCCGGTGCTCCCAGCATAGATTTCCTTGCTCCCGACATTTACGATACCGGGTTCAGGATGTGGGCCGGGAGGTATGCCATTCCCGCACGTCCGCAGGATGGCGGTGTTGTCAGGAACAGGCTGTTTATCCCCGAGACCCGATGCGGCGGGGATTGCGGAGTGAGGGCGATGTATGCGTTCGGCGAGCATGATGCTTTGGGCTTTTCGCCGTTTGCCATAGACCAGGCATCGGCCGATGAGACCGTTAACATTATAAAAGCCTACAATCTGCTAAGACAGGTCTCAAATCTGAAACCGGCCGACAGGAAGAACTCATGGGGACTGCTCTTTGACAAGGAGGATACAGAGCGGATTATCGATGATGAAGGC
>JAGCDE010000038.1 GCA_017651315.1 Bacteroidaceae bacterium
GAAAAGTTTACCATAGTCGGCCCAAGCGGGAACAGCATTGACTTCTTCAATATGTATTACTGGACAGGTAATATGGGCGAGGACAATAAGCCTTGGGAGATGATGGGGTTAGGCTTACCTGAGTCCGGACACTATCCAACAAATCTTTTTTCTCCTCGGGAAAGGGTGCTGCTCATTCGTCCGGTGTGCGACTATTGACAATACTATTTTTTATTCATAACTTTACGGACTGATTACAGCAACTGAATCAGTCCGTTGTGTATGAAAAGGGTGTTAGCTATACGGGCATTATTTGTGTTGCTGGCTGTAGGAATCACTCCCGCCGCCAGTGGACAAGGTGCTGTCGATGACACACTGATGCACCTTGCAGGCAACATCCACCAGTTCAACAGCGAGTTCCCGCAGGAGAAGGTCTATCTGCAGTTTGACAACACGGCCTATTTCCAGGGTGAGGTGATCTGGTTCAAGGCTTTCGTCACACACGCCACCACCCTTAAGCGCGCCCCGAGCAAGGTGCTGTATGTGGATATTCTTAACCCTAACGGCATTGTGATAGAGCAGCAGAAACTCAAGATTGTGGCCGGACAGTGTGACGGGGCTTTCGTGCTTGTGGATCAATCCACCAAACAGTCACGTTCACTCAAGGGTATAACAAACTACCCGAGCGGGTTCTATGAGATTAGGGCTTACACGCAGAACATGTTTGATTTCGGTCAGGAAACGTTCTTCTCACGCGTTCTGCCGGTTCTTGCCAAACCTAAGAAAGATGGCGACTATGCTTCCGGTACCATTCAAAAGCCTAAACAGCATGCTCTTGAACTGGAATCCATACGCGGGGAGGACGAAAACGGGAGCCGCAACATAAATGTGGAGTTCTACCCTGAGGGTGGCAGTCTGGTGCGCGGACTTCCGGGCAATGTGGCCTTCAAGGCTACCGATGCCTCAGGGCTTCCTCTGTCCGGAACGCTAACACTGCCCGATGGAGCCGGCCAGACCGTGACGGTTCATGAAGGTATGGGCTCGTTCCTGACCACACCATCAGGCGCGATTGCCGGGACGGTACAGTTCACCGACGAATCCGGGAGGAGCCGCAGGGTACGCCTGCCGTCGGCACTCAGGAGCGGATATTCCATGCTGCTCAACATAGTGGATGACACCAGCATCCGGGCTGACATACACCGCACCCAGGACCGTAACGAGGACGAGCTGGGAATATCTGTTACCTGCCGCGGGGAGCTGATACATTTTGAGAAGGTTAAGGGCCAGGGCAGCGTCAGCACGGACATGGATGCCTCCGACTGGCCTATTGGCGTGTGCCGCATAACACTGTACAGCAAGAAGGGAGAGATACTCTCCTCACGCAGTTTCTTCCATAACAACACGGCGTTCACACCACCATCCATACAGGTCATTACCGACAGCCTGAGCCGCAGGCCCTTCTCACGTGAGGTGCTCCGCATGAAACTGACCGGACAGGACGGCGCACCGCTCAGGGACCGTTTCTGCCTGTCCGTGAGGGATGCCGCGGATTACGGCACGGGCAGCGTGGACAACCTCATGTCCAACCTGCTGCTCTCGTCGGACCTGCGCGGGTATATCCACAACCCGGACTACTACATGGAGAGCGATGACAGTGTCCACCGGGCGGCGCTGGACCTGCTTACTCTGGTTCAGGGCTGGGAGCGTTACGAGTGGAAGGTCATGACCGGGCAGACAGGCTTCCGTGAACGATACCGGGTTGAGGACAGCCTGAACGTGAACGGGCAGGTACTCTCGTTCTCTAAATATGAACCGGTACCTAACATCAACGTCATGGCTACCGTCACCCCGTATGATGACAAGACGGCGTTCGAGTCATTCCGGTTCACCACGGATTCCACAGGATATTTCGGGTTTGACCTGAGTGATTTCTACAACTGGGCACGCATGTCCATAAAGCTGACCTCACACAAACGTAACGGCAAGGTGAAGTACGAGACAAGCACCAGGATAAAACTGGACTATGCAGATATCCCTGAGCCGAGAGCTATAGGTGATAATGAGAAGACACTGGACGGCAAGTCCAGAAAGCCTGTGAAAACTGATGCATCCGCCGCTATACAGCCCGAAGACACTCTGGCCACTGTGATTGATGTGGACGAGGGAATCCTGCTTGACGAGGTGGACATAATAGCCAAGCGTCAGTTCATAGACTATGACACATTCAAGGCATGGAATGTGGAGCAGGAGGCGTATCTGCAGCTTGACAAGGGTGAATATACAACAAATCTGTTAGGGTATCTCAGCAGGCTTGGGTATCATTTCTTCTGTCCTATCTTCTGGTATGTCCATTACAAGGACAAAGTCCCGAACGACGCCATTACCGAGGATCCGTACACACTGGACATGATGTCCATACGGAGTGTCCTAGTCTATGATGACCCTATGTATAAAAGCCACATTTATCCTCTCGTCCCGTTACTGAACGAAAAGAATAAAATGGATACATATTATTATGCTGATATGCATGATATGAATCTGAATGCAGACCCTAACCATAAGATATCACGGTATCATCTGATTGATGTACTGCTGAAGGAAGAGCATGAACTCCCTACCAAGAAGGAAATAAGGAACCTGAGTGACAGGACCACAATGGTACGGGGGTTCTCCGAGCCGGTGGAGTTCTACGGTCCCGCATATCCCACAGGACCTGTCACAGGCGATGTGGACTACCGCCGCACGCTATACTGGAACCCCAACGTGATAACGGATGAGGAGGGCAATGCCTGCGTGGAGTTCTACAACAACTCCTACAGCACAAACTTCACCGTGACCGGAGCGGGTATAACGGCTTCCGGCACGCCGTATGTGCTGGATGAGGACTTCTGAATCAACTGAAATGGTCGTTTATTAAGAGACAAAAGTTACTCCACCGCTACCAGTATAAAATCACACGTTAAGAAAAAACTGCCTGAAGATATTTTTGAGGTAATATTCAAATAACATTTTTTTGTCTATATTTACAGCCGGGTTTCACTCTATCATTTAAACACTTACACTGTAGTATGCACAGACGTATCATAATATCGGCAATGGCCATGCTGCTGGCGGCGGGGACGGTTCCTGCTGTCAGTGCGGCCGATGATACGCTCATGCTTCTTGCAGGTAACATCCACCAGTTCAACAGCGAATTCCCTCAGGAGAAGGTCTATCTGCAGTTTGACAACACGGCCTATTTCCAGGGTGAGGTGATATGGTTCAAGGCGTTCGTAACACATGCCACCACCCTTAAGCGCGCCCCGAGCAAGGTGCTGTATGTGGAACTGCTCTCCCCTAACGGCGTGGTGCTGAAACAGCATAAGCTTAAGATTGTGGCCGGGCAGTGTGACGGAGCTTTTCCCCTCATTGACGAATCCACTTCACAGTCCCGTGCGCTCAAGGGTATGCAGAGCTATCCGAGCGGGTTTTATGAAATCAGGGCCTACACGCAGAACATGTTTGACTTCAATACGGATTCATTCTTTTCCAGGGTGCTTCCCGTCCTGTCCAAACCAAAAAAGGACGGCGATTTCAGTTCAGGCACTATATCCAAGCCCAAGAAAGCCGCTCTGGAACTGGAATCCATACGCGTGGAGGATGATAACGGGAACCGTAACATAAACGTGGCCTTCTATCCGGAAGGTGGCAGCCTGGTGCGCGGACTACCGGGCAATGTGGCCTTCAAGGCTACCGACGCCTCAGGCCTCCCCCTGTCAGGAACGCTCACTCTGCCGGACGATGCAGGTGAGGCGGTAACCTTGCATGAAGGGATGGGCTCGTTCCTGACCACACCCTCAGGCACGATTGCCCAGACGGTACTGTTCACCGACGAGTCTGGGAAAAGCCGAAGGGTGCGCCTGCCGTCAGCCCTCAAGAGCGGCTACTCCATGCTGCTCAACATAGTGGATGACACCAGCATCCGGGCCGACATATACCGCACCGGGGACCGCAACGAGGACGAGCTGGGAATATCTGTTACCTGCCGCGGGGAGCTGATACACTTTGAGAAGGTGAAGGGACAGGAAAGCGTCAGCACGGACATGGACGCCTCCCAATGGCCTATAGGCGTGTGCCGCATAACGCTTTACAGCAAGAAGGGCGAGATACTGTCATCCCGCAGTTTCTTCCACAACAACACGGAGTTCACCCCTCCGTCCATTGAGATCCTTACCGACAGCATGAGCCGCAGCCCCTTCTCGCGTGAGGTGCTACGCATGAGGCTCACCGGACAGGACGGCACCCCGCTCAGGGACCGTTTCTGCCTTTCCGTGAGGGATGCGGCGGACTACGGCACGGGCAGTGTGGACAACCTCATGTCCAACCTCCTGCTCTCGTCGGACCTGCGCGGATATATCCACAACCCGGACTACTACATGGAGAGCGATGACAGCATACACCGGGCGGCTCTGGACCTGCTTACTCTGGTGCAGGGCTGGGAGCGTTACGAGTGGAAGGTCATGACCGGACAGACAGGGTTCCGTGAGCGCTACAGGGTTGAGGACAGCCTGAACGTGAACGGGCAGGTACTCTCGTTCTCGAAATATAAACCGGTGCCGGACATCAACGTACTGGCCACCGTCACCCCGTATGACGACAAGACCGCGTTCGAGTCATTCCAGTACACCACGGACTCCACCGGATACTTCGGGTTTGACCTGACCGATTTCTACAACTGGGCACGCATGTCCATAAAACTGACCTCACGCAAGCGTAACGGCAAGGTGAAGTACGAGACAGACACCAGGATAAAGCTTGACTATACAGGCGTTCCCGAACCCCGGGCCATAAGCGAACTGGAGAAATTCCAGGACAGCCATAAGTCAAGGAGGTCAGCCAATACCGGCGTGTCCGACACCGGACAGCCCGAAGACACCCTGGCCACAGTAATAGACATCGATGAGGGCATCCTGTTGGACGAGGTGGACATAATAGGCAAGCGGCAATTCATTGACTATGACACTTTCAAGGCATGGAACGTGGAGCAGGCGGCCTTTCAGGAACTTGACAAGGGGGAATATACAACAAACCTGTTCGGGTATCTCAGAAGGCTTGGGTATGATTTCTATTTCCCGCCCTTCTTTTATGTCCATTACAGGGATAAAGTCCCGAACGACGCCATCATCGAGGACCCTTACACACTGGACATGATGTCCATACGGAGTGTCCTGGTATATGACGAGCCAATGACCAAGCCGCATATCTATCCTCTTGTCCCTCTGCTGAATGAAAAGAAAAGGCATCAGATGGACACCAATTATTTCATGGACATGCTGGATTTGAACCCGGAAGGAGGCCCCCGCAATAGGATCCAGAAATATTTCCTGATTGACGTGCAGCTTAAGGAGGAGCATGAGCTTCCCACAAGGAAGGATCTGAGGAACCTGAGTGACAGGACCACAATGGTCCGGGGATTCTCCGAGCCGGTTGAGTTCTACGGTCCCGCCTATCCCACAGGACCTGTCATCGGCGATGTGGACTACCGCCGCACGCTTTACTGGAACCCCAACGTGATAACGGATGAGGAGGGCAACGCCCGCGTGGAGTTCTACAACAACTCCTACAGCCGCCGGTTCAGCATCAGCGGTGCAGGAATAACGGCTTCCGGCACGCCATACGTGCTGGATGAGGAATTCTGAAGACTTTCCTGCATTAAGAATCTGTTGATTCTAAAAAAAGCGGCAAAAAAAAGGAGAGATTCTGTTTTATTCACTAATTTTGCAATGTCTTGTTCCGATACTCATTCAGAGTGGAGGATTAAAAGGGAATCAGGTGAGAATCCTGAACAGACCCGCTGCTGTAAACCCTCAAAACAGGAATGTCCATCACCACAAGTGCCACTGCCCCTCTGCGGGTGGGAAGGCGGACAGACCGGGGTAAGTCAGAAGACCTGCAGGACATTTTTGGGGAGTCGGACCAGCCGGTACATCCAGTTGTTACGACAATACTGCCGGGATTCAGTAACTTTAAAAATACTACAATGAAGAAAGTATTATCATTTGCTTTGGTAGCCCTCACTATGGGCTTTATTTCTGTGTCCTGTGACAAGGACGATGACGTAAAATCATACACCCTGTCCATGAGCGTAGATAAGGCTGACTATGTATTTCTTGGTACAGACCAGTCAAATCCGTCCGGCTACTACTTCCGTCAGGACATAAGTATAGACCCGTTTGTCCTTACACACTCATTCGGTGACTGGGGTTTCGGTGAAGGATTCACCTACACTAACGGTACTGATGTCACAACTCCCGGCTACACGAACCTCTCGGCCATAACCGGCAAGGGTGTCAAAACAAACGCATACTTTACTGCAAACACAGGCGGTGCAGCTTACGGCGGCTTGCTGGCCGAGATATCATTCAAGGACGGCAAGGCCTACAATGCCAAGGAGTGCTATGTGACCAACAGCACATACGCATACCAGGCCATAAAGAACCACGATGACGGGAACGGCCAGTACGCTATGGTCAAGGAGTGGACCGACAAGGACAGGTTCACGCTCACAATCACCGGTTACAACGGTGAGAAGGAGACCGGCAAGGTGGAATTCCTGCTCGCCGACGGCAAGAATATTGTCAATAGCTGGCAGAATGTCGATTTAAAGAAGCTCGGACTTGTAACCCGCATCACATTCGTCCTGTCATCGACCGACAACGGCACGTATGGAATGAACACTCCCTCATACTTCTGCCTTGACCAGCTCACAGTGACAGAGTAATGAAAGAGAATGGCTTTTGATTTGAAGATAATAACTTGTTTGACAGCAACCTGCACCCTGTGTTTCCAGTTGGAGGCACAGGGTCAGGTTTTATCTGACACTATCCGTTCAGAAGCCATTCAGGAGGTCACCATCACAGGTGACCGCACTTCGAACCCGAACTCCGTATCCACCGCGAGGAAAGCCGACACCCGACTGATGCAGGCCACAGGAACACTTCAGGTATCGGATGTGCTGAAGTATTTCAGCGGTGCCACCGTGAAGGATTACGGAGGTGTGGGCGGACTCAAGACCGTATCGGTCCGGGGCTTAGGCGCATCCCACACAGCCGTTGCGTATGACGGGGTCATCATTACCGATAACCAGACCGGCCAGATAGACCTGGGCAGGTTCTCCGGCTCACAGGCTGAGTCAGTCCGTATGGTAAGCGGCCCGGACAACGACCTTCTCCAACCGGCGGCACTTGCGGCACAGGCTACGGTGATAAGCCTCAATACGGGCCGTCCCGAACTGAATGGCAGGAAAGCCCGCGGTCATACCGGAACCGGATACGGCAGTTTCAGCACCCTGTCCACCCAAGCCGGTTGCGATTTCAAGGCAGGGGACCGCAACACCCTGTCAATGCAGGCCGAATGGCTCAAGACGGATGGAGCTTACCCTTACATACAGGACAATGGAGCGGATTCACGCAGTATGCGCAGGGAGAATTCCGATGTGGAACGTCTGCGGGTAGAGGGAGCGCTGTTCAGCGATATTGGTCAGAACTCAAGCCTTACTACACGGGCATACTGGTTCCAGTCGGAACAAGGGCTTCCCGCCAACATACTCTACAATGACTATGCCGCCCGCGAACGGCTACTGAACAGAAACGGATTTGTGCAATCCACACTCACAGCACCTGTCAGCAACCGGCTTACATTGAGATACAGCGCAAAATACGGGATAACCTATACCCGCTATCTTGACCCCAAGGTGAGTAATTCGGCCGGAAAGACCGACAACCGCTACACTGAGCAGGAGGGTTATCTCTCAGGCGTAATGCTATATCGCATAGCCGACATGCTCTCCGCATCAGTGGGCATGGACGGCCGCATGTCCGGGCTTGACGGCAACGGTGCGGAACAGGCCCGCCCCACCCGATACACACTGAACAGCACCGCCGCCCTGAAATACGCATCCGGACGACTCACGCTCACAGGCCGTCTCAACCATGTGGTGACCAAGGAGAAGACCAGACTACGTGAGGCAGCCGGGAGCTACAGCCACATCTCTCCCGCTGCGGGCCTTAACTGGACGGTCTGGCCAGCCGCCGGACTGCACCTGAGGGCATCACTGAGCAACACTTTCCGCCTGCCCACCTTCAACGACCTCTACTTTGAGCAGATAGGACGGCGTGACCTGCGGCCCGAGCAGGCATCGGTCACATCGGCAGGAATAGTGGTCGGGAATGAAACCGGAGGCATTTATTATTCGGTATATGCCGATGCCTACAACAGCAGCGTCAAGGACCGCATCATGGCTGTTCCCGGCAAGAACACCGCAGTATGGATGATGAAGAACATAGGCCAGGTCACGACCCACGGGCTGGAAACCGGCCTGGAACTCCGCATGAAGGAGGGTGTGACATGCTCTGCCCTGCTGGTCTCGTACACCTACCAGCGCTCGATGGACAAATCGGACAGCGGGAGCTCCACCTGGAACCACCAGCTTCCATATACCCCGAGACATGCGGCATCGGCTGTAACATGGATCGAGACTCCGATTGCTGACGCAAGCTTCAACCTGTTCTACAGCGGAGAATACTTTTGTAACGGCTATAACGGTCCTGAGTACCGGATGCCATCCTATTACGAACTTGGCTGTTCACTCTGGAGGACTTTCAGGATGAAAAAATGTGTGCTATCTTTGCGCGCTGAATGCATTAACCTGACGGACAAGCGCTACGAGCTGGTACGCAACTACCCTATGCCCGGCCGCCAGTTCCGTCTTGCCGCCACAGTTGAACTATGAAAAAAGCTGTCCCCGGAATACTGCCCATACTGCTCCTCACACTGGCATGTGACCCGGAGCCGGTATTGCTTGAACAGAGCCAGGTGATAGCCGACGGCTCTCACACAGGGGTATATGTTCTTTCCGAAGGCCTTTTCAACCAGAACAACAGCACACTCTCGTGGATTGACTTCACCACAGGGCAGCCTGACTCGTGGAACTCCGCCACAGGCCGTTCCTACGATGCGTTCGGGAAGGTGAACGGACGGCGCATAGGCGATACCGCCAATGACCTGCTCCTGTACGGAAGCCGCCTGTACATAGCTGTCTCGGAATCCAGCACGATAGAGATTCTGGAAGCATCCACCTGCCGTTCACTCAAGCAGATTCCCTTGAGCCGTGAAGGACGCGCGTCACAGCCCCGACGCATGACCGCCTCCGGCAGGTTTGTATATGCGTGCTGTTTTGACGGTACTGTCACGCGAATAGACACCCTGACCATGCTGGCCGATGCCACCGTACAGGTAGGGCGTAACCCGGACGGGATATGCTGTGCCGGCGGAAAGCTCTATGTATCAAATTCCGGGGGACTGGATACCCGGAACCCTGACAACACCGTATCCGTAATAGACCTGGACACATTCACTGAGGTGAAGCGTATAACGGTACGCTCAAATCCGGGCAACATATACGCCGATGGTACCGGTGTTTATGTGGTGTCAAGAGGCATTTTCGACTACGGCGCAATGGATTACGACAGCCGCCTGCACCGCATTGACACACAGACCGATGAGGTGACCGCCACATACGACATACCGATCATAGACATGGATATAGCTGATGGACGCGCCTGGTTCTACGGTTACGGTGCAGGAGGCACTATACAGGTCCTGGACCTGGCTTCCGGACATATCCTGGACCCGGATTTCATTACGGACGGCACCCGGGTGGAGTGCCCATATTCAATTAAGGTGGAACCCGTCACCCGCAAGGTGTATGTGTGTGACGCTCTGGACTATGTCACTCCCGGCTCACTACTCTGCTTCAGCCCCGAAGGACGCCTTCTCTACCGGGTGCAGGGCATCGGAATCAATCCCAACACAGTGGAGTTCTGCGATGAGAAGGTCACACTGACACAGTATCAGGGCAAGCCGGAGACAATAGGCGATATAGACCGCGTGTTCGAGTATAAGCCTGCCCCAGGTCAGTTCGTGAACCTGCTGCCCATGTATGAGCCGGGCGATGATGCCGCAAGTATGGCAGCCAAATGTCTGGAAGCCCTGCAGTCAGGCAGCATGATAACCCTCGGAGCATTCGGGGGATACATAACCGCCGGTTTCAACGCCCCTGTAATGAATCGGGAAGGCCCCGATTTCAGGATAGACGGCAACGCCTATGACGGCAATGCGGAGCCGGGTGTCGTCTGGGTAAGCGCCGATACCAATGGTAACGGAGTGCCCGATGACCCATGGTATGAGATATGGGGGTCTGAACAGAAGGAAGGCAGAGCCACCCCCGACTATACGATAAGCTACACCAGACCCGCCGCCGACAGCGGAGACTCGCCATGGAAAGGATCGGACGGAAAGAACGGCAGCATACCTCACAACCAGTTCCACAGCCAGCCCTATTTTCCGCAGTGGTATGATGACGGTTACCTGTCATTCACCGCCACACTGTTACCGGACAACGTAACCATCGAAAACAATATTTACGTTATGTCATCATTCGGTTACGGTTATGCGGACAATTTGCCGAACAGCCCCGAGAATTCGGCCTTTGACATAGACTGGGCGGTAAATCCGGACGGCACACCTGCCTGTCTTCCGGGTATAGACTTCATAAAGATACAGAACGGAGTGATAGGTTCCAACGCCACGACAGGAGAGCTCTCGACCGAGGTCTCGGCCATTTATAATCTCAACCGGCAACCAGAATGAAAAAAGCATCTGTCACATTGCTGACCGCAGCCCTGATTTGCTCATGCAATGGAGGTGTCCGGTTCCAGGCCGATGGCGGCATAATGGAACTGGCCAGCCATATTACGGTTCAGGAAACCGCCCACAGCTATCATGTGCGCATAGCCAATCCCTGGAAAAAGGGCACGCTCCTGCACACTTATACATTTACAGATTCATTAGATACCGATTATAAGTTCAACCGTGCCGGCAACACCGTACACATACCCCTGAAACGCGTGGTTGTAATGACCAACAGCCTGGCCCGCCTTATGGTAGAGATAGGGGTCCAGGACTGCATTGCCGGAGTCTGCGAGCCGGAGTATATATCGGACTCCCTGATACGCGCCCGACTGGAGAGCGGTGTCATAGCCGACTGCGGCAACAGCATGTATCCTACAATAGAGAAAATCATGGAGCTGCACCCCGATGCGATAATGGTATCACCGTTTGAACAGACGGGATACGGACAGCTCGAGAAATTAGGCATTCCCCTGCTGGAGTGCGCCGATTACATGGAGACATCACCCCTGTCACGTGCCGAGTGGATACGTTTCTACGGCCGTCTGTTCGGGGCAGCCGCAAAGGCCGACTCACTATACGACAAGGTAAGCACTGATTACAATACCCTTAAGGATTTAGCCGCCGGCACAGTCTCCCGTCCCAAGGTGATGCTCGACACCCGAAGCGGATCTGCCTGGTACGTAGCCGGAGGAGGCAGTACCATAGGCCGCATGATAGCCGATGCCGGAGCGGAATACGTGTTCGGTGACAACAGCAGCAGCGGATCGGTGCCCCTGTCATTCGAGACCGTGTTTGAGAAGGCTCAGGATGCGGATGTATGGCTACTCAAGAACAGCAGTTCCATCCCGCTCACATACAGCCTGCTTGAATCCGATTTCAAGTCATACGCATCATTCAAGCCGTTCAGGGAGCGTAACATCTGGGTGTGCAACGTCAATGAGGTACCTTACTTTGAACTCACTTCATTCCATCCCGAGATGCTGCTCGGTGAATTCATATCCATATTCCACCCTGAAATGAGCAGTGGCCGGTTTTTCTACCATCCGCTGCAGGAGTGATCATCTTTCGTATCCGGACGAGTTCCTGAACAACACATAGAGTATCACAGGCGCACCGATGGCCGGTGTTATGGCATTCAGCGGTATCAGTCCGCGGTTGCCCGGAATTGAGCTTAGCACGTTGCACAGCAAGGCAATCACCGAACCGGTCAGGATTGTAACCGGCATAAGGCTGCGATGGTTACTTGACACCAGCAGCAGACGCCCTATGTGAGGAACTGCCAGACCGATGAATGATATCGGACCGCAGAAAGCTGTCGTGATGGCAACCAGAAGGCTGGTGGAGAGCAGCAGCCAGTTACGTGTACGGATTATGTTGACTCCCAGATTCTCGGCATACATATCACCCAGAAGCAATGCGTTCAGGGGCTTGATGAGCGAGACCGCAATAAACAGTCCTACAGCCGATACTGTACAATAGACAGGAATCTGTCCCATTGACACACCTCCGAAATTGCCCATACCCCACATAGTATAGGAGTGCACGCCTTCGGCAGTAGAGAAAAAATTCAGCAGTGATATCAGGGCCGATGCCAGGTAACTCACCATCACACCCACAATAAGCAGCATAACCGGGTTCCTGAGCCTGGATGAGAGGAACAGTACCAGTGTAGTCACAGCCAATGCACCTGCAAAAGCACCGATAATCACCGATACCGATCCGCCCAATGTAAGATTGCCCATGGTGAGATTTCCGCCGAAAAGAAGCATCACAAGCGCCACACCCAGACCGGCTCCGCCGTTAATACCCAATATGTCAGGGCCTGCCAGCGGATTACGGAATGCAGTCTGGAGCATCAGACCCGAGGCTGCCAGCGATGCACCCGCCAGAAGGGCAGTAACAGCCGACGGCAGACGGGATTCCCTTATTATGAAGTCCCAGCTCTCACGGCTTGCCCCTTCGCCTGTGAGCGATGCCAGCACATCCCTCAACGGAATATGCACAGTGCCCAGACTGAGGTTAAGGAAAAAAAGCACAAGCACCGTTACAGCCAGCGCTATGACCGGAAAGAGGGATTTTCGTTTCACGTCATTCATTATTCCAACAGAATTGAATCTGCACTGCAAATATAAGCAAAGAACCCGTAAAAGCATCGGGAGCGCTCCGCCTTGAAAACGGAACACCCCCGATGTTATGTAGAATCCGGGAATGAAGCTCAGCAACCCAGGATAAGCCTTGCCATTGTGCGGTCAACCGAAGACTTATACTTACGGGACCATGTACCGCCTATAGACATAAGGTAGTCGAGCTCCGATACAGGAACGGTATTATTGCCATCGGTACAGGCGGAGAACCCGGCATTCAGATGCGCCAGCCTGCAAGCCGCACCGATGAAGGTCTTCATCTCATCGGTGCATCCGGTGAAAACGACTGTTTCACCTCTGCGGAAATCCTTTACCATAAGGCCGTATGCCAGCTTGCGGACCTGGTCCTCAAACACCTTGGCCGAAACATTCATCCACACCCCCTCAACAGGAGCAACAGGCTTCCTGTCACCTATCAGTGACTTCAGCGCCGACTGGTTGCAGTCAAAAGAACAGATGGTAGTCATATTTGTTTCCGTTTAATTTCCTATTTTTTCGCCACAAAGATATACCAACATTCCGATGGGTGAAAATAAAAGGGATATATACGCCTACAGAGTGACTAAAACCGATATTCAGGGGTGAAAATGATTATTCAGGGGTGAAATCTGAATGAAATAAATTTCACCCCACTGATATAGGGACCAAATTTTACCCCTATATTTGCATCCGGAACTGTAAAGAACATTAATCATGCACAAGATTCCCGACTCATATTTCAAAGGTAACATACTGGCTTGTTACATCCTGCTCATACCCATGTATGCCTTCTTCTTCCTCATAGGAGCCAAGCCTTACCATCTGGATGACTTCATGCAGGTAAGCCAGGACCAGCTTGCCTTCAGAGCGGCCATAATGGCATCGATTGAACTTGTAGTGGCGCTGATAAGCCGCCTGTCCATGCTGCTCGTAAGGAGCAAGCATCAGATAAACTATACAGGGTTCATCATCTGGGAACTTATGGAGGGACTGGCCATAACCATGTTCTGCGCCCTGTTCGTCTGGCTTATGGACAAACGGGCCATGCCCTACACTGAACTGCTTCCCAAGATGTTTGTGGTCACCTTCTCCATACTGCTCTTCCCATACGTCATAGTGGCGCTGTTTTCGGAACTGAAGGACCGGGACAACACCATTGCCAGGAACATGATTACAATTGAAAGGTATGCTACCGGACAGATAGGCCGCGAGGACAGCACCCTGCCTTTCTTAGACGACAAGAAAGCCCTCAAACTGGCCGTCACAGCCAATGCCATCCTCTATGTGGAAGCATCGGACAACTACGTGAATATTTTCTATCTGAACAATGACAGGCTGGTACGCTTCCCGCTGCGTAACTCCATGAGGGGGATAGAACAGATCTGCGAGTCAAACAACATAGTCCGTTGCCACCGCTCCTATTATGTGAACCTGCGCAAGGTAAGGGCCATCCAGAGAGACAAGGACGGACTCTTTGCGGAGCTCACCTATCCTGCCGCTCCGCACATCCCTGTCTCCTCCACCTACTCAGAGACTGTAACCGGCAAGTTCTCAACCCTAATGAATTGAGAATATGTTTTGAACTGTTTCCACGGTTTTCACGGAACAAATCAAGACATATTCCGAGGACCTGTCATTTCTTCCTGTGCTCGAGTATTCTCTCAGCAGCCTCCTCTATATCGTTCCTGATATCACGTACGGCAACCCGGACATTACGGCGGGCACGGGCACGCATGGCCAGCACGAACTCCACACCAGGCATCTTGTCCGATCTGTACAGACGCTCGTATATGAACAGTGAGGTCATGAAATAGGCGGCGGCCTGTATCCATAGCGCAATCAGCTCATAACGTACATCCTGCAGGAGCGCTCCCGAAGTATTGATGCGGGCAAAGCCGTTCACACCCTGAGTAGAGGGAAATATCTGTGCAAACACTTTCCAGAAAGCAGGCATGTTGGATGTAGGCCAGGAGATACCGCTCATGAAGATAAGCGGGACTGACACGAACACGAACAGAAGGAAGCAGGATTCCCTGTCCCTGACAAAGAACGATATGCTGATGGCGAAGAAAATGCTTGCCAGCAGGAACGGGACAATGAAAGCCACCAGCGTGGGAAGTTTCCACAACTGGGGCATGTGGAAGAGCCACGGAACCACACACAGCACGTATGTCGCAGTAAATCCATACACCAGCAGATAGGCAAGTCCCTTGCCTCCCAGCACGGTTATGGGATTGGAGTACTCCTCACCCAGCACCAGCTCTCCCCTGCGGCGGCGCTCATGTTCAGTGCCTGCCATCATGGCAACGCCAAGCACCAGAGTCTGCTGGAGCACCAGAATAAGCACGGCAGGGATAAGGAACCCCTGGAAACCGTTTGTGGGATTGAACATGGTCACATACTCGTTCCCGATAGGCATTGTCATGACCTCCTTCTCCCGGTCCGACATACCGGAGAGCCGGACCATCTGGATATCGCGGTTCATCTCAAGCGAGACCATCGTACAGCCGCTCAGCATGGCCTTGTAGTAGAGCAGGCCGCTCATGTCGCAATACAGGTTAATGGTTGCCTGACGGCCCTCTTCAAGCGTGCGGTCCAGTTCAGGAGGGATGTAAATCACGCCGTACGCCTTGTGCCTGTGGAGCAGGTTGCGGGCCTCCTCCATATCGGAACAGTAGGATATTATCTTGAGGTCAGGGGTGGCATCGCTCTTGCGCAGGAATTCACGGCTCGTGGTACTGCGGCAGTCATCCACAGCCACCACAGGAACCTCGCGTACCACTTCACGGCCATACAGATAGGCATACAGCAGCGGGTACAGCAGCGGCACCACGATGAAGAACACCAGCACCCCCACATCGGACACCGTCTTGCGGAGCTCCTTCCCACACACGTCAAGCAGGTTTTTTATCCACATACATTTTTAATTTTAAGGTAGATAGGTATATTCGTGAGCCGCCTTGCGCAGCAGGCTTATATCGACAAGCGGAAGTATGAGGAACACTATCAGGGCAGTATAGAACCAGGCCGAAAAGACCATGGGTATTCCGTTCAGGGCCTGATCCACATATATCAGGAAATAGTACCGGAGCGGAAACATGTATGACATGGCCTGAAGTGCCTCAGGCATTCCCATGACCGGAAACGAGAATCCGCTGATAGGTATGGAGAGCACGCCCCACAGCGTGCACAGGCTGAGTGACCAGCGCAGAGAGGGTATGGCCGATGCTATGAACACCGCGAATCCCTGTGACGCCAGGATAAGCAGCCCTGCAGCCAGCATCATAGGCCAGAAACCGTTGTGCGCCGGGAACTCCAGGTATCCGTAGAGCAGCACAATATAGATGAGCGCCATCAGCAGGAACAGCATAGTCTGCGGGAACAGCTTGGCGCTCACTGCCTTGAGAATATTGTCATCGGCCATAGCCAGCCACTCCCCCGCCGTGCCGTCCTTGAGTTCGGTGTGGATGCTGAAACAGGTCACCATAAGCACCATAAGCACCAGCACCGCAGGTAACATGGTATTGCTCAGATAGACATTGTAATTGAGCCAAGGATTACCCAGGGCATGCATGTCCATCCTTATGGGCTGCAGGAACCCCATAGCCTGATCCATATTGGCACCCTTGGCGAACAGCACCTCACGTCCCGCCGCAGCCGCCGCCATAACCGCCATGGTCTTCATGTCGCGATAGAGCAGCGATGAGGGAATAAGGTATGTGGCGTTGGTATAGATGGATATCACAGGCTGCTGCTGGCTTGACGCCTTCAGCTCCGTACCCTTGGGTATATAGAAGAACCCGTAAATCTCATTCCTCTGCATAGCCTCGCGGGCTTCCGCAAAGTTAGCGTACTGCCTGATTATTTCAGTCTGCTGATAGGAGTCCAGATTGCGCAGTATTGACCTCGAGACCGTAGAGTTGTCCTCATCGACCACACCGGCGGGAAGACTCTCAGGGAGCCCCTCACGCATCAGGGTCGTGAAGAATATAAAGCAGAACAGAGGGGCGCAAACCATGCTCAGCCCGTACAGCGGACGCGAGAGCATACGTGCAGACTCGCGCCTGACTATTGCCCAGAATCCTGAATTCATAGACATAGGGACAAAACTTATTACCTGTCAATGATAACAGTCATGCCGGGTCGCAGGTTCTCAACCTTCTCCTGCGGTACGGCACGGACCTCGAATGTCTTCAGGTCATACTGGCCGTTAACCTTCGTGGCTTTCCATGCGGCGTATGACCCGAGGTCGCGCATATAGGTGACCTTGACCGGGACCGTTTTGTCCAATGCCGGGATGTATGCGTCACGCACGGCACCCATAGTGAGGTCCTGAAGCAGGTCCTCGCGGACATTGAACGTCACCCACATGTTACTTGTGACGGCAATATTCATTATTGGAGCACCCGTTCCCACCAGTTCACCGACCATAGGGAAAATCTCACTCACCTCACCGTCCATCGATGCCGTCAGGACCGTCTCCTCGATATACGAGTTCACCTCGGCCACCACGCCCTCCGCCTGACGCATCTGGGCGGCAGCCATCTCCCTGACCTCCTTCTCGGCTCCGTTCACAGCCATGTCGTATTGTGATTTGGCAGCCCTCTCGGTTGCTGCCGCGGCATCATACTGTGCCTTGGCCTCATCACGTTTCTGCTCACTGACCACACCCTCATTGAAAAGGTTCTCCACGCGACGGTAGGATTTCTCATAGATATCCAGACCGGCCTTGGCTTTCTGCCAGAGCTCATACGCGCCCTGGATCTGCTCCTCACGGGCACCTTTCTGCGCCTTAGCGTTCTGAGCGGTTGCAGCACTGAGAACAGCCTCAGCCTGAGCCTGCTTGGCGTTGATATCAGGAGTGTCAAGAATGGCCAGTGTATCGCCGGCTTTCACCTGCTGTCCCTCCTCCACCAGGATTCTCAGGATTCGTCCGGGAACCTTGCTGGACACGCGGTACTCGCTCACCTCAGCCTGTCCCTGGACAATCTCCGCATCACGATGGTTGAATGTATATATACCCACCGCGCATACGATCACGATTACCGCTGCGAATGCTGTCAGTGACAGCACAATGTTCATTTTCTGTGTCTTGTTGTCCATATCCTTATATTTTTACCGTTCAATTATTTAAGCTGGCCGACAGCCTGACGCAGATAAACCGTTGCCATTATCCGGTCAATCCGGGCGTCAATCTCCTCGGAGTGCGCCTTGAGCCAGGCGGTCTGGGCGGCGAGCACAAGCGACGACTCAACCACCCCCTCCTTGAATCCTATGTTGGCCACACGCAGGTTCTCCTCGGCGTTCTCCATATTCTTGAGCGCCATCTCCAGCCGTGAATCAGCCTCGGCAATCTTCTTCTCGTACTGGCTGACCTGCAGCGACACCTTGCCGCGTGCATCCTCCAACTGGTACTGTGTGAGCAGGACATCCGACTTTGCCCTGCGGTACTTGTTAGCACCCTCTCCGAAATGGAACACCGGGATCCTGGCCACCACGCCCACGTTCCACATCCCGTGGAAGTCATTGGCCAGACCGTCATGTGCCGACGGGTTGGTCACCAGATAGTTGCCCATCAAAGCCACGGCAGGCAGATAATCGGCCAGAACTATCCTGGATTTCATGTCATACATGTTCACAGCGAGCTGCAGACTCTTGAGCTCGGGACGGTTCTCATAGAGTTCCTCCTGTGTGTAAGTCACCTCATCGGCCGGAATGTCCAAAGTCCCGTTCATCTCATCCTTCAGGGTTATTTCGGAGTCTATCGGCATTCCGCACAGCTGGCAGAGCAGCATCTTGGAGAGTGCCAGACCATTCCTGGCCTTGATCTGACTCATCTCGGCCTCATTCAGCCTGACCCGGACGGAGAGCTGGTCCGATGCTGTGGCCACGCCCTCCTGTTTCATGATCTCCACGTTCCTGTCCATCTGGCGGAGCAGCTCCACGTACTGGTCGGTCAGACGCAGTTTGTTGGCCACCGACACAATCTGCCAGTAGGCCTCATCCACTGTCACCAGCACTTTCTGGTCCTCACCGTTCAGCTGAGTCTCAGCCAGTTCCTTAGCGTATGCGGTCACCTTATTATATGCGCGTATCTTACCGCCCGCATATAGAGGTTCCTCCACCGTGATGGCACCCACATAGACATTCTGTATGTCAACTGTCAGATTGTCCGACAGTTCCCGGCCAATACTGTTGAGCGACCCCTCCACATCGGCAGCGTCCATCTTCTGGACCAGATAATTCACAGTATTCTTTACCGTAGCGTCACTCATGTACAATGAGAGGAAAGCGGGGTCAGTCATGAGGGCGTTCTGCACACCCGATGTCAATGCCGAACCCATTCCTGACAGAGTGTTCCTCTGGTCTTCGCCCGCAAGGTTGAGGTTATCGCTGTTATGCAGGTACAATCCCAAAGCTGACACCTTGGGCAGATAGTTGGCAAAAGCCGTCTTGCTGTCATACTCTGCCGCAGCAACCTTCTCCTTGGCCATCTTGGACTGGGCGTTGTTCTCAAGAGCCATTCTCCTGCACTCCTCAAGGGACAGCACCGTCTGCGCGGGCATCGGCACACCTGCGATAACCATGCATACCGTCATCAGAATTCTACTGAAATGTTTCATATTCCTTACTGTTTTGTCTTCCGTTTTCAATCCGGGTGCAAAAGTAATGCCATTACTGTTTTCCGAAGCAACCTTTTCAAGCACTCTTTGTATCTATTGGTCGAAATAATCAACAAATAAGCATCAATTTCCATAAAAACATATTACTTTTGGCGCAAACAAACGAAACAGAGAGATGGAAACGTTTTCAGAGACACTCATTACGCCCTCCAAAATCAAGCAGATGGTACCATCCGGCATTTGGCTCGGAACAGGCGATGATTTCTTCATTTCCCGCCTTCACGAAAGGCCGCAGTACAGCTATCTGCGTTATCCTTTCCGCGTGGATTGCTACATGGCAGCCTGCTGTGTGGAGGGTTCGGTCGATTGTTCCGTCAACCTGACCGATTACCATCTTACCACAGGCACCCTGCTTCTCATAACACCTGGCAACATTGTAAAGATAACCCAACCCGATGAGCTGGACCAGAACCTGAGAGTAACGCTTATATGTGCCTCGGCATCCTTTATCACCAACATAGGTATCAACCCCAGCAAGTTCCTCATCGAAGCTGTCGAGGTGCTGAGGGACCCCTGCATCCATCTCTCCGCCGATGAGGAGGAGATGCTGCACAAGTACGTAAATCTGGCACTTGACATAGCCAAGACCAACTCACAGTTCGTACAGGAGAGCATAGGCGGCCTGGTGTCATCAGTATTCTACCAGTTTGCGGGATTCCTGGCCGCCTCCAAGCGCAAGCAGGACCTCGAAGCGCCGGCACGCACCACCCGCCAGCGCCAGATGCTGGAGCAGTTCATCAAGCTGGCCATAAACGACCACGCCCATGAGCACCTGGTAGGCTATTATGCCGACAAGATGTGCGTCACACCCAAATATCTCTCCAAGATTGTCAAGGAAGCCAGCGGCCGCTCCGTACCCGAATGGCTCAATGAACTGCTCATTCTTGACGCAAAGAACATGCTGCGACACTCAGACTTGACAATCAAAGAGATAGCAGCACGCCTCAACTTCCCCAGCCAGTCATTCTTCTTCAGATTCTTCAAATCCCATACCGGCCAGACCCCCACCCAGTACCGCGAGGAATGACGCCGGAGGGTAACAGCGGGTGACGTTCCTTCCGAAGCCATCCGGTTTCAACACACCAATGTCATTAACAGGCCGATGCCGACACCGACACCGGCGTTAATCAACTTTGCCTTGAGGAACGAGCCGCGGCTCTCGGCCAGCAGGGGCAGCGATGCGTGACCGTCCTGGCTGATGCAATTAGCCATCAGTACCGGCAGAGGCACTACGCCTGCCGCATAAAGCGAAACGAATATCAGATGCGGCCCCGATTCGGGTATGACACCCACCGCCGCCGCCAGCAGGATCATGGGCAGGGTGTTGTCGCTTATCCATGAAGCAATATCAAATTGCGACATAAGCAGGCCCAGCAGCAGCACAGTGCCGAATGTCCAGATGAATATGGCAATCAGATGACGTACCACGATATGCTCCCAGAGATGTACCTCCACGAAATGGTCACTGCCAAACAGCAGCACTCCGGTCACACACATGCTGAGGGCAGCGAACAGCCAGTACATCCACTCCTCCGACAGCAGGCCGAATCCGCCCGTAACCTCCGTCTCAAGACCGGTAACCTCGCTGTCACCGACATCAAGCCAGCCCTTCAGCAGGACACACAGGAACATCATCACGCAATAAAGCATCAGCAGACGTTTCCTGCCGAAATGACGGGTGTGACTATGCTCATGCACGGGTTCACGGTCCTCGTCATGCACGTTCATGGAGCGGCAGCCCTCGTACCTGCCGTGGAACAGGTCCGCCAGAAGCCCCGTGACAACCGCCACCACGAACAGTATCAGGAATATCAGGGCCGACTTACCGGGAAACATGGCCAGCATCACGAACGCCTCGTCGCCCGATGAGGCTATCATCATGGCAATAAGAGCCCCGAAACTTATCAGCCCGTGAGTATATAGAGAGACTGACGCGAATCCGCCCATACATCCGGGTATTGCGCCTAACAGGGCCGACAACAGCACCTGCCCCACCCGGTGCTCATGCAGGCCGCGGAACATACGTCCGTCAGAGCGCACGTTGAACACCTCAATGAGCATCATCATGATTACCACCAGTCCCGTTACCAGGATTGCAGTGGCCAGCGATTCTGTCAGTATCCCTATCATTCAATCATCTGAACAGATACTGGGCGAACTCATGCAGAGACTTGCGCCACACCTGCCACTCGTGGTCACCGGGATAGGAGTTGAACCTGACCTCCACGCCGCCGTCACGCATCTTCTTCACGATGCTGCGGGTGTATTCTATGCGCGGGTCCTGCTCACCGCAGCTCATGAAGAACACGTCGAACTGCCTGTTGAAGTTCTTTGTATCGGTCAATATTCCCGGCACCTCGGTCTCAAGGTCAAAGTTTGACGCCCCGGATATACCTCCGAACATACCGGTCGAGAAGACACCCACATTGGCGAACACCTCCGGGTCACGCAGGCCTATGTAGAAAGACTGGCCGCCACCCATGGAGAGTCCGCACATAGCACGGCTCCTGCGGTCCTTCCTTACCCGGTAGGTCTTCTCCACAAACGGGATTATGTTGTCAATCATCTCCGTGCGGAAAGTCTGCATTCCCTGCCAGCTGTAACCGCCGCCCATGCCGCCGCCACGTGACTGGACATTACTGTTGGAGCTGACCACAATCATGGGCACAGCCTTTCCCGCTGCAATCAGATTGTCCATAATCTGGGCGGTACGTCCCTGCTCCATCCATCCCCGATGGTCCTCTCCGCCTCCGTGCTGGATATATACCACCGGATACTCCTGCTTACCCTCATTGTAGCCTGCCGGGGTATAGACCATGAGCGGACGCCATGCATCCTCCACCTTTGAGAAATAATATACGGTACGGACCTCTCCGTGCGGCACATCCTGCACCTCAAACACCTCCATGCCCTTCTCCGGAATCTCAATGGCGCTTGACCAGCGACTGCTGCCGTAGAATGACCGGCTGGCGGGATCGGCCACCGACACATTGTCGATGAACAGCGCATAGTAATGGAAGCCAGGCACCTGCGGCCTGGTAGTGACCGTCCAGACTCCGCCCTCACCTTTGGTCATCTCATACCTGGAGCCGCCCAGGTCAACCCGGACGGACTGCGCCTGCGGGGCGTTCACACGGAACATCACGCTGTTGTCGGCCAGCACACGCGGATAACCGTTGCGGTTGATATTCGTGACGGGAGAATATGAACCTTCCGGGAACTGCTCCCCCCGGGGCATCTGACCTGCAGCCTGGCCGCATGTCAAGACCGTCAGCGTCACGGCCAGCATAATCTTGATTGCTTTCATAATTATAATTAGAATCTTTTTGATAAATACCTTTTCCTCACAAAAATAGTGAAAGAACTTCGTTTGGGACCGGATGCATCGTCATTTTCTCCGGGTGTCCGCAATAATATTCTCCCGATATCCCACAATAATACCCGCATGAGAAAGCACATAGACAGTTTTTTTTGTACCTTTGTAACACTGAACAAATGAGTTAAATGACTGAAACAAGGTATTATACTGTAGCGGAGCATCTTTTAGGCGTGAAAGCCGATGACATATTCCTCCCCCTTATGCAGAATTACGAGCCGTTCAGGCACGACATATCCGGGAAAACAGACGTGGAACGCCCTCCCCTTCTCTTCACACTGACTGTAACAGAAGGCCGGATTACGGACTACATCGAGGAGTACAGCCAGGAAGATGAAGGCCAGGACACCATCTGCGGCCACACTGCCGGGAATGACCCGGTCTTTGAGTTCCGTTGGGACGGGAAGACCGCAGGATGGCTGGTATGCACTCCGGACTACCGTCAGGGAACGCTCCACCTGAGCGGCCATGACACTAAAGCCGCGCTTGACAACTCACTTATGATACTGTTCGCCATGGCATCGTCCTGTACAGGGACGGCACTGTTCCATGCCGCTGCGGTGAGTCTTGACGGCCGCGGCTACATGTTCCTCGGCAAGAGCGGCACAGGCAAGAGCACACATGCCAGCCTTTGGCTCAAGAACATACCGGGCAGCGGGCTCATGAACGACGACAACCCTGCGGTACGTGTCAAGCCCGACGGGACAGCTGTGGTCTATGGCACCCCATGGAGCGGCAAGACACCCTGCTACCGCAATGTGAGCGCACCCCTTGGAGGCATAGTCCTGCTTAGCCAGGCACCGTACAACAGCATCACGAGGCTTAAAGGCATCGGCGCATACGCCGCAGTGGTGCCCAGCATATCCGGCAAGCGGTGGGACAGCCGTATAGCCGACGGCCTGCACGACACCGAGAACGCACTGGCCACCAGCATTCCAGTATGGCATCTGGACTGCCTGCCCGATGCCGAAGCCGCCCGGCTGTGTAAAGAGACCATTACCGTATGACCGACGAGACTATCATCAAGGAAGCCGCACGCTTAGTGGACGACGGTGTCAGCGTGACATTCCCGGTCAAGGGACGAAGCATGTTACCCTTCATAACCGGAGGGAAAGACAGCGTCATACTGCAGAAACCCGACAATCTCCGGAGAGGGCATGTGGTACTGGCTGAGATTGGACCGGAACGGTATGTCGTACACCGCATAATAAGTATCAGCCCCGACAGCGGCCACATCACTCTCATGGGTGACGGCAATATACGGGGCACCGAAAGCTGCACTGTGGCCGATGTGCTGGGCATGGCCACACACGTGGTAAGCCCCGATGGCCGCAAGCGCAGTCTTGTCTCACGCTCCAGCATGGCCGAAGCCCGTGTCTGGTTCTGGCTCCTGCCTGTCCGGAGATGGCTGCTTGCAGGACTCCGGAGAATTAACAGAAAGAAATACACTTGAAATATTATGAAGATAAAGAAAGGATTTGTGCTGCGCCAGGTGTGCGGCGAGAACGTGATAGTGGGCGAAGGGCTTGATGCCATTAACTTCGGACGTATGCTGTGCCTCAACGAGACTGCCGCCTGGTTATGGAAAAAGGCGCAGGATACAGGCGATTTCACTGTAGAGAGTCTGGCCAATGCACTCTGCGAGGAGTTTGAGGTAACTCCTGAACAGGCACTGACCGATGTAAAGGATACCATAGACAGCTGGACCGATATCGGGGTGATAGAGTGATTTATCCGGGCTGGATATGGCGTAACACTAAAGGCATACGCTGGAACACGGCTGTACGCATAGTGGCAGGCACGGCACAAGTCGCGCTTGGCCTGCTAATGGTGTGGCTCAGCCGCCGTTTCATCGATGAGACCATCCATACCGGAACTACCCGGGACGTAACGGTTATGGCCCTCTTGTTAGTGCTGACCGTAGTGGGCGGTGTGCTCCTGAGACAGGTCTATTACCTGCTCACCACCACTGCAAGCATCCGACAGACCAACGCACTGCGCATCCGCATGTTCAGCGGTCTGTTCCGCCGCCAGCTCTATGACGATAAGGAGATACACTCAGGCGATGTCAGCTCACGCCTCACCAAGGATATAGAGGTGGTGAGCCAGACCACGACCGACACCCTGCCCGACATGTGTATCACCTGCATCCAGCTTTTAGGCGCATTCCTGCTGCTGCATTACTTTGACCGTTGGTTAGCCTGGGCACTGCTCATCATGACCCCGCTCGCCATCATCTTAGCCAAGTTCATAGGCAGCCGCCTGCGCCAGATGACTTTGGACATCCGTAAAGACGAAAGCCGCATACAGATGCACGTGCAGGAGGGAATGGAGAACAATGCCGTGCTCCGCGCCATGGGCAGCGAGGAGTGGATGACCGGCCGCCTTGACACCATGCAGCAACATCTCAAAGGCAATATCATGCGCCGCACGCGCTTCACCGTGATGATACGCATCATACTGGGTTCGGCATTCGGACTGGGTTATCTGCTTGCCTTCGTCTGGGGAGGCCTGCAACTGCGCTCCGGAGCCATCACATTCGGTATCATGACCTCTTTCCTGCAACTGGTAGGCCAGATACAGCATCCCATAATGGAGCTGCTCAACATGGTGCCGCAGGTAATCCACTCCACCGCCAGCATTGACCGGCTTCATGAGCTTGAGGAGAGCTCCGGCAATGATTCCGCTGCCGGAGCCATGCACCCCGACCTGAGAGGCATACGCTTCGACAGCGTGAACTTCCGTTATTCTGGCGGCGACCGCCAGATACTGAACTGTTTTTCGCATGATTTCCAGCCCGGCACCAAAACCGCCCTCATGGGCGAGACCGGCATAGGCAAGACCACCCTGTTCCGCCTCATGCTGGGATTCATCGGCCCCCAGAGCGGTAGCATCATACTCTATGGAACCAACGGCAGCACCATGCCTGTGGGCGTAGAGACCCGTCCCGACTTTGTGTTCGTACCGCAGGGCAACACCCTTATGAGCGGCAGCATCCGCTTCAACCTTCAGATTGCCAAGCCCGATGCACCGGACCGGGAGCTGACGGATGCCCTGCATACCGCCTGCGCCGATTTTGTCCAGGAACTCCCCGACGGCCTTGACACACTGCTTGGCGAGCGCGGCAGCGGCCTTAGTGAAGGGCAGGCACAGCGCATTGCCATTGCCCGCGGTCTGCTCCGCCCCGGCAACATCCTGCTGCTGGACGAGATAAGTTCATCACTGGACCCCGAAACAGAGACCGAGCTCTACCGCCGCCTCTTCCGGGCCCACCCCGGCAAGACCATGATATTCATCACCCACCGCCAGGCTGTCACCACCCTCTGCGACTCCGTCCTAACCCTCTAGTTTACATCTGTTTTGCCAGACGGTTCACTTCATCAATGTCAAGAAGGGGAAGCTCTATATCCTCAACACCTTCAAACTCCAGTAAGAAACCCATATATGAGGGTACTGTGAGAATAGCACCATCCCGGCCTACATTGTAGTCGCCAAATTTGAGGACATGAGAAATGTGGTACTTCTCAGGGTGGTTAAGCACGGTTTTCACGCTCTTGGCCTTGCTAGTCTTGGCTTTGACTTCACAGGGGACGCATTCTCCCCCCTGACGGATCAGGAAATCCAGTTCCAGGCCACCGTCTTTTTGGTAATAGTAGAGGTTCTGGCCCTTCTTGTAAAGGAAATCAGCCATTATACCTTCAAAAATGGCGCCTTTGTACCCGAAAAGGTTCCCTTGCAGCACATCGGCACGGGTACCGAAATCAAGCATGGCCATAAGAATGCCGATGTCGGTAGGGTAAACCTTGAATACATCGTCATTCCTGTTGCCGGCAAGCGGAAGTTCGGGAATATGGGTGTTGTAGCAGCGGCGTATGATGCCGGCATCTTCCAGCCACTGAATACTGCCCAGATATTGTGATGCACGAGCGCCTTTTTTAATGGTGGCATACTGGAATTTCTTGTTTTCCTTGGCCAGTTGGGCCGGAATGGACTCAAAGCATTCGCGGATATGGGGTTTGTCGGCATCGTCAGCATATTTGACCATATCATCTTCATATTCGTCTATTATGGATTTGTACACCTCGGCCACCTGGCCCATATGATTGGTTTCCAGAAATCTGTTGACGGCGGCAGGGAGACCACCCACAACAACATACCGGTAGAAGAGTTGCTTGAAAGCGTGATGGACACCTTCGGGGATGGGCTTTTCCTGCAGAAAGCACCTGTGCACGGCATCTATAGCCTCCTCACTTATACCATTGGCCCAGAGGAATTCTTCAAAATCAAGCGGACACATGGAGATGATAGTCTCATAACCCACGGGGACGGAATTCTTGCCCAGTTTCCTGTTCTCTTCCTTCTTTTTCTTGTCGCCGTAGCCCTTTACACCCAGCAGTGAGCCAGTGGCGATGACATCGAAACGATTATCCAGTTTGAATGACTTGAGCGATGTACGGGCATCAGGGCAATCTTGAATCTCATCCAATATGATGCAGGTTTTGCCTGGAATAAACTTAGCCTGAGGCATCAATGTGGAAAGGTTCAGGATGATGGTATTCACATCTTTACTGCCAATAAAGGCCATTATCTTTTCAGCCTCAAGGGCAAAATTAACATAAACAACAGATTCGTAATACTGCCGGGCGAACTGCTGGACTATGAAGGTTTTGCCACACTGACGGACACCTTTGATCACCAGCGGATTGTGGTCAGGCTTGTTCTTCCACTGGAGTAAAGTCTCTTCTATCTTTCTCTTAAGCATAAGGAAGCGTAATTTGGTCCAGCTGCAAATTTACACTTTTTTGGACGAATAATCTTTAGTGGATACACTTTTTTGGACGAATAATCTTAATTGAATACACTTTTTTGGACGAATAAATAAAAAGGCTACCCTGAACATTCAGGATAGCCTTTCTTGGTTATCATCCCATCCAGCCATCGTAACCTGGCGCATTGGGAGGCGTGACACTTGCCTGCAACAGTAACGTGGGAGCATTGAGCTTTATCTCCTGGGTTGTGGGTTTCTCATATCTCTTTTTCATAACTTCTTTCAGGTGTTTAAAGTGTTTAACCAGTTATTTACTCACTCTCTTACTTTTGGATTGATACGGTCTTGCCGTTGTAGATATAGATACCCGGCTCGGTGGGCTCAGCATCTAACTTCACGCCCTGCAGCGTGTACCAGCCCACAAAGCTTATCTCACCCGTCTCCGTATCAATCTCACCCACATTGGTTACCGTTCCGCTTGCATCTATCAGTCTTACGGTGATGCTCTGCGGCAGTTCATCGGCAGTGTCTGCGGCGGCTTTCATGCCTGTACGGGCTGGTGCCTGATTGGGTGTGTCGCTCCACATCAGGTATGCGCTCATGGGCCTTATCCTGGCGCCACTGGCCACCTTCACAAAGTCACCCACCTCAATGCTGTTCTCAGACTTCGCTACTCCTGCAAATCCATAGACTCGGCCAATCTCCGCTGCACGTCCGGCTGTGTAGTCCGGGTCAGAGGTGTCAGTGGTCCACTTTATGTAATCATACGTTCCCTTAAACGTCCAGTGGCTGCCCTCATCGGCCGTCTGGCCGCCTCCGCCGCCCTCGGTGCAGAGATAGGTTCCGTTGTTGAAAGTGAGCGATGTTTCTGTAGGCATTACTATATACGGGGTGTTAGCCTCAATGGAGCCTGTCACAGCGTTCATCGTAGCCACCCACCTGTCGTTCTCTTTCTCCACACCGCCAAACGTATAGAACGTGCCGCCGCTGATGGCGTTGACTTCCATGCTGAACGGCAGCATCACAGTGGCTGGCTTACCCTTGGTAAATGTGCGGTCCAGTGAGATTCTGTTGACATAAATATCACGGGTAATGTTCAGCGTCTTCAATGATGTGCTGTTGGCAAGGATTACGTTGCTGGCATTAATTTGATAAACAAGGGAGCCACTATTATTTATGGTTCCGCCGTTGATGGTGACGTTGCCATAGGCCTGGATGCCGTAATTGTTGATACTCTCATTATTTATGGTTCCGCCGTTGATAGTGACGTTACCATTGGCCAAGATGCCGTAATTGTTGAGACTCTCAATATTTATGGTTCCGCCGTTGATAGTGACATTACCATTGGCCTGGATGCCGTAATTGTTGCTACTCACAATATTTATGGTTCCGCCGTTGATGCAAATGTTATTACAATAAATAGAAAAATCCCAATAAATAACTGTGAGCTCACCGGATCCCGCAGCCTGCCCGTAAATAGTCAGGTCGTATCCATTGGAGTCGATATAATTGCCTACTTCTAATCTGGCTCCATCGGCCAGGATGATATGCACATCGCCGCTAAATTGTAAATAATCACATTGAATCTCACCATTAACCACATACCATCCGCCCGGCAGATAGCCCTGGTCCATGGCATTACTGATGTCATAATCGGTGGTAAGAAGCGTGTAATTGGTGCAACTCTGCTCAGTACCGTCAGCATCAATATAAGCTACTGTGACTGTGGCAGCAACAGTTACATTCTGATCCGGCATGTTGAAGCTCCATGTTCCGTCACCGTTGTCTGTGGCGGTAATTTTCTCCTCATAGACGGGAGAGATTACGCCTGTTGACAAATCTTTCTGGAGTTGTACCCATTCATCCTCATCGTCCACATCGTTATCACCATCAGTGTCAACATGCAACAGTATGACATCCTTGCCTTTGGGGTTGTTTGGGTTGCCGTCTGTGGGATCCTTGTCGGTATCGCCACCGGGCTGCTGCTGGGTTAGATTGTCTCCGTCAACATCGTCTATATTGCCATCGCCGTCGCGGTCTATACCACCCTCCAGGAGTCCGTCATCATCGATATCCTCCCAGACTAAGGGGTAATCCACCCAGGTGTCCGGTACGCCGTCACCGTCGGTGTCCTCAAGAACCTGTATCACGTTCGGACTAACAGGGTGATAGCGCATTACACCGGGGGTGGGGTTGTCATCAGTCTTGGATATGGTGTCGCCGGTTAAGGGGTCAATCTTAATGCTGCCGTCACCGTCGGCTTCCAATGTGTTTGTGCCACTTACGGTGACATTGCTGAGCATATAACCAGTCACTGTGCCCAGGGTAACGGTAGCGCCGGCGGGAGCGTAGAGCACGCCGCCGTAGCAGAGGATGCTGCCGTAGCGCTGGATGCCGCCGTGCGGGTAGGCCTGGTCGGGACTGCCGGCGTGAGTCAGGGTGACACCGGTGCCGGCGCTCACGGTGTAGGCGTC
>JAGCDE010000039.1 GCA_017651315.1 Bacteroidaceae bacterium
CTGTAGAAGAACTCCCCGTAAGGGATGTCGTTCAGCCTTAGGGTATAGCTTCCGTCCTGCTCTGCTTCATTGGTTCCTATTACTGAGTTCTGAACGCTCAGGTTCTCCGTTTCTCCGAAGCACAGTCCGTATCTTATCTTTTCAAAATCGCTGCCCATGGCGACTTTCGATGTAACCTCGAAGGTGGAAGGGTCCATATCGCCGGTTATAACCTCCACACCCTTGGTCGTGAAGGTCATCACATCGCCGTAATAGGTGACACCCTTATAGGTGATGTATGCGCGGTAGTAATATGCTGTGGCCATTGTGAGGTTGGTCAGGGAGCTGCTGAACATGTTACCGTTCTGGGTATTATAGAAGGCACACTCCACCCTCTTCAGTTTGAGGGCGCTGAACGCCTGGTCGGTGGAATACTCGAAACCGAAGGTGAACTCATCCTTCTTGATGTCCGGCAGCACCAGCTTGCCGTAAAGCGTGGCTGAGAACATCTCCAGGTTCCCCACCTCCTGTGTCACTGCCTCGGGGTCAAACTCTATTTTGCCCTCATCCTCTTTCCCGCATCCTGCAAATCCAATCACGAGGATTGCAAGCAGCAAGGTCTTGCGACTGAAATTCATATTGCCCATCATATCTTTAAACTGATTCTTGATTATTGCAAAAATATGAATTAATCCGACACAATTCTAACTATGAATAATATTTTTAGTTCAAAAGGGGGAAATACCGATGAAAACAGGCCTTGGCGGCTCAAGACCACTGTCCCGCAGGGAGACAAAGGTCTCTAAAACGAAAGGCTGAGCGAAGCCCCGAGTGCCGGCCCGTTATGGGCTGTCAGCATGAATGAGGGATTGAGTTTCACGGAGTTAATAATCCTGGAAGAACCGGAAGCGTCATTGCCGGCCTGCCGGGCATTAAAGGTCTTTTCAACCCAATTGAGACGCGATATTCCTATTCCGCTGAAGATACAACCCAGACAGATCAATACATCCGCGCTGAATGCATAAGCGTAAAAGGTTCCGCTCTGCTTTTCGGCATCAGGATCGAAATACAGTATGGACAGCAACGTACACCCTATCCCTAAAGTCAGGCCAGCCCCGCCCAGATTGAACTGGTTCCTGGCTCCTATATAGGTATGATACAGGTCATCATCAAAATATCTGTCAAAATTTGCATCCGACAGCTCCATATCGTTATACTTCCAGCGGAAAATCTCGCCGTACCGGTAAACCGGGCCGGGCCCCGGATCCTTCTCCCTGTACGACCAGATAATGTTCTCTATATCCTTCCTCGGGAAGTCAAGGACCTTACCGTCACCGGTCTTGATCTTGACATCTCCGTCAGGATTCATTTCCTGCACAAGCCCCGTGACCTTACTTCCATCCTTCAGGAAGAGGGCGTTCGTCGATTGTGAATAACAGAATGTAATACCACAACACAGACAAAACATTACAAGCAATAAACGTTTCATATTCCCTTGCCTTCTGATCACCACAAAAATACAAAAAAAATCATTGCGGCTGTTTCTCCCCGCCTGTTTTCAGGCATAGCATAAAAAGAAGCTGTATGATAATCATTGAAACAGTTCAAAACAGGTTCTAATATCTTGTGTGTTTTTTTGAAACAGCGTATCTTTGGTGTGACAAAACATGTTGTCACCGACAGATGTTCACGGAATCTCCCGCAGGGTGCATGATTGACAGGATTTGTATGACATTGATGAACAGGATAGCCGTACTGGCTACATCGGCCTTGTTGCTGCTTTCGGGTAACAGCTGCGACAACAGGGAAGACATTGGCTTGCCAACGGGCGACGTGATTGTCAGGAAGGTTGCTGTCGTGGCCCCAATAGGCGACAATGCCACAAAAAAACGTTTGCAGCGGACCGCAGAGTGGTTTTCCGACAATTTCAGAGAGGCTCAGCAAACTGACACCATACAGGTCAGGCTCGAACTGGAATGGTATGATGAATCGGGTGAGGACCTCGTGACGTTGAGCCATTTACTGGCCGGGAGGGAGGATATAACCGCCATATTGGGACCTTTCGGCAACGAGAGCATGTCCATGTTTGCCCCTGCCTGCCGGAAGACCCTCAAGCCGCTGATTGCACCGACCGTAACCAGCGAGGAAATCATGCGCCGATTTGCCGTATCAACCGCCGGCAACAGGGAGACTGTCAACAAAGAGCCATTTTTCTGGCCATTATGCCAGACCGATGTCGTCCTGACCGAGACCATGTTAAGACACTATGTCAAACAGACGGGAGAGAATGGGCTGAACGGGAATCTCAAGTGCGCCTTTTTCTCACCAGCCGACAAGTTCGGAGAGACATTCTTCAACTGGGCGCCCTTCCACGCCCGTAACCTGAATGTGGACCTGAACAGCAACAGACAGTATTCCTCCACGCCGGAGCTGCTGGACTGCTTGTCGGAATATCAGGACCTGTCGGGTGTCAATGACTCTCCGTCAGCCGGTTTCTGCGTGATTGAGACTGCACGGCAGCTTTCCGAATCCGCAGGAAGAATCAAGCACTACAGCACATATTATGTATTCCCCTCACTCAGCGAGGAGGGGCTGGCTGCACCGGACATCCAGAGTGCCGGTTCACTGGAAGGTGTCCATGGATTCTCGCCCTATGCCAATCCCGCTACCGGATTTGAGCAGGCCTATACCCGGCGCTTCGGGGTAATGCCTACATTTGCCGAGTGTAAATTCTATGACGCTCTTCTGCTGGCCGGTCTTGCCGCCGTATTATATGAACACATTGCCGGATACCTGACAAACCTCGAATATAAGCCCTCCGTCAGCGAGCTGATCAACACCATGATAATAATGATGTGCAGCGAACACGATTATGGGGAAGACGGCCGGGAAGCTGAAACTCACCCCATTTGGGAAACTGAAGGTATGAGTGGTTATCTGGAATCAGTCCTGAGCTTCGAGGCGAAGCCTTTCTTCGGTGCCTCCGGTTATATCATGTTTGACAGTGAAACACGTATGCAGATAGCCCGCACCACATACGTTTACTGGCAGATAGAAGGTGGCCGGATACTCCACCGGGCATATTACGGCCCCGACGGAGATCACATAAAGGACAACACGGTATCATGGGAACCGGCATACGACGAGGTATCGGCACTCAAGGATTTTGCGGAAATGGCTTCCGACGGGGATCTCGGAATAAGCTATCCCGCACTCACCGGCCAGTACGCTGTACTCGTACAAGGCAGCAACGGTATGAACAACTACCGACATCAGGCCGATGTGCTCTCTGTATATCAGATGCTGCGTCAGAACGGTTATGACGATGACCATATCATCCTTATAATCGACGGTGCCCTGGCCTATGACCCGCAAAACAACGAATCCGGGGTGATACGGAACAATATGCTGGGACATGACCTGCTCGGAGGGACCGACCATAAGACCAATCAGGAATGGTCGGAATCTATGGACGGCTTCAGTTTCTTTGACACAGAATATCCTCCCGCGATTGTGGATTATGACACAGATACACTTTCCGCCGCCGATATAGCCCATATACTTGAAGGAAGGGAATCTCAACATCTGCCCGTAGTACTGCCGCAGGACGAAGGGCTGAACATACTGCTTTACTGGAGCGGCCACGGGCGTAACGTAAGCCATGGAGGAACCGATGAACTGGTATGGCGCGAAACCGGGGCCGGCCTTGGAATGACAGCCTCACTGCTGCGGCAGACAGTAGAACAGATGAGTTTCCGCAAACTGCTGGCCATAGTGGAACCATGTTACAGCGAGGGGGTGATCCTGCCGCTTCAGGGATTGACCGGCGTGCTGGCCATGTCCGGTGCCAGCGGCGACGAGCAGTCATGGGCCGAGAACTGGAATCCCATACTGGGACGTTACGGCACATGGATGTATGACCGTTTTACAAGGAACGTGGTCAACTTCCTGACCGATAACCCCACAGCGTCATACCGTGATTTCTACCTCTATTGTATGCAGAACACCATAGGATCACATGTGAAACTTGTAAATGCCGGCCGTTTCGGCAATCTTTACCGTACCGGTCCCGGAGAATTCACAGTTGTCTTCGATAAGCCGGACGAACAGAGGGAGTTCACTCACTCTGTCGTGGCGGGAAAAGGTGGAATAAAATTCAACGATGAAAGCAGAGGATAAAAGAGACTATAAGAAATTTATGGAACAAATTTAAACAGATTCTAAAACATTATAGAAATGAAACTTTTAAAACACAGTCTATGTTGCCTGCTCCTGGCTGGATCAGGAATGACACTCTTTTCCGCGTGCGGCAATGACAAGGAAAAGGAATCTGACGGGCAGATTTCCCTTGACACCGAAGAGAGCCGCAACAGGTTCTTCCTGGAAACAGACCATCAGGTTCATGTGGTAGATTCATCGACCGTCAACCTGCTGGACCTGATGAAGGAACGTATTGCCGCCTTGAGCGATGCCAACAGCGAAAACGACCAGGCGCTGCTTGAACTCTACAAAGCCCAGTATGAGCGTCTGGATTCAACCGTAAACAGGATGGCCGACTCAATCGCGGCCGCCAATCCCGGCAACAGCACTCTGGCCATTGCCGGCCAGTTGCTGACATTCGGCCGCGCCACACTGAATTATGCTGATATCGGTGCCGACGGTTATCCCACAATAATGTCAATGCTTGTCCTATATCCTGAATGCGTATTTGACCTTGAAGCCCAGAACACCATACTGGATTGCCACTACACCTGCACTGCCAATCAGGAGGTTCCCACCTATAACTTTGAGGATATTTCAAGCGAGGCCGCACTGATGGCAGGAGAATGGGCATCGGTTGTACGCCGATATTTCGTGGTGATGCCTGATTATGAAGGATACGGATCATCGTCCAGAGCCACTCACCCTTACCTGAACCGCGAAGTACAGGCACGCCAGTGTCTGAGTGCCCTGATTTGGGCAAGAAAATGGTTTGTGGATGAACATGACGAGGACCTTGAAGGAAATGTCGTGGTTCAGGGATTCTCGCAGGGAGGCGCAGTAGCTGCCGCCACATACCGGTACTGGCTGGAGCATCATGGTGAAAGATGGGCGCAGGAATTATTCATTTCAGGAGCCGTGTGCGGTGACGGCCCATACGATCCCTTATCCACACTGGAATACTACTGCCGATCCAACCGGCTCACTATGCCTGTCGCTCCGGCGCTGATGCTCAATGGTATTTGTAAAACTGACCCGGAAGCTATACAAGCCAAGCTCAGGGTTACGGATTTCGTAACGGATGAATTTTACGAATCAGGCATCTTCAAACGCATTGATTCCAAGAAGTATGTCACTACAGGGTGCGAGAATGCCATCAGAGAGTACGCTACCACCCACCCCGGTTCTTTCACGTTCAATCAGGACGGCAGCCTGCCCACTGACCAGGTCCTCAACAAGGAGACTTACCAATATTTCCTTAACGGCACAGAACCGGCGGATAATTATTTACTCAATAAACTGAAAGTGCTCAAACACTGTCTGGAAAAGAACGCTCTGACATACGGTTTTGACCTTTCAAGGGGATTTGACCTGAAAATGCCCCTTTACGGGTCAATACACATGACTCCCAACTACACCTTCTTCCATGGGCACTACGACACAGTGGTACCGGATATCAACCTGGATGCTGTCATCGGCAAATGGGGCAGCAATGCCGCCAGGGTATATCGGTGCACAAGCGACTACGACCACAGCGCCCTGGGCAAGATATTCTTCCTCCAGGTTCATGACGATTGTGTGCAAGACATACTTGAACGGCGTTGGACACCCGGATCGAGTGAAGTCACCAGCATACTGCCCGACGTGCTGGATTTCATCAGCAAATATTTCTGATACGTTGACAACAATCTGAAAATCATAATGAGGAAAGCAATGAGAAGTACTGCGGCAATCCTGCTCCTATTCGGCACGGTTGCGCTCCTGTCCTGCTCCGGTAAGGACGAAACTCAGGGAACCGATTCAGAGGAACGTATTGCCGGCAACTGGTATGCGGAGTATGACAAGACAGGTACAGTCCCCAACTTTGAAAGAGACGGCCTGGATTCATATACCAAGGTAGTTCAGTATTATGAGTTCGAGCCCGGCGGTAACGGAAGATGGGTCCAGTTCATGTTTGACGGAAACAACTCCTGTCCTATATGGCAGAACGGCGGACTCATAGGTCTGGACCAGGCGGACGGCCTGTTCAGCTATACGGTGGATGCTGACGGTAAAATATGCATAACCCTGAAGAAAGGACAGGACAATAACCTGTTCGACCCGCAGTGGACCCTCACCCTGTCCGACGGCATCATCACAGGAACTGACGGAAACATATCCTACACACTCACACCGGCCACTGAATCCCGGAAACAATCGGTTAACGATTGGGAAGCCTGGTATCACGGCGGCGAAGATGTTCCGGAAGTCTATCCGGGAACTCCCCGGCGCACCTACTCCCTCGACTGGGAAATCAAGAACGAGGATAGACAGAAGACATGCCTTACCGACATTGCAGGCGGTAATTTCCGCTCGGATTTCGACCAGATTATATTCGAGTATAACAGCGTCGGTCCTGACCTCAGGACACCCGTGCGCCTGACCGGCAGTATCAACATGCCACGTGCCGTGTTCAACAAGGAGAAGGATGCCCGCCACCTGCTCATAGTCACCCAGTGGACCCACGCATCCCGTTACGAGAGGCTCACCCAGAATACACAGTCCGAACTGGAATTCTACATGAACTCCATACAGAACACCATAGCCATATCGTCCGACCTCTACGGCTGGACACTCACCGCTGACATGCCCCAAGCCTACTGCTGTCCGGAAATAACAGCCGTAGAGACTCTGGATTGCTGGGACGCAGCCATGGAGATACTCAAGGAGAAAGGGTACAAGACCGATAACTTACCCATTTCAAACGTAGGCTATTCCAGCGCCGGGATGCAGGCAATAGGCATCCAGCGGTTCATCGATGAAAACCGCCCGGACATAAGGATTGCCCTGACGGCCGCTGCCGCATCGCCGTTTGACATCAACACGATATGGCAGGACTATGTCAACACGAACACAACCTCCTTCGTATGCGCACTGCCGCTGATTATGGTGGCTTACAACGAGACATACCATCTGGGATTAGACTACAAGGATATCTTCATGCCTCCCCTCTGTAACAACATCCGGGAATGGATCCTTGACAAGAATTACAATTCCGACAAGATAAACGAACTGATAGGGATGGACAGGAAGGTTGACCAGATCCTGACCCCCGCAGCCCGTGACCATACCCAAGGCATAGGTCTTACCATGTACCGCAAGTTCATGGAGAACTCTCTCTGTGACTCCACCACCACGTGGCAGCCTGACAGCCAGACCCAGTTTTTCATCATGCATAGCCCCGGTGACACCTATATGACATGGCAGGCAAGCGTCAAGATGGCGGAATTCCTCAAAGAGAGAGGTGCCAAGGTGGTAACGGACTTCAATGACAGCGGGGACCACGTGTTCAACGCAGCATTCGTGTTCTTCATGGAAAGCTGCATGGTTATGGAGAACAGCAGCAATCCGGAAGACAGCCAGCAAGCCATAGACGGCATACAGGCCCTGTTTAAACAGATAAGAGAGAACCCTGAAGCCTACGGTGGGTTATTCAGCAAATGACAGACGTAGGACCATACGCAAAAACCAACCGGATACGAGTAGAGGCGGTCGTCTGACCGCCGGAATGGCGAAGCCATCCCGACCGGAGGGAGGCCATTTGCGGAGCAAATTAAAAAAAGGTCCAGGTACGAGTAAGGGCGGTCGTCTGACCGCCGGAATGGCGAAGCCATCCCGACCGGAGGGAGGCCATTTGCGGAGCAAATTAAAAAAAGGTCCAGGTACGAGTAAGGGCGGTCGTCTGACCGCCGGAATGGC
>JAGCDE010000040.1 GCA_017651315.1 Bacteroidaceae bacterium
ATTGGAAGTTGACCTTCCTGAAAACGGCAAGACCCTAACCAAGACCATCTACACATCAAAAGAGGAGCGCGACATCGCCTACCTCATTGAGACCGACGGCTGGCTAAACAAAAAAGGGTGACGCATTGATAAAGTCAGGAATATGTTTATTGCGATAAACAAATATGGCAAAAATTTGTTTATCCAAATAAACAGTTGTGACGCAAAACGAAACGACCCCTTTGCGTCACAATCTGTCTGGCACCTTTTATTACTATAAGCGGTTTGCGTTCAGGATTGTTTTTCCAGTCTTTAAGATAGTTATCTATCTTTCTTTTAAGGAGTTCCATAAGCAAAAATCACAAAATCCGATGCAAAAATACCGAATAAATCACATTTTCGGCATAGAATTTGGTTTAAAAATCACATTTTCCTGGAACGACCCTAATGCGTCACTCGCTTTTGATGACATCGGCCGGATTGGTGCGCATGATACCGCGGACCTTCCAGAATGTCGATAAAGAAATTACCGTTACGATGAAGATAAAGACTATTATACCATGCCAAGGCTGAATTCTAATCCATAAGACCGAACTCACCAGATCGCTTATTACTGAAGCCAGAAGCCAACCTGCGGCAAATGCAATTACGGTAATTACAGCATACGGAAGTATAAACAGCCTTGCTATATCCGATGCTTTAGCCCCATGTACCTTTCGCAACGCCACCTCCTTGCGTCTGCGGCCTGTATCGGTCGATATGGCCGATGTGATACTCAGCACCACCATGAACACTCCGGCAATAAAAGCCATAAAGGCAAGCAGCATATAGATGCGTGTATTTCCGCTTGAATCAAGCCATCGGTCACCTATCTGTGTAACCAGTTCCGGGGTCGACAAGTCAACATAATCCATACATATGTCCTCTATTTCCCGTCTTGCCTTAGCCACATCCGTGCCCGGTTTTAACCTTATATAGAGATACTTACAGGGATATCTCTCATCGGACAACAGGACATAACTGTCATTGTAGTCATGCGGAGTACTCACATCACCGAACCTGTTCTGGAACACACCTGCAACGGTATACTTTTCAAACAGCGCATAATAATCCTCCTCTTTCTCAGATTCCGGCATTTTCCCCTGCATCATCAGATCCATAAGATCATGCTCATAAAGTTGATAAAAGGGATCCGTTTTATGACCGGTTGCCCCGATACGGTCAATCAGATTCTGTGACAGATAGACCTTTTTCTCACCGCCTACAGCATTATGATAGGTTACAGGGATATTGAAGAATCTGAAATAGGTGGAGTCACTGAAAATGACATACTGGAAATTGTTACCCTCATAACCAGTCGTATTAAGGCTTACTGAAATCACACCGATTTCGTCATGTGAAGTAGTCTGAGATGAACCCGTAGCGACAGCGTCTTCAATAAAGGGAAGCCTTTTGATCCGGTCCATCATCAGCCCCCTGGTAAAGTCATATCTTGAATTTGACAGATTCACAATATATGTCCTCTTGAGCTTGCCGGAGGGCAATGGATTGTAAAGTCTATGTCTACCTGAAACATAACCGGTAAGACAGAAACAGGCGCAGACTGACAATGAAACCTCCAGGCCAATAAGTATGTTGCGCAGTATATGCCTCTCCCTGTGCGTAAGACCTGTCTTTACCGATGTGGCCGGCTTATAAAGCAAGACTGTTACGGCAAGGATCAGGCAGCCGGCTATAAATACGGTCAGGATAACCCAGACCTCAAGCAGCAGGATATCGGGCAGGTGGAAATAGAGTCTGCCAACAGAGCTAAGTGGGTGAGGATACAATCCGGTATGGTTTACAAACGCCACAAGATAGACTGTCACTACAGCCGATACGGCAAGCACAACGGTCATCATGACCAGAACCTGCATCATCTGTCCCATAAAGAGTCCCGTCTTTCCCGCACCCAGACTCAACCGGATCCTGTTGCTCTGTCTCTGGTTAATGAACCTATCCACAAGACTGACAAGAAAGCAGACAACTCCCGTAAACAGCAGGATGACCGACAGCAGCAATCGCCAGATTCTTGTCCTGGCATCCGCCTGATTCACTTTACTTAGATACGGCGTGTAAAAATGTTTGGTATAGGGACGGCCGTAATAGAACTGGAGTTCATGCTTCTCCCATTTGTTCATGGCCAGTCTGGAGTTTACAGCGTCAATATCGGCACCCTTCTTTAAAACTAAAATTATATCATCAAAAAAATTCTTGTTGAAATAAACATCCGCATCTTGACAGCGGCTCCATTTGTCATCCTTTATGACATTGACAATATAAAGCGGATCTGTTCCGAATCTTTGGCTTGAAAACAGAATAGAGCGGTAATCCAGACTGTCCGTAGGAGCGATTGATAATGTAACATCAGTAAAATCATCAAGCGAATGATTCCTTATGAAGGCCTCAGTAACAACTATCTCATTCTCATGCTCAGGGAGTCTGTCGCCATAAAGCATACTCATGCCCTTGTATTCAAAGAATGACGATGATACATTCAGCGCTTTTTCCCGGATTTCGGTAACTTTTCCTGAAGCATAGGTCAGGAAAAGTCTGGCATCCCTTGATCCTGCTATATGTAATGATGTGCCGCTGGAGCCTACAATCATTTCTATATCCGGGTCTTCATATCTAAAACTGTTCTCTGTCCAGTTGGAGCCACGCATTATCAGGGAATCAACTTTTGTCATCTCGCCATCATCAAATTCCCCCCTTTCAGTATACCTAGGGTAACAACTGCGTTCCCTGGCTGTACTCCCGGTCCTGAAGAAACGCTCATGCTCGGTTGCATAAAACAGCATGGCAAACAGGACAGTACCCATTATGAGTGCCACCAATGCTGTCAGGTTGAATCCCCATCTCTTTGTGAGACTACGTATTGCTATTTTCAGGTAGTGACGGAACATTTCTTCAAAGACTATTATTTCCCAAAAATATCCTCTCCCGGTACCATTCTCCAAGAAAAAATCCCAAAATTGTATTTTCTGCCCAAAAATCGTCTAATTTTTGGACACTTTGGAGAAAAGTGACGCAAAGAGAAACGACCCCTTTGCGTCACTTTCAGTTGAGCACCACCTCATCGGCATCGGATATGCGGTCGTAGCCGGTTATTATTATTTCGTCGCCGGGGTTGAGGCCTTCAAGTATCTCAAAGTGGCGCGGGTTCTGGCGGCCGATGCTTACGGGCACGCGGATGGCGTGGGTGTGCTGTGCGTTAACCTTGAATACCCAGCTCCCGTGGGTGTAGTTGTAGAAGTTGCCCTTGGGCACTATTATGGACTGCGCCTGGCCGCCCATCTCTATGCGGGCCTGATAGGACTTTCCGATGCGGGCGTTATCGGGTAGGGAGTCAGTGAATACCAGATAGATATCAAATGATCCGCTTTTGATCTCGGGCACGGTGCTGCTGATGGTCATGGGGTAGGTCTTTTTCTCGTATGTTATGGTGGCGGGCTGGCCCACGGTGATTTTATCTATGTAGAACTCGTTTATGCTCAGGCGCATGCGGAACTGGTCCATGCGTTTGATGTCGGCAATGGCGGTGCCGGAGCTTATGCGCTGGCTGGGCTCCAGCGAGAGTCCGCTCAGCTGGCCGTCGGCAGGTGCAGTCACTATAAGGTCGTTCAGACGCTCCTCGGTCTTGCGGAGCTGGCGCTGGGCTTCGGCCAGTTCATCCTGCAGGGCCTCCTGGCGGATTGCGTTCAGAACGGAGTCCTGACGGCGGCTCTCTAACTGCAGGCGTACGGTCTCCATCTTGTAGTTGTACTCTTCATCGGCCACATCAAGCTGTGCGCGGCTGCGTATTCCCATGCGGAACTCCTCCTGTGCCAGGTTGTGCTCCTTTTCCAGACGCTTTAGTTCATACTTGGTCTGCAGTATGCTCTGTGCCAGTGACAGCCGGCGCTGGTCCATCTCAATCATGCTGGTGCGGTAGGAGCGGTTCTGCTTGCGCCAGCTCTCACGTGCTGTCTCTATGGTACGTTGCAACTCAGGATCGCTCAGAATCATTAGCGTATCGCCTTTGTGTACCAAGGCGCCGTCCTGAACCAGCACGCTCTCCACAAATCCGCCTTCACGGGTATAGACCTTGATGGTCTGGATGGGCTGGAGGGTGCCTTCGGCATTCACGTACTCTGAGAACTCTCCGCTCTGTACGGTGGCGGTCTGAACGCTGTCGGAGTTAATCCTTATTATCTTGGGACCGGTTGATACCTTGATGAGCATCCCTATGAGTCCTGCGGCCAGAATGCCGGCCACTATGTGTATGCGGTATTTTACATACCATTTCTTGGGTGGTAACTTAACGTCCATATTCTACTTGCTGTTCTATTTGTTCGTTATTGTCAAAATCATACGCTGTGAGGCTGCGGATGGTGTAGTAGAGCTGCCAGTAACGGCTCAGGGCCGATACGTACCCCCTGTAGGCCGAATCCTTGGCGGTGATGGCCGAGTTCAGGTCCAGTATGGTGGAGCTTCCGCTAACGTACAGATGACGCGCCACCTCATAACGGTGCTGGGCGGTCTGCATGGTGCGGCGGGCTATCTCTACCTGACGCTCCTGAAGGTTGAACTGGCTCACGGTGCGGGTGACCATCTTCTCAAAACTCACCTCATTCTGCTCTATGTGCATACGGGTAAGTTCCAGGTTGTTCTGTGCAATCTTTACGCGGCCGCGGGCACGTCCCCAGTCAAGAATGGGAATGCTGATTGATACGCTGACTGACTGCTCATCGTTAAGGTTACGGAAACTCTCTGGCAGTTCATCGGCCGTCTGAGCCAGGCCCAGACGCATATAGATGGAGGCCTTGAATCCGGCCTGTGACTTGTAATATGCCAGATTGCTCTCGGAGTTGAGGCGGTTCAGTTCCATACTCTCTATGTCGGGGCTGTTCTGACGGGCCAGTTCCATGGCCTGGTCAAGCGGCACCGTAAAATGCGGAATGCTGTCAGTGGTAACAACCTCTATCTGTGTGTCCGATGTCAGGTTAAGGAAGTTGCGGAGCTGATCTACCGCGTCATCGAACGACATCTGCGATGACATGATGCTGGTCTCGCTGTTGAGTTTGTTGAGTTCCAGCTGGAGCAGTTCATTCTCTGTGATGGTACCTATGTTGTATCGGCCCAGCCCGTAGGTGTAAAGTGTGTCGGTAGCGGCGTGGTTGAGCTGGGCAATCTCCAGTTCCGTCTGGGCCGATACCAGATTAAAGAACACCATGGCGGCCTGCGATGCCACCAGTTCCATTGTCTCGGCATACTGCTTGCGCGCCCTGCGGTACTCAATAGGCTCGGTCTTGCGGCTCCACTTGAACGAGTTGTAGCCGTTAAGGCTCTGTGAGAAACTCAGCTGCAGCGGCTGCGTGTAGTAGCTGTGTGTAGGGTTGTCGCCCAACTGGTCCAGACGGCTCAGACTGCCGGAAAGTGAGATGGTGCCTCCAGTAAACCATACGTTCTGGCTCAAGTCCAGTGACAGGTTGTTCCTCATGCTGTTGCTACGGGCAAACAATTCCGATCCGTCCGGCAGGGTTACGTAGTTGGTGCTGCGGTTGAGAGACGGCGATGACGACAGCGACAGAGAGGGGAGCATACTTGCCCTGTAGCTGCGGTAACTGAGCCAGGCGGACTCAAATGTGTTGCGTGCCTGCACCGCCTGCGGTGATGACTCCTGTGCCATGCGGATAACTTCGCTCATAGTAAGACGAACCGTATCGCCACCGGCAGCATTTCCGGTGGCTGATACGTTCAGCAAAACAAGGATGAGCAGTATTTTGATTGTCTGTTTCATATACCTGTTTTTATTGACAGTCCAAAAGTACCGCCCCAATCAACCTTCCTCCAAGAAAATAAAGCTAAATCGGCATTTTCGCCCTAAAATCGTCTAATTTTTTGACACTTTGGCTTTTTGTCACTCGCTCTTAATCACATCGGCAGGATTGAGGCGGCAGGCTCGCTCCAGCTGGGTGGCAAGAGTCAGTACTGTTACCGCCAACACTATGGCTAATGTCGCAAGATATATCCATACGGAAACAGGGGCGCTCTCAATGAACGAGCGAGTATAATGTTTTATCAACAGGATAGTCACAGGGATACAGAGCATGAATGCAACCGTCATTATGGAAACCGTTCGTTTTCCGAGCAGCAGATACAGGTCCATGCGCTTGGCTCCGTGAACCTTTCGGACGGCCACTTCATGCAGACGCTGGCGTATGTTGAAATCAGTGATTCCAAGCAGCCCTAACAGAGAAATAATCACAGCCACCAAAGAGAATATGTCGAATATGTCCGTCACTTTACGATCCTCAGTGTATAGCTCTTTCACATCCTGCCTCAGCCAGCGGTATTCAATATCGTCTGTTCCGCAAATATTCTTTATAGTGTTCCGTACTAGCTCCATAGCCTCGTCCTGCTTTTCCGGCACCACCCTTACCGCAAGAAATCTTGAGTTGAATCTCTCATCCTGTAACTTGAAGACCGATGGGGCGACACCTGCTGTCCTGTGTCCCTGATAGAAATCTTCAATCTCGGCACAAAGGGTGATGGAAAAGTCATAGAACACTTTCAAGTGGTCCAGATTCTCATGTGTTTCAGGGTCAATACCTAACCTGACAGCCTCTTCACCTATCTTTCTTTGGTGAGCATCTACATATCCCATCATACGCATAGCTGAACTGTTCAGTGCCACGATACTTCCATCGTACCTGGAATATGTACTCGTAAATTCTTTTGCTATCCCGACTGTTGTTTCATGAGGCTTGTCCTCTCCTGACAAAGATCCGTCCAGAATCTTGATTCCGAAAAGATTGAACCATTCAGGTGTGACTGTAAAATAGTTCAGGTGGAAATTCTCATCACCCCTATCATTTGCCCAGGTCTTGGATGTCATCGCACTGGAGCGAACGCCTACTGGAAGATTGTCAGTAAGCAAGGCGTATGATACTAGTTGGCTTTTCCTAAGTTGGTTAACTAATTCACGGGAATCCGATTCCCGTCTTTCCCAGTTAGCGTAGCCATTAGTTGGATTGGGAACAACAAGTATCTCATCCACAGGGATTCCGGTATCGGACTGCATGAGGAATAGCAGGTGTGATCTGAGCCACAGAGAACAGACCAGCAGTGTGAAGGTTATGAAATACTGCACTCCGAGGATCCAGTTCCTGATATCACTCTCATGAACCGTAGCGGAACGTGAAGCCAATATCCTGCTTACAGGTTTACGGCAAATCATTACATAAGGATACAGGAGTGCGATCAACGGCAGGAATAGGATTATTCCAACAGTCAGGCAAATGTCAAACCTGGTGAAAGGAACAGCACATCCCAAATACTCGAGCGGCCGTCCGGAAAGGGAAAGGACTATGATCCATGCTAACAGAACCGATGCGGCAGCCAGCACCCCGTTCTCGGTCCAAAGTTCCGTGAACAGATACCTGCGTGTCTGGCCGAACACCTTTCGTATGCCCTCTTCACGTACGCGGTATTGCCAATACACCCAGAACAGGTTTATGAAGTTGAGCAAGCCTATTACCAGTATAAGCAGGTTTGTGGCCCACAAAACACGGTTCATGAAACGGTTGCCTGTACTGTACAGTCTGGTGTATTGGTTCTTGACGCTGTTCTGGGCTTTGTATTTGTAATACATCTCCGTCCACAACTCAAAGTTATGATGGTAATCGGCAAAACGGAGTTGGTCGGAACTGGCAAATTCAATACAACGTTTTTTCAGTTCATCAACATCGAACCCATTTTCTACACGCATCCAGACGCTCTCTTTCCAATTCAGTTCCTCCGAATATGGCAGTATGATGTCCGGATTCAGGATAGTCTTGAATGAATGTCTGCCGATTATACCGGCAACTGTGAATGTCGTGTAGTCGTCCGATTCCACATTCAAGGTCATACCTGTCGGATCAGTGTCTCCATAAAGCCTCTGAGCTAACTCGCGGGTTATCCAGCAGGCATCCGGACGCATCAGGGCACTGGCATCGCCTGTGACATCAATCCTGAAAAAACCGGTGATTGCCGGTTCGGCAGATAAGCCTGTTGCAGAAATCCACTCATTGTCAGCCTTTATTCGTGTGGATGAAGTTGTGCTGAACTTGCATTCCTCCAATACATGACTGAACAAACCTATATCATCCCTGCTCCTGTATAAAGTCAGTTCTGACGGCAGGTACAGTTCGGTAGCGTCAAAATATTCAACCGGTACAATGATTGTGGATGGATCAATGCAATGTTTCTCGACAGTGGCCTCCCTGTAGAGATAACGGGTCAGGATAATGCTGCAAGCCAGGCTCAGCGCCAAACCAAGCATATTAATCACGGTAAATGTCTTCTGACGGCCGAGGAACCGTATAGCGTATCGTAAAGAGTTCATGACGGACAGTTTTTGTGCTGATTCAAAATAAGCCTCCATTATCGCGCTTTCCAAGAAAAAAACGCGAAATCGTGTTTTTTTGGTGAAAATCGTCTAATTTTTTGACACTTTTCATGGATTGACAGCAAAACTGGACTTGACCTTGTTGTCTTTAAGCAGTATTTATATATTTTTGGAATTCCTGGATCAGAAGATTATTATGATTATGGAGACTAATTTAGACAGATTCTTAAACAGATTCTAAATATGAAACATCTCATTTCATTTCTATTGGCATTGCTGATTATTGCGGGATGCTCTGAGGCTCCTGATGCAATGCGGTTTATTCCGAAAGGACAGTCTGCTCTTGTAGATTGGGAGTTCTCTGTTAACGGTACGGATTGGGAACAGGTAAGTGTCCCCCATTCATACAACGCTGTTGACGGCCATAGCGCTTCCTATTATCGCGGCCCAGCCACATACCGCCGTTCTATCCGTATATCCGATCCTTCGGCCCCTGCATTCCTCATTTTCGAGGGAGCAGCCCAGGCCGCCAAGGTTATCGTGAACAACAGGGTGGCATCACTCCATAAAGGTGGCTATACCGCTTTTACAGTACCTCTTGAAGGACTGCTTGAAAAAGGGGAGAACACTGTTGAAGTGGTGTGTGACAACACTGAGGATATTGATTTGATACCGGTCAGCTCTGATTTCAACAAGAACGGAGGACTGCATAATCCGGTATGGCTGTATGTGCCGGGCAAGGTGTTCTTCGATCCTGAGGCTTATGGCCCTTACAGACTCCATGTAACTCAGAAGAATGTCTCCTCACAGATAGCTGAGGCCGAAGTCCAGGCTTTACTGATAGGAACTTCCGATATAACCCTACGTGTCAGGGATGCATCGGGAAAAACCGTGTTTGAGGATGTCAGGAAGAGTGTGTCTGGCAAATATAGCATGTCATTCAGTCTTAAGCAGCCACATTTGTGGAACGGCTTGGAGGATCCCTATCTATATACTGTAGAGCTTACGGCCGGAGGTGATAAAGCTGTAACTGAGGTAGGCTTCCGCTACTATTCCGTGGACAGGGACAAGGGATTCTTCTTAAATGGCAAGCCCTATCCGTTAAGAGGCGTCTCCATGCATCAGGATACCGACGGCAAGGCATCGGCTCTTACCTATCAGGATTATGACAGTGATTATGAGACCGTCAGGGAGCTGGGCTGCAATTTCCTGCGTCTGGCCCATTATCCCCATAACGACTACGCTTTCCGTCTTTGCGACAGGATGGGCATAATCGTACAGACGGAGATACCATGGGTGAATGTATGCGGCGAGAGGGCATCGGATGCTTATTTCGAGAATATCCATTCCCAGATGACGGAGATGATCCGCAATCTCTACAACCATCCATCGATAGTTTTCTGGGGTATGTGGAACGAACTGGACACATGGGGTAACAACAACCGGTACCAGGGCCGTCTGGATGCCCGCCGCGTTGTGGACGAGACCGCACGGCTCTATGCCCTGGCCAAGAGCCTTGACCCCACCCGTTATGTGGGTCTTACCGATGACAGCGAGTACGGGCGCGATTTCTACGACGAACTCCAGGCTGATTTCTACTCCGAGAACCGTTACTACGGATGGTACTACACTCACGGGGATTTTAGTGGCATAACCGGTTGCATGACCCAGATAAGGGACAGGATGGGACCGGCTAACATATCGGAGTACGGAGTGGGCATCAACCCCTACTGTCATACGTGGAAGGAGGAGGACATTCGCCGTTATCAGGATGACCGCAGACATGTAGAAGAGTACGGTAATCTGTCCCATGAGTCTCATGCACAGCAGATTGCGCTCATGCCCTGGCTTAATTTTACATCACTCTGGATACTGTTTGACTTCCCTGTGGCCAACCGCCACGAGGGCTTCATGGACAGTTCGGACGGAGTGGAGTACACTGAAAACCAGGACCGCATGTTCATGAACGACAAAGGTATAGTCACCCGCGACAGGGCAACCCGCAAGGATGTGTTCTATCTTTACAAATCATGGTGGAACCATTCCGAGGAGACGGTCTATATTGCCGGCCGTAGGTTGGAATACCGGCCCGAAGGACAGGAATTCACGTTGACGGTCTATTCAAATGCCTCCTCACTCAAACTTCTCAAAAACGGAAAGGAGATAGCGTCACAAACGTCATCGGGCGAGCCGACTGGCGTGATCTGGAAATTCCCCGGTCTGACTGAGGATGGCCCTGAAACGGTTTTCAAAGTGGTATCATCATCAGGCAAATCAGATGCTGTTACGTTTAAGGCACTGAAATAGTATTGCTTCAAGACAAAGAATGCGATGACGTCCTGCCATCGCATTCTTTGTCTTGAACTATTGCTGTCAGAACGACAGGTTGAGGCCAGCCATGAAGGCGATGCCGGGCATAGGATAACCTGCGTTGATCTGATACTTGGTGTTAAGCAGGTTGTCGCCGTTTACCCAGAGCTGGAGCATATCGGACAACTGGTATGACAGGCGGGCGTTCCAGAGCAGGAAATCCTCCTTTACGTCAGGGCCGACGGCCGAGTAGAGGCCGTTAACGTACTGCAGTCCGGTACTGGCGTGCCAGCCGTTATTGGTGTAAGAACCGCCCAGATAGGCCTTATGCTCAGGTGCACCTACAACAGGAGTCTCCATCTTGAGATAGCTGTAGTTGCAGTTGGCAGCGAATGACTTTGATATAAGGTACGATGCCTCTATCTCTACGCCTGTGTTCTTGAGCTCACCGCTGTTCTGGTTGAGCATTCCGGCACCGTTAGGGTTGGGCAGGGTAAGGATTATGTTCTCTGCATCCATGTGGAACAGGTTGATTCCATAGTAAAGCTTACCTGAGAGCAGTTTCTGTGAGAATGATAGCTCATAGTTCCAGAGTGATTCGGCCTTGAGGTCCTTGTTCTGGGGAGGATACATATACATTTCCCTGATTATCGGGTAGCGGAATCCTTTACCGACTGACAGCTTTATTTCTGCATTGGCTGGCAGATGGAATGCCGCACCGGCCTGTGGTACCAGCTCGGTGCCAGCCTTTGAGTGGTGGTCCACACGCAGGCCTGCGTTCAGGGTAAGCAGTGAGCCTATAGCCTGACGCATCTCTATGTATCCTGCAAACTCGTCCTCACGCTCATCGACCTGAAGTTCATCCGTGCCGGCTTTGGGTCCGTCAACATAATGATTGTCGGCCTTGCCGCCGTAACGGTAGTAGTCAAATCCCAGTGTCAGGCGGTTGCCGTCAAACAGGCTTGCGCTCTGCCAGACCGATGCACCCATCATCTCATCGTATGAAATGAATCGGAAGAGTTTGGGAGCAGCTCCGGGGGCATATCCGTCATTGATCCAATGGTCGCCCCAGCTGTAGAACAGACTGACGGCACCCTGAGTGCGAGCATATCTGTTCTCAATGAACAGGGCGGAGGTTCCCCGGGTTATCTCCTGGTCGGCATCAATAAGAGGTGATGTCTCAGAGCCCGGCTGTGAAGCCTTGAAACGGGTGATATCTACATTAGCCGATGTGTTCCAGTTGTCTGAAATGTCATAGCCTATCTTGGCATAACCGCCGAACTGCTCAAAGTTCATGTTGTCCCTATGACCGTCGGTGCGGTTGTAAGAGCCCGATGCCACCGCGCTTAGCTTACCCTGGCGGGTAGTGGCTGAAAACTCGGTCTCGGCGGTATTGAAAGAACCGTAACCGGCATGCAGGCGTGCATGGGTCCCGTTCTCTTTCCTGGTTACAATGTTTATTACTCCGGCCATTGCACCTGATCCGTACAGGATTGATGCCGGACCGCGCAGAACCTCGACCCTCTCGGTCATGAGTGACTGGTATGAATCGGCTATGGGGTGTCCGTAGATGCCGGCATAGTTGGGATGTCCGTCAATAAGGACTATCATTCGGGCAGTGCCTCCTGTCATACCGCGCATGGAGATGTTTCCGGCCGATCCGCCCGATACTCCGAAACCGGAATAACCGCGCTGTGTGATGAAGAGCCCGGGAACCTGCTCTGTGAGCAATGGCAGTAGCGAAGTGCGGTTGGTCTCCTCAATGGCGGTACGGTCAACTACATTGACTGTCTGGGAGAGGTGTCTGATATCAGTCGCCGCGCGTGTTCCGGTTATTACTACCTCCTGGAGTGTGTCTGGAGTTTCAATGGCCTGCACGGTGCTGAATGACAAGGCCGTGGTGGCTGCAATGATCAGTGTTAGGTGTTTCATCTTATATTCAGTTAGAATCTGTTTTGGTCCTGCAAAAATACACAGGTAACACGAATTTTCAAAATCGTAGCACGGTTATTTGCATTGCATTGAATATTGTTTTTACCTATTTTTGACTTTTGTAAGGCGTAATCGTATAATTAAGTGAAGTCCACAACCGGATGCAACAGATAGAGAGTGACATAATAAGACGATGCCGGGAGGGCGACAGGGGCGCTTTCAGGTATGTGGTGCAGAATTGCCAGGGTATGGTCTATTCGCTCTCGCTCAAGATGCTGGCCGATGTGGAGGAGGCAAAGGATGCGGTGCAGGACACTTTCATTAAGGTGTGGCAGAACATTGACAGCTATGATGACCGTTACAGTTTCAGCACATGGGTCTATACGATAGCGTCCAGGATTTGTCTGGACAGGTTGCGAAAGGTTAAGCCCATAGGACCCGCCGATGCCGATGAACGCGTCTTTGAAATTATCGCCGATGATACGGACCCGGAGCGGCGGTTGGAAAGCAGCGAGTGGGTGTCGGTAATTAAGGTGCTGGCCGACGGACTGGGCGGGAAACAGAAACTGGTGTTTACGCTGAGCCAGCTGGAAGGACTGGAAACGGCTCAGATAACTGAGATTACAGGGCTGGATGCGGAGCAGATCAAGAGCAACCTGTATGCAGCTAAAAAGAATATTCGTGAACGCTTGATTAAGATGGGGTATGGAAAAGACTGATGATATGCTTGAACGCCTGAAGGGGCAGATTCCGGAGGTTCCGGATGCTGCCGCCCTGACCGACAGCATCATGGCGGCAATAGAAAACCTGGACCGTAATGCTGAGTCAGGTATAAAGGGCAAATCTGCTGAACGCATACCGTTGTGGCTCACAGTGCTGAGAACTGCATCGTCCATGGCGGCGATAGTCCTGCTGGTGCTCTATATGCGTCTTGAGACCGATGCTGTGGGCAAAGCCGATGACGGAAGGGCGGAATATCTTGAAGTAGTTGCGGTTGATGAGTGTGAGGAGTGCTCTCCGGCAGAGAATTATAACCTGAGGCGGGAGAAAATGAGAGTAATGAATGAACGTGCAATCCTAAAAAAGAAGATCTATGCGAGTTTCGATTTATAAAATGATGTTTGCCATCGCAATGCTGGCTCTGGCCTCATGTGATGAATGGAAAGTGCAGATGGTTACAGAGGTGATGCGTGACGGTTCTTGCGTGAGGACGGTGACATCGGACGACGGCAGCTGCCTGACCGAAGATAATGGATGGGTGGTTCTGGAAAAGAGCGATTCATTACGCCTTTTCCCGTTCGATACGGTTTACAGTTCCGTCATAAGCAGGAGGTTTGACAGGGTGGAGGATATGAACGGTTGCCCTGCCCTGCATATCTATGGTAAACCTGTCAGGTCCGAGGCAAGTCTTGACAGGAAATTCAAATGGTTCTATACCGAATATACCTTTACAGAGACATTTAAAGGCTGGGATGGAGATTCCGGAATTCCCTTGACAGATTACGTAACCCGGGATGAGGCTTCTTTCTGGTACACAGGTTATCCCGAACTCCCCAAGGGCATTACCGGTCAGGAGATGCTGTATCTGTCGGATATTTCCGAGAAGACCGACCACTGGATGTATGATGTCACGTGGGATGTCTATTTCCGTACGATAGACCGGTTCTATGATGAGATTGACCCGCCGGTGGACCACAGGACATTCCTCTCCATGCGTGATACTGTCATGCATACGGCATGGAATGAGGATGTGGAGTTCTATAAAGGAAGTGAACTTGAGTTTCTGGACCGCTTCTTTAAGACCGATGCCTTTACAAAAGCCGGAGATGATGATCAGGTCACTGAGTACGGAAAGAATCTCTGGATGCAGACCCTGGGACTGATGAACCTGGAGGCTCCGTATATGCTCGTGATGCCGGGGCGTGTAACCGATGCCGGACGCGGAAAGGTTGAGGACGGAGTGATAAAATACCGTTTCGAGGGCAGTTTCCTGATACCGGGCGACTATACATTTACGGCAACATCCAGATGTATGAACGTGTGGGCGTTCCTGCTCTCCGGCCTGATACTGGTTGTGGCTGTAGGAAGCTTCCTTATAAAGCAATAGAATCTGTTTTGATTTATTTCCATAAATTCCTTACAGCCTCTTTTTTCCTCTGATTTCATCGTCCCTTAGTCAAAATGGACCTCCATTATTCCCTCGGAAACGATAAAGCCAGAGAAAAAAATAGTCTATAATCATCTTCATGGAACAAATCAAAACAGATTCTTAATCGGCCCGGCTCATAAGCAGCTTGCCGTGTCGGATGCCTTTTATGGATGTCATCTCATCGGCCAGGGCGGTAAGCAGACGGGCCTCACCCATGACGGTGCAAACGTGCAGGCAGGTGCCCTCATTTATGTAGTGCTGCTGTGATGAGAGTACAAGTTTCCGGTGGCGGATCTGTATATCCGATATACGTGCGGATATATCGGTCCGCTGCTGGTCATATATTATGAATATGGTGCCGGCCACTATGTGGTTGCACTGCCATTTCTTTTCGGCCAGGTTCTTCTCTATCAGGAAACGTATGGCCTGCGAACGGTTGGCGTAACCGTCCTCCTTTACAAATGAGTCAAGCTGTTCCAGCAACTCATCCTCCAATGAGACTCCGAATCTTTTCAGTGCCATTGCAAAACACTTTTATCCATTCCAAAGTTATACATTTTGGAAAACTTTTCTGCAATAATAAATCAAAAAGTTTTCCAAATGGGGAAAGAATCAGTTTTCACAAGGGTTGTTGAAAACTTCTTTGGAATAAGTCCGTTTTTCTTATGGACAAGCAGTGCCAAGTTGTGTTTTTTGTCATATCTTTGTCTGCGTCATTGGTTCCCCAAGGGGTGGCACTCCGAAGGGATAATATGGAATCCGGTGTAATTCCGGAACAGTACCTGCTGCTGTAATTCCCTTATTGTCAGTCCAGTGTACTCTTTGCCACTGATCCTTTCCGGGATTGGGAAGGCGCGCTGGACGGGATGAGTCAGAATACCTGCCAATGATTGTTGAGTCCGTGGAACTTGCAGGACTACAAGGCCGGGAACTCGTGGGGGTTATCCTTATATATAGTGCAACTTTGTGGAGAGGCGGGTTCTCTCCGCTATGGTGATTTGATGAATACTTTTAGTTATCTATGGAGACATATATAGTGAAACGCGATGGTAAGCACGAGGTGTTTACCATTGACAAGATCAAGGCGGCAATTTCCAAATCGTTCCTGGCATCGGGAGCGTTTGCAACGGAAGAGGTTATGACGGGAGTCCTGAGCCATCTGAACATTCAGAGCGGAATCAGCGTGGAGGAGATCCAGAACCAGGTTGAGGTGGCTCTCATGGCCGAAGGCTATTACCAGGTGGCCAAGACGTACATGCTGTACCGCAACCGTCATGCCGAGGACCGTGAAACAAAGTCCAAGCTGGAGTTCCTGATGGGTTACTGTCAGGCTGCGAATGCCGCTGAGGGAAGCAAGTTCGATGCGAATGCGAATGTCGAGAACAAGAACATAGCCACATTGATAGGCGAGCTTCCCAAGAAGGGCTTCATCCGCCTGAACCGCCGCCTGCTGTGCGACCGTATCCGTCAGATGTTCGGAAAGGAGGTTGCCGACAGGTATATGAGTCTGCTTCACCAGCACTTCATCTACAAGAACGATGAGACTAACCTGGCTAACTACTGCGCCAGCATAACCATGTATCCGTGGCTGTTGGGCGGCACGAGGTCCATAGGCGGCAACGCAACGCAGCCTACTAACCTCAAGTCGTTCTGCGGCGGTTTCATCAATATGGTCTTCATGGTATCGTCCATGCTCTCCGGAGCCTGCGCCACCCCCGAGTTTCTCATGTATATGAACTATTTCATTGAGAAGGAATACGGAGAGGATTACTATAAGCGTGCAGACGAGGTGGTTGACTTGAGCCTCAAGAAGCGCACAATCGATAAGGTCATCACAGACTGTTTCCAGCAGGTGGTCTATTCCATCAACCAGCCGACCGGTGCCCGTAACTTCCAGTCCGTTTTCTGGAACATCAGTTACTATGACCGCTACTATTTTGAGTCGCTGTTCGGTGAGTTCCGTTTTCCCGATGGTGAGAAGCCGCATTGGGAGTCGCTTTCATGGTTGCAGAAACGTTTCATGAAGTGGTTCAATCAGGAGCGTCTGCGCTGTGTGCTTACATTTCCGGTTGAGACTATGGCTCTGCTCACTGAGAACGGGGATGTCAAGGACAAGGAGTACGGTGACTTTACGGCTGAGATGTATGCCGAGGGACACTCGTTCTTCACATACGTCAGCGACAATGCCGACTCGCTGTCGAGCTGCTGCCGCTTGAGGAATCAGATTACGGATAACGGATTCTCATATACCTTAGGCGCAGGTGGCGTCAGCACCGGTTCAAAGAGCGTGCTCACCATTAACCTGAACCGTTGCGTGCAGTATGCCCAGCGTATGGGAATCCCATATCAGAAATATATTGAGGATGTGGTCGATCTGATGCATAAGGTTCAGCTGGCATACAACGAAAACCTCAAGGAACTGCAGGAGAAGGGTATGTTGCCTCTGTTTGATTCCGGTTACATCAACATAGGCCGCCAGTATCTGACCATAGGTGTGAACGGTCTTGTAGAGTCGGCCGAATTCTTAGGCATAGAGATAAGCGACAACCCCCGCTACACGGAGTACGTGCAGACAGTCCTGGGAATAATAGAGAAACTGAACAAGAAGTACCGCTCAAAGGGAGTGATGTTCAACTGCGAGATGATTCCGGCAGAAAACGTGGGTGTCAAGAATGCCAAGTGGGACAAGGAGGACGGTTATGCTGTCCCGCGTGACTGCTACAACAGCTATTTCTACAAGGTTGAGGATACTACGCTGAATGTGATTGACCGCTTCCGTCTGCACGGAGTCAAGTATATTGAGCATCTGACCGGAGGCTCGGCACTGCACTGCAATCTGGAGGAGCATCTTTCCAAGGCTCAGTACCGCCAGTTGCTTCGTGTAGCTGCACAGGAGGGATGCAACTATTTCACCTTCAACATCCCCAATACCATCTGCAATGAATGCGGAACCATTGACAAACGTTATTTGAAGGAGTGCCCGCACTGTCATTCCACCAATGTGGATTATCTGACCCGTATCATCGGTTATATGAAACGTGTGAGCAACTTCTCGGCAGCACGACAGGTAGAGGCAAGCAAGCGCTATTATGCAACTTTGTAGATGAAGATAGCATCGTATGACATAGTGTTCCAGGATGTACCGGGAGAGGTGACGCTTTCGCTGAACCTCTCCCAGTGCCCTAACCGTTGTCCCGGATGCCACAGTCCGCAGCTGCAGGATGACATCGGTTTTCCGCTTGATGACGGCTTGTTGGATGGCTTGCTGGAAAGATACGGGAGGGATGTGACCTGCGTCTGTTTCATGGGCGGTGACCGCGAGCCTGCCGAAGTGATGCGTCTTGCCGGCCATGTTCATGCCACCGGTCTCAAGACAGCGTGGTATTCCGGAAAGCAACGGTTACCGGACTGTTTCAGAACGGATGTCTTGGACTATGTCAAGGTGGGGCCATATATTGAAAGCAAGGGCCCGCTGCCAAGTCCGGACACCAACCAGCGGATGTACAGGGTGGAGAACGGTGAACTTACCGATATCACGATGAGTTTCAGAAAGAAAGGAGTGGGCTGACGTTCACTCCTTTCCTATTATCGTTAAGTGCTGTTTATTCTTAGCAGCCTATATTCAGACAGATTCTAATTGTTTTGTCTTGACCGGTTGAACTGAGGTTGCCGGGGGCTTAGCGGCTGTCCGGGCCTGGGCTGGATTTGTTGGAACTGGTGACCGCGTGACTGCTGGATATCCTTGAGGATCTGGCTGTTGAACTGCTCTTCGGCATTCTGGACCTTGAGAATCTTGGAGGCGGGAAGAACCTGCTTGAATTTCTGGAGGTACTCTTTCTCAAGTTCCGCAATCTTTATGTTGGTCTCTGCTATTGCATCGATGGCCTTCAGACTCTGTTCCTCCGATGTTGCCGTTCCGCCCTCCTGACGCATGATACGGCGCGTTTCGCGATTCAGTTCGCGTTTTTTTTGCTGAAGTTCGTTATAGAGAGGAAAGAAAGCGTTAGCCTCATCTTCAGTCAGTCCGGCTCTTTCGGTAAAGAATGCCTTCTGCTGGTTCCAGTATTCAGTGGGGGAGAACTGTCCGCTACGGTTTGGTATCTGCTGCTGGGGGGCGCTGTTGCGCTGCCAGCCCTGACGTTGCTGGAAACCCCATCGTTGCGGGTTGCCTTGGGTGTTCTGACTGAATGCAGGTGAGATGGCAATAATGCCAATCAGAATTACAATCAACTTTTTCATGGTTGTCAGTTGGCATTTACCAAAGTGTAATATAACGTGTAGTCATCAATCATGGAGGTTTCAAGGAAGGAGTCTATATACTCATCTGAGTAGATGGTGGTCTCCTCGGCCTTGGCAACTTCTGAGGCATTGTTGCGGGAACTGATGCCAACGGCGGCCTTGATGCAGAAGAATATGCCCGCAAATGCGGCTGCGGCATACAGGTATGGCTTGATACGCATCCAGGTTGTCACTGTCGTCCTGGTGGAATATATTGATTCCTGCTCGGGAAGTGAGGCCATAATGTTCTGCGTCAGGTTCTCGAAGTAACCTTCCGGAACAGTGAACGGTCTGCGGGATCCGCGTTCATCAAGGTTGTATGTTTTTTCTTTTTTCATCCGTTGTTTTGACAGGTCTGTAGTAAAATGGTTTAATCTGAGTTGTTGAAATATTCCTCTATTTTCTTTACAGCTATGTGGAATGAGGCTTTCAGGGCACCCACGCTGGTTCCCAATGCTTCGGATATTTCTTCGTATTTCATCTCGTTGAAATACTTCATGTTGAATACAAGGCGCTGCTTGTCCGGAAGAGTGGCTATGGCAGCTTGCAGCTGACGCTCAGTCTCGTCACCGTCAAAATATGGGTCACTCTCCAGACGGTCGGCAATACTCAGCTCGCCATCCTCATCGGTCTCAATCGGAATAGTGGGTTTCTGCTTGTTCAGGAAGGTAAGTGTCTCGTTGATTGCTATGCGGTAGAGCCATGTGGATATCCTGGAATAACCCATGAACGAGTCAAGGTTTGTCCAGGCTTTTATGAAAGTATTCTGGAGAATGTCATTGGCATCATCATGTGAAAGCACCATGTGACGTATCTGCCAGTAAAGCTGTTCGCTGAAATTGCGGACTATGGCCTCGAATGCGCGGTGACGGGAGATTTCATCCTCATGGAGCATCTCCAGTATCCTGCGTTCGTCATACGCCATCATTGCCATAGTCAGGGTCCTTTATATTGTTACGGTAAGGTTCTCCTTTGCCAGGATTGTGTCGGGAAAAATGCACCGTGCCTCTTCCAGCAGTATGTTCTCGTCCGTGTAGCGGGCTGAAAAATGGCCCAGGACAAGTTTTCCTGCACGGGCAGCGGCTGCCGTGCGTGCGGCATCTGTGGCGGTGCTGTGGAAATGCTTTCTGGCGCGGTCAGCATCCTCGGCTGAATATGTGCAGTCGTGATATATCAGGTCCGTCCCTGTTATGACAGGAATCATGGCAGGATTGTATGCGGTGTCACAGCAGTATGCATAGCTGCGTACAGGAGCAGCAGGTTTGGTCAGACTGGCATGGGGTATGATTGTGCCGTCCTTTGTCGTGAAATAACCTCCATCCTTGATGCGGTTATAGTCCCATTGGGGTACTCCGTAATAATCGGCGACTGCACGGTCAAGATGGTCGGCTGTAGGTTTCTCTCTGAACAGGAACCCGGAGCACGGCACACGGTGACGTAGCGGAAATGCTGTCACTGTCAGCGAACGGTCCTCATATATGACGGCGGTCTCTGCGGGGTCGAATCCCTGGAACTTCACCTGAAACTCCAGGTCACGGCAGTAGAAATCCATCTCCTGCTGTAGCATTGGCTCCAACTCCGCGGGCGCGTGTATATAAAGAGGTGCAGTCCTGCCCAGAAGTCCGAACGATGAAACCATGCCTAAAAGACCGAAGCAATGGTCTCCGTGAAGGTGTGAGATAAAGATATGGTTGATGCGGGCAAACGCTACACGGGAACGCCTGAGCTGTATCTGTGTGCCCTCTCCGCAATCGACCATAAAGAGTTTGCCGCGGATTTCAACGACCTGCGATGATGTGTAATGCTTGGGGCTGGGAGTGGCTGAACCGCATCCCAATATGGTGACTTCAAATTTTTCCATACTTGGCGCGCCCAAAAATACAAAAAAAAGGACCGCAAGATGCGGCCCCTTTTATTAAATAATGTGATAATCCGAAAGGATTCTTATTTACCTCCTTCCAGCTGCTCCTTGAGAGCTGCCAGGGCGTCAATGTCACCAAGGGTGGTGGAAGCGGCCTGGTTCTGGATTGCGGGCTCATCCTTCTCCTTCTTGGCGTTAGCCTTGCGGGCGGCCTTCTTCTCTGCCTTTGCCTCAGCTTTGGCGATATCCTCGAAGATACGGCTGTGTGAAAGGATGATTCTCTTGGAATCCTTGTTGAACTCTATAACCTTGAACTGAAGAGTCTCACCCTGCTGAGCCTGTGAGCCGTCCTCCTTGACAAGATGCTTGGGTGTGGCGAAGCCTTCGACACCTTCGGCGAGCTTGATGACCGCGCCCTTGTCCATCATCTCGGTGATCTTACCCTCATGGATGGAATCAACGGTGTAGATATTCTCGTATGCATCCCAAGGATTCTCCTCAAGCTGCTTGTGGCCGAGGCTCAGACGACGGTTCTCCTTGTCTATCTCCAGAACCACAACGTCGATGGGAGCACCGATGGTGGTGAACTCTGACGGATGCTTGACCTTCTTGGTCCAGCTCAGGTCGCTGATATGGATCAGGCCGTCAACACCCTCCTCAATCTCAACGAAGATACCGAAGTTGGTGAAGTTGCGGACGGTAGCGGTGTGCTTTGAACCGATAGGATATTTCTCCTCGATATTCTCCCAAGGATCCTGCTTGAGCTGCTTGATGCCGAGAGACATCTTGCGCTCTGCACGGTCAAGTGTCAGGATGACAGCCTCAACCTCATCGCCAACCTTTATGAAGTCCTGAGCTGAACGCAGGTGCTGGCTCCATGACATCTCTGATACGTGGATCAGACCCTCTACGCCCGGAGC
>JAGCDE010000041.1 GCA_017651315.1 Bacteroidaceae bacterium
AGGGATGTCCACCAGTTTCTCAAAGTCATAACAACTCACATCACCCAGGGCATCATATCGGGTCCGGTCAGTTCCGTCAACCTCATTTATTACATTCATATAATAAAGCCGGTCGGCATCCTTGTGGAAAGTGTCGAATGAATTTTCAAAACGGATCCAGGTAGCGGAAAGGCTAAGGCAGACAAATCCCGCCGTCAGGCCAAGAATGCTGACCGCATTCTGAAGCGCATACTTACGTATGTTCCTAAGAGCTATTGTAACGTAGTGTCTGAACATAATACAGTTGCTATTTCCAATAAAAATAGCATTATCGTTCACCATCCTCCAAGAAAAAAATGAAAAAACGCACTTTTCGGGCCAAAAGTGTCTAATTTTTGGACACTTTTTTCAGATGCGGGGGGTGCGGATTATGTAGAGTATGCGGGAGATTGTGTAGTCAAACGTGCTCCATAATAGGATGGCGCAGCATTTGGCTACGGGTGAACAGATGTATTTCCAGATACTTTCCACTGAATTGAAATCTTCCCTGGTTATGATTTCTCCCGACATCATCTTTTCCCAAGCGAAAACCTGATAGTCGCAGTCTGATAAATGGATCTGAATACAATCATACACCTGAACCAATGTCAATGAGAAACATAGAAGTCCGAATACCATTGTCACAGTTCCTATAGAATGTAATTTGGCGGGACACTTTACGGCAACAAATATGATGGCTGCCAGCAGTAATACAAAAGATATTAAAGTAAACGGAGTGGTGGATTGGAATATGTATCCGATATTTGAAATAAACATAGCGCTTACGTTTTAATTGTTTGTTAATGACCGGGTTTCTGAATGAAACTGATAACGTGTGACACAAAGTAGATTAACAATCCGTACACTATAAACCAGTTCCAGGTCTTGAGACCTCCTATCATGACAGCGGGACTTATTTCTGATGCTTTATCGATAACGGCCAGACCCAGAAAGAAACCGAATAAATAGGATAGGGCGCAGAACCCTAAAGCGATTGAGCCGATGGGACGGACCCAGCGGGGGGCTTTCCAGGCGCTGAGGAATATCAGCACCAGCAGAATTGTAAGGATGGCCAAAGCGGCTCCCGGCAGTTGTAAGATGATTTGTTGCATAGCGTTTGTTGTTTAATGTTTGATGCAAAGTTAGCGGTCGATAAAGAAACGTTCCCCATGTTTTGCCCTTCAAATCCCAACGATTGGTTTTGTAGCCGGTGTCAAATCCCATGTTTCGGCCCCAAATCCCAAATGTCGGGCATTTCATCGGTGTTTTGCTGGGATTATCGGTAGTGTTTTCATATCTTCGTAAGCGATATGAGAACGCTTGTTACCATACTCTATTGGATGCTGTCGGTGGTGATAGCTGCGCTTGTTGTTTCCAGTGCAGGCTACGATTTCCCTGAGGCTATCCTTATGGGCACAATGTTCCTGCCGGGTGCGCTTGCGGCCAAGTATCTGTTCCCAAAAGTCTCATTCAAGAAACGCAGTGAAGGAATCCTTAATGTCATCTACATAGTGCTGGCTATCCTGGTCCTTGAGTATCTGCTCATTTACGCAACAAACATATTTATCCATAATCAGCGTATGGGATGGAGTGGAAATGATTATTATCGGAATCATTATAATATGCCATCTCCGGGGATTATCGTCAATCCTGTATTCATATCGATTCTGGTTTCAATCCTTGCCATAGGCGGCTCCCTGATAGACCGTTGGCTCACCGTCAAGCATCCGGAGATAGAGACTCCCGTCACATTCTGCTCCATGCGCAAGAAAGTCACGCTGCTCCCCAGCGAGATAGTCTATGTGGAATCATGTGACACCGAAGTCATTGTCCATGCGTCCGATGGCCGGGCCCTGCATAACCGCACCCCAATCTCCCAATGGGAGGCGTTGCTGGGCCCCGGATTCGTCCGCATTCATCGGGCCTTCCTTGTAAACAGCAGGTACGCCAAACCGGTATCTCAGGACACAGTATCAGTGGCCGATACCAGACTCCCCGTCTCCCGCAAATACCAGTCTCAGATAAAAGACCTTATTCCAAACAGTTGAAAAATGAAGCAGGAACCGTTTACGGAGTACGGGGCCGATATCCACTTCTGGTATGGCACCAAAGAGGCGTTTGTGGCCAAACCGCAGGCGGAGCATCTGCTCAAGTTGTGCCCATCGGCCCATGTTGAGGTGTTCAAGGGAATGAATCACGGCCAGATGCTGGTGGATCATCCTGATGAGGTCAGCCGCCGCATTATTCTGACGCAAAGCAGAAACGAAGTTTCGGGAAACGACCTCAATGCATCATTTTGAGTTTAAGGATACGGCGTACGCTCTGGTTGATGCGCTCCTCGGTGAGTGTTCCGTTATTGACGGCTGCAATGACAGCATCAAACGCTTCCACAAAGTTCTGTGGACCAAGAACGATGTCCACACCGGCCTGGATGCAACCCACAGCGGCCTCCGCATTGCTGTACTGCTGGGTGATGGCACCCATCTCCATCGCATCGGTTATGATAATGTTTTGATAACCAAGCTCTGTGCGTAGCTTATCCTTCAGGATGACCGATGACATCGTAGATGGAATGTCAGACCCGATAACATTGGGTGCAGCAATATGGGCGGTCATAATGAGCTGGCAGCCCCATTTGATGCCTGCATTGAATGTAATCATTTCACAATTAAGCATTTCGGCCCATGTCTTCAGCGAACTGGCATAGCCATAATGCGTGTCGGCTTTGGTGTCGCCGTGTCCGGGAAAATGCTTCATGCAACCCGTGATACCGGCATCTTTCAACCCCTGCAGGTAATTTGTAACCATCGGAGCGGCCACAGCGGGATCTTCGCTGAATGCGCGGGCACCTATTACGATATTCTCAGGATTGGTATTCACATCGGCCACAGGTGCAAAGTCTATGTCAAAACCGTAGCGCTTAAGGTAAGTGCCGATGGTGTTACCGCACTCGTAAGCATTGGCAGGATTACCTGTATTGCCAATTGAATTCATTGATTCATAGGTCTTAACGTTAAAATTACTGTTGTTCCCGATACGGGCCACACGGCCGCCCTCCTCATCGATGCAGAGCAGGGGAGAGCCTTTCAGAGCCCTTATCTGCTGTATGAACTGCGCCAACTGAGTCTCGTCCTCAATGTTGTGCGCATACAGTATGATGCCGCCTACGGGGTAATCCTCATTCACAGCCCGCATCGTAGCATTCACAGCCTGTAATCTGATATCGGTAAGTTTGACTGTACTGGCATCGATTCCACCCGACTGATTGAAATGTATGGTGGTGTCCAGGCACTCCGGCCGTACGTAGAACATCTGTCCCACCTTCTCGCGCAGAGTCATTTGCCGCAGCTGTTCGTCAATGGCGTCGGCGGGAGTTTCATTAGAGTCATCATCATCGTTTGAACACGATGTCAGGACAGAAATGCCGCAAAACGTCAGTATGGCGGCAAGCATCCACAGTTTAAGTTGTTTCATCATTGTTTAACTTTTTAAACGACGCAAGACCGAAATGACTCCATTGAGTCGTCCTTCTTATCTTTGCAGATACAAAGATACAGCTTATGTTTGATGTAACACCCAAGGGTTGTCCCCAATTCCCCTCAAACTCCATCCGGGCCGATATGCCATCAGTCTTCTCTTATCACCTCTCCCGTATGGGTGAGGAAATGTGGCTCCTGTTTCTTTCATAAAATACTGTTGAAGGCGTGGGGTTTGATGCCCCAGGCGGGGGCAAGGAGCAGGGATTGGGGAGTCTCGGAGACAAAGCGGTCGTAACAGAGGTCCTGTCGGGCTCTCTTGATGAAGGCCGATACGACTGCGGCGTACTCCTGGGGCGTATTGAACAGTCTGATGCTTGAGGGATCCTGCTCATACATGCGTGCCAGGGCTGTGCCTTTTACCACCTGCAGCTGATGCAGTTTGAGTGTCTTGATGGGCAGGGCCGATACGCGGTCGGCGTGTGTCATCCAGTCCTGCTCGGTTTCTCCCGGCAGTCCGAGAATCAGATGTGCTCCGGTATCTATTCCGCGCTTATTGAGGTCGTTGATGCAATCCGTAGCACATTGGTAGGTGTGGTGGCGGTTGATGAGTATGAGCGTACGGTCCAGAGTGGATTCAACACCTATTTCTACCAGCAGGTGAGGGTGTCCGGGCGGTGCTTTCCGGCCAAATCTCAGTTCAAACCAATCGGCCAGGTCCGGCTTGATGCAGTCGGGCCGGGTGGCTATCACCAGTCCTTTCACCCCGGGATAACTCAGAGCCTCTTCATAGAGTTCAATCAGCCGGTCCGTCGGTCCGTATGTATTGGTAAAGGATTGGAAATAAGCCAGGTATCCAAAACATGAACCTTTGCGGCTGTTGAACCTGATGCCTTTTTCAAGTTGTGCCGTGATGCTGCCTGTAATATCGGACGCAGCATAGGAGGGGTTGAACGACAGGTTGTTGCAATAGATGCAACCGTCACGGCCTATGCTTCCGTCGCGGTTAGGACAGCCCAAACCCGCATTGACCGCAACCTTTATTACCCTGCCCGGAAAGACTCCGCTCAGGTAATCGTTCATCGTCCTGTACTTCATATTTCGCATACGCAAACTTAGAATCTGATTAAATTTATGGAACAGATTCTTACTCCATCGGCACTGCCATTGAATTCTACCGCTTGGGGTATGAAATGAAGAAACTATTGCAATAAGGACAATCCCTAATTCATTATTTCACCGTAATAGGAATGGAGGCGGTCTTGAGGCCCTTGCCCTGGACTTTCAGGGTGGCTGTGCCGCTTTCCGGGATTGACTTGGCTTCAACCACTACCACCAGCTTGCCGTGAAATGCCTTCATTGTAGGTTGGGTGAATGTCTCAATGGAGGTGGCGTCGCCGTTGCAGGCGGAATTGAATCTGGCGGCACCGCTCACACTGAAAGTGAGCTGATTGTCTGCATCGGGACACAGGTTGCCATCCTTATCCACAACTGATACTGTTACGAATGCCAGATCAGGTGAATCGGTAGGATAGCCGTCCTTGACAGGGGTGGCGGTAAGCTCATTCCTGTCGGCCTCCAGTACAAGATGGTGGGGCTTTCCGGCAGTCCTTATGACCTGTTCTTCGACCGGGTTCCCGTTTTGGTCATAAGCCACGACCTTTATTTCGCCCGGTTCATACTTGACATCCATCCAGCGCAGGCGGTACCGGTCCAGACGGTTCTTGCCTTCTGGTGCATCGGGATCGGCGAATTTTGACATATCACCCCAGGGCATGCGGGCATCGATGCGGTTTTCGCGATAGTCATCCAGCGACATGTCTATGTGACGGCGGCGGCCCTGTGACTTGCCGTTGACAAACAGCTCAGCCTCAGGATATGTGGTATAGCAGAAGACAGGAGTTTCCAGACCTTCACGTCCGGGGAATGTCCAATGGGGGAGTACGTGGAGGGTCTTCTCCTGCGGAGCCCAATGCACACGATACAGATATGCGCGGTCTTTGGGCAGTCCGGCCAGGTCATAAATGCCGAAATAACTGCTTCGGGAGGGCCAATACTCATCGTATGGGGTGGGCTCACCCAGATAGTCGAATCCTGTCCAGACAAACTCGCCGGTTACCCATGGTGCCTTGTCCTGCCATATCCAGTCATCATCGGGAAGGTTGCTCCAGATGCAACTCTCCAGGTCATAACTGGAAATCTGACCGTCATCATAGGCATCGCCGTGATTCTCCTGGACAGGGAACTTATATACGCCACGGCTTGAGATTGTGGATGCGGTCTCAGTGCCCAGTACCAGTCCGCTGGGCGAATTCTCATGCCCCTTGTCATAGACATGCAGGCGGTAGTTGTAACCCGGTACATCTGTAGCCTGGAACACTCCCGATGCAATGCACTGGTCACCGCGGTCCAGTCCCTGAGTGCAGGGGCGGGTGCCGTCAAGCGAATGGATCAGGTCCTGGATAAGGCGGGTGTATTTCAATCCCACGCTGCTGCCCTGGTCCGGAATCTCATTGCCTATGCTCCACATCACGATACTTGGATGATTGCGGTTTACCACAACAAGGTTCTCCACATCGCGCTGCCACCACGGACGGCCGTCGGCATTGGGTGACTGGTCATCGACCTTCTCGAAAAAGAGTGAGTAGCCGTTCTTGCACTTGGCGCTTACCCACATGTCAAATGATTCGGCCATGACAAGCATACCCATCTCGTCACAGATATCCATCTGCCAGGGTGCCGGTATGTTATGCGATGTGCGGATGGCATTGCAGCCAATCTCTTTGAGGAGTCTCACCTGACGGCGGAAAGCGGCTTTGTTGAACGCTGTGCCTACGGGGCCCAGATCGTGGTGCAGGCATACGCCGCGGAACTTTGTGAGCTTGCCGTTCAGACGGAATCCGTCACCGCCGTAACTGATGCTCCTTATTCCTATGTTGGTATGCTGTACATCAACCGTTTTGCCATTGGCCAGTATTCTGGTTTCAAGCGAGTAGAGTACCGGATTCTCAGGTGACCAGAGCTTGGGATTGTTCACCTCAAGTACCTGAATGGTCTCGTCACCCGAAAGGGATGCTTCGGTACGGGCCACCTCCACGCCGTCTGATAACAGAGAGTGCTGCACCCTGATATTACTGCTGTTAGCAGTACGCAATGGGGTGCTGACGGTAATTCTGGCCGATTGGGCCTGAGTGCCGTCGGCATTGATACCCTTTATGCCGGTTGTCCTGGCAAAAATCCCGAATGTCTTGACCGCCACATCCTGTGACAGCGCCAGCCTGACGGGACGATACAGACCTGCACCGGGATACCAGCGGTTGGATTCCTCCCTGTTGAGCAGGTGTACTGCCAATGAGTACTCACCCTGCACTATCTTGCCGTCCTGATGAGGCAGAAATGGTGTTATGTCAAGTGAGAATGTGGTATAGCCGTATGCCCAGAATCCAACTTTCTGACCCTCTATATAGACTGTGGGCTCAGACATGGCACCGTCAAATATCAGTTCGGCATGACTGAAACCGTCCGGGATGACTATTCTGTTCCTGTACCAGCCCTGGCCAATCCAGGGCAATGATCCGGTACGTCCGGTTTTCTCGGTTGCAGTGCGCTCTCCGTTCTGGAATATGGCAACTACCTGTTTGTCAATATCCTTGTCAAAGGGACCGCTTATTGCCCAGTCATGCGGAATTGTTACATCCTGCCATTTTGAATCGTCAAAACCGGGCTGTTGGGCACCTTCATGATTGCCTTTCTCAAACTTCCAACCGCCAAGCAGAAGCCGCTCCTCACTCTGGGCAAGCAACGACGCGGTAGTTAGCACCATTATTGATTGAAACAGCAGGATTCTCCTTAGGACTGACAGTACAGGATTATTGCTCATAAATCATTTTTTTTATTTGGCAAAAGTACAAAAAAGAGTTCCCTTTTGTATCTTTCCTCTATATAAAGTGGTGATTTATATCTGGCGGGTGTAAAAATGGCAGAATTTTATGTAAGTTTGTAGCAAATACAACCAGATATGAAGAATTATTCCATCCTTATTGCCGCCGGACTGATGCTGGCCGGTTGCACAGGCAAGGTCAAGGGACCCTGCGACATCTATGAGAAATTTGGAACCGAGTGTGTGGCCGCCCATAGCACCACCCGCAAGCTCTACTCAAAGTATGACGGGCCGCTCTATCAGGTTGTGCGTGACTCTGACGGCAAGACGCTTGACATAGGTACAGTGGAAGGCGGTTATGCCGATGCTGCCGCACAGGATGCTTTCTTAGAGGGAACTATAGGTTACATAAGCATAATATATGACCAGACCGGCCATGGAAATGACCTGATGCAGGCGGCTCCCGGTACGTTCAACGGTCCGGCCAAGGGTGAGTTCAACACACTGCCCATAGCCGATATGGCTCCTGCCGTGTTGAACGGCCACAAGGTGTATGGCGCATATTTCATGCCCGGCATGGGACTGCGCAACAACAATGCATCGTATCTGGCCATAAACGATGAGCCGGAGGGTATCTACTACGTTGTGGATGGCAACCATTTTGACAGCGGCTGCTGCTTTGACTACGGAAACTCATCCACCAACGGCCGTGCTGTGGGCCGCGGCACTATGGAGACCACATATTTCGGCACTTCCACCAACTGGGGCAGCGGCAACGGTGACGGTCCCTGGATTATGGCCGATATGGAGGCCGGCCTTTTCTCCGGCTTCAACGCCAAGAAGAACGATGTGCCGTCCATTACGGACTGGAGGTTTGTGTCGGCATACGTAAACGGCGGAGGCGGCAACCGGTGGGACTTGCGCGGCGGTGACGCCACCAGGCCCGATGTTGTGACATTCTACGAGGGTGAGCGCCCCGTATCGCCCGATCCAAACGAGGGCTATTATCCCATGAGCAAGAAGGGCGGACTGCTGCTGGCCAACGGCGGCGACAACGGCAACGGATCGGCCGGAACGTTCTTTGAAGGTGCCATGACAGTGGGCTATCCTTCATTGGAGGCAGTCCAGGCGGTTCAGGCCAACATAGCTGATGCTAAATATTCTGAGCCTACACTAAAGGCTACAAGGCTGCTGACATTCCGCAAGGGAGAGTCGCAGAGCCTGGTAGTTACATTCCGCAACACAACCGATGCTCCCATCCGGAATCTGGGTATAGGAATAGAGATGGACGGCGGTTGGAAATCAGAAGTGGAGTATTCCGATGCCAATGAGAAGATTATGCCGGGCGGCACAGCAAGCACCAGGTTCAGGATTACGGGTCCGGATAAAGACTATTATGGTTTTGCCCGTATCACTGCCGATTGGAATGACGGCGGTCATGAATCGGCGCAGATCCGGATCCGCAGTGCCGCGGCAGTGAGCATAAATGAGATAAGCCTGGGCGGTGAGCAGTTTATTGAACTGTACAACTCACAGGATGAGGCTGTTGACCTGTCAGGTTGGGAACTTGAGATTACCCGTAGCGGATGGGCTCCGGTACGTGCGGCCAGACTGCCGGCAGGTACTGTAATCAAGCCCAAGGACTATCTGGTGATGTGTCCCAATGCCGATGCTCTCAAGTTTGATGCAGCACCGCTGACCAAGATATTCATTCCGGTGTCAACCGATGCCAAGCGCGTCTTCAAGGCCGGTAGCACCAATCTGCCCGTAGCGTCTGTGGCAGGACTTGAGGTAGGGCAGAAGATTGGCATCGACCTGGGCGGCAGATATGAGGAGGTCACTCTGACCAAGGTGGGGACTCCCGGTACATTGACCACTCTTGTCGGTCCCGCCAAGGCCGGCGACAAGACCCTGAATCTTGAGGTTACTGCCAATCTGAGCGAGGGTATGGAGATAACCATCAGCACCGGACAGCGCAAGGAGGTACGTAAGATTACTAAGGTAATAAAGGTGTCTGAGGCTCCGCAGCCCAGACGTTTCGGCCAGCAGGGCCAGCCCCATGAGCCGGGCGTGGTTGAGATAGACCGTCCGCTCACCATGGACCAGATTGCAAGTGTGGATGTGTGGGCTCCGGGTACGGGAATTGAATTCACTCCCGCCCTCAGGTACGACCATATAAGCGGTGACGCCATATCGGCTCCGGCTGCTCCGTTGGCTCAGGACGGCAGCTACAGCTACACATATTCAACCCGTGCAGGAGCAATAGCACTATATCACGGAAATGTTCCGGTGGATGCTGTAATCTACGGCTCCAAGCAGAGCAACTCCAGTGCCAACGGCACAATCTGCCGCCCGGACCTGGCAGTCCTGGAGGGAGAGCAGACCCAGGGAGGCTGTCTGGCCGAGGTCCCGCAGATACGTATGCCGCGCGGAATGAACCAGGGTCAGGCGTCGGCCCCATCATACTCGCTTGTAAGGCTGCCCGATGGCAATGACCGCGATGCCCTGTGCGAGATTCAATATACCAGGGATTCTACGCCCGGCGCTCAAAATACGTTACACTGAATAGAACAAATCCGGACATATCAGAATCTGTTTTGATTTGTTTCCTCATGGAACAAATCAAAACAGATTCTATGAATGAGGGGACTATACCGGCTTTATTTTGAAAGTATTGCCCTTACAATAGAGTCCCACCAACGGGATGGGAGGATGGCGCGCAGTGTGAGGATGGTGCAGGCTCCGAGCCCGGGACGGTAGCGCAGACGAGGCCGGTGTGCGTTCACGGCTCTTACTATTGATGCCGATACCCGCTCTGGTCCGGAGAGCAGTTTCGAGTTGTAGGCCCAACGGAAGATCTTGGCCGTTTTGAACCCGCGTTCCTGATATGCGGTAGCTGTGGATGCTTTCTCGAGATTGTCGGCGGCAATGATACCCCAAGGGGTCCTGATACCGCTGGGTTCGATTATGCTTACCCTGATTCCGAATTCACGGACCTCCATACGAAGCGCGTCGCTGAAGGCTTCGACCGAGAACTTGGATACATTGTACCATCCGCCGAACAGGATGACAGCTTTTCCGGCTATGGATGAAGTGTTGATGATGTGTCCGCTATGCTGGGCGCGCATGTGTGGCAGAACGAGCTGCGTGAGTCTGGCCAGACCGAAAAGGTTGACCTCAAGCTGACGGCGGGCTTCCTCAAGAGGAACAGTCTCAATGGCTCCCAGGTAACCGTATCCTGCATTGTTGACCAGAATGTCAATCCGCCCTTCCGAACCAATTATGCTCTCTACAGTACTGACCATGGATGATTCATCGGTCACATCCATGCGTACGGGGATTACACCGTGTTCCCTGAGCGGCTCCATAAGTTCCACCCTGCGGGCGGCACCATAAACCCTGTGACCTTGTTGAGACAGCTTGCCGGCGGTGTCAAAGCCTATTCCGCTGCTGGCTCCGGTAATCAGTATGACTTTCTTTTCCATTATATTCCCCGGGTCTGAAAAAAACACTTCATAACAGATTCTAATAATATCTCTGCCATAGTTTATCCTCTCAGCTGCTCCAGCGCGCGGCAGAGCTGGTCTGGGCAGGAGGTGCGCTTGCTGCCGCATCGTATTCCGTTCAGTCTCTCTATTACCTGGTCTATCTTCTGGCCTGTGACCAGGCGGCATATTCCCTGCAGGTTGCCGTCGCAGCCGCCTAAGAATGCTACGCTCTGTATTACGTCATCATCCGATGCCGTGATGTCTATCAGCATTGAGCAGGTTCCTTCTGTCTGATACTGTATGTGTTTCATATTGACTGCAAATTTATATTAAAAACTGGTAGGAGCCTGTCCGGCCCGTATGAAGAGAGATGAGAGATGATTGCTAACCTTGTTAATAATACTTCATTCCGGTGTTGTGCATAATGAAGGCATAGATATCGGCCTGCTCCTCGAGAACCTTTTCCAGAGGCTTGCCTCCGCCGTGACCGGCTTTGGAGTCGATGCGTATCAGCTGCGGGTTGGGGCCGGAGTTGCACTTCTGCAGTGTGGCCGCGAACTTGAACGAGTGGGCCGGAACCACGCGGTCATCATGGTCGGCTGTAGTGACAAGTGTGGCAGGGTATGATGTGCCGGGCTTGAGGTTATGTAGCGGGGAGTAGCCGTACAGGTACCGGAACATCTCTTCCGAGTCCTCGGATGTGCCGTAGTCCGGTGCCCAGTTCCAGCCTATGGTGAACTTGTGGTAGCGCAGCATGTCCATTACGCCCACTTCCGGTATGGCCACTGCAAACAGGTCCGGACGCTGTGTCATGCAGGCTCCCACCAGAAGACCGCCGTTGGAGCCGCCCACGATGGCAAGCTTGCCGCTTGATGTGTAACCCTGGGCTATGAGCCATTCGGCTGCGGATATAAAGTCATCGAACACATTCTGTTTCTGCATCTTGGTGCCGGCCAGATGCCAGGCCTCGCCGTACTCGCCGCCACCGCGCAGGTTAACCTGGGCATAGATGCCGCCAGCCTCAAGATACGGAATGCGGCTGGATGAGAACGAAGGGGACAGCGATATGTTGAATCCGCCGTAGCCGTACAGATAGACCGGATTGCTGCCGTCAAGCTTTATACCCTTCCTGTAGGTCAGGAACATGGGAATCTTTGTGCCGTCCTTGGAGTTGAAGAATACCTGCTTAGTCTCATAGTCCGAAAGGTCGAAGTTGGTCTTGGGCTGTTTATAGACTTCGCTGTTTCCGGTTTCAATGTTCCAGAAATAGATGGTTCCGGGAGTGGTGAAGCTGGAGTATGAGTAGTAGCACCAGGGTTCATGTATCTTTGATGAGAAACTGGCGCTGCCTACACCGGGCAGATGGAGCTCCTCAACCTTGCGGCCGTCATTCCTGTCATACAGGTATGCATGCGTAGATGCATCCTTGGAGTAAAGCGCTATAATGAAACCGTCGGTAATGAAATTGACGTCGTCCAGAACGCTCTCTGCTTCCGGGATAAGGTCCTTCCATACGGTGGGATTATTAATGTCGGTTACTACCAGTTTGTTCAGGGGGGCATCGACATTGGTGTACAGGTATATCTTCTCGCCATCGGTCTCTACCTGATAGCAGGTGTTCTTCATATCCCTGGTTATCTGGACGAACTGTTTGTTCTTTGCCTCGGGGCGCAGGTCCATCACATACAGGTTGTTGCCTATGTCGGCTCCGTCCTCGTAGAGGAACAGCATGGTCTCCTCTTCGTTGACCGATGCCTGATAGAAACGCAGGGGCTCTTTCTCGTTCTGGTAGAACAGCTTGTCCTCGGACTGCGGTGTGCCGACTTTGTGATAGTATATCTTGTGGCCTTCGTTCTTGCCGCTGTAGGCGTGCTCGTCGGTGGGCTTATCGTACGCGCTGTAGTAGAATCCGTCCTTATACCAGGCGGCATCGGTGAACTTGGCCCATTCTATGTGGTCATTGAGCAGTTTGTGGTTGGCTACGTCCATGAGGTATATCTCCTCCCAGTCACTGCCGCTGCGGGATATGGTGTAGGCCATATATCTGCCGTCGTGTGAGAAATAGGTGCCTTTAAGTGCCACTGTGCCGTCCTCGCTCAGGGTGTTGGGGTCCAGGAATACATGCGGTTCCGCAGTGGGGGAGTCCATCTCATACAGTACGCTCTGGTTCTGCAGGCCGTCATTGCGGAAATAGTACCACTTGCCGTTATTCTTGCGCGCAGGCAGGCCCACCTTCTCATAGTTGGCCACCTCCTTAAGCCGCTCTATGAGTTTCTTGCGTTCCGGCAGCTTGTTGAGGTAATGGTCTGTCACCTTGTTCTGGGCTATGACCCATTGTGCGGTTTCGTCCGATGCATCGTCCTCAAGCCAGCGGTACGGGTCGGGCACCTCTGTGCCGAAATAGTTGTCAACTGTGTTGTCTTGGCGCGTCACCGGAGCCTTGGGCGTGCAGGCGTCAAATGCCATTGATGCCATAATGATTGCGGGTAAAAGTATTCTTTTCATGTGCACAAAGTTAGTTACAAACCGTGAAAGTATGTGCTTTTGGAGCAGCGTTAATTCTTTTTTTGAATAGCTTTGCAGTTGTTATGACAAAGACTGAATTTGTTTTAAGTTGGTTAGAGGAGCACGGGATAGAGTATCAGGTGCACTATCATCCGCCTTTGCCGACAATTGAGGAGGCTCTTGCCTATTGGAAGAACATTGACTCCACACATTGCAAGAACCTCTTTTTCCGAAACCATAAGGGTAACCGCCACTATATGGCCAGTTTTGAATGCCACAAGAACCTGGACATTCACGGGCTTGAGCACATTGTGCGTCAGGGAAAACTCAGTTTTGCCAGCCCCGAGCGCATGGACCGGTGCTTAGGCGTTGCGCCGGGTTCGGTGTGCGCGTATGGCCTCATAAACGATATGAATCTGGCGGAGCATCCTGCAGTCAAGGCTCCCGACGGAACACGTGATTTCGGTTGGGTCAGGGAAGGGGTGAACCCCAGGGAACTGTTCGACAACGGTCACCGCGTGAAATATTTTCTGGACGCAGAGCTGCGTACGGCAGAACGTATATCGTTCCATCCCTGCGAGAATACCGCCAGCGTGGTGGTATCGAACGCCGGTTTCCTCCGTTTCCTGGAGCTCTGGGGCGGTGAAGTGGAATGGATCGATGTGGATTAGTGAAAGCAAAGCAAAAAAACACATAAAAGGCTCTCATAGTTTATTTGCAGAATAAAGGGTGGACCGTACCGGACGGACCACCCTTTATTGTGAATGCGGTTTTTGTTTCAGTCTTTGCTGCGCCAGAGGTCGCGGACTGCAAAGTAGGCCTTCTTGGCCTTGTATTCGCCGTCAAAGAGGAACGGGGCGTTCTGGCGGCTGCGGGAGTTGAGCCATGAGTAGTTGTCGGCCAGACCCCAGAAGGTGATGGTGTGGATGCTCTTCTTGTGCTTCTTGACGATGGCGAAGAACTTCTTGTAGGCCTCGGTCACGAGTGAATCCTGGCGGGCTTTCTGCTCCTCGGTGAGTTCGGGCATATCCATACCTCCGTTACCGGAATAGCCGCCGAAGTTTGCCATCTGGTCCTGCTGGCCCTGTCCCTGTGGACGCTGACCCTGCTGCCCTTGTGGACGCTGCCCCTGCTGTCCCTGTCCGGCTTGTCCCTGCGGGCGCTGGCCTTGCTGTCCAGCCTGTGCGCCGGGCTGTCCCTGTGGACGCTGCCCCTGCTGTGCGCCAGCCTGTCCCTGTGGGCGCTGACCTTGCCCCTGCTGCTGTCCCTGTGCCTGCTGCCTGCGACGGTCGGGACCGCCACCTGCTATGTCAAGCTCAGTGAACTGGATGAGCACGCCTAACTCTTCGAAACGGGTGAGTGACTCATCGACAGTATTATAGTCCATGTTCACGTTGTAGTGTCCCTGCATACCGATTCCGTGGATTGGGATTCCGCGGTCCAGCATACCCTTAACGAGCTGGTAACATTTCTCGCGCTTGGCGGGGTTGTTCAGGCCATAGTCGTTGTAGAAGAGGAGAGCATCGGGATCGGCCTGGTGTGCATATACGAATGCGGAGTCAATGAAATGCTCGCCTGCTGCACGGAGCCACTGTGAATTGCGGAGGAACCCGCGGCCGTCATCGATAGCCTCGTTCACCACGTCATAGCAATAGACTTTGCCCTTGTAGTGGTTCATCACTGCAAAGATATGCTCCTTCATGCGCTTGAACACCTGTGTGGAGTCCTCGGTGAGCCATTCGGGACACTGTGAGTGCCAGATAAGGCAGTGACCGCGCATCACGGCTCCCTCGTTGCCGAGAACGAAATCAACCACGCGGTCCGGAGTATCGAAAGTGAGGACTCCCTGAGTGCGCTCTGTCATGATGGGTTTCATGCTGTTCTCGCATGTGGCACTGTTGAAGTGGCGGCTGAACAGCTTCATGTTCTGCTCGCTACGGAGAGTGTTGCCGTCAATGGCCGCACCTACCTTGATAGGAGCCAGGATGTCCTTGAGTGGCTCCACTAAGAAAGCGTCATTGCCTTCATACTGTGGCTTGCAGGAAATGGCGAGTGTCATTGCAGCTGCTGCCAGAATCATTCTTTTGGTTTTCATAATAGTTTGGTTATAATGATTAGGGTTATGTTACCTTATTATATCACGGATGTCATTCTCAGGAACCATCAGCGTAGTAATTCCGGTGGAGTACGGTGCTATGTCGTACTGGTTGAAGATAAAAGCAATAGTATCCTGACGGATTTCGAAATTCCCGGGCACGAACATAGGCTCATTGCTGAAATAGCCATGTTCATCAAGTTCGTCCCGACTATTGCAACCGGCCTCAATCAACAGCAGACTGTCCAGTACAGGAATCAGACGCTTCTCGTAACCAGGCTTGAAATAGTTGTCAGGAGTGACCAGGCTGCCATCCTTCAGGCGGTAGTTGCGGCAGGTTATCAATGTGCCGCCGTGCGCCCCTCCGGTATATTGGTAGGAGTTGATGAAGTGGCCTATGATATCCTTGTTATTCCCGTAGGTTATGTTTGTGTTTATGACGTACTCGTAATTGATGGCTCTGGGTTCATAGTCACCCTCCTTGGCGAATTCTATCTGCTCATCATTGTCGGATTTGAACACCTTGATAATTGAGTCGATGAACGAGATCATGGCGCTGCGGACATCGGTAGTGTCCTTGCCGAACAGATACATGGATATGTCCCTGTTGAACGCCTCGGCGAAAACGGCATCTGCACCGTGGGCCTGAAGCACATGAATGTCGAATCTGCACGAAGGCTCGGTTTTGTCAAGCGCGTAAGGCAGGGTCTCCTTGAATGACACGTACTGGAACGCATACTTGTCACCCCTGCCGTTACAGGCTTCCAAAACCAGTATGAAAGCCGATACGAAAGCTGTCAGGATTATCCTCCCTTTTGTCATGATAGTGGTTAGTTTCCACAAAAGTATTAATTTTCTCCATTAGATGTAAAAATGAATGCCGATAGTTTCAGTTTTCCGAAAAATAGGGTATCTTTGCACCGCTTTTAAAGGAAAGCGGTACATGGTGCCCGTAGTTCAGTTGGTTAGAGCGTCAGATTGTGGTTCTGAATGTCGTGGGTTCGAGTCCCACCGGGCACCCTACAAGATAAATCCCTGTAAGTCAAGCGCTTACAGGGATTTTTACTTCCGATTATCTTCTATTTTGATGGAACATTGATGGAACATTTCATGTTTGTTCCATCAATGTTGGAACTAAGATGCCACCAAGATTTGCAAACAATCAAACCAAAATGTGGATACTTCCACAAATGCTCACAAACTTGCTCAAGGTATTATCTCTTATTATAAGAACAATTTATCACCTTAATCCCATTCCCTATTCTTCTATCAAAATAACCCATTTGCCCTCCTTGCGCCCACCTTCACGAGTGAGTATGCCCTTTTCTTGAAGGAATGCGAGCTCACGTTTAATAGTCTTTTCTGAGACATTAATCTTTTGGGTCATTTGATGGATGGTTATTAGGTCGTCGCTCTTTATCAAATCCAACATAAGCGATTGACGCTCAGACAGTTCTTTTAGGTCACCTTTTGGGTCATCTTTTGGGTCATGATTGTCCTTATTGGCTATGTCAGCAATGACATTGCCTGCTGCTTCATGACAGGGGATAGTGATACGGAAGAAGGTGCGCTCTTCATCTGTAACAACGATGGCGCGAGTCCCACCGGGCACACATCTTTTTAGTTCACTTCGTGAACGCGCTCCTTACAGTCGCTTGGCGGCCTACCAGGCCACTCTCGCTCGCATACTCGCTTCGCCCCAATACGTATGCACCTGCGTGGAAAAAAACACAAAATAGCACATGGAAATATTAGGTAATAGTTTACTTTTGCAACAATAATTCAAGATGAGGTTATACAAAGATGAAGATCAAAGCTTTAAATCATTTCTTACACGTTAGCTGTATTTCAGTTGCGTTGGTCTCTTGCATACCTACGTTTTATTATGATTTGCAGCCGGGTGAAGTCTATGTGGATTCAAATGAAGAAGGACTTCTTCCCCAACAGGGTACTGGGATTACTATTGACATAAAACACATTCTTGAAAAAAAGACCACAAAAACCACACCTGGTTATTCTGCCAAATTATTCAGATATAGGGTTTTTCTTGACGGAGAATTATATAGTTATGGTATTAATGGAGGTGACGAGGGAACGGGAGATATAATAATCCCCTTGATTGCCAATGACTCTTATACCACCAAGAGTGTAATTGTTGAAGGCTCAGGTTCAAGAGAATACTTCAGCGAAAGTAGTTGGAAAAATTGGGAAGTTCTTTTTGAAGGAACCCAAGACTGTCTGAAAGAAAACGAACCATTACGTTATTCCGGACTGGAAAACAAAAGATTACGTGTTGATATTGACAGTACCGTTTTGTATTATGACTTTATACCGGGATATTCAGCCGAAGCATTCAAGCGGTTTCTTTATGACAGTGATACCATAACTGGTGAATGTGATCTGAGTGGTAATAGGATTAGGATATGGTTTAAATATACTTCACCTGGTTTATCCAATATAATCCCCCAAAACGCAGTTTCAGGAAATATCAGAAAGGGGACTATCGGGATTGATGGTTATCATTCTTATTTATTGATGGATAATGAAAATTGGTATTTTAGTGAGTTTACATCTGTCGGGACTATTGAATATAATAGTTATGGAAACCTTCAACTTCTGAAGAAAGAATCTGATAACTCAAAGAAAATACTACATAAGAGGATAGCATTTAGCCTGGTTGATTGACACAGTAGGATCGTTTCCCTGTGTCATGGATATTCCTAATTAAATGTCAGGTGTTGAACTCTACGATTTCTTTATAATTCAACGATAAAAAGACAAATGGAAGAAAAGACGAAAAAGTTTGCTGTCTCACGACCTGTGTCATGGAGAGGTAAAGTTAGAATGGGTTATGTTGTGGCATTGGCACAAATAGTGTCAATCCTGGTCTTGGGCATGGGAGGACTTACGGCCTGCTCGGACAAGGAGGATGAACCGGAAGATATCGAAGGGCCTGCACTTGGGGCGGGTATGGCTTCGCTTAACTTGACCAGTCCAGCCATAGGACAGGTCATTGGCAGTGACGGATTGAACTATGATCAGAAATCCACACTGCCTGATGGAGTGGAGAAGGTGGCTATGATTGCCTATCTTGCCCAAGAGAATGACACGGTCTGCCGAAAAGGGCTTGCCATTGCATTGATCGATGACAACGGCGGGAACTGGGGCTCGGCCGTCAACGCAGCGGCATCCCATTCCCCTGCCTTCTCAAACGGAACATGGCGCTTGCCTTCCACGAGTGAGTGGCAGCGCATATTCTTGGGTTGCGGAAGCAGCGGTACCAGTTTCAGGAATGAAATGTATATGGTGAATAAACTGAATTTCAATTGCGAAGGTTTCAAGACCATGTTAAGCGCCGCAGGGGGAGAGCCTATGGAGTCAGCGCGATACTGGTCAAGAACACATACGTCATACAGCGCGTGGAACTACAGTTTCGAAACCGGCATGTTCTACTCCAGTCTTCCTACATTCGGGTATAGTGTACGCGCCGTACTGTCATTCTGAAAAACCGGAAGGGTGGGTTGATGCCGTCACCAATGGTACCCTTCCCGTACTGCTGCAACTGGAAGGCATACATCTTCCTGGCTATATCATTCACCATAGCCCTGGCTATCGTACGCATACGTTTAACGGCCTTACGTTCCTCCTTCATACGAGTCGGATGGTTCATGAAACGAACCTTCAGCTTCAGCGACTTCATCTCACGGGTATAAGTCTTACGAAGCTCGATGCCCTCACGCTCGGACAGCTTCAGAACACGGTCCACTATCTTGCGGTACAGCTTCGCGTCTGTCGGGAACGTGATGTTCTTTTCCTGAACCGTGCTGTCTATCATCACCTGCTTCATCTCCTTCTCTGTAATCTCCGCAGCGTTTACCTTCAGATGTTCCTTGGGTGTTTTGCCTGTCATCTTCTCAATTATTTGCAGGTTTATGACTGCAAGATAAGCATTTCCTGCAAATAAATCAAGTACTTTTTGAGCTTATTTTACTGAATGTCAATTTTTTCTTACTAAAGCAGGGCCGACTAAATATCACATAATAGATTTAATATATCATCGTCCATCTCCCCTGGATTTGCCTCCAAGACGCAAATAAACGACTTTTGTCCTAATTGTCACGCTTGGGGCAAAGCTAAGAATTATTCCAGCTTATTATCAGCTACTTATCTACTCCACTAACACCTTCATCGTCGTTCCGTCCTTTCTGCGAACGATGTTGATACCCTTCTGCATACGTTCCAGCTTTAGGCCGTTGAGATTATAGATGCCCTCTTCTATTGTCTTTTGACCGTCATCCGCATAGGATTCAATGGTGCCACCAACTGCTATACACGTCAAAAATGTCGAAAACGGCAAAATAATTACAAGTTTCGACACTTTATAAGGAATTATTTTGTACCATTGCACACAAAAGCGTGCGAAGATGCTCACGCTTGGCAAATGAAACAAGTTTCTTTGCCCTCGCTTAAACGCATCATTGCACCCAAATATCAGATAGATTATGATTATAGGCAGAGGCAAAGAACAGAGAGAACTGCATGAGGCATATGAGTCGGAGTATTCGGAGTTTGCCGTAGTGTATGGCCGTCGCAGGGTGGGCAAGACATTCCTGGTGCGGGAGACTTTCAACTACACCTTCACGTTTGAGCATTCGGGAGTAGCAAAGGGCAATATGCGGGTGCAGCTTCGCGCTTTCCGTGACTCACTGGCGGATGCCGGAATGGGGAAAGTGAAGATTCCCGAGGATTGGATGGAGGCGTTTTCCTTACTGCGCCAGCTCATTCGCCAAAGTAAAGAGAGGAAGAAAGTGGTGTTTATTGACGAGATTCCTTGGATGGACACGCCGCGCTCCAATTTTGTATCAGCCGTTGAGTATTTCTGGAACAACTTCGCTTCTGCCCGTAAGGATGTGCTGCTCATCATCTGTGGATCGGCAACATCGTGGATTATCAACAAGGTGCTGAAGAATCACGGAGGGTTGCACAATCGTGTGACATACCGATTGCATGTCATGCCCTTCACGCTCCATGAGTGCGAACAATATATGAGGGCCAAGAAGATTCAGGCCTCGCACTATGACCTGTTGGAATACTACATGGTGTTCGGAGGAGTACCTTTCTATTGGTCACTTTTAACACGTGGGCAGAGCGTAGCGCAGAATGTGGACAAACTTATTTTTGCAGAAGATGGCAAACTCCATTATGAATTCAACGAACTTTACGACTCGTTGTTCCGTAACCCGGAGAAATATGTCAGAATCGTAATGGAGCTTGGCGAAAACGGCTCTGGAATGACACGCGACGAGTTGGTGAAGCAATGCGAGCTGGAAGAAAATGGACGGACGAGCCGTATGCTGGAAGACATGGAGGAGTGCGGTTTTATCCGCAAGATTCCAACGTATGGGCTAAAGAACCAGGCAACGTTTCGCTTGATTGACAATTACACGCTGTTCTATCTGAAGTTCGTAAAGCACAACACTGCAAACGATGAGCAGTTCTGGAGCCACAATTATCTGTCGAGCTTGCGGTCAGCATGGGTCGGTTTGGCCTTTGAGCGTCTATGTTTCCTGCATATCCGCCAAATCAAAATGGCACTTGGCATCAGCGGAGTAGTGACCAACGTCTTTGCATGGCGAGTGGGACCGAGTGCCGACGGAAGAAAAGGTGCACAGATAGACATGCTCATAGACAGGGCAGACAACATGGTGAATATCTGTGAGATGAAATTCTCGCATAACGAATATACTGTGACTAAAGACGATGCGGATAGCTTGCACCATAAGGCGGAGCGTTTCGTCGCCGAAACTGGATGTAGGAAATCTGTAAACTTTGCTATGGTCACTGTGTCGGGGATTGCCCACGCTGGATATTGGAGTGAGATATACAACAGCATCACATCAGAAGACCTATTCAAGGCATAGTCTCAGACGTATTTGTCTCAATGTATAGGCAGTCAGTTGGTGTAAAAATTCCAATGACTGCCATTTTTTAGTTTCCCTTTACCCTTGTCATTCGTCTTTATTGCAGATATGCCCGAAATGGAGACACAGGATTTCCTAAATATAGTCAAAGATACAAGACCCAGATTGTTGACTTTATGCCAGTCGTTTTTCGACCGGCAGGAGATGGCCTACGGTGCAGACAGGGGGATGCGGATGCCCTCGGAGAACTGTACAAGGCATACGCCCAACGGATGAGGGGTGTATGCCGTCGGTATGTCAGCGACGAACAAGCCATCGGTGATGTGTTGCACGATGCGTTCGCCTTGCTGCTCATTCTCGACTATCTGCTGACCTATTCGTCAATAGCTTTCCACCATCGCAAGGTTTACAGCGGTGTAAGCCCGTTGTCTTGCGCCAGCCAAAATCTCCTTAACGCTTCCGTGGAGGCATCAATGCTATGCTGAGGTGCGATATTATTCATGACGTATGCTTTTTGCGGATTAGTATTCTACGGTATGGAAGTTCAGGCTTTCCGTCCTTCATATAATACATGTCTGGATTGAAGTATGTCTGCTGTGTTTCAAAGAGCGTTGGCTGGTAAGGCAACTTATACTTCTTGCTTTCCGGGGTATAGCTTGTAGAAATCAGTTTCTTCAACCCTAACAGTTCAAAGTTCGTATTTGCCATATATTCTGTATTTGAACATCCAATGGCTTACAGCCGTTCGCCGCAGTGCATGCAGTAGTTGGCGTTGAGGTCGGTCTTCTCGTTGCAGCGGGGGCAGCGGCCGTCCTTGCCTTTCTTCTTGGTGGTGTCAATCATTGTGGCTGATACGATACCGGTGGGGACGGCTATGATGGTGTAGCCCAGGATCATGACTATTCCGGACAGGAACTTCCCGAATGCTGTGACGGGCGTGATGTCGCCGTAACCGACCGTGGTCAGAGTCACGATGGCCCAGTAAATGCTGGTGGGAATGCTGGTGAAGAGGGTGTCGGGAGTGCCGCTTTCCACTATATACATTATGGTGCCTAAAATGCACACCAGGACCACCACGAACATGAAATAGACCAGTATCTTGATGAGACTCTTGCGTATGCTCTCGAGCAGCAGGTAGCCCTCGTTCAGGAACGCGAACAGTTTGAGGACCCTGAATATGCGGAACAGACGGAAAGTACGCATGAGAGCAAGGTACCTGAGCGGCGGGAAGAACACGCTGAGCAGCTGGGGCAGGGTGGCCATCAGGTCTATGATACCGAAGAAACTGAGGACATATTCGCGTTTCACCGGCGAGCAATACACCCTGAGCACATATTCTATGGCGAATAGTATGCTGAGTACGTACTCAAGGACTATAATCGACGCTTTCAGGATTCCTGTTCCATTAAGTTCCAGGTTTACGAGTGCCTGGAACGAGAAATCATCGACCTTGACCACACTCTCCAATGAAGCTATGACAATGCAGAGCGCAATGGCTATCATGATGGCAATGTCAACAGGCTTGGAAAGCGGGTCAGTCCCCTCAAAGAGTATCCTGTAGAGTCTCTCTTTGTCCTTGATTATCGATATCAGTTTTTTCATCTCACTTAACTTTTCTTCTCATACTCCCTGAGCGCCTTTATGGCATTCGGGAAGAGCAGTATTATCGATATGAGCGTCCCCCATGCCATGAGTCCCACTCCGATGTCACCCAACTGCCACACAACATCGGCTTCCCTGACGGCGCCATATACTACCGATGCAAGCATCAATGCCTGGAAAATGCGGATGACAAGCTTCTCGTGCCGGGCTTTTTTACCTCTGTAGAGATATATTATGCTTGATTCGGCATAGAAATAGTAAGCCATGATGGTGCTGTAGGTAAAGAATATCATAGCTACTGAAACGAATTGGCTTCCAAAACCGGCAAACACCGTGTCAACGGCGCTTTGGGTGAAGGCAGCATAGTTGTTGCCCAGTTCGGGAGCATTGGCTATCAGCATGTTTCCATCGGCATCCAGTATGTTGTATGTGCCCGATGTAAGTATCATCAGAGCGGTTGCCGTGCAAACGAACAGGGTGTCCACATAGACTGAGAATGATTGGGCCAGCCCCTGCTGGGCGGGTGCCTGGACATCGGCTGCAGCCGATACGATGGCTCCGGTACCCTGACCGGCTTCATTCGAGAATATGCCTCGTTTTACACCCATAGATATTGTGGAGCCGATGATACCGCCGCATACCGGGTTGATTCCGAACGCATTACTGACAATGCTGCCCAGAACGGCAGGTACTTCATGAATATGGAAACTTACTACAACGATTGCAAGAACTATGTATCCTAAAGCCATGAATGGAGTGACTATCGATGCCACCCTGGCAATACGTTTCACACCGCCTACGATAACGATGCCTATCAGGAGAGCCAAGGCTATGCCGGATGTCAGGGTTGATACGGGGAATGCGTTATGCATGCTGGAGGATGCGCCGTTGGATTGCACCATAGTGAGACATACACCGCACGCCACAATCGTTATCACGGCAAAGACCACCCCTAACCAGCGTTGTCCCAGTCCGGCTTCAAAGAGACAGAATGGTCCGCCGCGGAATCCGCTTGCATGGCGGAACTTGTACATCTGTGACAGTGTGGACTCTATAAAGGCTGTAGATGCCCCGAAGAAAGCCACCACCCACATCCAGAATATGGCTCCGGGGCCACCGAATGCTATAGCTGTGGCCACACCTACTATATTGCCGGTGCCGACTCTGCCCGAAAGTGCAATACAGAAAGCCTCGAACGATGAGATGCCGTCATTTCCGCGTTTCTTGCTGAACAGAGAGCGTACCATAAGCCCTATACGCCGCACCTGCACGAATCGCGTACAGACCGAAAAGAACAGTCCGGCACCCAGGAGCAGTACAACAAGCCCCGGGTTCCAGACAATCCTGTTTATTGTGGATACGATATTGTTCATTTGTGTTCAAAAAACGGGCCGGACGGAACCGCAACGGCTCAATTCTCAAACGGATCTGCTGTGCCGGGTTTCCATGAGCAGCCGCCGGCCAGGATAGGATAGACCACCGACGGGAAGCAGAGGCTCTGGTAGATGGTATATTCGTTGTTCTGGTAGTTGTCTAAGATGTCAATGTAAGCACGCTCGCGAGGAGTCTGACCCCTGCGGATGGCGGGATAGCTGGGATAGTTGCTCACGTAGTTGCCTGCGCCGAACACAAGGATTCCGGGGCGCGGCCCCCAACCCATTTCGATGGTGTAGGCCGATTCGCGGTCATGCGGCCAGTGTACCTGATTGAATCCGAGTGTGGTCATGTAACACTTTCCTAACGGGTTGAGTCCGAGGGCGTAGTCCATCATCTGGCTCACCACGTCTATGTACTCCTGCTTTCCTGTGAGCTTCCACATCAGCACGATGGGGAATGTGTATTGTCCCTGGGCCACATTGCTGCCCCACCAGCTCACGTTCATGGGCACTCCGTTGGGGTAGGCGTTGTCGGTGAATGCCGCCATCTGCTTATCGACTGTGGCCTGAAGGGCATCCTTGAATGCTTTCACTGTGGCCGGATCGGTTTTGGATGCAGGAGCCAGGATGTAGCTGAAGAAATACGATGTGAGCCAGCCGCGCTCCGCGAATATCTCCGAACCCTGGTTGTAGGTCGTGGTTATCTGCATGGCATCGGCGGCATGGGCCTTGATGTAATTGTGACACTCCGCATTGCCGGTCATGAGATACTTCTCCACATTGTAGTACATACGGAAGGTGGCCGGCATCTCGCGGTTACGCTCGGCATAGACCTTGACCGAAGCGTTGTACGCCAGCTCAGCCCGGCTTGCATACTCTGCGCTCTTGGCGGCATCGAACGGCTTGATTATACGGGCAAAGTGATAGAAGAGTCCCGATGCCCATGCCGATGTGCGCGGGTCAAGTGTCTCGGAACCGAACAGATGGTCCTCCCTGTCGTATGTGGTGAAGGGTGAGTAGCCGTTGGTCTCGGTGCCCCACGGAATCTGTCCGTCCTCCTCCTGGAAGTATTTCCAGAACATGGTGCCCCATTCGGCCTCGTCCAGTATGTCGGGTATCCCGTTACCCTTGCCCAGGATGTTGAACTGTCCGTCAAACTTGTCGGGGATGTTGAACTGGTCATCGGTGAACAGCTCTGTGAAAGCCTCGTAGGTGGTGAGCAGGGTGCTGGGCACGTCCATGTGGTATGTACGGCGGTCAGCGTCGCCGGCATCGTGATAGCCGCCCCATGCCTGGATGGTGGGCTCGGTGCCCTTTACCACCAGACGTGCCTCGGCGATGCGGTCGTATGTCTGGTAGATGGTCTCGTGGCAGCGCTTGGTGCGGTAGCTGAAATCGGAGTAGGGCTCCACAATCTGTATGCCGCAACGCTGGTTGAAGAGTGAGCGGAAGCTTATGTATGAGAGTTTCTGCGAGAAATCACCGCCAACCCCGAAGGGGTATGAAGAACCGAAACCATCCACTACGATGCGGTAAGGTCCGCCCTCGGGAACATCGGACAGGTCGATGCGATATACGAAATCGCCCGATGAACGGTCCTCGCCGATCTCCACCAGCTTGCCTGAACTTATCTTCCTGCCTAATTTTGCCTGACGTATCAGCTTCTTCCCATTTACTCCTCTGTCCTTCACCTTATATACAGTGTACTCGGGCAGGGCACCTTCAATCCGGCGTATCCCGCCGTCGCCCACGTAGATGGCGAAGTTGGCGAACCGCTTGGTCGATAGTGCGCTGTAGGCCACTTGGTTGGTCTTTATGGCTTCGCAATATACACTCTTGTCCTTGAACCGGAAACTGTAGTTGCCGTAAGGAGTCTCAATCCTGTATTTCTTTCCGTTCTTGAGCTTGGGAACCGTGAGATATACAAAATGGTCACACTGGTCGGCAGGGGCTGCCACCCTGTTTACGCTGAGGACCTCCTTGCCGTTCACCTTCCATTGGGCAGGGTTGGAGATATCCACCTCGTTGACATCCAGTTTATCACTCACCCAGAAAAGTTCAATCACATTGTCCGCGGCTGTGCGTATCTCCTGAATCTTCAGTTCAGCCCTTGCTGTAACGGAAAGCAGCAGTGCGGCACCAATCAGTAAAGCTTTCATTTAAATAATGTGTTGTTTGTTAATGTAATCGCAAAGTAAGTGAAAAATGCAAAGAATGTCAACCCTGACAGTGTAATTTTGTCCGGCATAAAGACACAAAAATGAAGAATCTGTTTTGATTTGTTCCGTGAAATCTATTATGGCCAGTTCTTTTCTCTGGTTTCGCCGGTTTGAGGGAGTAATGGAGGTCCATTATGACCGAGAAGCGGTGGAAGTAGAGAAAAAAAGAGGCCGTAAGAAAATCATGGAAACAAATCAAAACAGATTCTAAACTTTGCCGCTGAACCGGAAAATGCTTATATTTACGGCATAAAACCTTAACTGATAGTCTTATGTTTGCCCGCAAACCATTCCTTTCGCTGAACTGGACAGTGACTGCATTATGTCTGTTCACAGTTAATCTTCAGGCTTTTGCCCAGTTCAACATCCTTCCCGGTGAAAAATCGTCCACATCCTGGACTGAAATCACCTCCTCCAATTACAGGATCATCTATCCCGACGGATACGATTCCATCGGCGTACGTTATGCCACCTTGTTGGAAAAGTACCGCCCGCTCGTGGGATATTCGGCAGGGTATCTGCCCAACCAGCAGTTCAAAACCTCTCTGCCGGTGGTGCTGCATCCCTTTACGGCCATTACTAACGGTGTTTCTGCCCTGGCACCGCGCAGGATTGAGGTGTTCACATTCTCGGACCCGTACTCAAGCCTGCCGCCCCTTTCGTGGGAGACGCTGATCTCCATACATGAAAGCCGTCATGCCGCCCAGAGCCAGTTCGCGGCATCCGGATTCTGGAGAGGGTTCCGCAAGGTGTTTGGCGAAGCCCCGATGTCTGTCGTGGATGAATTCCACTTGAACATGGCTCTGGCCGAGGGGGATGCCGTTGTGGCCGAGACGGCGCTGACCTCATCCGGACGAGGCCGTACTGCCGATTTCCTCTCATATTACCGTATGGCCTTCGACAACGGCGATATGCGCAACTGGTACCGGTGGCGTTATGGCTCGCAGAAAAACTACACTCCCGACCTTTATCGCGTGGGTTATATGACTGTGGCGGGTGTCCGTTATCTTTACGATTCACCGCTGTTCATGTCCGATTACCTGCACAAGATTTCATTTCCGTTCAATTTCACAGCTATGTCATCGACCATGAGGAAATACTCTGGAAAGAGGTTTGACAATACCTGGGCCGATATCACGAATGCCTTCGCGTCGGTATGGAATGCCGATGACAGGGAGCGCGGGCCATTCCAGGAGATAACTCCCCTGGTTATGGACAAAGCGCAGTATTTCACTTTATATTCCGGCACTGTGCAGACTGCCGGCGGAAGCCTGATGTCAGTACGCAAGGCATTGGACAAGTCGGCAGAGCTTGTGGAGATACTTCCGGACGGTACCGTGAATGCCATCCGGCCGTTCAGGTCGGACAGCAAACTTGCATACTCACCCATGACAGGTTGTATATACTGGTCTGAGGCCATCCCTGACATGCGTTGGGAGATGTACCAGAGTTCGCCTGTCAGGATGATGAGGGTTGGAGAGACGGGAATCAGTGACCTGACCAACGGGGGAAGGTTCGTCAATCCGACCGTCTCGGACGACGGCCGCTGTCTCGCCGCCGTCGAATACCCCGTGCAGGGAGACTGCAGGATAGTCCTTCTTGACCTCACGGACGGCAGCGAGATCCGTTCCTTCTCCGTGAAGTCCTTCATGCAGGTGAACGAGGTGGCATTCGCAGGCTCCGATATCCTCTTTACGGGAGTGAACGATGAGGGTGTCGGGCTATACCTGACTGACTTCAGCTCGGTCAGGACACTTGAGGAGCCTGTCCCGTTCAAGGTGCATGACCTTATTTCGCGTGACGGTGTCGTCTATTTCACCTCGGACAAGAACGGTACCGAGGAGATATATTCATATACTCCAGGCCGGATGACGGACGGCGGGAGAGGGGTCCTGAAACAGCTCACCAACACCAAATACGGGGTTTCAGGGCCATTCTTCCGTGATGACAGGCTCTGTTTCACCGCACTGCTTCCACAGGGCAGGATGCCATCGTTCTCATCCGTTCCGTTCGGGAAGGAGGTAAGCTACAGTGACCGTGCATCTTATCCCATCGCCGACAGGCTGACCGAACAGGAGAGCCTCCGTCCGGAGAGCAGTGACAGCTATTCCGTTCTCTCACCGGCCCCGTATTCCAAAGGTGCGAATCTGCTCAACTTCCACTCGTGGATACCTTTGTATGTGAGTACGGACGGGGTCACCGGTTCCATGACCGGTTTCTCCAATGAGGTGGCGTCTCTCGGTGTCAAGGCATTCCTTCAGAACCCGACTTCCACCTTGAGCGGCTCAATAGGTCTTTCTGTCAATTCCGATCCCTTTGCCATATACGTGGCATCGAATGAAAGGGATGATTTTCCTGAGATTCATATTGATAATATCAAGACAGCTCTCCATGTCAGGCTGGATTATACAGGGCTGTTTCCCGTGTTCAGCCTCTCCTTCGATACCGGCAGCCGCAAATCGGTCAACACTGTGCTGGGTGTTGACCCTGACGATGGCCAGGAGCATACTGCCAGCGTGGAGAGAAGTGGTGGTTCCGCACCTTTCTTCATGGGCGGAAGCGTGACAGTCTCCCTTCCTCTCCGTTTCTCGTCCGGCGGATGGGAGAGATACATGACAACTTTTGTCTCCCTGCTTGCCACGACCGACCAGCTTGGTGAGGGTTACAGAAGAATCCGATGGAATGGAGAACGCCTTATGTACGAACCTGCCGATCCTGTCTATGACTATCTCCATCCTCATGTCAGGTATGCACTCGGACTCATGGGAAGCGTAGAGCGGCCGGTTCCATCATCGGGCATATATCCCCGGTTGGGCATCGGCGGCGGGGTCCAGTATTCCGGCAATCCCTTCACCCAAGCCTTCTATGCTTCGGCCTATGGCTATCTGCCGGGTTTGACCACCGTGCATGGACTCAAGCTGTCCGCCTCTATGCAGAGCAAGAGGGCCTCCTCCGGGACCACTCTTGCCGATGTCTGGGCGTTCGACATGTATGACATGGCTCCAAGGGGAATGTTGGAGACCGCTACCGAATCCATGCTTAAACTCCATTTCCGGGATACATACAGGTTCGGTGTTGACTATGCCATGCCTATCCTGCCTGTTGAACTGTCGCTCGGACAGTTCGTATATCTGCGTAACATGGAGCTTGTACCTTTCTATGATTATCTGATAGCGGAGAGTGAACGCTCTAAGGGTGACCTTTTCAGCGCAGGTGCTGACCTCATGTTCCGTTTTGAGAAGTTCCTGTTCATCAACAACACCATGAAAGTGGGCCTGAGATACTCCTACAACGGAGGCTCGCTATTCCACGACATCGGACTGGACGGACCACACTACATAGGCCTCGTCTCCGGACTGACTTTCTGATTGAATGGGAAGCCTGACATCCGGGTTGGGATGTCAGGCTTCCTGTTACTCTGGAATGACCATAAACTCCGGCCGTATTGTCCGGTTGGGATGCAGGTCGTACCCGGTCATGCGGGTCACGTCGCCCCGTTTCTGCAGATGGAGCGTCACCGCCAGTCCGTGGTCGGTGCGGGGGGCGCTCATGTTGGATATGTAGTTGCCGAGTGACCACACGGTGAGATGCTCCGATGCGCGGCCGCTGTAGTCGGGCTGGGTTCGGACCGGCTGGACCACATGCGGATGCCCCCCTATTATGTGATCCGTCCCGTGGGCATAGAGCCACTCCTCCATCTCTAACTGTGAATCATCGGGCTCAGTCCTGTATTCCGTTCCCCAGTGCATACAGGCTATTATGCAGTCCGCCTTGAGGTTACGTGCACGTATGATGTCCGCCTTGATGGTGGTGGTGTCAATAATATTTACAATGCATGGTTCCGGGACAGGTATGCCGTTGGTGTCGTAGGTATAGTTCAGCAGGGCTATCCTCATACTCCCTTTCTGTATGATGTACGGGTAGAGCGAATCCCTCTCGGCCTGGTTCCTGTAGGTGCCGAGGTGTTCTATCCCCAGACTGTCCAGGATGGCGATGGTGCGCTTCAGTCCCCGGGCCCCCTTGTCCATGCAGTGGTTGTTGGCGGTCAGGAAGATGTCGAATCCTGCTTCCTGGACAGCCTCGGCCAGTTCATCGGGAGAACAGAAGTTAGGATAGCCGGAGTAGGGCGCTCCCCCAAGTGTGGTCTCGAAATTGCAGACAGCGATATGCGCTGCCCTTATCTCAGCCTTGACCCTGCTGAAACAGCTGTCGTAACGGTATGTGCCGTCGGCGGTGCGGGCGGCCTTGAGCTGGTCCCTGTGCTGCATTATGTCACCTGCGAAATATATTGACAATCGTTCAGAGGCGGTCTGCGGATGGACTTTATAGGAAGCACTTGCCAGCAGGCATAGAAGAACAAACCGCACAGATATGTGTCCATGCGGTTCTGCTGTATATTTCCTGACAGCCGGATGTGTCATGACGGCCTATTTGTAGATGGCTTTCTGTCCGGCAAGCAGGGTGTTGTTCATCAGTGAGCAGATGGTCATGGGGCCTACGCCGCCCGGAACGGGGGTGATGAAACTGCATTTGGGAGCCACTTCGTCAAACTGGACGTCACCGCTCAGGCGGAATCCGCTCTTTTTGCTTGTGTCAGGCACGCGGGTGGTACCCACGTCAATCACGACTGCCCCCTCCTTGACCATATCAGCCTTGAGGAATCCGGGCTGCCCCATTGCGGCAATGATTATGTCGGCCTGCCTGCACTCCTCCTTTATGTTCATAGTGTGGCTGTGGCAGACGGTCACGGTACAGTCGCCGGGATTGGATTTCTGCATGAGCAGGGTGGCCATGGGCTTGCCTACAATATTGCTGCGGCCCAGTATGACGCATTTCTTTCCGCATGTCTCTATCCCGTAGCGGCGGAGCAGTTCCATTATGCCGTTGGGTGTGGCCGAAATGAAGCAGGGCAGACCTATGCTCATGCGGCCCACGTTGATGGGGTGGAAACCGTCCACGTCCTTGCGGTAGTCGATGGCCTCTATCACATGCTGCTCGTTGATATGCCTCGGCAGTGGAAGCTGCACTATGAATCCATCTACATCGGGGTCGTTGTTCAGCTCCGCCACCTTGTCAAGAAGCTCCTGTTCGGTGATGTCACTCTCGAACCTGATGAGTGTGGATTTGAAGCCGCAGACCTCACAGGCCTTTACCTTGGCTGCCACGTATGTCTCGGAGCCTCCGTCGTGCCCCACCAGTATGGCGGCCAGATGCGGACGCTTCATCCCTTTTTCAACCATTGCAGCAACCTTGGCTGCAATCTCCTGTTTCACCTGTCCGGCTACCGCTTTTCCGTCAATTAGTTGCATATCGTCTTGTGCTTTATCTTCGCATCATCATGTTGGGCAGTTTCGCGCCTGCCACGTTCTTCATCATCTTCCGTGTCTGCTCGAACTGCTTGAGCATCCGGTTCACCTCCTGCAGAGGAACGCCGCTGCCCTTGGCTATGCGGTTCCTGCGTGACTGGCTCTTGTCTAAGAGTTCGGGGTTGGCGCGTTCCTGCGGGGTCATGGAGTGTATCATGGCCTCGATGCCTTTGAATGCGTCATCGCTAATATCTATATCCTTCAGGGCCTTGCCTACACCGGGTATCATGCCCATCAGCTCCTTCATGCTGCCCATCTTCTTGATCTGGCCTATCTGCTCAAGGAAGTCGTTGAAGTCGAACTTTCCCTTGCCCATCTTCTTCTGGAGACGCTTGGCCTGCTCCTCGTCGAACTGCTCCTGCGCGCGTTCCACAAAGGAAACTATGTCGCCCATGCCCAGAATACGGTCGGCCATGCGGTCCGGGTGGAACACGTCGAACGCGTCCATCTTCTCGCCGGTTCCCACGAACTTGATAGGCTTGTCCACTACGGTACGGATGGAGAGGGCTGCACCGCCGCGGGTATCGCCGTCCAGCTTGGTCAGTATCACGCCGCTGAAATCCAGCCGTTCGTTGAACTCGCGCGCGGTGTTCACTGCATCCTGACCGGTCATGGAATCAACCACGAACAGAATCTCGTTCGGGTTGACGGCCTCCTTGATGGCGGTTATCTCCTGCATCATCATCTCGTCTATGGCCAGACGGCCGGCAGTATCGATGATGACCACGTCATATCCTCGTGCCCGTGCCTCCTTGACAGCATTCTGCGCAATCTCCACCGGCTTGCCGTTGCCTTCCTCGGTATATACAGTCACGCCAATCTGCTCCCCCAGCACCTTGAGCTGGTCGATGGCTGCCGGACGATACACGTCGCAGGCTGCCAGCAGCGGTTTCCTGGCCCGTTTGCTCTTGAGCAGGTTAGCCAGCTTGGCGCTGAATGTGGTCTTACCGGAACCCTGCAGACCAGCCATCAGTATTACGGCGGGGTGTCCCTTTATATCGATATCTACTGCCTGGCCGCCCATCAGTGTGGCCAGCTCGTCATGCACCACCTTGACCATGAGCTGGCCGGGGCGGACCGATGTGAGCACGTTCATACCTAAGGCCTTCTCCTTGACTGTGTCGGTGAACTGCTTGGCCACTTTGTAGTTGACATCGGCATCAAGCAGGGCCTTGCGTACGTCCTTGAGGGTTTCGGCCACGTTCACCTCCGTGATCTTGCCTTCACCTTTCAGTATCTTGAGAGACCTTTCAAGTCTTTCCGAGAGATTTTCAAACATACCTTTCTGATTTCAAGGCGCGAAATTAATAAAAAAAACGCAAAGGACGGAGAACTTTCCGGAGTATCGGTATTTGAAACTACGCAGGACTGTCAGTTTGGGGACACAACGCTCCGAGGCTACTGCGAGCCCCTCCAGACCCTAAACGGCGAACGCCTCCCTTATAATCCCCTGCGAGGCTTAACGTTGAACGAGGCGCCGTTCTTAACGGGATCTTCCGTGAGCTCTCCGCTTACGCCTCTCCACGATGGTCCCCAAACTGACAGTCCTGCTTATGCATATGGGAAAGATACTGCGATTCCCCGAAAAGTTCTGCCTGGAATTATCGGCCGGAAAGGTAGAGCATCTGGCGGATTTCCTCGTTGAACTTGCGGGCGGAGAGCAGTTTCTCGAGCGTGAGGTGCATCCTGTAGCGCCAGTAATTGTCTGGGTCGGCGGGAACGTTGATGCGCTCCGATGCGGGATCTTTGTACCGCAGCTGTCTGCTCATGGAGAGCCAGTCCTGCAGCGGGAATACCGCCAGCATGGAGGGTGATGCCAGATGGGCCGATATGACGCTGGCGCATGCCGCCGTAGTAGCCTTGTGGGATGTAATCATGCGGTTAGGCTCCATCTCCTCCTCAATCCATGTGCGCAGCACGCTCATGTCATGCGTGGAGGTCGTGCAGACCGACATGTAAGGATAGCCGGAGGGGTCCGACACCTTCACCCCCATGGTCTTGGGCATGCGCTGGACCTCAAGCGAGAGGATGCGCAGACGGTCCATTACCTCAGGCACACATGCCGGTATCATGCCCAGATCCTCGCCGCACGCGAGCATCTCTGTCGCCTCAATCAGTTCCGGAAGCTTGGACATGGCGGCATCGCTCCAGAATCTGTTGTTGCGGCTGAAATAGAAATCGTCATGCAGACGGCGGAATGCTGCCTGCTCCTGTTCCGGCAGTTGCCTGAACAGCGGTGTGCCGGATGCGTTGATGCGCGGATGGTATGTCCCGGGGTGGTGGGTGTCCTCAAGGAACAGCACGTTGCTCTCCGGAGTTCCGGCGGGCGCTACCGCATGTATGGCGGGGTTGAAGGGGAAGCCTTTGTCCCACATCTCCTGTGGAGTGTAGGTGAGTGCAGGGTTGAAACGTCCCATGAGTCCGCCGCTGTATTTGAGAGGAATCTCCCATATACGGAAAAATCCCAGCAGGTGGTCAATCCTGTAGGCATCGAAGTAGTCGGCCATCTTGCGGAAACGGGCCACGAACCACGAGTAGCCGTCGCGTGCCATGTTCTCCCAGTTGTAGGTGGGAAGCCCCCATTTCTGGCCATCGGTCGCGAATGCATCGGGTGGGGCGCCGGCCTGACAATCCGTGTGGAATAGTTCCGGATGTATCCATACGTCGGAACTGTGACGGTTCACTCCAATGGGTATGTCGCCTTTCAGCAACACCCCCTTTCTGTTGGCATATCTCTTCACATCCGTAAGCTGCTTGTCCAAATGGTACTGTATGAAACAGTGCTTGCGGATGTCGTTGTAATGCACGTAATCCGGTGTGCAGTATCTGTCGAGCAGGGACTTGTCATATACCGGCTCTTTCCATTGCCTGAAATCGGCGGTGCCGTAAATGTCCCGCAGGTGACAGTAGAGGGCGTATGGCTCTAACCATGAGCGGTTTGCGTTGAAGAACCTTTTGTAACCGCTGCTTCGGAAACACTGCTCCCCGAACTCGTCATACAGACGGTCCAGATATTCGCCCTTAGCCTGTAGCACACGCTCATAATCTATCTCGGGAAGTGAGTCGAGTTCCTTGCGGACTTTCTCCATACGTTTGAGAAAAACCCTGTCACTCAGCTTGCCGACCAGCTCCAGGTTTATATATATCGGGTTGAGAGCGAATGATGAGTTCGCGCTGTATGGGTAGGAGTCCCTCCAGGTGCGGGTCATGGTGGTGTCGTTTACAGGCAGGGTCTGTATGACGCTCTGCCCCGTGGCTGCCGCCCAATCCACAAGGAGCTTGAGGTCCGTGAACTGGCCTATCCCGAAACTCTTACCGCTGCGGAGCGAGAACACCGGAATGGCAGTGCCTGCACCTTTCCATCGGGGGCGCATATTGTGATGCACGTGGGGAATGGCGACCGTACGCTGCTCCGTAGCCGCACCTCCGCGCTCCTTCCACCGGTCATACAGGACCATACGTGACGCACGGGTATCGGGTATGGAGTGCAACGGCCCCTCTTCCCTTCGGGTTATTTTGCCGTCAGTCATGACCATATAGCTGTAGGTCGTGTCACTGCATCCGGATTCCTTCGGATCCAGTTCGCAGTCCGTGAACCATGTTCCGGAACCGTCATTGTCCATCCTGACGGTCCGTTGCGTACCGTCGCCCGTATTGATGCATAGGAACAGGTTTTCGCCCCAATGTGTCAGGTAGTCTATCTGGAAATGTATCTTCATGCTTTGCGGATTGTGTAGTGTGTATGGAACGCAAATTTACGCTTTTTTTCGTCTTGACGAATGGCCTGCCCCAAAATGGAGGCGTTCCGGCGGGAGTTTCCGGCAGCTCCCGAAAAGTTATCAACAATCGCCAAAATTCCCTCTTTTTTTCTTTTAGGTTGTTTTCTGCAAAATTAATTTTGCGTAACACGTTGAAACATATTTAAACAAATAATAACCAAAACCATTAAGAATCATGGATTTAAAACAGGAAGGCATCTATGATGCCAGTACCCTTGGAAAAGGAAAGATGCTGGTGCTCGGTTTCCAGCACATGTTCGCTATGTTCGGCGCCACTGTATTGGTGCCTATCCTTACAGGTCTGTCAGTATCGGCCACCCTGCTGTTCGCCGGTATAGGTACTCTTATCTTCCACATGTTTACCAAATTCAAGGTTCCGGCTTTCTTAGGTTCATCATTCGCTTTCCTGGGCGGATATTCTGCCGTAAAGGGATTCGGTGCGGAACTCGGCATGTCCGAGCCTGTGGCGTTGACTTATGCCTGTATAGGTGTATTCTGTGCAGGACTGCTATATTTCGTGCTGGCCGCGCTGTTCAAGTTCTACGGGGTTCAGCGCACCATGCGTTTCTTCCCGCCTGTCGTTACAGGCCCCATCATCATTTCAATCGGTCTGATCCTTTCGTCAAGTGCCATCAACAACTGTCAGGCCAACTGGTGGATTGCCCTTCTTGCCATATTCATAATCGTGATATGCAATATGTTCGGTAAGGGTATGATCAAGATAATTCCTATCATATTGGGTGTTATAGGTTCTTATTTGGTTGCAGCCTGTTTCGGACAGGTGGATTTCACTCCTCTCAGAGAGGCTGCATGGTTCGGTGTCCCGTTCCAGATGGAGAATACAGCGTTCGCGGTCTTCAGGAATCCCGACTGGTCATTCATGGGTACAGCCGTTTTTGCCATTGTTCCCATAGCGTTCGCCACCATGATCGAGCATATAGGCGATGTATGCGCAATATCCTCCACCTGTGAACGTAACTTCATTGCCGATCCCGGTCTTCACCGTACACTGATGGGTGACGGCTGCGCCACCGCATTGGCTGCCCTGTTCGGAGCTCCAGCCAACACAACTTACGGTGAGAACACAGGCGTGCTTAACCTGACAAAGGTTTTTGACCCCAAGGTGGTGCGCATAGCCGCATGCCTGGCCATCCTGTTCTCCTTCTGCCCCAAGTTCGCGGCTCTCATCTATGCCATGCCTACAGCTACAGTTGGTGGCGTGTCCCTGGTGCTTTACGGAATGATTTCCGCTGTGGGTGTCCGTAACCTGGTTGAGAACAAGGTTGATTTCACTAACAACCGTAATGTGCTTGTGGCAGCCCTTATCCTGGTGCTTGCCATCGGCATCAACTTCGGTCCCGGTAGCATCAAATTCGGTGCTGAGGGTAAGATTGCACTCTCAGGACTGGCTGTAGCGGCTCTTGTGGGTATCATCCTGAATGCCGTCCTTCCCGGCAAGGATTTCAGGATCTCCTACGATGAGTACGCAAGCGGCAAGCGTCCCGGTTCTGACTCAAACAAATAACCATAAATATCATATTGTTAAACTAAAAACAAGACAAAATGAAAAAATTCGTAGCTTTCGCAGGTTTCTGCCTGCTCGCAGCCGGTGCTTTCGCACAGACCAATCTCCAGGTGTTCTATGATTTCGGTGAGGACCGCAAGTTCGTGACCAGCACCCTTGAGATGTTCAAGGCCGATGACTGGGGTAACACCTTCTTCTTTGTGGATTATGACCACAACTGGAAGAACGGCAAGGATAAGCTTATTGCCCCCAACAGCACTTACATGGAGATTGCCCGCTGCTGGAATTTCTGGGGTGACACTCCGCTCGCTCCCCTGAGTTTCCAGATTGAGTACAACGGTGGTGTCGGATCATACTACTATGATATTCCGGGAACCCGTGTACATGAGCCATACTACATTGAGAAGGCCTGGCTGTTCGGTGTTGACTATTTCCTCCACAGTGCGGATTTCAGCAACACCCTTAACCTTAAGCTTCTCTACAAGCATTGGGCAGAGAATGACGGTACTCCCCTGCAGTTTACCGCAGTCTGGGGTATGCAGGATATTTTCGGCGTGTCCGGCCTGCGTTTCTCCGGTTTTGTAGATTTCTGGGGTCAGAAACAGAGTTTCGAAAAAGTAAATCATACCTATACGGAAACCGAATGGGTGTTCCTTTCAGAGCCGCAGCTCTGGTATAACATCGGTTCTCTCTTCAACTGCCCGAACTTCAACATCGGCGGTGAGGTGGAGATTTCCAACAATTTCACTCAGGAGGGCTTTATGTGCAATCCCTGTCTCGGTGTAAAATGGGACTTCTGATTTGATTCAACGGTTGTAACTAAATTAACGGAGAATTATGTCATTCCTGAAAGTTTTAGGGTTTGATCCCGAGAAGCACAGTGTAAAGACAGAGATTGTGGCTGGTATAACCACATTCCTGACAATGGCCTACATACTGGCAGTGAACCCGAACATCTTCGGTGCGCTGGCAGACCAGGGCATGGAGAACGGCGCTGTGTTCACAGCCACGGCCATCGCCGCCATCGTAGGTACTCTGGTTATGGCATTCCTGGCCAAGAAACCGTTCGGTCTGGCTCCCGGTCTGGGCCTTAACGCCTTCTTCGTGTTCACCGTATGTCTGGGCATGGGCAAGCCTTGGCAGTTCGCTCTTACTGCCATACTGATTGAAGGTATCATCTTCATCATCCTGACCTTGACCAACATCCGTGAGGCTATCGTCAACGCCATTCCTGACGCTCTGAAGAACGCTATCGGTGCAGGTATCGGTCTGTTCATAGCGTTCATCGGTCTGCAGAACGCAGGTATCATCGTTGACAATGAGGCCACTCTGGTGGGCCTCAATCTGGCCACTCCGTCAGCATGGCTCTGTATGATAGGCCTGGTTATCACAGGCGTGCTCTTCATATTAAAGGTCAGGGGCGCCATGCTTATCGGCATCATCGTGACCGCAATCATCGGTATCCCGATGGGCCTGACTCAGTTCAACGGCATAGTAAGCCTTCCTCCTTCGGTAGCTCCCATCAGGTTCCAGTTCACATTTGACCAGGTGTTCTCTCTGGATATGCTGGTAGTGGTGTTCACATTCCTCTTCATTGATATGTTCGATACCATAGGTACCGTTGTGGGCGTATCCAAGAAGGCCGGAATGATGACTCCTGACGGCAAGATTCCCGGTGTGAAGAACATCTTCATGGCCGATGCTATCGCAACAGTGGTAGGTGCCTGTGCAGGTACCAGCACTACCACCACATACGTGGAGAGTGCATCCGGCGTGGCTGAGGGTGGCCGTACAGGTCTGACCGCATTCGTGATTGCCTGCGGATTCATCATCTCACTGCTGTTCGCTCCGGTCTTCCTTGCCATCCCCGGCGCAGCCACAGCACCTGCACTGATTATCGTGGGCCTGTTCATGCTGTCGCCCATCAAGGACATTGACTTTGACAACTTCTCTGATTCAATACCCGCTTACATCACCCTCATCATGATGCCTCTCACTTACAGCATCTCTGACGGTATAATGCTGGGTCTTATCTCTTACGTTGTCCTCAATGCCATCAGCGGCAAGTTCAGCAAGATCACCATCACGATGTGGATCCTCGCAATCCTGTTCGTGCTCCGTTACATCTTCCTGTAACCGATCCTGAAGGCGATATGAAAAATCCGGCCGTCCCAACATCGGGAAAGGCCGGATTTTTCGTTCCTGTCTGATTCGTTCCGTGACTGATATCAGTTTCCGTTTATGCTTTTTACCGCACCGGTGGTGGTGTTGAACGTGATCCTGGTGTCGGATTGCCGCCCCATGATTTTACTGGAGACAACCTCCACGCTCCCGAACTGTGCCAGAGGAACCTCACCGGTGAGGAACACCTCCCTGTTGTTATAGACCTTCACCGCAGCCCTGCCGGGAATGCGGCAGTAGAGGAACTGGTTCGAGTCCTTCTTTCCAATCATGGAGCTCTTCCTGTCCGATTTCCGTTTCTGCACATTGTCAGTCCCGGGAAACAGGTTGTTGCTGCTTATGTCAATCCAGACAGGCTCCCCAGCCAGGTTATCCATCGGCAGTACACCGAGCTTAGAGGAGAACCTGAATGCAATCAGCTTGGATACAGGCTCCTCCGGGCTTATCTCTATGGTGAATGACTCCTCACGGACCTGGGTCTGCCCGTTGAACAGGGTGAGCAGAGCCTCCTCCTGCAAGTCAAGCTCCTCTATGAAAAACTTGACGGACTCGCCGTCGGTCGGCAGGTTGTCGGCCTGGCCGCGGATTATGGTGTTGCGGCTCTCGCGGATACTGTATATCTCCTTGGCGGTAAGCTCGGCCATCTTGGCCACGGATCCCGACATGATAATCTCCTCCGTCATGTAGGCCTGAGCGCTCTTCTTGGGTGCAGGCTCCGTTGCAGGAATGACTGTCACGGACATGGGAGTCTCTTTCACGGTCTGTGTGTTCACGCATGACAATATGCAGTCGTCAGTCAGCTCTATGTATGGCCTCGGGCGGTTGCCTTTGAAAGTCAGCGTATAGAGCTGTCCCTTGTCCGGCGTACCCTTTGTCGAGAGGGTTATCCCGGTTATCTCCCAGGTCTCCTCGGCCTTGTCCCTGACATCGTTCAGGCGAAGGTATCTCTCGGCATAGCGGGAGAACTCACCGGGGGTGAAGAGTGTCTGGCGGGTGTGGACTGTCAGTACGATGTCGGTCCTCGGCAGCCAGTATGAGACTGCGTCCTCAGTCTGTCCCGGGGAGTAGGGTTCAGAGTCTCCCTGCGCCCGTACGCTGACGGATGAAAGCCCTAACCCCAAAACAAGGGTCGCGGCTGTGATTCTGATTAGTCTGTTCATAGTTACTTTTCCATTATGAGCCAGGCGCCTGCAAGACGGCTGGTAATGTCAGCCGATGTCATTGCTGTCCGGCTCAGTTCCCGGGCCGCCATATCGCCGGCCAGCCCGTGTATATATACCGCAATCCTTGCGGCTTCAATACCATCATATCCCTGGGCAAGCAGAGCCAGCACTATACCGGTGAGCACGTCGCCGGAACCGGCGGTTGCCATACCTGCATTGCCCGTGGTGTTTATGTAAAATGTGCCGTCAGGCGCGGCAGTCACTGTGGGGGCGCCCTTCACAACCACTGTTATTCCGCGTGCTGACGCCAGTTCAGAGGCTCTCATCAGATTTCCTGTCATATCATCGGACCTGCCTGTAAGCCGTGACAGCTCTCCGGGATGCGGCGTCATGACGGAGCCTTTCGGGACAATATCCATTAGGCTTGCATCACGGGCAATCATGTTGAGAGCATCGGCATCGAGTACCATGGGCCGTTCTGTGCTCTCCAGTATATCCCGGAGGGTAAGCGCCGTCTCTCCGTCAGTTCCGAGTCCCGGTCCTGCACCCACGGCGCTGAACCGTTTCAGACACTCCTCCAAAGGCCTGAGCCTGTCCGGCGTGATGGTCATGGCTTCCGGTACGGAGGTCTGGAGAATAACGTTGTTGCAGGCAGGGGAGCATACCGTGAGCAGTCCCACACCGGACCGCATACATGCCCTTGCCGAGAGTACTGCTGCTCCGGCCATCCCCGGACTGCCGGCATAGAGCAGCGCATGTCCGAAAGAGTTCTTGTATGCCTCAGGGGCACGCGGGCGTATCAAACTCTCCACCGATGCCGTTTCATCAGTGAATACCCGCTCGCCACCCACCTCACTCAGCAGGCTCTTCCGGCGGTTCTCAACAAGCGTTCTATCCATGCGGTCGGGATTCCGTCATACAAAAGTACATTTATTTTGCCAAAAACGCATATTTGTGAAAAATCAAAACATATTATTTGTCCTGCATTCCGCGGAAACCCTTTTTTTGTTTACTTTTGTAAAACTTATCGCACAATCAGTATGGAAATAATCACAGTCAAGGACAGGGAGTTCACTCCGTTCATCAGGGAGCAGGAGATTCTCCGGCAGGTAAGCCGGGTGGCAGGGGAGATAAACCGCGATTTCGAAGGCAAGGATCCACTTTTCCTGTGTATTCTCAACGGCTCGTTCATGTTCGCCGCTGACCTGTTGCGCAACATAACCATTCCCTGTAACGTGTCATTCGTCAAACTGGCCTCCTACGAGGGCACTGACACTACTGGAAGGGTCAAGGAGGTGATGGGACTGAACGAGTCCATCGAGGGCCGTCATGTGATAATCGTGGAGGATATCGTGGACACCGGATTCACCATGCGTGACATCCTGGAGTCGCTCTCCTCCAAGGGCGCCGCATCGGTCTCCGTCTGCGCCATGCTCTGCAAGCCCGATAAACTCCAGGTGGATATCAACCTGAAGTATCTTGCCATGAATATCCCCAACGGTTTTATCGTGGGATACGGACTGGACTATGACGGTTACGGGAGGAATCTGCGCGATATTTACAGAATAGTCAAATAATTTCACTTTCAATGGACAACATAGTAATTTTCGGTGCACCCGGTTCCGGAAAAGGCACGTACAGTGCTGCCCTCGTTGATAAATTCGGTTATAACCACATCTCCACAGGCGATGTCCTGAGGGAGGAGATAAAGGCCGGTACCGAACTCGGCAGCATAGCGAAACGTTTTATAGAGAAGGGCCAGCTCATCCCCGACGACCTCATTATAGATATGCTGGCAAGCGTCTATGACACCATGCGTGACGGTCCAGGTGTGATATTCGACGGATTCCCCCGCACCATAGTGCAGGCCAAGGCCCTGAAGGAAATGCTTCAGGAGCGTGGTGAGAAGATTTCGGTTACCCTGAATCTCATAGTCAGTGAGGACATACTTATGGAACGCCTGCTCAACCGTGCCAAGATTGAGGGGAGAGCCGATGACAATGAGGAGACCATAAAAAAGCGTTTCAATGTCTATCATACCCAGACACATCCGCTTATAGACTGGTTCAAGAAGGAGGGTGTGCTCTCTGAGTTCACCTTCAGGGGTGACAAGGACAGGATGATTAATGAAATCATAGACAAGGTAGCCTCCATTTGAGCTACCTTTATGATATGGCAGAGTCAAATTTCGTCGATTATGTCAAGATATTCTGCCGCTCAGGCAAGGGCGGCAGGGGCTCCGCACATCTGCGTCATGACAAATACATCCCTAACGGCGGTCCGGACGGTGGTGACGGCGGCAAGGGAGGCAGCGTCATCCTGAAGGGCAACCGCAACTACTGGACGCTGCTCCACCTGCGTTACGAGCGCCACGCTTTTGCGGAGAACGGCGGTAACGGCGGAAGTAACAAGTGTTTCGGCAAGGACGGCAGCGATGTGGTCATTGAGGTGCCGTGCGGCACCGTTGCATACGATGCCGAGACCGGCGAGTACCTGTGTGACATAACCGATGACGGTCAGGAAGTCGTTCTCCTCAAGGGCGGACGCGGAGGCTTAGGCAACTGGCATTTCCGTACTCCCACCCGTCAGGCTCCCCGATTCGCGCAGCCCGGTGAACCCGCGCTGGAGCGTATGGTAGTGCTGGAACTCAAGCTGCTGGCCGATGTGGGCCTTGTGGGATTCCCCAATGCCGGCAAATCGACGCTGCTCTCCGCCATCTCGGCAGCCAAACCCAAGATAGCCAACTACCCGTTCACCACCCTTGAACCCAATCTTGGCATAGTGTCATACCGTGAGGGCAAGTCATTCGTGATGGCCGATATCCCTGGCATCATAGAGGGTGCCAGCGAGGGCAAGGGACTCGGACTCCGTTTCCTTCGCCATATAGAGCGCAACTCGCTTTTGCTCTTCATGGTCCCTGCGGACAGCGATGACATAGCCCGTGACTACCGCATCCTATTAGGAGAGCTGGAACGTTTCAATCCCGGTATGCTGGACAAGCAGCGCATCCTTGCAGTCACCAAGTGCGACCTCATTGACAAGGAGCTCATGGATATGCTCGAACCCGGACTGCCGGACATCCCGCACCTGTTCATTTCAGGCGTGAGCGGACTGGGCCTCACACAGCTCAAGGACCTGCTTTGGAATACATTGAACAGCGAGAGCAACCGTTTAGATGCCTCGTGGAGGACCGGGAACATAGTCCACCGCTCCAAGGACGCCTCCGAGCTCCAGAGAGAGCTGAGCGCGGCAGGAGCTGACTTTGAACCGGATTTTGACGAGATTCCGGAGGATACCGATGACCTTGAGATAGAGGAGTTCGAGGAGATGGAACCCTGACCTTACCGGATGGAAAGCCGTTAAGAAAAAATTTTCCATATTTTTTATATTTTGATTTAACTTTCGTTTTCGTGTATTATATAAATATGTGTATGAATCCGAATATGATTCACTATTCACTAATTTTATAAAACAAAAAAGGAAATGAAAAAGATGTTTTTGGCAGCTGCCCTTCTGGCAGTAGTTTCTCTGGCCAACGCTCAGGCTCCGGCCAATGCTCCTTACGGAGTAAAGTCTGGTGTTATCACCATGTCAATGGACATGATGGGTAACGAGATGATCACTGAGACCTATTTTGATGACTACGGCCTCAAGACCGCTCAGGTATCTGAGGGTGGTGGCTTCGGCATGATGGGTGGCGGCCAGTCCGGCAAGACCCGCACTATCACTGACAAGGACGGTGCTCAGATCCGCATCAATGAGGCTGAGAAGACCGCAACCAAGTTCCCCGCAGGCGGTTTCGGTGGCGGTTTCGGTGGCGGCCGTAACCAGATCAACTGGAACAACCTGACTGACCAGGTCAAGAAAGAGAACAACATCAAGGAGCTCGGTAAGGAGACTGTCGCCGGTAAGGAGTGCACCAAGTATTCCATGACTATGGATATGATGGGCCAGTCCATGGAGCAGACCGTATGGATTTACAAAGGCATCATGCTCAAGAACCTCATGTCAACAGAGATGGGCGAGTTCGGCCAGACCTGCAAGAAGTTTGAGGAGAAGGCAGTTGACGCTTCCATGTTCACCGTTCCCGCAGGCGTGAAGGTCGAGGAGTTCGATCCCTCACAGTTCGGCGGCTTCGGCGGCGGATTCTGATCCTGTCCTGAAGAACTGAAAAAGTTTGGGTCGCTCTCGGGCGGCCCTTTCTTTTTTGCCGTTAATCCAAACTCCTCTTGAGCAAGTTCAAGCGTTTGGCTTGTTTATTTTAACGCGATTCTTCTTGCACCTGTGTATTGTTTTGAATAAATCAATTCAATATTGCAATATTGTTTTTTAGCACATTTTCCATATTCCAATATTGTTTTGTATATTTGTGGCGTTATAAATAAGTTGTAATATGGAACTTAATCCTGATGTGCTGTATAGGAATTCACACAGACTGGTGTCACAGGTGAGCCTTGATTTCAAGCGTGAAGTGTATGACCGTATAAATTGGGCGCCCAGAATTATCGGTATAAAGGGTCCTAAGGGAGTTGGGAAATCAACGCTCTTAAAACAGCATATTCGCGAGACATTCCCTGATGACAGTAAAATTCTGTATGCTTCTTTGGACCATATCTGGTTCAATGGCAATAGCTTGGATGATCTGGTAGAGTACCACTACACTCATGGCGGTACACATCTGTTCCTGGATGAAGTCCACAAGTATAAGAACTGGCAGTGGGGAATAAAGAACATCTATGACAATTACCCGTCACTGAATGTGGTGTTTACCGGTAGCTCAATGCTTCAGATAGGTGAGGGTAATGTGGATCTTTCCCGTAGAACATCAATGAATATAGTAAACGGAATGTCATTTCGTGAGTATCTGGCATTTGAGGGAGTATTGTTTTGGGATAAAGTGAATATTGGAGATATACTCTCCAAACATGTGGAGATAGCTACGGAGATAACAAGTCATATTCACGTATTGAACTATTTCAAAGACTACCTTAAGCATGGTTATTATCCTTTTTATAAAGAAGATATGGAAGGATTCAATGACCGCTTGGCCGAAGTCTGCAAACAGGTTATAGAGCAGGATATTCCTGCAGTAACCGAGGTGGAATATGCTACAGTCCAGAAGCTCAAGAAACTTCTGTATATCATTGCAGCTCAAGTCCCCTTTATTCCAAATATGGAATATATCTATTCTCAGCTGGAAACCAGCCGTGAACAGGGACTCAAATTGATGGACCTGCTTGAGAATGCAGCCCTTATAGGCCAATTGAAAACCGAAGTCAAAGCGGTAAAGAAAATGTCATCGCCCGATAAGCTGTTCCTTGACAATCCCAACCTTATGTTCGCTTTTTCTGACGGGCCGGAGATAGGAACCGTACGTGAAACATTCTTCTATAACCAGTTAAGCAGGGCGTGCAAAGTCAATTATCCCGTTAAGGGTGATTTCTTGGTAAATGACCAATACTTGTTTGAAGTGGGAGGGCCCAGGAAAACTTTTGATCAGATCAAGGATATTGAAAACAGTTTCCTGGCCATTGACGAGATTGAGTTTGGTCGCGGAAACAGGATTCCGCTCTGGCTGTTTGGTTTCTTATACTAAACCATGAATACTGGTGACGTTACGTGAACGGACTCAGGGTGGCTCTCTTTTTTGCCCTTAATCCAATTAGTTGTATATTTGGACCGTAATCATTCAAAAGTTATAGTTGGTATGGAAAGAGCGATTAATCGCAATGTAGTAAAAAGAGTAGCGTTGCTATGTTCGCTATTGCTTGCATTCGGCACTTCCTATTCCCAGGAACGGCTTCGTCCTTGCCAGAGATACTCTGGCTATGAGTCTTATCAGAAAATGTTAACGGGATACATGGTCCCTGAAGGAAACATCGAGTGGCTGGTGCTCTTCATGCTTGGACCGGAAAAGAGTATATGCTACAATCCTTCCACTCATGAGCTTGTTGCAACAAGGTCCAGGGAAATCATCTGCAAGGATTGGTTCAAGGGCGAACGGAGCATACAGACCGACCGCAAGTCGGTCCTTATAGAAGAATCCGTAGCGAGAATCCTGTCGTCAGTATTCAGCAAGGCCGTCACTACAGCCCGAAGAGTTGAGGATGAACCGGTGCCGGATGGAACATTGCCACCCCCTATGGTCGTTCAGCTTGACGGTTACAGCATCCATTATGACTACGGAAGCCGCAAGGCCTACAGCAATGCTCCGCTTTCGGGCAGCAATTGCGAAAAACTTGCAACTCTCTCCAATTCTATCTATGAAGTGGTAATGAACGGTAAGCAACCGGATTCCTCTTTATTGCAGGAAGCCGAGGTCGTAGCTTCCCTGTTCTCAAATTCTCAGACAAAAGACCTCAGCAAGATGGATAGTGATAAACGAAAAGAGTATCTTATCTGTTTGGCAAAAGAGGTTACACAAAATTTCGGCCCTAATTTTCTCAGGGACACAGTAAATCCGGTTATCTCGGAAATAAAAACCTTCAGCAAAGAAGACAGCAAGCAACCGGACATTATTGCCAATGATGGAAGGAAATATTATACAGTGACATTTCCCACTAAGGAAAAGCTGGAATATAATTATACAACAAAAGTTGATATCTGGGAAGATGACGGTCAGCCTAAGGGAGTCTTTTTTGGAACAGGAATAGGACGTCATTTCATGTCAAAGTCTTACAAAGAATGGCTTAGAGAAGGAATAAAGGAAGAAGATAAATTTCCCTATCGGACAAGTGCTCCGTTGGGACCCATTCCCGCGTTTGGCAAATAGTCATGTATGAAAAAAAGCCTGGTGATTCTTCTATTATTCATTCTGTCCGGAGGTGTTTTCATCACACGAAAAGACATGTTGCTATAAAATGTCTTGCCCTAAAAAAAGTTGACTCGCAAAATCGAGTTAACAATGAAGAGTAATCGTACAGTTTTGAAAGATCTGTATTACAGAAAGGTTATTGATCTTTACACGAAAGAACATCTGTCCATGTGGCAAATCTCAA
>JAGCDE010000042.1 GCA_017651315.1 Bacteroidaceae bacterium
AATAACATCTTTAACCTTCTTATAGCTCATAATACAACAGAACGGTTAAAGAGTTTTCGATGCAAATGTAGTAATAACACGAATTGATTACAAGGAAATGCTCGTAATTTTACTGCATTTTGAACAATAAGATATTCTTTCTTCATAAGTATTAATAATTGATGGTATAATAAAAGTCTACAAACAACAAAGGGTATTCCAACCTGACACCTTTATGCCTTGCGGAATACCCTTTGGTATCAGATAATGCAAACTTACAATAATATATTGACATTTATAATGAAAATGATACAAAAGGGGTTTGGCCCCAATTGTACCAAAGGGTGGGGACAAATTGTCCACCCCCCTTCCATTCTACGAATGTCTTAGGTTTATAGATAGAATGACTTTATAAGGCGTCTTATATATACGCCAAAGAACATTTTCTCCAGGAGACTGCATTTCTGGAATTCATATCTCAGTATCATGTCCAGACAGGCAAACCTGCCGGCCTGACAGTCAAACTCTGTATGGTCATCCTGGCCGGTGTATGCTTTTGCAAAGGCATCCCAGAACAGACGTAGCTGTGGCTCTGTCATGTGGAAAAGATCCTGGACCTGTTTCATGGGCGCATACACATTGCAGATCTGGTATAGATGGCCGATGTCAAACATCGGGTCACCATAGCCGAATCGGTCCAGGTCTATCCATATGGGCCGGTCACCGGAGAGTACAAGATTTCCCATATTGAAATCACCGTGACTGCAGGTCTTAATGTCATGTATGGTCCGGGCAAAGTCTTTGAGTATGCGGCGGTTCTTGGGGCTTATGAACTGTACCTTGTCCAGGGCTCTCATGAGTTGCTCCTTGCGGCTGGGAAAGAAATCCGTGTCACATTTGGTGCTGAAAAGTATCTTGCCGTTGCTGCACATGACCTGTGCCATCTCTTCTATGCGCTGCGGCTCATCGTGACAGATACGTGAAAGGGATCTCTTGTCCTTTATGCGTTCCGTTATAGTTGCGTACAGATCTCCCACACGTACCATCTCATGCATCTTGGGAGTGGGTAACCCTAATTTCTCCACTGCCTTGGAAACGTCAAACTCATGCTTGACAAACTCCAATGTGTTTATCTGCTTTTTATCTACTTTCAGAATCAAATCCGGCTGAGACGGATTCTCATACGTGAATCCGTTACCCCCTTGTCCTACTAGGGTCCAAGCGCTCAAATCAATGTTCTTATACTCACTCATAGTCCGTTTTATAATAAAATAGTACCATTGGGGTCTGACCCCAATGGTATCATTTTCCTTTCAGGATCTTCTTGATGTCGTTCAGTTTGTTCAGGGCCTCGATGGGGGTGAGGTTGTTGACATCGATTGAGAGCAACTGGTCGCGGATCTGGCAGAGCACGGGATCGTCCAGCTGGAAGAAACTCATCTGCAGGCCTTCGCGGTGCTGACCGGTCTCTACGCTGGGACGGGATATGCTCTTGTCACTTCCGCTCTCCTCCATCTCCTTGAGTATGGTGCCGGCGCGCTTTACAATGCTGCGGGGCATTCCGGCCATCTCGGCCACGTGGATACCGAACGAGTGCTCGGAGCCTCCGGGCACCAGTTTACGCAGGAAAAGCACCTTTCCATCGGTCTCTTTTACCGATACGTTATAGTTTCGGATGCGCGGGAACGACTGCGCCATCTCATTGAGTTCGTGATAATGGGTGGCAAACAGCGTGCGGGCGTGGGCCGACGGGTGTTCGTGGATATATTCAACGATTGCCCAGGCTATGGATATGCCATCATACGTGGAGGTGCCGCGTCCCAGTTCGTCAAAGAGCACCAGGCTGCGTGCGGTCAGGTTGTTCAGGATGCTGGCGGCCTCGGTCATCTCGACCATAAAGGTAGATTCTCCGGCCGATATGTTATCGCTGGCTCCCACGCGGGTGAATATGCGGTCCACCATGCCGATGCGAGCGCTGTCGGCCGGTACGTAGCAGCCCATCTGGGCAAGCAGGGTAATAAGGGCGGTCTGACGCAAAAGGGCCGATTTACCCGCCATATTGGGACCGGTTATGATAAGTATCTGCTCCTTGTCGCTGTCTATATAAACGTTGTTGGAGATGTAACTCTCACCCGGTGCCATCTGGGTCTCTATTACCGGATGACGCCCCTCTTTGATATCTATTATCTGACTCTCGTCAACCACAGGACGCACGTAACGGTGCTCGCGTGCCACGCGGGCAAATGAGAGCAGGCAGTCTATGCGGCTTACCTGAGCGGCATTGACCTGAATGGCAGGCACATACTCCAGTATAGACTGGGCAAGGCTGGCAAAAATCTGCGATTCCAGCGCAAGAATCTTGTCTTCTGCCCCAAGGATCTTCTCCTCATACTCCTTGAGTTCCGGGGTGATGTAACGCTCAGCATTGACAAGTGTCTGTTTGCGTATCCAATCAGCCGGCACCTTGTCCTTGAATGTGTTGCGCACCTCAAGGTAATAGCCGAACACGTTGTTGTATGCAATCTTCAGGCTGGAGATGCCGGTCTGCTCGGCCTCACGCTGCTGGATCTGCATCAGGTAGTCCTTGCCGCTGTAGGCAATACTGCGCAGCTCGTCCAACTGTGCATCGATTCCATCGGCTATTACACCGCCTTTGCTTATCAGCAGCGGGGTATCAGGACGGATGGTACGGATTATATTATCGCGCAGGGTCTCGCAGAGGTCAATCTTCTGGCCCACCTCTCGCAGCTGCGGGTTCTCGGAGGCATCGCATATCAGTTTGATGGGCTCTAACTGCTTGAGTGCAAGACCAAGTGAGAGCACCTCACGCGGGTTGATTCGGCCCACGGCAGCCTTTGATACCAGGCGCTCCAGATCTCCCATGCGCTGCAGGGCATCGGTAAGGGCATCGGCCGTATCGGGATAGCGGAACAGATGATCCACTACATCCAGGCGGTTGTTGATGGCAGCGGTATCCTTGAGCGGGAATAGCATCCATCGGCGCAGCAGGCGCGCTCCCATGGGCGATGACGTATGGTCAATGACCTGCAGCAGCGACACTCCGTCCTCATTGTTTGATGATATAAGCTCCAGGTTGCGTACCGTGAACTTGTCTAAACGCACGTAACGCTCCTCGTCAATCAGGCGTATGGATGATATGTGGCCGATGTTGTTGTGCAGGGTCTCTGCCAGATATTCCAGAATGGCTCCGGCGGCCACCTTGCCGTTCTGCAGATGATCTACGCCGAACCCCTTGAGGTTGCGCACATGGAAGTGGCGGTTGAGTTTCTCACGGGCAAAATCCTGGGTAAAGACCCAGTCATCAAGTTCGCGCAGGCAGTAACGGGGGCCGAATGACTGCTCAAACTGCTGGCGGCGGCCGCGCTCAATGAGCGTCTCCTTGGGAGCAAAGTTGGAGAGCAGCTTGTCTATATGGTCCGCCGGGCCCTCGGCAATGAGGTATTCACCGGTGGATATGTCTAAAAAGGATATTCCCCACGCTCCCTTGCCAAAGTGAACTGCCGCAAGGAAATTGTTCTCCTTGTTCTGCAGCACATTATCGCTCATGGCCACTCCAGGGGTAACAAGTTCGGTAATACCGCGCTTGACAAGAGTCTTGGTAAGCTTGGGGTCCTCCAGCTGGTCACAGATAGCCACACGGCGGCCGGCACGTATCAGCTTGGGCAGATAGACATCGAGTGCATGATGCGGGAACCCCGCCATCTCCAGCGCGGCTGCTCCGTTCTTGCCGTTGTTGCGGCGAGTCAGGGTGATGCCTAATATCTGGCTGGCCTCAACGGCATCCTGTGCGTATGTCTCATAAAAGTCTCCACAACGGAAGAGCAATACAGCATCGGGATGTTTCTCTTTCAGGTTGTAGAACTGCCGCATCATGGGCGTTTCATCGGGGTTATTCTTTGCCATTTTTTCCAGGAATCATTTTTTTCTTCTTCTGAACAGAAAGAGCGTTGCAGCAAGGAGCAGTACCGCAAGTGCACACAGTGTGATTATTGTGGCTTCCAGACTCCTTGGTGCGAATCCGAGCAGGAGCATGATGGGAAGCCCCATTATCATGGCGGGAATATTCTGAAGCACAAGATTGTTTGCTGCAGGTGTCTCGTATCGGGGGTCTATCTCACGGAGCAGTATCATGCCGTTGCTGGCTGTGCCGGTAAGCATACCGAACATCGAGAAGAAACCCTCGTAAGCGTATCCCGGGTAAATCCTTATGCAGACCCTCTTCACATAAATGAATGTGACTATGGCACCGGCCACGCAGACGACTGTCAGTGGCAGCCAGATGGCTCTCAGGTTGTCAAAACTGATTGCGGCGGTACCTGCCACTATCATCAGGTCGAAAAACAGGCCTCCCACCCTGTTGAGGAGGAACTCATTCAGGTATTCACGATGCATCAACCCCTTTTTGCGCAGGGATCTTATTATAATCCTGACCAGAGTGCCGAAGAGGATTCCCCACAGGAAATTGAATCCGTAAACGAGCGGTTTAATAGTGTTTTCACCGATATTGCCCATATCAAGCCTGTTTATGAGAAGCATGAAAAGGTAAACCAGGAAATATGTGAGGAAAATGATGCAGACCACTATGGTTAGTTTGTCAACCGATTCTGAATGGGGCAGTTCATTACCCTTGTCATAGTCATACAATGTATATCGGTTGTCATCTTCATGCTCCCTGATGGACAGTCTGTTTCTCTTGGCCAGTATGTTCATATAGATGACGCCTACCGCGCTGCCTACGATGAATCCCACGGCTGCAATCGAGAGACCGAAATCAATGCCCTCGAACGCGATGTCCTGGGCCGCGGCCGAATTCTGGAAAATTGTACCGAAGTTAAGGGCCTGGCCGGGTCCCTGGCCATATCCCATGGGAAGCAGGAGTCCTCCGGTATAGAAAATGTCACGTCCGGCTCCAGGGTTACGCCAGAACAGGAACATGGGTATGGTGACAGCAAGACCGATGATTCCCTGTATCATATATGTTGCGACGGTAAGTGTCCCCGTATCGATGACGGTCCTGGTGCTGGAGCGGTTGGTCTCTCTGGAGGGTCTCAGGGACATGGATATGAAACCCAGGGCGAGAGCATGATATGTCAGGGTTGCCATGAATTTCTTGTCAATCATTCCGTTGAAAGCCGGCCACAATTCAAGAAGCAGAATGATGAAACCGCCCAGCAGAGCTGTCGGGATGAGGCTTCGGCGCAGGACGCTCACTTTACGGCGCAGGATGTTGCCGGCCAGTACGGCGAGCGCCACAATGAAGAACTGGACGAGAACCGACCAGACGTCATCAGCTGCAAAAGATGCCACAGCCATTCCGTTTTCCGAAAGAATCATATTGCCTTTTATAGAGTATCAAAGATAATGTCTTTTTTTGACATTACTCAAATACGGACATTACTTCTTGCGGGAACGGAGCATGAGCCAGAAGCCTGCTATTATGAATGGAATGCTCAGGAGCTGGCCCATGTCAAGGCTCATCCCCTTCTCAAAATCTACCTGAACCTCTTTGCAGAACTCAATGAAGAAACGGAACATGAAGATAGCGGCTATGCAGAACCCGAAGTAGAAGCCGCTGCCCACCTTTTTCTTATGATTGCGGTAAATCAGGATAATGACAGCAAAAATGATAAGGTATGCGATTGCTTCGTAAAGCTGGGCCGGATGTCGTGCAAAATCCTCACCGTTCTGGACAAAGATGAATCCCCAGTCGGTGCCGGTGGGCTTGCCCACAATTTCAGAATTCATAAGGTTTCCGATGCGGATACAGGCGGCGGTGAGCGGAGTAGCTACGCATATCATATCGACACATTCCAGCAGCTTGACCTTGTATTTCCGGCAATAGAGCAGTATTCCTATGAATATGCCAATGGTACCACCGTGGCTGGCCAGTCCGCTGTAACCCACCATCTTCCATCCTCCTTCCGGCATGAACCTTATGGGCAGCAGCATCTCTATGAAATGCCTGCCGCTACTCAGGTAGTAGTCCGGCTCATAGAAAAGACAGTGTCCCAGGCGGGCTCCCGCCAGTATTCCTATGAAACAGTACAGGAACAGAGGTTCAAAGACCTCGGACCTGATACCACGGTCCTTGTAGAACTTCTTGACCAACAGGTAGGCGGCAACAAGACCAACCACCCACATGAGTGAATAGTAGCGGATGGGCAGTCCGAACAGTCTGCAAAGCTCGCTGTCGGGATTCCAGATTACTGCAAGATAATTCTCCATAGCCCTGTAAAATACTTTATGGTTATCCAATTTCCGAAAGGGTTGTCAGTACTCAGGAGAAGGTCTTATACGTTGAACCGGAAGTGCATTATGTCACCGTCCTCAACCACGTAGTCCTTTCCCTCCACATAGAGCTTGCCGGCATCGCGTACGGCTGCCTCGGAACCCAGTTCTATGTAGTCCTTGTATTTGATGACTTCGGCACGTATGAATCCCTTTTCGAAGTCAGTGTGTATCACACCGGCGCACTGAGGTGCCTTCCACCCTTTACGGTAGGTCCATGCCTTCACCTCCATCGGACCGGCAGTGATGAATGTCTCAAGGTTCAGCAGGCTGAATGCCGATTTCACCAGACGGTTCACGCCCGATTCCTCCAGACCCAGCTCTTCAAGGAACATCTGGCGGTCCTCATAGCTCTCCAGTTCGGCAATCTCGCTCTCGGTCTTGGCTACTATGACCAGCAGCTGTGCGTTCTCGTCCTTGATGGCCTCACGCACCTGATCTACGTATGCATTGCCTGTCTTGACGCTGTCTTCATCCACGTTGCACACATAGAGCACGGGCTTGGATGTGAGCAGGAACAGGTCATGGGCTATCTTTTCCTCGTCCTTTGAATCAAATGACACCGTGCGGGCAGATTTGCCTTGCAACAGCACATCGCGGTAGGCGTTGAGGACATCACATACCTGTTTGGCCTGCTTGTCCCCTACGGCTGCCTGCTTCTGCACTTTCTGCAGGCGCTGGTCAATGGTCTCCAGGTCCTTTATCTGGAGCTCGGTATCTATTATCTCCTTGTCGCGGACAGGGTTTACGGTGCCATCCACATGTGTCACATTCTCATCATCGAAACAGCGGAGCACGTGGATAATGGCATCGCACTCACGTATGTTACCTAAAAACTTGTTGCCCAGACCTTCACCCTTGCTGGCTCCCTTGACCAGACCCGCTATATCGACAATCTCGACGGTGGCGGGGACGATCCGTCCGGGATGGACCAGTTCTGCAAGCTTGTTCAGACGCTCGTCAGGAACGGTTATGGTGCCCACATTGGGTTCGATGGTGCAGAAAGGGAAGTTGGCTGCCTGCGCCTTGGCGCTTGACAGGCAGTTGAAAAGTGTGGATTTGCCTACGTTCGGCAGGCCCACTATGCCGCATTGCAATGCCATTGTCTGATGGATTTTTGATAATGGTACAAAGATAGTATAAAAAACTTTGGTGTTGGCTTTGGCTTTTGCTTTTTAAGCGGGCTGTGGTAGAGGACATCACGTGCGGGATCGCAGCCAATGCCAAAATAAAAGCTACATCATGTCGTTGTCAATCATCCAGATGATTTCCTCAATCATGGCATCCTCGGCATCGTGTTCAGGGTCGTATTGCTTCTTGAGCGATGCCCCGAACAGGGCGGCGAATGTCTGGTAGAACCTGGCTTTGAAACCTCCTATGAAGGCCTGGATCAGTTCATAGCTTGTCTGGTTGCATTCGCGGTCTATCAGTTTTATCAGGAGTTTTCCCTGTGCAAGGGTGCATTTCTTCATGATCGGCAGATACTGGTCCCAAACCCCCTTCTCCACCGCCTCTATATGTTCCTGCTTGGCCTTGTCATCAGGAAGGGACTGGAGATAGAGATATGTCTCCACCAGTATGGCTTTGACCTCAAGGGCAATAGGATACATTTTCATCACATTGCGTTCGAGTTTATCGTATTTGCGCTGCTTCCGTACGCTGGAGAATGTGCGACGGCCGTAGATTGTTACCTCGTACAGCTCGTATGATGGGATGGTGTCACCTTTATAGACCGTGGCGAGAGCCACGAAGACTTTCTCCCTTTTCAGTGAGTCGGCAGACTGTGAGAAGGAGGACAATGTGAAAGCAATGGCCGCGATTATCAGGGTGATTATCTTTTTCATCGGGACAAAAGTATCAATAATCAGAATAATGCATACCTTTACGGCGATAAAAAAGAGTTAAAGTATCATGAAAAGCATCAGAATCCTCTGCGCTTTGGCTGCGCTTGTGTTTTCAGCCCGGTTATCCGGTTCTGTAAATCCCGACGATCTCAGTTGGGAAAGTGTACTCGAAGAGCTTATTCCGGACGAGGAACTTCCGGAAGCGGCTTTGGAACAGTTGGTTGAGTTCTATGAACAGCTGCATGCCTCGCCTTTGAATATAAATACAGCAACATCCGATGAGCTGGAGAGCCTGAAAATCCTTTCCCCATCGCAGATTGAGGCCATCCATGCCTATATCTATATGTACGGCCCCATGAAGACGCTCGGTGAACTGCAGCTCACTGGAGGCCTTGACTGGCGTACCCGTCAGATTCTCCGGCATCTGGTATATGCAGGGGACGCCATACAGGAGAAGGAAAGACTGTCCCTTCGTGAAATGTTCAGGTACGGACGCAGCGAACTGACATTACGTATGGATATGCCGCTCTATATGAGAGACGGTTTCCGTGAACACACTGCGGAGGAGCTTGCCAGATATCCCAACCGTTCCTATCTTGGAGGCAGGCTTTCCCATAAAATCAGGTATTCCTTCAACTGGAAAGGCAGGATCAGGGCGGGATTCACCGCCGACAAGGATGCCGGCGAACCCTTTGGCGGCAGGAACAGGGCCGGCTATGATTTCTGGTCACCTTATCTGTATATATCGGATGCAGGTCCTTTCAAGACTCTTGTGGCGGGAAACTACAAGGCTGTATTCGGACAGGGGCTTGTTTCCGGATCTGGTTTCAGTCTCGGAAAAAGCATGTCCCTTACTGGAATACCGTCCGGACAGACAGGATTGAAACCCCATTCCTCGGTCTCCGAATACGGTTATTTCAGAGGCGCCGGATTGACTTTCCGTGCAGGCAAGGCCTTGTCAATTACAATAATGGGTGCTTATACCCCTGCCGATGCGATAGTGAAGGGAGATTCTGTTGTCTCCTCGTTCAAGACTGACGGCTATCATCGTACTGAGTTGGAGTGGTCACGAAAACACAATTTCATAACAGCCTCAGGTGCGGCGAACATCAACTACCGGAGCAACGGGGTGTCTGTCGGAGCCACCGTTCTCAGTGAGAGATACTCTCTTCCGACTGTGAACGGTATCGGATATACGGATGTATCTGCTGACTGGTCTGTCAGGCGACCTGCATTCGGCATTTCGGGTGAGATAGCCTTATCGGGCGGTGGTGGAGCTGTCCTGACAAACAATATGTTCAGGATAGGCAGGAAACTCAGCTCTAACGTGCTTTTCCGTTATTACTCCCCTGAGTTCAACGCTCCGCGTTCAGGGGCTATCTGTGAATCCGATGTAAGGAACGAGGCCGGGGTACTGATAGGGCTCACCTATTCAGGCGGACGGCTGAAGAGTGACGGCTATGTCGATATGTTCCGTCATCCCGGAAGCGGTTCGGGAGCCGCCGGTCCCTCCAACGGCCTTGAGATCAGAGTCAATGCAGCATGGAAAGCGTCCCGGTCCGATAATCTGGACGCTACCCTCAGGTTCAAGTCAAAACAGAAAGAGTGCAAGCCTACCGGCACGTTTGAATATTGTATAACATGGAGGGGACGGCTTCGTTGGGACCACACGTTCAACAGGACGCTCTCATGCCGCACCCAGCTTTTCTGGTCCAGATACGACTTCCTTTTTGAGCCTTTGTCGGACGGAACCGGATTGTCCCTCTCTTCCGACTGGAACCCCTCCCCGAGCCTTTCTGCCTCCCTTCAGACAGTATTTTTCCTTACTGACAGCTATGACAGCAGCATATCGGTCTATGAAAAAGGACCCAGATATTCGTTCGGATTTGTCACGCTTTCCGGACGTGGGGGCAGGGTCGTGCTGAATCTCAGATACAAACCTTCAGCCCGGCTCCAGTTTAATGTCAAGGCAGGTTCGCTGCTCTATGCCGACCGTGACGAGATCAGTTCCTCCCAGCAGAGAATCAGTTCATGGCACAAAGAGGACATAAACGTTCAGTTAACATGGAAGTTTTGACAGATTCTTATTAATTTCGCGCTTGATTAACAGATTTAATTAACGGCAGTCAACAATGGCAACAGTACTATACGGTTCTCCGGTTTTCGGTCCTGTCCACAGTCGTCGTCTGGGTGTCTCCCTCGGGATAAACCTGATGCCTTCTGACGGGAAGATATGCACTTTTGATTGCATATATTGCGAGTGCGGGCGTAACGGCAGTCATCATCCCAAACATCACCGTCCTACCAGAGCCGAGGTCTATGACTCCTTGCGTTCCGCTCTGATGAAGATGAAGGCCGAAGGTCCCGAACCCAATGTCCTCACTTTTGCAGGCAACGGTGAACCTACCGCAAACCCGGAGTTTCCCGGCATTGTCGATGACGTGCTGGCTCTGCGTGATGAATTCTTTCCCGAGGCCAAGGTGAGCGTGCTGAGCAACGGGACCCGTGTGACCGACCCTGAAATCTTCAGTGCCTTGCTCAGGCTGGACAATAACATCCAAAAGCTGGATACCGTGGATATTGATTACATCCGTTTGATAGACAATCCGGTAGGGCATTATGACCTGGATGCCGTCATAAAGGCTCTATGCGAATTCAAGGGTCACGTCATCATTCAGACCATGTTCCTGGCCGGCACTCTTGACGGATACGACATGGACAACACCTCTGACCGCTATGTCCTTCCATGGCTTGAGACGCTCAAGAGGATATCACCGGGCCAGGTGATGATTTATACCGTTGACCGGGAGACCCCCGTCAGTACCTTAAGGAAAGCATCCCGCGAATCGCTTGACCGCATTTACGGACTGCTTGTCCGGAACGGTTTCAATGCCCAGGTTTCATATTGACAAATAAACGGCATAATGAATACCATACGAAGGATAATGGCCATCCTTATCGTTGCAGCAGGCCTTACAGGTTCTTACGCAGCCGATTTCCAGACGGTCACTGAGCGTATAGACCAGATTATCTATGACGAGTTACCGGCCGGGACCGATGTCGGGATCATGGTTTATGACCTCACTACGGATTCTGTCCTGTATGCCTACAGGGAGAACGTCCTGTTCCGTCCCGCATCGACCCAGAAGGTAATCACCTCGATTGTGGCTCTTTACTCCCTTGGGACAGAATACAGTTTCGAGACCTCCCTCAGGACTCAGGGGGAGATACTCCCGGACGGCACGCTTGACGGAAATCTTTATCTTGTGGGGGGGATTGACCCGTCGCTGAGCGAGCAGGAACTGAAAGGTATGGTGGATGAACTGAAGAAAGCGGGGGTCCGTCGTATAAACGGCAATGTTTTTGCCGATGTCTCCCAGATGGATTCCGTTCACTGGGGATCCGGATGGTGCTGGGATGACTCCCCTTCAAGCTTTCAGCCTTATATCTCTCCCCTGATGGTCCATGAGGGGTTCGTGACGATTCAGGTGAGACCTGTCGGGAACGGCAGACCTCCTGTTGTCACAGTGACTCCCGCCAACCGTTTCATCAAGGTGGAGAACAGGTCGCTTTGTGGTGTTGACTCTCTTGGCGCTTTCTCGATAAGCCGTGATTGGATTCACAACGACAACACCATAGTGGTGTCAGGTAATTGCCGCCGCAATGAAACCAAGGATTTGAGTGTGGTGGGCACCGCTGACTTCACCTTCACCCTCTTCAGGGAGTACCTTGACGATGCCGGAATCAGTTACAAAGGGTTCGGAGCAGGTGTGTCTCCTGTCATGTCCAATGCCCTGGTCACCGTAAGCCATTCCCTCAATTCCGTTATGAAAGAGGCGTTGAAGGAGAGTAACAACCTCTATGCCGAAGCCATGTTCCTTCAGTTGGGACGGCTTGTCAAGCCGTCCGGAGCCGGATTCAAGGATGCCTCCGGGTTCATAGACAATTTTGTCTCCCGCAAGTTCGGTTTCGCCTCGCATGAGTACAATATAGTCGATGGTTGCGGCCTCTCCATGTATGACCATCTCACACCCTCTTTCATGGTGAACATGCTCAGGCTTATCTATAAGGATCCGGTCCTCTTCCCGCGGTTCTACCGTAATCTGCCGGTATCGGGGATGGACGGCACGCTCAAGACTCGGATGGATTCCAAATCGGCCATCAACAGGGTTCATGCCAAGACCGGTTCCGTGACAGGTGCAAGCACGCTTGCGGGCTACCTCACTACCGTGGGGGGACATGAGGTGGCATTCTGCATAATGAACGAAGGAGCCATAAGGACGGCTCCTTCGCGTAAGGTTCAGGATGCTATATGCACAGCCCTGTGTGAATTGAAATAGAACCCGGCAGCACTTCAGAGCTGTTTGAAGGCGTAGCCTTGGTTCTCAAGCCATTCGATGGCTTTGGGGAGTGCATACCTGAGGTTCCGTTCGCTTCGGAGCGAATCATGGAACACTATTATGGATCCGTTCCGGGTGTATTTCCTGACTATGTCAAGCACCTTGCGTCCTTTGAGTTTCCCGTTGTAATCCCTGGTAATGACATCGTAGAACACAATGTCATAGTCATCCTTCATATAGCGGTAAACCCATTTCTTCATCACTCCGTGCGGTGGGCGGAACAGACGGGTCGTGAAATATTTGTCACACTTCTTTACATTGTCTATGAAGTCCGGTGTCCTCATCCTCATGCTACGGACATGATTGAAGGTGTGATTGCCTATGCGGTGACCACGGTCCGTAATCATCTTGAATATCTCAGGATACTTCTGGACATTGTTGCCGACCACAAAGAATGTGGCCTTGATTCCATGCTTGTCCAGCAGTTCCAGAATCCAGGGCGTGACTTCCGGGATAGGTCCGTCATCGAAGGTAAGATAGACCGCGTGCTCTTCCGGGTTTTTACGGAAAAGCCCCTTAGGGTAGATCTTGCTCAGGACGAATGATGGTTGCTCAATCAACATGCCTATTTGGTCCTCTTTTGGTATTCGCTGTATAAATTCTCGAATATTTCCACTGTCTGTGCGAATGTATCCTTGTCAACAATCTTCTCCAATTGAGGTAATGTGTAGGAGTATATGATGGAGGCGCAATCGTCAAACGAACCGGACATCTGCTTGAGCTGACGGTTGTTCATGGTAAGATACCATCTCATCTCCATGAGCTGCTCAGCGGTTATGTCGGTCAAGATAGTGAGTGCCTTCTTGGGCTGGTCCAGGGCAATCCACATACGGGCGATTCCAATCTCTGTTGACAGACGCAGGAGCCAGTACGGTATGGCATCGTAGGGAAGGTTCTCTTCAAGATGTTCGAGCACCTCGAGAGCCTTGTCCTTCTGTCCTTCATTGATGAACTGACCGGCGAGCTGGGCGAAAATACGCCGGTGGGTCCAACACATACGGCGTATGGTCTCATCCAGATAGACATCGGGGTTTCCGGCTTCTCCGAATTTGAAGTTCATCAGGTTGTGGTACATCTTCTCCGTGTCAATGGCAGCTCCTGAGTTCGATTCGGCCAAATATCCGAGTTCATGCCAGTCGAACGGGGTTATCCTGTATGCCAGACCTTCAAGAACGAGGAAGTTCCCAAGATTCAGGTAGTTGTCGGTAGCTACCGTCGTGGCAATGAAAAGAGGCCTTTCCCAGTTGCACTGGGCTATCAGGTCAAGCATCATGAGCTCGTTCTTCATGAGGTTGGACTTTCCCTTGAGTGAGATGATCATGCGGTCGGGAATATTGGCCTTGGTCTCCTCATCGGTCTCGCCGCGATACTCCTTTGGAATCATCATGCCTGAGCGGAGCACTGCATCCTTGTCAATCTTGAACCAGATGGTGTCGGTGGGAATCGGTTTGCCCTTCTTGACATAGTTGTCCAGGATGTTCCTCAGTTCGAATTCCTGGTCAATCCATTCCTTCTCGGCATCGGTTTTGGCCTGCTTGAGGGAGTTGTATTTCCTCTGGGCATCGACAGCCACGTATTCGTTGGTTCCGGTCTGGTACTCAATCTTCTTGAATGAGATAGGCAGGGCGGGCGAATCGTAGGCGGGACGTTTCATCTGGTCTATGTACCAGTCGGTCATGAGATAGCTCAGGTTACAGCAGCGGGCATCGGTACGGAACCCTTCGGTTTCAAGATTGTACCAAAGGGGGAAAGTGTCGTTGTCACCGTTGGTGAATATGATGGGATATCCCTTCTCAGGAAGTGTAGTGAGATAGTTCTGGCCGAAATCACGGCATGTGTAACGTCCGCTGCGGTCATGGTCATCCCAGGTCTGGCTTACCATCTGTATCGGCACCAGAATGCATAGCAGGGTGGCCAGTACGGGTGCAGCCTTCTTTCCCAACACTTTAGAGAGGCCTTCGGATAAGGCGGATACCCCCAACCCTATCCAGATGGCAAAGGCGTAGAATGAGCCGGCGTAGGCATAATCACGCTCACGAGGCTGCATGGGAGTCTGGTTCAGATAAACCACAATGGCAAGTCCGGTCATGATGAACAGTGAAAGCACCACGAAGAACTGGTGTAGCCCGGTCTTGCCCTTACCGAATTGCCAGAACAGTCCTATGAGACCGAGCAGCAGCGGCAGGCAGTAAAATACGTTCATGCCCTTGCCTTTCAGGTAATCAGGCATAACCTTCATGTCGCCTCCTATCAGATGACGGTCTATGAAACCTATGCCGGTAATCCAGTTGCCGGTCTGGATATCGCCGTGCTGGTTCTGGATATCATTCTGACGGCCTGCGAAATTCCACATGAAGTATCTCCAATACATGAAGTGGACCTGGTAACGGAAGAAGAACTTGAGGTTCTCGAACTGTGTGGGTATTACGGCCTTCTCCTTGTTGCCGCAGGCATCGTAGATATAGGTCTTGCCCTTTATACCTCCAACCCAGTTCTTGTAGTCTGTGATATGGTCTCCGTCCCTGCTGTACATGCGCGGGAAGAGCATGTTCTGCGCATAGACGTAGTCACGCTTGTCATCCTTCACGTAGTAGCTGTCCTTCTCGTCGGCGCTGGATTTCTCAAGACGGCCGTAGGATTTTCCGTTGGTGATGGACTTGGGGGTGCAGTAGTTGCCGTTGGCACGCTCCCACACCAATCCTGAACTGTAGGCCTGGCCGTAAAGGAGAGGTCTGGTTCCGTATTGTTCGCGTGCCAGATACTCTCCAAGCGAAAAGACATCCTCGGGCGAATCCTGGTCCATGGGAGGGTTGGCGGTGGAACGGATCACAATCACCGCGTATGACGAGTAGCCGATGGTGATCATCATTACACACAGCATTATGGTGTTCAGGATAGAGGGTGAAGGCTTTATCCTTTCCGGAACCCCCTTTGCAAAGAGATATATGGCTCCGGCAATCAGGATTACAATACCGAAGAACACACCTGAGGCCTTGTGTCCGTAGAACGGGATACCCGCCATGGCTATGGAGAGCAGGAACGAAAGATACATGTTGAGTTTCCTGTCCCCGCGCTGGGTCTCATAGACGCTCCAGATGAGCACTGCTGCCAGCAATATGATGTAGGTGATGAGACCGGAGTTGAACGGAAGCCCCATCCCGTTCACGAACAGCAGTTCGAACCAGCCGCCCACCTTCACGATACCGGGCACGATACCGTAAAGCACGGCAGCTATGATCAGTCCTGACAGCACGATGGCAAGGATCCCTCCCTTCCAGTTGGGATTGTTTGCGCGCTTGAAATAATAGACCAGCACTATTGCGGTTATACAGAGCAGGTTGAGCAGGTGAACGCCCACCGATACGCCTATCAGGTATGCAATCAGGACAAGCCAGCGTGCGCTGTGCGGCTCATCGCTGTTCTCCTCCCACTTGAGTATCAGCCAGAATGTCACGGCGGTGCAGAATGAGGAGTAGGCATAGACCTCGCCTTCCACCGCACTGAACCAGAAAGTGTCGCTCCATGTATATGCAAGTGCGCCCACTATTCCCGCACCGAATATCGAAACGGACTGCCACAGGTCAGGTTCCCTGTCACCTGCGATGAGCTTCTTGGCAAGCATGGTTATGCTCCAGAACAGGAACAATATGCATAGGGCACTCAGCACGGCTGACATTATGTTGACCATCATGGCCACTTTGCCCGGGTCGCTGGTGAACTGGGAGAAAAGGTTTGCGGTCAGCATGAAGATAGGTGCCCCTGGCGGATGTCCCACTTCAAGCTTGTATCCGGTGGTTATGAACTCAGGACAGTCCCAGAAACTGGCGGTGGGCTCGATGGTCATGCAGTAGGTCACTGCTGCCACGGCGAAAACCAGCCATCCTATGACAGTGTTAAGTCTTTTGTAATTCATCGTTCTCAGTTGATTTTTTCAGTAGTGGGCCTCAAAGTTAGTCTTTTAAAGGTTAAAGGCTCGAAAATGACAGTTATTATTTGTTACAGCAGCGGTATAGGGCATCAAAGATCCTGTCCTATATCGCTGCGGAAATGCTTCTTGCTGAATTCTATGGTTCGTGCACCCTTGAAAGAGAGGGCAAGAGCCTCATCTTTGTCCTTGCCGTATGAACTGACAGCCAACACGCGGCCGCCGGCGGTAACGACATTGCCGTTTGAGTCGAAAGCGGTTCCCGCGTGGAACACTATGCTGTCCCTGACCTGGTCAATGCCGGTTATCACATAGCCCTTGTCATAGTGTTGCGGATAGCCGCCGGATACCAGCATGACGCAGACTGCGGAGCGTTCGTCTTTCTCCAGGACCTTGGTGTCCAGGTTCCCTTCGGCCACACCCTTGAAGAGTTCCACGATGTCGGCTTTGAGGCGGAGCATCACGGTCTCAGTCTCCGGGTCACCCATGCGGACATTGTACTCTATCACCTTGGGGTCGCCATCTACATTGATCAGCCCAAAGAAGATGAATCCCTTGTAGTCCAGACCCTCCGCGGCCAGACCTTCCACAGTGGGGCGGATTATGCGGTCCTCCACCTTTTTCATCCACTCCTCAGTGGCGAAAGGAACCGGCGATACGGATCCCATTCCTCCTGTGTTCAGACCGGTGTCATGCTCGCCCACGCGCTTGTAGTCCTTGGCTTCCGGCAGAATCTTGTAGTGCTTGCCGTCAGTGAGCACGAAGACGGAGCACTCTATCCCGCTCATGAACTCCTCGATCACGACCCGTGAGGATGCGCTTCCGAACATGCCGCCCAGCATCTCCCTGAGCTCCTTCCTTGCCTCGTCGAGAGTAGGCAGGATAAGCACGCCCTTGCCTGCACAGAGACCGTCGGCCTTGAGGACGTAGGGAGCTTTGAGAGTCTCAAGGAATCTGAGACCTTCCTCAAGGGTTTCGCCTGTGAATGTCCGGTAGGCGGCAGTGGGAATGCCGTGACGCTGCATGAAACGCTTGGCGAAATCCTTGCTGCCCTCCATCTGTGCGGCCGCCTTGGAGGGGCCGATGACCGGGATGCCGGCAGTCAGGGGGTCGCTCTTGAAAAAATCGTATATGCCTTTCACAAGCGGATCCTCGGGACCTACCACAACCATGTCAATCTTTTTGTCCAGGACGATATCCCTGATCGACTGGAAATCATCGGCCTTGACGGGAATATTCTCCCCTAAATCCGATGTACCGGCGTTTCCCGGTGCGATGTAGAGTTTTGCTGTCTGCGGGCTTTGGGCAATTTTCCAGGCCAGTGCATGTTCACGGCCTCCGCTTCCAAGTAACAGAATGTTGAGGTTCATTGTCTTTATGTCTTATCTTATCTTATCTTTTCCTGTTTCCGGGTTTGAACCCTTTTTTCGTGTTGGGTCGGGCCCCCTCCTTTCCGAAAGTCTTTCCGGCACTCTCCCTGAACGGCTTTCCCTCACTCTTACGTGAGGTTTTTGCACCTTCATTCTTACGGAACGGTTTAGGCCCTTCTGACTTCCTGAAAGGTTTTTCTCCCTCTGTCTTGCGGAACGGCTTTCTTTCCCTTTCCGAAGCGGACTTCCTGGACGGCTTGCCTTCCGTTGATGTCTTACGGAAAGGTTTGTCTCCGGTCTTGCGGGCAGGTCTTACTCTCCTGGTTTCCGTCTTTTCCGTCTTTTCCTTGGATTCCGTTATTCCATTATTCCGGGCTTCCTCCTTTTCCGCCTGTCGTGCCTTGTGGCGCAGTGTACTGCTGCGGCGTGTGGGCAGGTCATCCTTCTTGAGCCTGCGGTCACCGCCACGGAAATCATTGTAGCGTCCGTCAAATATCTCGTATTTACGCAGTTCACATGGCAATGCACCGTTGAAAAGAGGAATTTTGGCCGATGGCTTGAGTCCTATCTTGTCAAAACATTCGTAGTGATAGCTTATTATCCAGGCTTCACCTCCTACAAGGGCATGTTTGAGGCGTTCGCCTATCATCTCGTACAGGCCTAACAGGTTGTCATCGGTCAGGCGTTCGCCGTATGGCGGGTTGGTTATGATTACAGTACGCTGCTTTACCGGTTCGAAGTCCTTGAAGTCACGCTGTTCGAACCTAATGGAGTCGAGAAGGCCCGCAGCCTTGGCATTGCGCTTGGCGGTAAGTATTGCCTTGGGGTCCTTGTCATAGCCTTTGATGCTGAATTCGAAAGGACGTTCGGCGGAGTCGTCGTTGTATATCCTTTCAAAAAGGTCGCGGTCAAAATCCTTCCATTTCTCAAATGCAAAATGGCTGCGGAACAGACCGGGAGCCATATTTCTGGCTATCAATGCCGCTTCGATGGGAATAGTGCCGGAACCGCACATGGGATCCACGAAATCAGACTTGCCGTCCCAGCCGGACATCAGTATCATTCCGGCGGCCAGGACTTCATTCAGGGGGGCTTCCATAGCTTCCTGACGATATCCGCGCTTGTGTAGAGACTCGCCTGAACTGTCAAGTGAGAGGGAGCAGTCATCGTGTGAGATATGGATGTGGAAAGTGAGGTCGGGATTTGAGACGCTCACGTTGGGACGCTTGGCGTACTTCTCCCGGAAATAATCCGCTATAGCATCCTTAACCCTGTATGCCACGAACTTGGAGTGACGGAAATCCTCGCTATAGACTACTGAATCGACGGCGAAGCTGTCACTGAGCTCCATATATCTCTCCCACTCCACCTTGCGGCATATCTCATATACCTCATCGGCGCTGCCGGCCTTGAAGTGGAGGAAAGGTTTCAGAATGCGGATTGCAGTACGAAGATGAAGGTTGGCTTTGTATAGCAGGGTTTTGTCGCCTCTGAATGAGACCATACGGTTACCGATGGCCACCCCATTGGCTCCCAACCCGATAAGCTCTTTTGCAAGAATCTCTTCCAGCCCCTGGAAGGTCTTGGCTATCATTTCAAATTCTGTCATCCTGTGTAGATGATGATTTAGGATGCAAAGATAGTGCAAGCCGGGGGAAGAATAAAATAAGCAGGCTTATTTTTTGTTCCGGGGAGGCATAACCTATCTAAGTGCAGGGTGTGGAGAAGGTGAAGAAAGAAAAAGAAATGGAGAAGTGAGAATCCAATACGCTCGAACCAGCGTAGGAATCCTCACTTCCCGATTCCCGGTCAGAGTCTGTTTTGATTTGTTCCGTGAAATTCATGGAAGCAAATCAAAACAGATTCTACAGTTTCACCGAAACTTTCTTGCCGGAATAGCTGACAGTCTTGGGCTCGCTCTTCTTGCCGTCCCTGATAAGCACCACGCGGAACTTGCGGTTCTGGATCATTCCGTCGTAAGAGCCTTTGCGGGCTGCTATTGACAGGCTGCGGCTCTTGTCGTTCCAGCTGAAATCTATCGTGGAGAACGCTCCCTTCTCATAGTTGTAGTTGTCAAACTCATCCTCATAGAGACTGAATGTGCCGTTGGCTCCTGCATAGACGCGGATTTCAAGGTCATCCCACGGTTTCTCCGTTGAGTACTGTACATCGGGGCCTATGGGTACTATGCTCCCTGCCTTCACGTAGAGCGGGATGCTCTTGATGTTCACCTTACGCTCTATCTCCTGGCCTCCTTCAAACTGCTCCATAGTCTCAAAGTCATACCATTTTGTACCTGCAGGCAGATAGATCTTGGTGCTCTTGGCTTCCATGAAGTCCACGTCGCCTATTCCGGCGCGGCTCTTGCTCTGGGCTCTTTCAGGGGTATATTTGGCTTCCAGAACCGGAGCTACCAGCAGTGAGCGTCCGAACATGAACTCGCTGTTTATGTTCCATACGTTACGGTCATTCCTGAAATCCATCATGAGGGCACGCTGGTAGGTGCCGTTATTTGCATTGACATCGTGGGCCAGTGCGTATATGTATGGGAGGAGTGAGTAACGCATCTTGACAGCACCCACTAAAGCGTCAAATACGGGCTCTCCGGCTTCACCGTAATAATAGAGTTCACGCGGAACCTCTGTTCCATGGCTGCGCATCATGGGGCAGAACACGCCGTACTGCATCCAGCGCACATAAAGCTCCTGATAGAGCGGGTTCCTGGTGGCGCTGCCGTCCTGTGAACGCTCATTGTAGCTGTTGGCGAAGAATCCTCCCAGATCGCTGTTGAAATTGGGGTTACCGGTCAGTGCGAAATTCAAGCCTGCAGGCACCTGGTTGCGCAGGCTGTTCCAGTTGGACTGGACATCGCCGGACCATGTGTTGGAACCGTAGCGCTGCTGTCCTGCAAATACTGAGCGGGTAAGGATAAGGACACGCTTGTCATTGCCGTTATCCATAGCCCGCTGGTTGTCATACACGCCGCCGACCGCCATCAGCGGGAAGGCGTTGCGTACCCTGCGCCACGGACCCATCGCTGTGGGCAGGTCCAGGTCAGTCTCCTTGAAATCCATGTGGTCAGGCTCGGTTGAGTCCATCCACCAGCCGTCAATATCCAAATCGTACAGACGGGTCAGGTGGTTCCAGTAGATGTCACGTGCCTCCTTGCTGTAAGGGTCATACGGGCGTACTCCGGAAGGATAGTCCCTGCGGGGAGGCCAGTCTGACAGACCGCTCTGCGGCCAGGTCTGTATGTCAATGAGCAGGTTCTTCGGCTCCAGTTCGCGGTAGGGTTTTGTCATTGGACCGAATGATGACCAGATGGAGATCATCAGTTTGGCGTTCTGGTCATGAATATGCTTGATCCAACGCTCAGGATTGCTGAAATCCGGATTGTTGAACTCCATGGCATTCCAGAGATAGTTGTCACCCCAGTACTGCCAGTCCTGAATCATTACGTCGATGGGCACTCCTATGGAGCGGTAGCGGTCCAGCACCTCAGTAAGCTCACGTGAAGTCTTGTAACGCTCGCGGCTCTGCATGAATCCGTAGCTCCAGAGCGGGAGCATGGGTACCGTTCCGGTAAGCTGGCGTATGCCGGCAATCACACCGTCAGCATCGCCACCCCAGATGAAATAGTAGTCAATACAGCCGGCGTTCTCTGATGAAAAGCTGAACTTGCCTTCCGTGATACCCAGTGTGGTGGGAGAGTAGTTGTCCCAGAACAGGCCGTATCCCTTGATGGATTGGATGATATTGCAGTAGTCATCGGTGTTGCCCTGAATCATGCGGCGGTAGTTCCCGCTCTTGGCCATCTTACCGTCCTGCTGTATTCCGATACCGTAAATAGGTTCATCGGCATCAAGGCTGAAACTCTGGTCCACCGGTATATCAGCATAATCAGGACGTGTCATAGCCACGTTGCCGTGACCGTAGCCGTTCTCGGCCAGCAGGACATTGCCCTTGCTGTCAAGGAATGTGACGTCATTTCCGGATACCTTCACCGTGAGGGCTGAACTCTTATAGAGTGTGGAGCCGTCCTTATCAACAGTGACGGTGGACTTGAACTCTTGCGGGACCATCGTAACGGAGAGACTCTGTTTCTTGTCCGGATTGTCCGGTCCGGTCTTGAAGATCCGTACTATGGACGGAGTGTAGAAAACAACTTTTGTTGTCCAGTTGTCAGGTTGCTGGGCGTTGCAAAAGGCAGATATAGCTGCCAGAGCAAGCAATAGGGTCAGTAACTTTTTCATTTCAGATTGATTTTATGATCGGATTTTACAAATACAGGAATACGGTCAATGGTAACGGGAACCTCCACATAGGTGCCTCCCTTGTAAACCTTGGAGTCTGATGAGTCAAAGAGTTTCCAGCCGGCTTCATACTTGGGCAGATACACGCGCATGGACTTGATACCCGATTCGGTTACCGGGCATACCAGCAGTGAGGGGCCGAACATGAACTCGGTCTGCTGTTTGAGAGCCTCGGTGTCACCCGGGAAGTCAAATACCAGCGGACGCATCATGGTGTAGTTCTCGTTGCTCACCTTTCTGGCGCAATCCAGGATGTAGGGCTGGAGCCTGTCACGCAGTTCTATCTGCTTGTGGAAATTGGCCTGTGTCTCTGCCGAGTAGTTCCAGGGCTCGGTGCGGCTCATGTAGCCGTGTACACGCATGAACGGCAGGAACACTGCTGTCTGTATCCAGCGCATCATACGCTCCTGATAACCGGCGTCGGTGTACTGGTTGTTTGGACGGAAAAATCCGCCTGCATCATACGTCCACCAGGGCTGGCCGGTAGCCATCAGGTTCAGTCCGCCTGCAATCTGCCGTCGCAGGGTCTCCCAGTCATTGCCTACGTCACCGGACCAGTTGATGGCACCATAGCGCTGTATGCCTGTAAATCCGCTTCGGGTAAGTATCATGGGGTCACGACCCGGCTGGTCCTTTATCAGGCCGTTATATACGGTGTGGTTAACCATGTTGGGGTAGGCGTTGCGGTAGAACTCACCCGGAATCCTGCCGCCTGCAACCATACGGCCCTTGAGGTCATCGTTCTCAGGCTCGGTAGCGTCCTGCCACCATGCGTCTATGCCAGTGGGTAGCAACCTCTCGCTGAAGTTCTTCCAGTAGGCAGCGGCGGCGTCGGGATTGAAGAAATCTATCCAGTCAGTTCCTCTTATGTAATAGCCGGCGGCGTTCATCTCACGGCCCACCTGGCTGTTCTTGTCTATCTTGGACCATACGGAGAGCATCAGTTTCATGTCCATGCTGTGCAGCTCATCCGTCATAGCCTTTGGATCGGGATATTTGCCCTCATCAAACTGCATGGCGTTCCAGCCGTACTTGCCCCACCACTGCCAGTCCTGTACTATCACGCTGGTGTGGTAACCCTCGTCCTTCAGGCGGTGGGCGTTCTCCAGCAGCTCTCTCTGGCTGTCATAGCGTTCGCGGCAGTGAATGTAACCGAAAGCCCAGTCAGGCATCTGCGGAACCTTGCCGGTAAGGTTGCGGTATGAACTTACAATCTCATCGGCAGTGCCGGCAAATACGGTGTAGTCAAGAGCCACGGCTACGGGTGAGCTGAATGTGGTCACATCAGTCACCTTGCGTACACCCACTGACGGCTTGTCACCGCGTGAACCGCTCACGAAAATCTTGTGTGTACCTTTGTCAAGATGTGTTATGGCCGATGATGTGGGCGGCAGCCAAGTGTTGTTGGCATTGATGATGGTATCACCGTCAACAGTAAGCAGGTGTTTGCGGGCCATTGACTGGCCTACATCGAGCAGTATGGAATAGTCGCCGCTCTCGGTAATCTCCAATTCACCGTTGAAATCATTGAACTGGCGGCGTTCCCTCACGTTTCCGGCGGTCCCGGTTGCGTTTACCGTTACGGTTGTGCCGTCAGAACTGCCTTGCTGGAGCTCCACGACAAAGTCCGACGGGTTGTAATCGGTCAGTCCGTAGTTGTTCCACAGGATTCCGTACCCTTTGCTGGATATGACCATGGGAATGGAGATCTGGGTGTTCACCTGTGTGAGACGGCGGGTAAGTCCGCGTATGTTCAGGTAACCGTCCTGGAACTGGCCGGTACCGAACAGGAACTCATCCGGTGCTGTCTTGAATGACTGTCTTACACTGAGTGAATTGAATTCACCGGTCTTGCCAGCCTCAATGGAACGGGCATCCTCCGAAAGGATTACCTTTCCCTTGGAGTCCAGGAATCTTATCTGCCCGGTACGGGTGTTGACTTCGGCACGCAGACCGCTGCCTTGTGCGCTGACGGTAACTTTATTGCCGCTCTGGTCAAACCGGCATGCAAGGTCTTTTTGCTTTTCAGTGTAGATAAGGTTTTCAAGTTCAGGGAAATCCATTCCCTGCGGAATGTACTGTACACGGATGGCGTCATCGGCCATAGGGGTTACGTAAAGTGTTCCGTCAGACATTCCTATTGAAACGGTGTGGTTGTCTGATTTGACCGGTGCCTTCTGGCAGGCTGCTGACAAAGTCAAAACCGAAAGTACGATTAGAAAGCAGGATTTCTTCATTTGGGTTTATAATAAGGTTAGTGCAACAAAGATAGTGCAAGCTTGGAGAAATAAAAAATAAGCCTGCCTGTTTTTTTACGAAACAATAGTATGTCTTGTGTAAAAAATGAATCATAGACAGATACATTATTTGACGGAAACATTATATTTTTGCGGACAGTTAACCAAATATACATCGACCATACATACCTCTATGAAAAAAAATTCCATTATTGCAGCGTTGACAGCCGGTATAGTTTCATTGTTTGCTGTCCCTTTGGCAGCCCAGACACTCCAGGTTCCGCCTCCACAGGTTCCCGCGTATATTGTATTTGCCGGTGATACCATCCGCTTTGACCGGGCCGACCTGCGCGAACGCATGGACAGGGAACTCGTGGCGTTTACATATTCGCACAATATGTCCACCCTTATGATAAAGAGGGCTAACCGTTATTTCCCTCAGATAGAACCTGTCCTGAAGCGGATGGGGATACCTGATGACCTGAAATACCTGATGGTCATAGAGAGCAATGTCGATCCTCAGGCTGCATCAAGTGCCGGAGCCGCCGGATTGTGGCAATTCATCCAATCTACAGGCCGTTCATACGGGCTTGAGGTGAATTCGAACATCGACGAGAGGTACAATATTGTCAAAGCCACCGAGGCGGCGTGCAAATATCTGCGTGAGGCTTATTCCAAGTATGGGGACTGGATGACTGTGGCTGCCAGCTACAACGGCGGGCAGGGAGGAATGGACCGCCGCATCCAGAGCCAGAACCAGAAACACGCCTTGGACCAGTGGCTTGTGGAGGAGACCTCACGTTATATGTTCAGGATACTGACAGCCAAGATGATGTTCGAGAACCCCCGTCAGTTCGGCTTCAGGTTTACTCCCGCTGACCTGTATCCCTACATTCCGCCTAAGCGTCAGGTTACAGTGACTGACCCTATCGATGACCTGGTGGCTTTCGCCGAAAAGAACGGAGTGACATTCGCTGACCTTAAGCGCGCCAACCTCTGGCTCAGGGAGAGCAAACTGAACAATGCCTCCCACAGGACATACATTATAGACATACCGGACACTGAGGCGCTGCGTTACGATCCCTCAGGAACAAAGGTTCACAGTCCTGCCTGGGTAAGGTGACATCCACAGTCCGGTCAGGATTTCAGAAATCCGCATCAAGTACGTAAGGTGTTCCGCTTGCGGTTATTCCCGCACCGGTCACGTTGAAGTTAGTGCTGTAGGAGTTGTTGTAGAATTCAACGCGGGCATTACCGAGTGAATCCGTGATTACATTGGGGTTCCAGTAAAGCGTGCGGCGGTAGTCCTTGCGTCCCTCTATGGGGCCGTCGGGATACTGCGGGCTATAGAACTGGACCGGATAGTCAAATCCGCGGAGCGTGGTTATGCGTTGTCCCTTGTTCCGTTTTTCTTCCTTGGTTCTCATCTTTTGTTCGTCCTTTAGCAGGACATCCACAAGGGTATAGCGTTTGTTGCCCATCAAACCGCGCATGCTCATAATAGCATTTGTGTTATTGTGGGCTCTTATGGCATCCATATACAGAGGGACAGATTCGGTTATGTCTGTCAGATATGCGGGGTCGTCAAATATCAGCACGCTTATTATATCTTCGGTGTCAATGTTCAAAGGGGACTCATAATAATAGAGTCCTGCCAGTTTTTGGGAGTCATGTATGTACCAGAACGTGGGATAGCGGGTCAGATACACCATTCCACCGCTACTTCCGTTATAGGCATCGCTCTCATAGCCTCCCCCTAAGGACGAAAGGTCCACCATGGAGTATTTTGTACTTATGCTGCTAACTGAGAACGGCCCTTTTGACACGGTGTATCCTTTGCCCAGCAGGTATCCCAGCAGGTCAGTAGGATACTCACCGAAATCCAGTTCCAGCTCCACTTCCTTCTCCACATCGTAGGCCTTGAACGTGAAATAGTCGATGTACTTGCGCGGAGCGGTAATCTCCACCTCCGGCAACTTGATGGCATCGGTCTCAGGGTCTTTCTCGTACGGCTCGTCCTTCCTGTCCGGGAACAGGATCCTTCCCTTGATGGCTTTGGTGCTGAAGTTCAGTTCGGAACGGTCAAACGGTCTGACCTCAGGCCTTTCCGCACGTTCAAGCTTTATCTTGGCCCCCATCTCTCCGCCCCTGTCACCGTCCTTTTCAAGCAACACCACCAGATCCGCTCCTCCGTAGAAATCTATCGTGTTGAACCCGAAATAGCCTATTTCCTCAGTGGTGTACATGCCGTATTCCACCACCGAGTCATTGTCGAGCGGAACGATGGACACGTATGTGTTCACACCCTCCAGCTTCTTCTTGTCGTTCCATACGGAGGTTATCCACCCGTTCACGCTGATGCTGTCCTCCAGCCGATGCCTCTCCACAAAGAACTTGTTGTTGCTCATGTACATCCAGTCATAGCGCTCCCATCCCTGCACCAGCATGAGCAAGTCCATAGCCTCGCGGTGCTCTTCGTCATCGGACTCGAAATAGTACTGCGGATCGTTTATCAGCCCCTTCAGGTCCGACGATAGCAGCAGCGATGTGGCCAGGTCATCGGCGTATGCCGTTGCAGCGGAGTTGGCGTCCCTCACCGCCACAGCGAACCTGTCGCGGAAGGGCTGGCCGTACTTGTCCCGCAGCTTGAACGACACGGATACAGGGGCGTATGGCGCAATGTCCTGTCTGTCGAATTCTGCTGTGAGCTGCGGCAGCCTGAAATCACTCCGGTGGTTGAAGAATAAACGGGTTGAAAGGATATCTCCCCTGTCGGTATATAGTGTAAGCTGGCACACCCCGAGAGGCCAGTCACCGGAGGCCAAGGCAACACGTCCGGCACCTTTCTCCATTCTCTCGTACCCGATCAGTTCCCCACGGCATGTGACTGTGACCGCCATGTCATAGCTGCGCGCTTTCTCTCCCTTTATAATGTCCACGAGCAGAGAGTCATCAGTCCTGTCCAGCATGAGCGCATAGCTCTTCTCTTCGGCTTTCGGCAGGTTGACCTTGTACCTTTTGGTTCCGTCATCGAATTCGGCCTTGAGGCTTTTCAAGTAATTTTCGGGTATCACTATGCTTCCCATCCCGTCATGCACAGTTTGGGCCGTCAGTTCTCCCACTGTACGGTCACCCGATATCACCAGCCGGCCTTTCACCGGATTGCCGTCAGCATCGGTTGCCTTGAAGGCCAGCCGGCTCCTCTTACCCTTTATCAGGCTCCCGCCCTCGGGAAAGACCGCGACATTCACTTCCTTTGTCTTTTCCGGAGCGGGACGGTAGTTCTCCGTTTCGCTCTTGTATGGCTCAAACACGGGGTTGGTGTAGTCACCCTCAACTATCGGGGTCTTGAAGACGGGCAGGACCCTTGAGAACACTATTCCCGGATTGAAGTTGAGCATGTACTGTGTGTAAGCGCGCACCTCATAGTACCCGCTTGGATAAGGCAGGAGCCCCCTTAGCTCGCGTGCCTGCCCCACAGAGCCGTCCATCAGATTGAAGCATCCGTCCGCCTGTCCCGCCCGTATCTTGAGCTTGAGCTGCTGCAGCAGCACCCCGTTGGGCGAGAGCAGATCCACGTACAGCACTGTGCTG
>JAGCDE010000043.1 GCA_017651315.1 Bacteroidaceae bacterium
GAAGACCTTGACGCTTTGGTAAACGAGATGGCCCAAAACATCGTGGCAGCTCAAACAAAGAATGCACAGAATGACTTGGAGACATGGATGAATGTCCCGGAAGGTGAACGTTTCATCACTCGTGAAGAGGCGGCTCACATACTGCATGTGAATTTCACCACCCTTTGGCGATGGGACAAGCAGGGGCATCTCCATTCCAGAAAGATTGGTGGCCGTCGGGTGATGTACAAATACAGCGATGTCCTGGCTTTGCTAAATGGTGTAATAAACAAGTCCAAAGATGAGTGAACAAGTCATGCCATTTGCGGGAGGGCAGCCCGACTTCCTTTCCCTCGTTAATGCCGAGGTGGAGAAGGTGGAACCAACTATTAAGGCTCCGCTTACTCCTCCAGACGAACAACCGTCATCCCTTGTGTCTTCAGAGTCATTGCCCACTCCTACCGAAAGGCCAAAAGAGGTACAGCACCTAAAAGCTTCGAATTTCACAGAGCCAACCTTACCAATTGACTGGCTGTCACAATCAGTTCAAGACTATATTCGTACTGTTGCAGAATCGTACGGATGCCCACAGGACTTTGTCGTTGCCATCTGTCTGACAACTGCCGGTATTGCGGCAGGAAAGAAAGTGCTGCTTGCCACTAACCCATACACCAATTATCCTTGTGACTTCATCTGTATGGTTGGTAAGCCGAGTCGTAACAAAACAGGGCCGTTGAAGGAAGTCACCAGTCCCCTACGGGAACATGACAAAGCTAACTTTGCCAAGTATTCCGAGGCGAAGACTGTTTATGACCAAAGCAAACGGGAGGATAGGAACTTTAGCGGTGAACAACCGATATTCCACCAACGAGTGGCTGGCGATAGTTCCCCAGAGTCTCGTAACGCATTGCTGGCGCAAGGAGACATGATAATCATTGTTGCCGATGAGCTGAAGTCCTTCATTGATTCTTTCGGGCGATATTCCAAAGGTGGTAACGGTTCAGGAACTGAAGTGTCTCAACTGCTGTCAACTTGGTCTAATGTAAGTTTTACCATCAACCGAAAGTCTGAAGATACCAAGCTTGTCGATGACCCTTCCATGAGTATCATTGGTGGTATTCAACCAGGACCACTCGGAAAGACTTTTGGCACTGATGCCTTGATGGATTCGGGCTTCACCCAGCGTTTCCTTTTCGTCTATCCTGACAAAGCAGAGTTTATCAAAAGACAGGATCGCAGACGGATGACACAGGAAATGCGTGACAACTGAAGTGACTTCATAGGAAGGCTGTTCTGTATGGAATCTTTACCGCTCTTGCTGTCCCATGAGGCTGAAAGACTCTACGCTGACTATGCCGATGCCAACGACATGAAGGCTGATGCGGAAGAGGATGACTACATCGGTGGTGTGAAGCAGAAGATGAACATTCATGTGCTGCGTCTGGCTATCATGGCACATCTGCTGTCTGAGCATTGGAACGAACCTGTTGTCACAGGTGAATGCATGGAATATGCCATTCGCATTGCCGACTACTTTACCCAGATTCATGTTGAACGCATCTTGTACTTGATGGCACGGAGGAACAGACGCCCCTACCTGCCGGCAACAGCGTCTATCTCCACCAGGGCGCCCTTGGGAAGCGCAACGACCTGATAGCAGACGCGGGCCGGCTTATCCTGCGGGAAATACCCGGAATAGACCGCGTTCATGGCCGCAAAATCCGAAATGTCCGCCAACAATACCGTAGTCTTGACTATGTCGTTGAACGTAAGTCCGGCCTCATTCAGGATAGCTCCTATATTGTCCAAGGCCTGACGTGTCTGATTCTCCACACCCGCAGGCATGGTGCCGTCCGCAGGATTGACAGGCAGTTGTCCTGACACATATACGGTTCCGTTCAGCTCCACGCCCTGAGAGTAAGGACCTATGGCAGCCGGAGCCTTATCTGTAACAATCGTCTTTCTCATAATATTTTAATTAAATGGAACTATCAGAAGAACTTAACCACCTCACTGACAGACTTGCGGTCCGGGCGGTTGGGGTCCGATGCACGGTAACCCAGGCTGATGACCGCCATGATGCACTCGTCATCCGGAATGGCAAACAGCTTGCGTAAAGCATCGGAATCACGCATACCCATGATCAGCGTGTCAAAACCGCGCTCACGGGCTTTCAGGATAAAGTAGGCATTGCTCAAGCCGTTGTCGTATGCGCCCCAGCCGTCGCCGATTTCATTGGCGGGATTGCTGCGGAAAAAACCCGAACGACCCTTGATATATGTTGAAACTATCATGACAGGAGCACCTGCGGTATTACGTTTGTTACCGTCTCCCACCAGTTCCTTTACGGCAGCCACCTTCTCCGGAGTCATGGCCACATAATATTTGGAAGGCTGCTGATTGGCCCAAGAGGGAGCTTCCTGAGCACATTTGATAAGTTCCATGACCTCCTCCCGCGAAATTGACTTGGATGCATCATAGTCGCGAATGCTGCGGCGTGAAGCCACAATATCGTCAAAACCCTGAACTGAAGCGGACTGTTTGTCACCGCATCCGCATATCAGACACACTGCCACTGCTAAATGGCTGAATAAAAGAAATCTTTTCATACACATCATATTGTCTGTTGTTTCTGCAAATAGTTGTTTCTGCAAATATAAAACGAGCTGTTCAAACCGCCAAATCAAACATAGTCAGATTCAAACAGATCTTCCTGGCGATAGTCTGATTCCTTCCACTCAAATTTGACCTTTTCAGGCACATAGAACTTGTCTATCTTATAGTCTATGTTCGCCTTATGAGCCTGGCTCAACTGGAACGGACGTCTTACATAATACTCTCTGCCGTCCTTTATGAACCTGGCTCCAGTCTGATGGAAACGGAACGGGACATCCTTCTCCACACATTGGCGGCGCAAGTCAAGAATCCAGTCATAGCAACACGGGCGGGCATCAACGCCCGATTCACCGCCCACCGACACCTCATCAATACTATTATCCAGATACTGTGACAGTTCTATGGCTGATATCAAAGATGAAGCTATGATTGACTTATGCTTTATGGGCAACTCCCTGAAGATAGGCAAGCGATAATCGGCCATCTGCTGGTTCTCTACAGTACAGCCCACAAACACGTTGTCATAGCCGTCACCCCAGTCATCGGGTATGCACTCCATGAACCGGTCTATACGCTTGGTAAAGAAATAGAACCATAAGTCATTGCGCACGCGCATCATTCTCCAGCAATCACTGCGCCATTCATCGGCATCCTTCAGGAGGAAGTCCGATGTAAAGCAAGTGAACACCATCTTGCCCGGTTCAATCTTCCAGCTGCGGTCACGCTTGCGTTTAACCGGCAGATCGAAAGCCGCGGTCTTGCGGGCCAGATTGCTGCCAATCTCACTGCCGTACATGGCATCCTGCCTATAGACATAGCAGTACCTGCACCCGGGACTTATCTTGGTGCACCCGTGCCAGGGATTCCAATCCGCATATATGCTCCAACGCTCCGCCATATCCGCAAAAATAATAAAAAACTAAAGCAGTTTACCCACAGAAACAAATGATACACAGAGATTTTATTTGCAACTTGAAAACTAATGACTATTATTGCAGAATAAAACAGTGACCGTTATGGAAAAATATAAATTACTGGCTGCAGCATTGCTGGCAGCATCATCAACACTTACTGCACAGACAGTTCAGATGGAGGCCCGGATGGGCAGTGAATCCACCATCAGTCCGCTTCCCAAGGAACTGACCAAAGACGGGAAGGCATATATGGCAGTTGTCAATTTTGACCACAACGGCAAGGAATCGGAGATAGACATCTATGACAGTCCCGGACCACAGGGCATGAAACTGTCCATTCCCATTCCGCTGCAGGAGTCATCGGACACCTATTACGAGAAGGCCGAAGGATTTACCGAAACAGTGAAGATTGACAACAAATTCTTTGACTGGTTTGAATCGGACACCACCTACACCCCGTCCATGATTCCCGAGATGGAGGCGTTCATAAGAAAAAACTTTTTTAGATACAATAATGATGATTTCAAACTCATTGAATTTACAGATGCCGACGGCATCAAGGCTTTTGTCGGGAATAACCTCAGAGAAGACCAATTTTATGAATATAACCGTTACGGACGGAAATATCCATACGAATACTGGGGTATAACCAAAGACAGCTGTATATGCATGTACCACTACTTTGGATACCATACAGAATTTGATTTCACCAATGCTGTCTGGACGAAAGATTTGGATTACTCTCTCGCCAACGGTTATGAACAATATGCCCTTTACCTGAGAGGGTTCCTGTATCAGGACATCGACAACTCATTCTATCCCACATCGACCGTCTATGCCTGCCAGAACATATTCAATGATGACGACAGTTGGGAATACCTTACCATTGACGTTGAACCGACAGCCCGAAGAGGCGATGCCTGGATGGACAATGAAGGAACTGTAAGAAGAAGCGTCAACCAGTCCACCACCGTCAAGGGCATAAAGATAATGAATGACAAGGGCATACAGTCAGCATACATTGACATTCCTGATGAGGAAGAGGAAAAAACCGCACAAATATGGGTCAACTCGGTCTGCGTACTGAACGGATTGGTCTATATCCTCACTTCCGAGGATGTCAGGAAGGGTTCAGGAAATGACTATCACTGGAATACATACGAAGGCATCTATGTCATCGATCCGACCACTGCCGAAGTCAAGTCCATATCGCGTGCACCATCACGCATGAGTATCAACCCGACAGTGGTTGAGCAAGGCGGCAGGCTGAACATTCAGGTTTCCGAGCCTATGCAGAATGACAATGTGACAGTCTCAAGCATGTCCGGGCAAGTGCTGGAATCCTCCGCCATCAAGGAAGGCAATGCGGTATCAATCGGGACCGGAGCCATGCCCAAGGGCATCTATAACGTGACTTTGCGCGGAAATGGAGGAACACCGGAAAACCAGAGGGTGATAATAAAATGACAGAAGCAGAGAAACAACTGAAATACAATCAGCTGCTCAAGGAGGCGGCAGCACTGTTGGACGGCGAGAATGACACGATTGCCAATATGGCTAACCTCGCCGCTCTCATACACGAATCCATGGGGTTCTGGTGGACAGGATTCTACATAGTCCGCACAGACGCCAACGACACTGAACAACTGGTACTTGGACCATTCCAGGGTCCGATAGCCTGTACACGCATCGCATTCGGGCGTGGGGTCTGCGGCACATCATGGCAGCGCCGTGAGACAGTCATCGTCCCCGACGTGGAGCAGTTCCCCGGCCACATAGCCTGCAGCAGCCAGTCACGCAGCGAGATTGTGGTTCCCGTGTTCAAAGACGACGCAGTAACAGCAGTACTTGATATAGACAGCCAATATCTTAACACTTTCGACAAGACCGATGCCCGCTATCTGGAGCGGATAGTACGGCTTCTTTAACCGGCAATGACATTCAAGGAAGCTGTATATAAGGCGGTGGGACTGATACCCGAAGGACGTGTTGCCACTTACGGACAGGTTGCGCAGATGGCAGGATGGCCGGCCGGAGCCTCCCGTGCAGTGGGAAACGCCATACACACCAATACCGATCCCGTTAAGGTACCCTGTCACCGTGTGGTATGCGCTGACGGGAGCATGGGTTCCAATTTCGGACGAGGCGGACCAGATGTACAACGCCAGATTCTGGAGTCCGAAGGTATTGTCTTTAAAGGTGACAAGGTGGACCTGGAACGCTGTGGCATGATGATAGAGGAACATCCTTTGCAACCCTTCCTGCCCAGGAATGCACGGATTCTGTTTCTGGGCAGTTTCCCTCCTCCCCAAACACGCTGGTCCATGCGTTTCTTCTACCCGAACTGGATAAACGATTTCTGGCGCATACAGGGGCTGATCCATTTTGATGACCCACACCGCTTTGAGGTCCAGGGTGCAAAACGGTTTGACCGTTCACGGATAATGGAGTTCTGTAACAGCCAAGGCCTGGCATTCTATGACACAGCAAGCAAGGTGTGCCGTCTGAAGGGCAATGCCAGTGACGAGTTCCTGCTTATCCTGGAACCCGCCGATATCCCCTGCATAATGGAACAGATACCACTCTGCCGCACTGTCGTGACCACAGGCGGCAAGTCATCGGAAGAGTTCCTGAACATCCTGCATTCACTTGAATCAGCAGGGCAAACCGACACCTCAGCTCCTGAAAGTGTACCCCAGCCCGGCGCAAAGGCAAACATCATCCTGTCTGACCGCCAGATAGACTGGTGGCGCATGCCTTCCACCTCACGCGCCTACCCCATGTCTCTACAAAGAAAAGCCGATGCCTACCGCCGGTTGTTTTCAGACAGACCAAACTGCTTAAGACTATAAAAGGCATGCGAAAAACCGCATGCCTTCAACTATTCACGATAATCAGTTCAATCAAGCGAATGTATCACCAGTCCCGAGCGGAGCTTGGGCTCGAACCAGGTGGTCTTGGGCGGCATGATGTTGCCTGTATCGGCTATATCCATGAGCTGTTTCATGGAAACGGGATAGAGGGCAAGGGCCATCTTCATCTCACCGCTGTCAACACGGCGCTTGAGTTCGCCCAGACCGCGTATGCCGCCGACAAAGTCAATCCTCTTGTCGCGACGCAGGTCCTTGATGCCCAGCAGCTGGTCCAGAATCAGGTTCGAAGAGATTGTGACATCCAGAACACCGATGGGGTCGCTGTCATCGAATGTACCCTTCTTTGCGGTCAGCTTGTACCATTCGCCATCCAAATAGAGCGAGAATGTATGGAGTTCTGACGGCTTGAATATATCCCTACCCTTCTTCTCGACAGCAAAGTTCTGCTCCAAAGCCTTGAGGAACTGCTCCGATGTCATTCCGTTCAGGTCCCTGACAACGCGGTTATAGTCGATGATGGTGAGCTGTGAAGCCGGGAAGCAGACAGCCATGAAGTAGTTGTACTCCTCATCACCGCGATGATTGGGATTGAGACGGGCCTTCTCGGCACCGACCAGGGCAGCGGCTGCTGAACGGTGGTGACCGTCGGAGATATAGAGTGAAGGAATACCGGCAAACCTCTCGGTTACGGTCTTGATATCCTCATCCTTGTCTATTATCCAGAGCTGATGACGGAAACCGTCACCCTGAGCCACAAAATCGTACTCAGGAGCACCCTTGACGTACTTGGCTACAAGTTCGTCAAGAACCGCATCATCGGGATAGGCAAAGAACACCGGCTCAATGTTGGCGTTGTTTACGCGGACATGTTTCATGCGGTCCTCCTCCTTATCGGCACGGGTCAACTCATGTTTCTTGATGTTGCCCTTGAGGTAGTCCTCCACGTATGCGCAAACCACCAGACCGTACTGGGTCTTGCCCTGCATAGTCTGTGCATAGATATAGTACTGCTCCTTGTCGTCACGCCTGAGCCAGCCCTTGTCCTGGAACTTACGGAAGTTCTCGGCAGCCTTGGCATATACGCGAGGATCGGTCTCCTCGGCTATGGGATCAAAATCAATCTCAGGCTTAATTATGTGGTAGAGGGACATCTCGTTGCCTGCTGCCTCGGCGCGTGCTTCCTCGGAGTTGAGCACATCGTACGGACGGCTCTGCACCTTCTCGACAAGCTCCTTGGGAGGACGGATTCCCTGGAATGGTTTTACGGTTGCCATATCCTTAAACTTTTCGACTTCGGCTGTTGGCTATAGCATTTTAGGCTGACAGCCAACAACCAACAGCCAAAGTTATCTGTTAACCATAAACTTGGTGCAACCCTCCTTGATGAAGCCCACAATCTGGTTTGCAGCGGCGATACCGGCATTGATATTGGCCTCGGCAGTCTGGGCACCCATCTTCTTGGGAGTAGCAAAGTAACGTCCTGCAAACAGCTCTTCGAACCTGGCGGCTGCGGCAGGTGCTATATCGGACACGAACTTGAGGTCTTCACGCTCCTGCATGAGCTGGATGAGCTCGTCCTCGTTGATAATCTCCTTACGGGCAGAGTTAACCAGAACCGCACCCTTCGGCATCAGGCTTACAAGCTTGCGGCCGATGGAGTTCTTAGTCTCATCGGTAGCAGGCAAGTGCAGTGAGACGAACTGACAGGTTTTGTACATATCCTCCACATTATCGACAGCGTGTACACCGGCAGCCTCGATAACCTCCTTGGGGCAGTAAGCATCGTACGCATAGACCTCCATGCCGAAGCCCTTGGCTATGCGTGCCACATTACGGCCTACATTGCCGAAAGCATGGATACCCAATTTCTTGCCTAATAGCTCGATACCTGATGTGCCGTTGTAGAAGTTACGTACGGCGTAAACCATCAGACCGGCAACCAGCTCGGCAACTGCATTGGCGTTCTGGCCCGGAGTGTTCATGACGCATACTCCGTGTGCGGTGGCCGATGCCAGATCCACATTGTCATAACCTGCGCCGGCGCGAACCACAATCTTGAGCTGCTTTGCAGCATCGAACACTTCGGCGTCTATGATATCGCTGCGGATTATGATAGCGTCAACATCGGCGACGGCAGCAAGCAGAGCCGCCTTCTCTGTATATTTCTCAAGCAGTACAAGCTCATAGCCTGCACCCTCAATAACCTCACGGATTCCGTCAACAGCAACCTTAGCGAACGGCTTTGACGTAGCAACAAGTACCTTCATATTATTATCTCCCAATTATCAATTAACAACTTTATTACAGATTTTTGTCGCAGTTCGGGAGAGGGCGGGAAATCCGGGCTCTCCCCTCACCGCTCCGGAAATGCTCAATGATTAGCCTCGTATTCCTTCATGCAGGCAATCAGGGCGTCAACACTCTCCATAGGCAGAGCGTTGTAGCAGGAAGCGCGGAAACCGCCAACCGAACGGTGTCCCTTGATGCCGACCATGCCCTTACCCTGGGCGAACTTCAGGAAATCCTCCTCCAGCTCCTTGTACTCAGGAGCCATCACCCAGCAGATGTTCATGTATGAGCGGTCCTCCTCTTTGGCGGTGCCTACGAACAGCTTGTTGCGGTCAATCTCGGTGTAGAGCTTGGCTGCGCGGGCTTCGGCACGCCTTGCCATCTCCTTCACACCACCCTGAGCCTTGAGCCAGCGGAGTGACTCCAGAGCCGAGTAGATAGTGAATGTGGGAGGAGTATTGAACATCGAACCATTATCTATGTGAGTCTGATAGTTCAGCATTGTGGGGATATAACGGTCCACATGACCGAGAGCATCATTCCTGACAATGACGAAAGCCATACCGGAAGGAGCCAGGTTCTTCTGTGCGCCGCCGTAGATGCAGTTGTACTTGCTGACATCGATGGGACGTGAGAATATGTCCGATGACATGTCTGAGATCAATGGAACCGGGCTGTCCAGGTCCTTGCGGATCTCAGTACCATAAATCGTGTTGTTTGTCGTAAAATGGAAATAGTCCGCATCGGCAGGGATGACAAAACCCTTGGGGATGTAGGTATAGGTCGATTCGGCCGATGAAGCCACCTCTACCACCTCACCGAAAGCCTTGGCCTCCTTCATGGCCTTCTTGGCCCAGACACCGGTGTTAAGGTAAGCCGCCTTCCTGTTGAGGAAGTTATAGGGAACGCGACAGAATTCCATGCTGGCACCACCTGCCAGGAACAGTACCGAATAACCCTCGGGAACATCCAGAATCTCCTTAACCAAAGCCTCAGCCTCATCCACAACGGGCTTGAACTCTTTGGAACGGTGGCTGATAGAGAGGATGGAAATGCCTGTGCCGGCAAAATCATAGACAGCCTGAGCTGATTTCTCAATCACTTCCTGCGGAAGAACAGCAGGACCTGCGCAAAAATTATGCTTCATGACGATGTTATTTGTTGTTGTTTTTTGATTCGTGCCGCAAAGGTACTCCCTTAATTCGGTCGGAACAAATTATTTAAACATAAAAAATGATAAAGTTTTGAACAGTTTTCAATTATTTTGCAAACAAAATCATTCCATATAATTACATTTTGCAAACAAATCAGATGTTTTGTGGACAATTAGTCATTTTTACAGACAAAAAGGAATGAATAACTGACAAAATGTAAGAATATGTCATTTTGCAACACTTTCTGCAGGTCACGCCCCTTTTTAACCGGCAAGGGAGCAATATCCGGAAACAAGGCCGCCATCCGACGGGAAAAGGAGATTCATCTCACGTCGTACAGGCGGCAGGTCTTGAAAGCCACCTGGTTCACCCTCTTGGGAAGATTACCGACCACTCTCAAAGAACGGCAGTTGTAGAAGGCGTCATCATCCACCTTCTTCGTCTTTTTAGGCAGATAAAGCTCCACCAGATTCTCGCAGTCCGTAAACATGTTGGCCCCTATGGTATTGCTTTCGCTCAATTTGTAGAGTGCATAAACCCTTCCGTCACTCCCCCTGTCTAAAGTGCACCCTCCAAGTTCAAGGGCTCTCAACTCATGATTGATGATGTTCTGCCACTCCTCATCGGACACGTACGACAGGTCATAGACGTGTGACATCTTGCGTGAACCGACATTCAGGAAACCGGAAAAGGAGATCCTGGCACTCTGCGGACTTATGGTAGCGTAATATTTACCCGCCTCGATTGTGGCATCCGACAGGTCCAGTTTCATGAGCGAACCGTATTCCACGGTATAATCATCCTTATACAGCGCCCCTGCCAAACGGCGCAACAGCTGTATGTCATCGCCGTCGATCGTCCCGCTCACTGTCAGTGAAGTTATCTTCATCATGTCGTACTTCTCAAGCAGTGCGGCCAGTGTACCTGGTTTAGAGACATTGACCGACACTTCAAGAGTCGATTCCAAAGGCTTGACATCTATAAGGATTTCACTGAAAGGCAGCTGCCATTCGTCAATCGAAGGAATCACAATAGCACGGTAATAACCGTTACAGTAACCATTCCAGCCCAGATTCAGGTGCAGATAGTCATCATTGTAACCGTCGCACACGAAGATATGGTCATTGTCGGCTGAAATAACCGGACGGCCGGCATCAAGCTCCCTGTAAATCATGGTGAGCATCCCGGTATCATTATATTTCTCCACTCTCATGCACTGAGGGTCATACCCCCAGATAGCCACAAGAGCCGACTTGAAGTTGGAGAGGGAACTGGAAGTAGCCCATGGACTTATACTGGCCGACACGCTACCGGCACAGGCCATCATGAGCGAAGACAAGTCATCGTCACTACGGTTCCAGGAGAACGGATAGTCACTCATCCTGACATTATAGTATCCGCCTGTCTGCTTGAAAAGCAGGGAACTTCCCACCGGGGCCTTGGGGCTGTGATAATAGCTCAGTACCTCGGCCAACGCCACAGGACCGCAACCCACCAGGCTGCTGGTCAGAGTCCCGCCCCACTCCTCGGCAGGGAACTTGCTGTTGTATGGTGCATGCTGGTCATAACAGAAATCCTCCAGCAGGGGCTTGACACCACCGGGCTTACGGGTGTATCCTTGCAATGAAAGCCCCTCATATACCGTGGAGTTTTCACGCAGGGCCTTGAGCTGACAGTCAAAACGGTTCATGATGTGATATATGGAATTATCCTGCATGACATCCACCCCGTTCCACATGGGATTACCTGTCCCATATGCCAGCACCGGATTGCCGATATATGGCTCAAACTCCCGCGACGCCACTATTACAAAAGCCTTGATACTCTCGTCGGAGAATGATTTCAAGGTTTCAGTGGCATATTTGAGATAGAGCCGTCTCGCATCAATGCCTTGTCCGGACAGGAAATCATGCGCTATCTCCCACTCATGGCCAAAAGCCCTGTTCGGCTTCACATCTATGACAACGGTATCCGAATAGACCGGCCTGTCGGCGACTTCAATCTTCATAGGCAATATCAGGAGTTCACCGCAGCCTTTCAGGGCATAAGTCACCTTGAGCACAAGGCTCCCCAAAGAGGAGCCGGTAACTCTTTCAAAACCCACCTGATCACCGCCGTCCATACGGGCATCGGCCGACGAATAGGAGTAACTGGAGGCATCAATGGAATAGAACACATCAATACTGTCACCCTGATACATTTCGCCGTCAGGTATAGAGACCTCAAGCTTGGGATAAGCTTCCTGTGACAGGACTGGATATACCGAAACAGCAAATAACAGGAGCGACAGGAGACGTTTCATAGGAATAATCGGTTATTTACGTGAAAAAACAATTGAACAGACAGCGCATAACCCCATAAGGAACGGATAATACAGATACGGAATTATCGATGACGACGATATGGAGGCAAGTCCGGCTGCCATGAGCAGCTGGGCACCGTACGGAATCAGGCTTTGGACAAGGCAGGAGAACGTGTCCATGAGACTGGCAGTCTTCCTCGCGGAGACACCGAACTTCCGGGCAACGTCATGAGCGATACGCCCGGTTGTTATTATGGCAATGGTGTTGTTAGCGGTACATACATTGGCCAGGCTTACAAGACATGCGATTGCAGCCTGCGCTCCTCTTTTTCCGCCGATATGCCTGGTGAGCGTATTGATGATAAGGTCCAGCCCGCCTCCCCTGCGTATCATCTCGAGCAGTCCTCCGGCCAGCAGGGTCACTATAATCAGGTCGCTCATGCCTGCAATCCCCTCGCCCGCCGATTTCATCCATCCTGTCCATCCGTAGCTCCCTGTCAGGAATCCTATCACCGCATTGGTCACGACTCCGACGGTCAGCACGAGAGTCACATCAAGCCTGAGCAGTGCCAGCACTATCACAAGCATATAGGGAAGCACGAGCAGAGGGTTGGCATGCGTGATGTCGCCGTTGAAACCGACTTCACGCCCCATAACCATGTAAATCACAGTCACAACCACGAATGCCGGCATTACTATGAGAAGGTTTGCCTTGAACTTGTCAGCCATATCACAACCTGCCGCCTGGGTTGCAGCTATAGTCGTGTCCGATATGAACGACAGGTTATCACCGAAAAAGGCGCCGCCCACTATGACAGCGGCCATGAAGGGTTGCGAAAGGCCGCACTGTCCGGCTATTCCGGCCCCGATAGGCACCAAAGCCACGATAGTCCCGACACTGGTTCCCATAGCCATAGAGATCAGGCACGCGGTAACAAACAGCCCGGCCAGAATGATACCCGGAGGAATAATCCCGAGCATGAGCGATACGGTGGCATCGACCGAACCGATAGCCTTGGCAGTGCCTGCGAAAGCTCCGGCAAGCATGAAAATCCAGATCATGAGCATAATATCCGGATTACCTGCACCCTTGGAGAAAGCACGGACCCGCTCAGCCAGCGGCCCACCGGCCACAGCGACCGCATAAACGCATGCTATCAGGAAAGCCGATGAAACCGGAACAGCATAGAAATCATCGGCAATAACTGAAGAAAGCACATAAACCAGCAGGAACACCAGCAGCGGAGTAAGAGACAGGAATCCTCTCACTCCTCCACTGCCAGACTTGCGGGCATCCGTATTTCCGGAACCTTCCATTCTGATTTCTCAACTCTACAAACTGTTGCAAAGGTACGGATTTGTAGGAATCTGTTATGATTTGTTCCGTGAAATTAAGAATCTGTCTTGAGCCGTTCCGGGCATACTTGAATCAGAATCAGAATCAGATAATGCTCATTACTCTCCGGACAGCCGCCTCATATTCCGGGTCAGTATCAAGATGTTCGATAATCATGGGCATTCGGATATCCTCTTTGTCAGCCAGTCTGATATAGCGCTTTATGTCAAGTGTTCCCTGACCGCAGGCGCACTCCTCCAGCTGGAAGGTATATTCCTGCCTGAGCCTGATGTCCTTAAGGTGACAGCTCACAATCGTGCCGTGCAGCTTGCAGAAACACTCCTCTATGAACTCATCGTTATAGAAATACCGCCTTGGGGAGGTTATCATATTCACCACATCTAAATGCGTGCCGAATTCCGCACGGTCCACGTCCTCTATCAGGCGCAGGTACTCATCGGGACCCGACGGAATCATCCAGGGCATCGACTCTATGCAGAATCTGGTGTGACGCGGGTGGACGGCATCAATTATCTGCCGTATCATCCTGACTGCCATGTTCCATAACTCCTCAGAGAAATTATCACGGTATCCCCCGTCCCAACGCGGTCCGTATGGTGTACCGACCACATTCACGCAGCATCCGGCACCTATGGCATCGGCCATACGGAGCTGTTCAATAGCATAATCAATCCAACGTTTGCGCTCATCAGGGTCGGCGGCCAGCGTATTGCGCCATATCCCCACTTCGGCTATAAGAAGCCCCGCATCACGGGCGGCTTTTGCGTACGCATCTACCTTATCAGCGCCGTCAGTGCAGTTAATCGGGAAGTTCACGCATCCCAGGCCCAAAGACCTGTGCCTGGAAGCCCATTCCTGCGGCGTCTTATGCTCCAGGGCCGATGATACTCCAAGCAGCATGTCAGAAGCTCCTTTTATGAATTACCGTGGGATCCATCCTGTCAAGCGTGCCCACACCCGTGCGGGCCATCACACTGGCCAGTTCGGCCGTCATCCCGTTTATACGCTGGGCCACGAATTCAGGTCCCTGCTTGAGCAGCGGCATTAGATGCCTGCCCACCGATACGGCCTTTGCGCCAAGTGCCAGGCACTTGTAGGCATCCATTCCGCTCTCAATACCGCAATCTACAAATACGGGAATGCTGTCTCCCGTGGCCGATATTATATCCTGCAGCACCATAAGCGGCGGCACGGAGTACGGCATCATGCCGTGATGATGTGAAACCACGATTCCGGCACAGCCGGCATCCGCACACCTCTCGGCATCATGAGGGCTCAGCACACCCTTTACAATGAACGGGATGCCCGCTGCACTCACAAACTCAGCCAGTTCCTCTGTGCTCTTGGCCTTCATGGGCAGCCCGAAAACACTGTCGTATCCGCCCTCCGAATTGAAAGCATGGTCTATATCCATTCCTACGGCAAAACAGCCGGTCTTTACCGCATGTGCAATCTTACGGAGCACCTCGCGGTTATCGGCATGAGGCTTGATAATCTTAATGGTTCTGGCTCCGGTAGCTACAATCCGCTCCAGCTCTTCATCAGGCCCCATTCCCACCCAATGGACAGCTCCGGCAAAGGCTGCCCCGCGGGCATAAGTGACCATTCCATCAGGAGCGGTATTGTCCAGATGAGACAGGGCGGCAGTCATTATGGGAGTCCTGAAGGTCTCGCCGAACAGGGTGAATTCCGTTGAGGGAATAACTGCATCCACATATCTTGTCTCTAAAAGCAGGGAGTCAAAATAGTCTCGCGTAACAGTATCGGGATTTGAAGTGTATTTCATATAGGTTTACCTTTTTGATATTTCCATGTTTATCTCGTCCATCTTCCGGTCTGACAGTTCATACTTGCCGATAACCCAGATGGAAAGCAGGAACAGCAGCGCCGGTATGAGTGTCACCAGCCACAGGATTCCCTGCTCGGCAAGCGGAGTCTGCACCTTAAGATCGGCATCAAAGCCCACTGCAGCCAGTACCAGTCCCGGGATTACGCCCCCCAGAGCCATTCCGGCCTTCAGGAAGATGCATATTATGGCATTCACAATACCTGCCACGCGGCGGCCGGTAGTGTATTCGCTGAATGTAACCACTTCCGGTACCAGAGCCCACATATATCCGGTAGCCACCAGGATACCGGTACTCTTAAGGAACTGCACCACGCACAGCAGCAGGAAGCATGATTTGAGAGCGGGTATCAGGACAACGATGTACATCACGACCATACTTGCCACCGATATCCCTAAGAACATCTTGAACATTCCGTTCTTTCCTATCTTACGTTTGATTGCCGGGACAAGCGGCAGGAATATGAATGCAGGTATCGTACCTAACCACATGAACGCCGTTGTCATGAACGGGGTAGCACCGATGTTGTATGTCATGAAGTACGAATCGGCCGCATTGCTTATGCTCATGGTGGTGAAAGCAATGATAAAGAAGGCCGAAAGCACCCTGAGCGGACGGTTGCGTACCAGTTCCATCCAGAGGTCGCTCACCTTTACATGCTCCGTTTCGCTGGCATCCATCACTATACGCTCCTTACTCTCAAAGAAGCAGAAAAAGAGCAGGGCCAATCCCGTAAGCGCAAATATGCTCATGGTGATGAACCAGGCCGATGCGGCATCGGGAGTATTATATACCGCCTCCATCCTGCCCGTCTCAGGGTTGAGCGCCTTGGGTGCGAAGAGTGATATCACAAGCGGCAGGGTCTTGATGATCAGACCGGCCAGATTGGCCAGGATCATACGCACGCTGGTAAGTATGGTTATCTCATCGGTATCACGGGTAAGCGATGAATTCAGAGCCCCGTACGGAACGTTTATCAGCGTAAAACACATGCTCAAGCCCACATAAGTTACGTACGCGTAAACCAGCGAGCCCCTGAATCCGTCCCAGAAGCAGAGCATTGCGAACAGGGCCAGCGGAAGTCCTCCCAAAACGAGCCAGGAGCGGTACTTGCCCCACCTTGGATTTGCCTTATCCACAAAAGCGCCCACCACAGGGTCCCATATCACATCAATGATACGCACCACCAGGAACATCACGGCTGCCACTTCGGGCTTGAGCCCATAGACATTGGTATAATAGAAAAGCAGCCAGATACTGACAGTCTGGTATATGAGGTTCTGGGCCAGGTCGCCCGAACTGAAGCCTATCCGCTCCCGCCAGCTAAGCTTATAGCATCCGTTTTCTACAGTTTCCATTATCGTTTGGGTTTGATGTTAAGGTTTACGCCCAGCACATCCTCGGTATCCACAATGGTCCAGCTGCTGCCGGGATAGACTCCTACGGTCCTCTCCGTATCAAAGCCCATCTGTTTCAGTTCACGGATCACCTCGTCGCGGGCATCGCCCACCTCAAAACCTATGTGATGCACGCCAAATGCATGCTTGTCCTGGAATTCCCGGAAAGTGCTCGGGGTCTTGTCAACCTGATGCAGTTCCAGCACCCAGTTGCCCATCTCTATGACACACATCTGCAAGTCACACGGAATGTCCTTACCCCGATAAGTGTACGGATACTCTGCGTTACCCTCAAGATGGTTCACCCAAATCACGGGTTCGGGAACATCAAGCAGGGCCGCCCAGGCCTTGGCTGCCTTATGAATGTCATCCACCACTATGGTCGTCTGAATAAACTGCTCTTTCCTGACAGGTGTAGCCAGATGGTTGAACTCGACATCCTTACAAGTTTTTGGTTTTTCCCCAATCAGCTCCGAAATGTAGCACTTCATCTTACTGATGCCGTATCTGGCCACCTCCAGATCCTCTTCGGACAGTGCCCCGCTGAAAGCGAAAGCCATCCTGCAGCCCTCATGCTCCCCGTAGGCGCCACCCACAAAGCCCAGTTCACCCACAATCTTCTTATGCTCAGGATTTCCGCTGTCGGCACCGGTTGCAATAACCTCGGCACATTTGGACCAGGCTATAGCCACCAGGTTCCAGCCCTCCTCCTGTTTATAGGGTATTCCAACCACCTTCATCTCGCCTATCCAGTCGATTGACTCTCCCGCACCCAGGACCGATGCAACTGCAACGCCCTCAATTCCCATCTCCATGGCTTTGGTCTTCATATCGCCAAGAGCCTTTACCACAGCCCCTCTAAGCTGTTCGCCGGTCAGTAATTCTACTTTCATATATCAATAATTACAACGTCGGATTTAGTCTTTGAACCACAAACTTAGCATAATTATTGATAAGTTCGCATAGGGACGGGTGCTTTCCGTGCACTATTTGCAGACCGGACGTACAGATAAGCCCAAGTATCGGAAGACACAGCCATATGGCACGAATCTTGCCTTAGTAAAACTTGCTGAGTAACATTCAAACTGGTCCGAATAAGGATTGAGAGAAGATGATATGTAATCTATAGAAGAACCAACGCCTGTAACTTTGTGTGCAGACAGTCCTGCAGCAGGCAGGAAGATTGAGTGGTCTGTATAACCAGGGACTAAACCGCAATTTACTGAAATTGCGTCTTGCATTATAGAAATAATTTGCAAAAAAGAGGTAGTTCCAAGCCGCCCCTTTTGCCATAGAGTCTGACCGATGAACTTTTGAAACTCATTTTACACTTTTGGATAATGTTTCCGGCTCACGTCTGACATCCCAGAAATCAGATATTTCAATATGGGTTTCAGATATATGGTAAACAATCTTGTTTAGTCTTTTTACAACCACACTGTGATAGATTACCGGTAAATCAGCGAGTAAAGGCTCTACAGGTCCTAATTCAGGATTAGTTTTAGGAGATTATTTACCCTACGAACTTCTTTTTTAAAACGGACACGTGCCTTTACGCCAAATTCCGTCTCTATGAATACATAGTTTGGTCCAGTGCAGCCTTGGCACCAGGGCTCCAGATTAATGTTTTCATTGATATTAATAATAAGTAAATTGGATCTGCCCTTACAACTCACCGTTCAGATCAGCGAAAACCTCAGTATCGGTATAATAACGACCTTCGGCAAAATCCCGCTCGGATTGGGCAATTCTGGCATGTAACTCTTCAATGGTATAAGGCTCAGGCTTGCTATCTTTACGCACATAGTTCTTGAGTTCCTCTACCAACCAAACCATATCGTCTATTGATAGAGTACTGTAAAGATAGTTGCGCAAGTCCATCAACTTTGCTGTACTCATGATGTTAGTTTATTAATTTTTACGTTGCTAAAGTATATTATTTATATGATTTCAGCAAATCATGTTCTTTATTTCTCTTCAGTTCTTGCTTGACACAGGGAACCGATACTATTGTGCTAATAAACTTGCCGATATCGGCAAGAATTACCATATTTGTAGCCGGAATAAAAGATATTTTGCCGATAAAAGGAAATGGATTACATAACTGTCAGTCAGTTTGCCGATGAACACGGTATATCAGAACGCACCGTCAGGAACTGGTGCGCAGCAGGAAAGATTAAAGGAGCCTTTCTGTCAGGAAAGACCTGGAATCTCCCTGCCGACACTTCTGTCCCACATAGAGGCAAACGTCCGTTATCCCCGCTCCTGAAGCGGCTGATCCAGGAGAAGGAAGGAAAGATAAGCGGCGGAATCTATCATCGGACCCAGATAGACCTCACATACAATTCAAATCATATGGAGGGAAGCCGCCTGACCCATGAGCAGACCAGATACATCTTTGAAACCAATACAATAGGCATAACAGATGAAACCGTGAATGTGGACGATATTCTGGAGACCACCAATCACTTCCGGTGCATAGACCTGATCATAGACAAGGCACAGGACAAGCTGTCGGAATCCCTTATAAAGGAATTGCACCGCATACTCAAGTCCGGGACCTCAGACAGCCGCAAATCTTGGTTTAATGTGGGCGACTACAAGCAACTGCCCAATGAGGTTGGAGGTGAAATGACCTGTCCGCCCCAGGATGTCCACGCCCGCATGAAATCCCTGCTATCCGCTTATAACGCAATACAGGACAAGACGCTCCGGGATATCCTGGACTTTCATCATGAATTTGAATCCATACATCCTTTCCAGGACGGTAACGGCCGCGTGGGACGTCTTATCATGTTCAAGGAGTGCCTGGCCTACGGAATAGTGCCATTCATAATAACCGATGAACTGAAGCTTTTCTACTACCGGGGACTACGTGAATGGGGGCACATAGACGGCTACCTGACCGACACTTGCCTGACCGCCCAGGACAATTACAGACTACTGCTGGACTACTTCAAAATCAGGTATTGACCAACAAAAGTGTCTTATCTGGCCAGCAGGCCGGAGTCCAGACCGCGGATAGTCTTGAACCGCATCTGGCCTTGCGGATCTATTATTATGGCTACGCCTGCCAGGTAATTGATCCATTTGCGGTTTACCCAGTAATGCAGGTCAACCTGTTTGTCCGATGCATATATCGCCATCGGGGTTACCATATAATCATTAGATACAAGCACGTTGATACGCTTCATGGTAGGAAGATGAGCCTTGAGTGAATCCAGCCACTCCTTGCTGCGCTCCTCCAGGTTATAGAAGCCCTCTTCCTTGCCACCCTCGTATGCCCACTGTGAGAGCGATTCCCAGTTGTCCCAACCATTACGCTTCAGCGCCGGAATATCCTTGCGGTACCAATCGCCATTGAGTATGTCCCACTCCTCATGAATGAACTCATCGCCACGGCCTATTGCAATGTTCTCGCAAGTCTGTATGGTGCGGCCGTAATCGGAGTGAGGGTAGAAAGCCTGCTCACCGCTCTTGATCTTCTCACCCACCATCCGGGCCTGAGCCTTTCCGTTCTCGGTCAGCAATCCGTTCTTGGAGTAATCACGGCCGCGCTCACCGTGCCTGACCAGGAACACAACCGTCTCATAGGCCTTAACCTGGGCAAAGACATCGGCTATATCATTGAAACCTATATCTGTGTAGGTAGGCTGAGCACTCAACTGAAACATACCGCACATAAGGACTGCGGCCACCATAAGCATTATCTTTTTCATCATCAAGTATGTTTTATGTTTAGACTTTGCAAACTTACAAATATTTGTGCTATTCGTGAAGATTTGATTACATTTGCGCATAATCAACAATTCTCATAAAGGACTATGAAAAAGATTAATCTGCAGGTGCTTGCCGCCACCATAGTTTGCGGCTTGGCTACAGTATGTTTATCACTGAACTCCTGCAATGATGCCAAGGCACAAGAGTCAGACCCGACACCACAGGTGCAGAGCACCGAACTGATACGCACCAGCCAGAGCTGGGATGGCGTTGAACTGCCCGATTACCTGCAGGGCCGTCCCGAACTGGTGGCCGTAAAATATGTATTCCCCGCCGGCAAAAAGTTAGGCTGGCACCACCACCCCGTTATGAATTACGGCATACTGGTACAGGGCGAGTTGACCATCATAGGACTGGACGGCAAGACCAAGGTCGTACATGAGGGCGAGCCAGTTGTAGAAATGGTGAATACCATCCACCACGGCGAGAACCGGGGTGACAAAGACGTAATCCTCTACATGTTCTACCTCTCGCAGAAAGACTCCCTGCTGGCAGTACAGCACCCGGAAATTCCCCTGGAGTGACACAGGGATATATCAGGTTATTCATTTTCTAAACGGCAAAAAAGCGCTGAATACGTCTCCTGTTTTCCTATAAAAGCCCTCCCTGCACTAGTGAGAAAAAACACTCTGTTGCGTATTTCTCAAAATCTCCATTATTTGTGCGGGAGTAACAACAATAGGAGTCTTAGGAAAATGCTTAAGATTACCGGTTACGACATAAGAATCCTCTCTGGATAATGCTACTTCATAAAACACTGCATCGTTCGGATCCGGATACTCTTCATTACTTTCATTTCGAGAAGACAGAAGACCTTTTTCCTTAATAGCGTTTATGTAGTGATAAACTGTGGATTCTGTAAAATTGAAAGTCGGTCTATTAAGAACAATCTCATACTCACTGATTATTTCCTCGTTATATAATGGTATTATCTGTCCATTCATTATTGCCTCCAAAACTTGAACTGTGGCGGTATCGGATTTACTGGTCAATAATGCTGAAACAAGGACGTTGGTATCAATTACTGCGTGTATCATGGTTCCTATTTCTTTTTCTCTGCTCGTGCTTTTCTTATTTCTTCATTTATCTCTTCCAATGACATATCCTGCACTCCATTAGCTTTTGCCTCATCACGCAAAGCGTAAAATGCAGTCAAACCATCCACATAGCCCTCTTGAGGAGCCTTAATCTGAAAAGGAATACTCCTTGTTATCACCACAGCGTTAGCAAATATATTCATAGCTGTGTTGGCGCTCATGCCAAACTCACTGCAGAGTCTGTCAAATGACTGTTTGAGCTGTGAGTCCATCCTCACTGTCATAGATACTTGTGCCATAACTAATAATATTTACGCCACAAATATATATGATTTATTTCATATTAACATCATAATGACATAAAACATCATTATATTATCTTATTTCTGACACAGCACATGGCACAGGGAAACGATACTTCTGTGTCACAAACGTGTCACTTTCTTGCCGTTCACGTAAACATTCTTGAGGCTGTCTATTGTAACGCCGGGGAGTTTCCGGATAATATCATCAGCAGTTGTACCTTCGGGCAGACGGAAAGCCTCCGGATTGAATTCGGGGCCACAATCAAGATGTATTTCTGATGCCTGAATTTCAATAAGCAATGATATCATCTTTTCTACAGTAAGGTCACTTTCCTTAAGTTTGATTTCAAATTGCTTCTGGTCTTTGCTGACCTGGGGCTCGGTCACACTTTCATCAACAATGAATGAAAAGTAATAATCATCATCAGCAAAATCAGACAGGGCATAAATCTTGTGTGCAACCTGCCGGATGGTGCTTTCATATTTTTCAAGTATGAAGATGTCATAACCGTATGTTTGGCCAACAGCTTTAGAGAATTATACAATTCCGGGCTACACTTTACACTATACTCTTTCCCTTGTTGCGAAGTTACCTTTATTATACCCTGATTCATCACCAATGATTCCAGGATGGATGGTGATATAATCATATCAGAAGGCATGATAAGGTTTACATCGGCAGATTGGGTGTAATATTTGTCAATATACTTGCCCCAATAATCATAATGAGACCTGGTATTTGGTGAAAACAGATTCTGGGCACCGGCATTCAGGCTTGTCAGGGCCATTATCAGCAAGAGGCTCAATAGGTTAATCTTTTTCATCAGTCCTGTCTTTAATATTAAGGTAATAACAAGTTTGTTATATTATTGTGACACAAAGATACGATACTTTTGTATCCTTGTCAAAAATCAAACACCCAGTTAGTCGGTCTCTTATCTATACGGAGCAGATAATACTCGCGGTACGGATCCTGGAGCTGTGATGCATACTTCACGGTCAGGTTCTTGATGTCTTCAAGTTTGGAACTGATCCTTTCAGTATCCCTATATCCGATGGCATTATACAACGCTTTTACGATTGCCACAAGCGCAGCATTGTTACCACCCCCTGGCGACCAGCACTTGGCGCCGTACCGCCTGTTGAAGAACTTATATGTGGTGCCGTCAAGACCCACGACCGATGCCATCACCCCATCACCAGACTTTAAGTTATCCAACTTCTGCTGCATCCATTCCTTGTCAGGAAGATTGCTGGCGGAATACACAGCCGCATCAATCAGTGTCTGCATCCTGTATGCCGTCTCCTCATCTATATCCAGGACATGAGGATTCTGCTGATTCTGGACCATCAGTTCAAGCCTGAACTTCTCCGACTGCCGGTTGTATATACACTGAATCTCATAGCTCTCCTCAAAAGAAGGCTCCTCCCTTATACTCCAGCACTTGGTGTCATACGTTCTGGGGTTATTTCTCATAGACTCCAGATGGTTCTTAAAACCTTCAGGATCCTCAAGTATGTTTCCCGTATATACCGCCTCAAATTTGGGGAGAATAATATCACAAGGTTGCAAATGATCACCCGTTCCCTGTGACATAACCGGCATTGACAACGCCGTCATCAGGCTGAATACAGCCACATTCAGATACTGTCTCATAATCATTCAGTCTTTATTGGTTTAAGCCTTATATCATATGTACCCCGGTCAATCGGGCATCTCACGGTCTCATACCCTTCGGCCTCAAATGACAGGTAATTGTCCGGATTCTTAATACCAGACAAGTTAAAGAAACCGTCTTCAAGCCCGGCACCTCCAATAGTAACGGCACGGTCCACAATATCGCGCTCACAAATCTTAACTTCTCGCCTGACAGGGTTGCCGTCAACATCCAGGACATGCCCATTCACCCTGCCGCCCGCTTTTGGGGCCGATGCTATCGGTTTGCGCATTTCTTCAATAGACTTACGGCGCATGGAGTCCAGCTGCTCACTGCTCATCTGGCTCAATCTGCTTACAAATGCAAGTGTCGAATCCAGCCTGGCCTGCAAGTCAGCGCTGTCTTTTGCCGCATCCGTCTGTTGTGCTCCAACCGGAATTGAGACAGACATGAATACGGCTAATATCAGGATAATCTTTCTCATACTGTTTTCAAATATGTTCTGTTATCTAAACAATAATATTCTGAAAATACGTCTTATGTTAAAGGAGAAATTTCATTTTCATATTATCTGTTACATTTATTATGGAGCAAATGTAATCATATACATATTATCAAAACAACAATCAGGCGCTGCAAAACTGTTGTAAAAATATATTTGCCGATATCGGCAAGAAATACCATATTTTTAGCCGGAATAAAAGATATTATGCCGATAAAGGGATTACAGACTACTGCTGGACTACTTCAAGATCAGGTATTGATTCACACATGATAACTGCGGCCACCATAAGTACTATCTTTTTCATCATCAAACAGATTGAGAATCAGTCTTTACGGGATATCCGGCACCATAGGCGCCACATCAGCCATCCCCATGCAAGGAACAGGGCATAAAAAACCCACTTGGGGACCGATGTCTGATACGCACCGTCAGGATCTATCTCCTGATACTGGTCTGCGGGTATATCGGCATAATAATAAGCCCCTGCCCCGAAATCATACTCAGGAACCAGACCCTTATGGCTGAAAACAATGTATAGGGCAATAACAATGGTGATTACAACCGTTATGATTGTAACCACACTGTAAATTCTAGTTTTTGAAACTGATGACAATGCTCAATTATTTGAACGTATCCAGAAGAGGTACCTGGAAGAGCACGCCCGACAACAGGAGCCATACGGCCAACAGGGTCAGGACAATGTTGAACAACTGCCCTACCACATAGAGCCACAGGACCTTACCGCCCTGCATCTGATGTGCCAGCTGCTTGAAATTGGTATCCAGGCCGATGCTTGTGAATGCCAGCACGAACGCCCAGTTCTTGTATTGGTCAAGCACGCTGTTGATGGCCTTGACCTGAGTTCCGCCAGCAAGAGGCTGTACTATGAACGATGCCACCAGCGATGCCACAAAGAAACCTATTATGAACTTGGGAAAACGGTTCCATATCTCACCTGCACCTACGCTCTTGCCTGCGCTGCGATCCACGCGGGTTGCAAAGAAAACCGCGACAAAGAATGCAATGAAACCTATCAGGATGTTCTGGATTGACTTGACCAGGACTGCAGCCTGCTCAGCCTCGGCCCCCAGGGCATTGCCCGCCAGAACCACGGCACCGGTCGAATCGACAGTACCTCCAATCAGCGCACCACCCATAAGCCCGTTCATTCCTGCCGCACGTATTATCATCGGCTCAAACACCATCATAAGGATAGTGAATATGATGGATATCGATATAGCTAATGAAAGGTCCTCTTTCCTTGCACGGGAAGCAGCACCTGTAGCAATTGCAGCACTTGTTCCGCACACTGATGTGGCCGATGCCATTGTGATGACCAGCGGCTTGTTGTCAATCTTGAGGACTCTGACTCCGAACCACCACATGAATATTATCACGATCGGAGTAACAATCCAGGCGATACCCAGTCCGTACAGTCCGAACTTGGCGATATTGCTGAACAGCACAGAGAATCCCATGATTACCAGACCGGTCTTGATGTAATACTCGGTCCTGATGGCGGGCTTGAGCCAATCGGGAGTTCCAACCGTATTTGATATAAGGAGTCCGATGAGCAATGCCCAGAATGCCCACTCCAGATAGCGGTTAAGTGTGAATTCAGCACTAACCAGACGTACTATTACCGCTACGGCAAAGAGTGCCAGAAATGCGGGAACATACCTGCTGACTTTCCCGCCCTGCAGCTTTACACCTATTGAAAAGAGGAATCCAAGTACAAGGACCGTCACAAACAGTTTACCCCAGAAAGCCCATTGGCCGATCTGTGTACCCAGAGCGACCGCCTTAGCAGCCCCCTCTTCGCCCCACGACCATGTGCTGAACTTCAATGCCGAGAAATCAAACCATCCGGTTAGAACAGCAATACTACCTACTGCAATGATTATGAATCCAATCCATACCGCCAACCAATCCTCCTGCCTAAACAGGTTCTGTGACCCCTTGTTTGCCATGACTTTTTAGTTTAGTAATTATTTTTGTCCACAAAGATAAAGAAGATAGAACAAACCCTACCAACAAAATCCAATAATCAGAAAACTTTTCCGTCAGAGCATCATCAAAAAGAATAAAACCGCTTACCCACATATACAAAAAGAGGCCGCACGGCAAATGCGACCTCTTTCATATAAGAATCATATATTTCAGAATCTGTTCAAATTCGTTCCATGAAGATGATTTCCTTCAGTAAAACAGCTATAACTATACCAAGAATAATCACTCTTTGGGATAATCTCATCAATAGTACTATTGTTAAACAGATTCTCAATCATTGGCTATAACCTTGGAAATGATGAGGGGATGTCCTCCAAATGTATAATGCCCATTGCCATCGGATTCAAAGCCGGGTAATTGCTTCAGACTCTTCAGCACGTCATCATCTATCTCTGACATCACTTCGCCCATGCTGAAACTCTGGATGTGAATTTCATGAGTCTGATTGTCCGGACTTGTGACTACGTGGATATACATGGGTTTCAACTGAATATCCCGGAACGCGCCTGACTCATACCTTTCACCATCCCTGTAACAGAAACGGCGGTATTCAACTTGTTCGGGAACCAGAAAACCGTCTTCATCAACAATGAAGACACGCCTCCTCGTCCAGTTGCCGTGACTGTCATATCTGTAAGAGTCATATCCGGTAATCTCATTCTGTCCTTTCCGTATCTTGCTAACCAGAACGGGATCTCCCTGACTGTTGTATCTGCACTCGTAAACAGAGCCGTCAGGCAACACGGTTTTCTGCAGACAGTCCTTTGAATCATAGTACTCAGTCTTACCCGTCCCGTCATTCAGGTACATTACCCGATAACTTCCATCCGGATTAAATGAATAATAGCGTTTCTCCCTCTTGAAATCAGATGTAAAATCCGCGCCGACCCCAAACAGGATCCCATTGTCGATACGACCTTGAACAGACAAGTCTGGAGGCATGCCTATTTCGGTCCCAAGATAATTGTAGTATGACATCACGACACTGTCAATCCTCCCGTTATGGCAATAGTAATCCGTTTGTTCCTTATGTCCTGTTGTCTTGTTTTCCAGCACCCTTGATTTGGGAGTTCCGTCATCATTGTATTCATAAATAATGGTCTGACCTTGAGACAATATGCTATTATCCATTGTCGATTCCTGTACCGGTTTCCCATTCTGATACATGTAATCAGTCCAGTTGACAGGTTCCTCCCAAGGAACGCCATAGTCAAATCCCCTGTTATCAAAATGAAGTGCTTCGGACAAGACTGTATTGCGAGAAAACATACTACCGCCGGTTTCGTGGTCTATTCTACCGCTGATTTGTCTTATTGTATCTGATAATGAGAAAAAACCTCCGTGCGCACCGCCAATACCATGAAACATCGACCCGTATGTGACGCTTTGAACAGGATTCCCTTCACTGTCCAACCGTACAGCGGTAAGTGATCTGGCGGGACCATCAATAACAGTATCACCGGAAAGCTTCAGTATACCGTTGTTGTCCTTAACCAGAAAAACATTGTAAACTACTGTCTCGTATGATTCCACATCACCTTTCAGGTTCTGTGCACTAATGCCTGATGCAGCAACCATACTTGCTGCCAACAACAAATATCTGTTTTTCATAAAACCCATTGTTAAAGTTGTTCAACATAGAATGCATTATCCCCAATCTCAGCCTTTAACCTGGACGTATCAACCATCAAAGACCGGCAGTCATAGAACGCTCCGTTTCCTATATGCTTCAGTTTCCTGGGCAAGGAGACTGATGACAGGCGTACACATCGGTAGAAAGCCTCGTTTCCGATTCTTTCAAGTCTCTTAGGCAAATTGATGTCCTGTAAGTGACGGCAATCGGAAAAGGCGCCGTCACCGATATCACTAAGGGTGGAAGGAAGGTGTACTGATTCCAGGTTCCTGCAATTCATGAACATCCCCTGGGACAAAACTGTCAACCCGTTCTCAAAGAAAACCGTTTTCAGATTATTACAATATGCGAACACACGGGCTTCCATAATACATACGGTTGATGGTATCGTGACACTCTCAAGCTGGTTACATCTGGAAAATGCCCCATCAGCAATCTCGGTTATCCCCTCTGGTATTACAAGATCAGTGAAATGGGTACCACTCAACGACATTATCACTCTGACATCATAATCCTTGCCTTTAAAGGGTATGGAAGTGGGTATGCTGTTTATCGAGTCAACCATACGCCAGTCACAACCGGTTATGACAGCCACTCCGTTAGAGATATTGAACTTGAGTCCCTGATAGTAAAAATCGCTGTCCGGATACTCGTACAGAATCCGTCGTATAGAAGGCATGCTTTCGATAGAAGGCATGCTTTCGCCTGTTGTCAAGACATAAGGAGCTTGCCGCCTGTCATAAACCTTGTTCGATGTCAAACTTAATGAAACCACTATCAGGACAGGGAAATATACGAGTTTAAGCAATAGCGAACGGCTTGAACGGTTGCGGTTCATCATCCGGATTCTTGCACGGAGATTGCTCTCGCCCAAACCGTTCACTAAAGGGATGGAAATACCGCCTGCGGCTATGCTGAGCAGCGACCGCTCATATTCGGCACGGTCAATGCCAGATTCAAGGACGGAGGCATCGGCCTCAAACTCCTGGACACAGCACAAATCATGTCTGAGAAGCCAAACTGCGGGATTGAACCACTGGAATGCGGACAGAATGTCTGCTACAAGCAGTTCCAATGTGTGATGATGAGATATATGGGAGGATTCGTGTTGCACCACAGGCGATGTCCATGACACGCCGGCATAACCCTCAGGAAGCACTATGTTTCTCATCCAGCTGAAAGGACGGATGTTATCCTTTGATATCACTATCCTGCATCCTTCTTTTTCCATTAACACCCGGCCGCTACGGATTATTCCAGTCACCTTGCGTACCGATATGAGTCGAAGGACAATCAGACTCACAACGCCTGTTGCATAAATGACAGTCGCTATCACTATCCAGTTTATCCGCTTCAGGTCTGTATCAGATGGAACTACTGCCTGTGACTGTACCTGTGGCTGTTGAGCGGGTGACTGAGCCTGATATCTTTCGGAAGCAGTTGTTGTCGCTGTTTGTGTAGGCACAGCCACAACATCTTTGCTGACAGATGCACTCATGGGCCTATGGACGGTTATTACACATAGCGGCAGAATGTATGAAATAAACAGTGACACAACAAGGACTATACGTGCTGTCCTATGGAATGTGTCACGTCTGAGGAGCAGATGATACAACAGCACAAGAACTGCCGTAAGCAAAGCCACCTTTAGTATATATATAAGGAACGCGCTCATGACTTATTCTCCTGTCTGATTTCATTTATTATCTTCTCCAGTTCCTCAACCGAGAGTTTCTCGTCCCTGATGAATGACATGACAACACTTGAGTATGAACTGCTGAAGAACTCCTCCACGATGCCGCTTATGCCGGACTTGCTGTACTCCTCCCTGCCGACAACAGGAAAATACTGGTAGTTGGTGCCATACGCCTTGTGGCTCATGAAGCCGTCGGCCTGAAGAGTACGCACCTGGTTGGAAAGTGTACCGAACGAGGGTTTGGGATCAGGATAATGATCCTGTAACTCGCGGATAAACATAGGCCCATAGGTCCAATAGTAGTCCATAATGACTCTCTCTTTCTTGGTTAATCTTCGCATAATTATCTCATTTTTACTATTACAACGAATAAAATTCTCTGCAAAGATAAATAAATATTTTCATTCAACAATTTTTTTTCGCTGATTTTTCACTCAGGCCCGGAGTGACATTTTTTCTACCTAAACTATCGCAATGTCAGAAAATATTTTTTTCCTTGCACTGGACAGCCAAAATCGTTTCCATATGGCAGACAAAGAGAAGATTATCGACCAAGTGACATTCACGCCCGACACCGTCCAAGGCATTCTTCCAAAAGAGTTTGCTTTGGAATTAGTGCGCCGCTATAAAAATGTCATTGCTTCTCGTTTTGATCCTGCCATGAAGGTCATGATGTTCGGTTCATATGCAAAAGACTGTCCTAACGAGTGGAGTGAAAAACGAGGTTAAGAATTATATCAAGACACTGGACCGAAAGGCATTGGAAGAACTCGTAATTGGGCTGCAGCCCGTTTGTACCAGTGTATTTTCATGCTTTTACCGTTTCTTAGTTCTTGTGAAAGACTTCTTCATTCGTTAAACAATGATACAGGGAACTTGACACCTTTGAGTCATTTTATCAAGAAATAAGTAATTTTGCAGCCGATTAGGACTCAACCGTTTATGAAGAAGCGCAAATGGACATACAAGCTGTTTGTAAGGCTACCCCTACTCTTTATAGCCTTCAGCTTTGCCCTGGTGCTTCTGTTACGATACGTTCCCATAATATATACTCCGCTCATGCTTAAACGCTCCATCGAGAACCGTAAAGTGGAGTCATTTAAGAATCAGCACACCTGGGTAAGCCTGGATAAGATATCGCCCCAACTTGCCAAGGCCGTGGTTCTGACCGAGGACCAGAAGTTCTATCAGCATCACGGTTTTGATTGGGAGGAGATCCGCAAGATGCGTGACGATCACCTGAAGAAAGGGACCAAAATCCGTGGTTGCAGCACCATATCGCAGCAAACCGCCAAGAACGTATTCACATTCGGCTCCCGCACCGGCGCCAGGAAGATATGGGAAGCCTACTGGACAGTTCTGATAGAACTACTCTGGAGCAAGGACCACATAATGGAAGTCTACCTTAATGTAATCGAGATGGGCCCCGGCATCTATGGCGCCGAAGCCGCCGCCCAGCAATATTTTAATTGTCAAGCCGGCAAACTTACCCGCAGACAAGCCATATCCATCGCCATTTGCCTTCCCAACCCGCTAAAGAGCAATCCCACTAAGCTGACTCCCTACCTCCGCAACCGATGCAATACTCTGCTGGAACTGATGCAATGACAGTTACCTTCACCGTAGTTTGGTTTAAATCAAACAACAAAGAGTATCCCAAATCAACACCTTGAGGTTCTTGTGGAATACCCTACGTCAACAAACTGCGCCACCCACCCTAATGGTACAACTACAGAAAATAATTAAGTGTACCAAAATGGTGCACATGTTTTTTTAGCATCTTTGCAAAAAATCTAAGAATATGATTGTAGTAACAGGAAGAGATTTCAGGGCAAACCAGGCAAAATATGTAGGTTATGCCCGTAATGGTGAGGACGTTATCGTCAAGGCCCGCTATGGCTCTTGGCGTGTTGTTCCCGTCACAAATGATGATATCGTGATAAACAAAAGAGATCTGGTACAAGAACTGCGTGGTGCTCTGATAGAAGCTAAAGACGCAATTGATGGAAAACAAAAGTTGAATACCTTGAATAACCTGATTGATGAACTTCGAAATACAGACAAGTAGTTACTTTGACGCAGAAGCAAAGAGACTAGCCAAGAAACACCGCAGTTTTATAGATGATTTGGTAGCATTCCAAACAAGTATCTTAAACAATCCATATCAAGGCACTGAACTTGCTCCGGGAATACGCAAGATCAGTTTGTATCCACTTTTCCCGGATGGAACATGCTGGTTTCTGGTCTTTGATTTTGATAATCATGATGAAGAGGCCAAGCCGTCAAAAGACTGGCAACAGGAAGTGGATGCTATGCGTCAGATATGTAAATCTACAGGAATTGATGCCTTGGTTGAACGGTCCAGATCCGGTCTTGGAGCACATCTTTGGATATTCTTTAGTGAAGCCGTATCAGCATCAAAAGCACGTAAGTTTGGAGAAGCTCTTCTTGCAAAAGGCGCAGAATCAGTCAACCTGAAATCTTTCAGATACTATGACAGGATGATGCCCATGCAAGACATTCTTCCAGATGGCAAACTGGGTAATCTCATTGAACTTCCACTACAAGGAAAAGCCCTTAGACAAGGTAACAGTGTTTTTGTTGATGAGAACTGGATTCCTTATGAAAACCAATGGGGCGCCCTACTTAATATCAGAAAACTTTCCAATGATGACATAAGAAATCATATAAACTTATGGTGCCCGGACAATGACACAATGGGATTGTTTTCAGAGATTGAGGAAGAGTCGGAAGATTCCTGTAATTGGTACATTTTATCGCAAAAGGATACAACCACTGGCATTATTGACGTTGCCATGATTACATCGCTGGGCAAAGATGACGACATAAGCCCGATAGTGAAAAACTACGGTATGGTAATAATCGATGAATGCCACCATGCCGCAGCTGTCACACACGCAAATGTCCTACGTTCCGCAACTGCAAAATATATATACGGAATGACAGCTACCGCCAAACGCGGAGATAAGCAGGACAAAAAACTAATCATGTTATTAGGCCCCATACGACATCGTTACACTGCGAAGGAACGAGCTTTAAAACAAGGAATCGGACACTATGTATATCCACGCTTTACACGCCTCTTAGATATAGATTCATCCAAAGATAAACACATCTCCGATTACTATAGAATGATTATCCAAAGCGAGTCAAGGAATCTCCTGATTATAAAAGACACCATTGAATGTGTACATAAAGGCCGGACTCCAATAATTATGACCAAGTATAGGGAACATGCTGAAGTACTATACCATCAGCTTCAAGGAGCAGCCCAATATGTGTTTCTGCTTCAAGGCGGAAACAGCATGAAGGCACGTGCCCAGCTACGCGAGAAGATGCTTGCTGTCAGTAAGACAGAGAGCATGGTTGTTGTAGCAATTGGCCAATATATTGGAGAGGGATTCAATTCAACAACCTGTCCTCAGCGGGAATACAAGTAAAAGCACAAGAAATCTGCCACGAACGTTATGCCATTATTGACCAATCAATAGTCTGGTACGGCAGCATCAATCTGCTCTCTAATACAAAAGACGATGATAATATAATGCGAATCATCAGCCCTTCCATTGCAGAAGAACTAATGGAATTAAGCATCAGAACCGCCCAAGCAAGCACGGAGTGACTTTTTTTCTACCTAAACTATCGCAATTTCAGAAAAAAGTGTTATCCTTGCACCGTACAGCCAATATCGTTACTATATGATGGCAGACAAAGAGAAGATTAAGAGATGGCTCTCTATCGTAGATGAGGACCTAAGTGTAGCCGATGACCTTTATAAGACAGGTCACTGGTTATATGTTGGCTTCATGTGCCATCAGGTCATAGAAAAGACTCTCAAGGCCTACTGGTGCGTCTGCCGAGACGATGACCCACCCTATCTGCACGATCATGATAGAATAGCTAAAGGATGTGGACTTTACACTAAAATGAGTGAAGAGCAAAAAGACTTCCTCCAAGGTATCCGCGATCTGAACATCGAGGCACGCTATCAAGATGCCAAAGATGCAGCTTCACGTAAACTCAACAGCGATAACACCGCAAAAATATTAGAAACAACCAAACATCTTCACGAATGGATACTGAAAAGAATAACAGAAAAACTATCGACCCGATGACATTCACCTCTGACACCGTCCAAGGCATTCTCCCCAAAGAGTTTGCCATAGAGTTAGTGCGTCGCTACAAGGAAGTCATTGCACCTCTTTTTGACAAAAAGATGATAGTTATGATGTTTGGTTCCTACGCAAAAGATTGCCCTAACGAATGGAGTGATATAGATGTGGCTATTATCGTTCCAAAGGTCAATAAAGACAATTGGTGGGATACAGCTGTATCACTTGGTCGCGCCAAAGAAAACATCAGTTGCTACATAGAACCCATCCTCTTAGAGAGCGGCGAGGACTCTCCCATCTACCGTGAAGTTATGCGCACCGGCATAGCTGTTTAACATAGAGGAGTGGCACAGGGAAACGATACTTTTGTGTCCAAAATTCAATACAGTTTATATAACGTCATAGATAGCGTTTAAACCAAATCTTAAATACTGGATCTTCAAGATAGACTTTGTCTTTTTCAAAATCTATCATTTCTTTGTCTTGCAATGCCGTCTTAATACGTGCTATGTTGGATTTACTGCCTAAGCTATAACTTTCAAGTATTGCCTTGCTGCTAAAATCCGAACTCACTCCATCGCACAAAGCGCGTATAAAGTTCATCTGGTATCCGGTCAATCCCTTTATCTGCTCTTCAAACAATGCCGAGCATTGGGCCAATAAAGAATCTACACCCATATGGAATTCCTGTTCTGTTACAATTTGA
>JAGCDE010000044.1 GCA_017651315.1 Bacteroidaceae bacterium
AAGCGTCCAAGAAAATGGCTAGAACGCATGTTTTCAAGGACACTACGACACGAAATCGGCCCTACAGCATATTCTGGCGGACCAAGCGTCCAAGAAAATGGCCAGAACGCCTGTTTTCACGAACACTACGACACGAAATCAGGCCAACAGCATATTCTGGCAGACCATGCGTCCATGAAAATGGCCCGAACGCATGTTTTCAAGGACACTACGACACGAAATCGGCCCTACAGCATATTCTGGCGGACCAAGCGTCCATGAAAATGGCCAGAACGCCTGTTTTCACGGACGCTACGACACAAAATCGGTCCTACAGCATATTCTGGCGGACCAAGCGTCCAGGATTTGCAATCAATGAGTGCAGAATTGGAACATGCACTCACAGGAGACGTAACAATTGTCAGAAACAAAGAACTGCATGACATCAAATTGGTCTATGCGGTGGCTGCTGCTGATAAAATGCCGATAAGGATGATTGTCATCATGACTATGGCCAAGATGGCCAGAAGCGTGCCCAAGCAGCCCCATTTGCGCTCACCTTCAGGTAGTTTGTCAAACAGGAGTGTCACTATCAACCCTATCAGCGGAGTCGTTACGGCCGATATCAGGAACGACCAGCCGAAACCTATTTTCCTGCGGGCGCCGAGCAATCCCACCAGGACTGAAACCAGGGAGAATGATATAACCCCGAAAACCAAAAGCAATGCATCCATATCAAATCAAACTTTATACATCCATATCAAATCAAACTTAGCATAACAAAGAAAGAGCTTTCCGCTCACATTCCGTTTATCCGGGACCAGGGATTCAGAATCTTTTTTGTTTGTTTCCATGAATTCCCTACGGCCTCTTTTACCCCCTGTTTCCACCGCTCCTGGTAATAATGGACCTCCATTACGCCCTCAAACCGGCGAAAACAGAAGAATAAACAGACCATAATCTTTCACGGAACAAATCAAAACACATTCTCATTCAAGACCCGAGAACGGGGCAGGCATACGTTTTGTGTATCCCTGGGCATGGAATGTGGCTATTACGGTACCGTTCTGGTCAGTTACCCGGACCACGGCGGCGGGAATCTTGGGATGACGGCTGGTAAAATGACCTTCGGCGGTTAGGAGATCACCCAGCCTGGCCGACACGTGGTAGTATATTGTGGAGTTTATGGCAAAGGCCATGTTCTCGCCCTGGTTCACAAGAGCTGCAAATACCAGGTCGGCAAGCGTGAACAGCGCTCCGCCCTGACAGATGTTGCCTGCGTTCAAATGGTTTTCGGTCACGGTCATGGTAGCACGGGCTGTTCCGGGCTTTACCTCGGTAAGCTCTATGCCTATATAACGGGCGAACTTGTCGCCATTGTTAAGAAAATCCTTTAGTGTCATTATTTGGAGAGAGATTGTTTTCAGTATGCAAACATACATAAAATCTCCCGATTTTACCCCGCCTGATATAAACAACACCATTTATAGAGGAAATGTATTGAAAATACAATCAAATAACTATCTTTGCCGACAACAAATAACACTAACCTGAACAATATGAAAACAAGAAACATCATCATTGCAGTCCTGATTGCTTTCATGGCTATGCCGGCTATGGCTCAGGGAACAAAGAAAGCCAGTTCGGTGGAGCTCTCGTTCAACTATCTTAAGAAGAGCGGTCCGGGTTCAAACCAGTATGCCGTTTGGATTGAGAACTCCGAGGGCAAGGTTGTACGCACCCTGTTTGTGACCAAGTTCACGACGCAAGGTCGCGCCATGGGCGGTCAGGAGCGTCGCCGCGGCTACACGTTCCGTCCCACATGCGTCCCCACATGGGTCAAGAACGCAGGAGCTGAGCAGATGACCGACGAGCAGATCGATGCCGTTACAGGTGCCACCCCTGCCCAGAGCGGAGTGCAGACATACGCATGGGATTTCAAGGATGCCCAAGGCAAGGTTGTTCCTGCCGGCAGCTACAGGATTATCCTCGAGGCAACCCTTTACAACAACAGCATTGTGCTATACAGCGGTTCATTCTCGACGACTGACAAAGCCGGAGCCATAGCACTCACCTCCAAACTGACAGAGGAGGATGAGCAGCACAAGGACATGATTACCGAGGTCAAAGCCGAACTCAAGTAATAATCTCCTGCTGATTATACCGGAGAGGGTGGTTAAAAACTTAGCCACCCTCCTTATTTCCCCGTATCTCCTAAGGATTCTAAAATGAAGCCGTACCGCTAAGCGTTCCGCCGGAAGGCTCGTCGGTAGCTGTGACCGTCACCTTTCCTGAATCCGGTGTGCGGCGGATATATGCTACCAATCTGCCCTGAAAGGTGCTGAACTCCGGGCTCTTATGACTTGTGTCATGAGCCAGGACATCGGCATTGTCAACGGCAATAAGTTCCGCACCCGATATGCTCAGGCGGAGTTTACGGTCACTGTTGGGGCAGACATTGCCCTCCTTGTCAACCAGTTGTACGGACAATATCTCCACATCGTCAAAACCTGTTCCAGGCCTTCCTCCCGCTTTCCCAATCCTGATGCCGCCTGGTTCATCCGCAGTGCGGGACTCGCATCGGGCAGCCTCTGTACCATCATTGTAGCCTACGGCAACAAGATTGCCGGGATTATAGTTCACATTGAACAGGGCAGGCCGGGCGTTATCGGGCATAGGTATGCGGCCCTGGGATTCCCCGTTGATGAAGAGCTCCACCTCCCGACAGTTGGAATAGACCTCGATGACAGCCTGGTCGTAAGTATCCATGTCGGCTGGTGTCCAATCGGTCACGAGAGGTCCGGCCCCGTTATTGTCGGCGTGACGGGCAAAAGCCACCATCGGCTTGCAGGCCCACCAGCTGGCACGCTGGAGTCCGGTGGGCTTTACTCTGCCCGTCACATCCAATAAAGCGGTGTTCCACATCACCTGCGGCCAGGCTGCTTCGCCAAGATAGTCTATCCCGGCCCACAGAAACTGTCCGCAAAGCGACGGGTCATTGCGCAGCATGAGCCATGACTGGACATCGTGTGTGTTCTCGGTGCCTATGACGGCCTTCCCGGGATGCGCGTCGTGGTATGCCTTGAGTTCATCCACACGGTAGTTCTGCCCCACCACATCCATCATCTCCGCGAACCCGTTCCTATAGACACCCGATGAGTTGGGGCGGAACAGCGCCATAGTGACAGGACGGGTGTTGTCAAGAGAATGAATCAGCTCCTGCTGCATGCGGTATTTCCCAAAGCCCTCAGGCGTGTCCAGATTGTCCCGTATCTCATTACCCACACTGTAAATAACCACACAGGGATGGTTCCGGGCCTGCTCCACCATAGCACGGGTGTCACGCTCCCACCATTCGTCAAAATAGAGGTTGTAACCCTTCTCCGCATGGTTCTTGGGAGTGTTCCAGGTATCGAAAGACTCTGCCATGAAAAGGAAGCCCATACGGTCACACAGCTCCATGAGTACAGGGTCGGCAGGATTGTGCGCCATCCTTATTGCATTCACGCCAAGACTGCGCAACTGCTCCAGACGGTACTCCCAGACCGATGCAGGCACCGCCGTGCCCAATCCTCCGGCATCGGAATGCAGGCACACGCCGTACATCTTAAGGTTCTTCCCGTTCAGCCAGAATCCTGTCCGGTTGTCAAAACGGATAGTACGCAAGCCTGTTTTCACTGTCTCGGAATCCAACTCCCTGCGACCTTCGGTCACCGACACTTCAAGCGTATATAGGTAAGGGTCATCAATGTCCCACAGATGCGGGTTCTTTATGTCAACCGCCTCCGTCAGTTCTGCCGATGCACCGGCCGCCACCCGGGCCTCCGGTCCGGTCTTGCGCGTAACAGCCTTTCCCTCACTGTCTCTTAGCACATACTGCAACTTGACATTTACAGGGTTGGCCGATGTGTTGGAGACCGTAGTCAGCACATTAAGCTTACCATCCCCATACGATGCAAACACGCCCTGAAAGGGAATATGGCATGCGTTCTTGCGTACCAGGCGCACATGACGGTTCATCCCGCTGCCGGTGTACCAGCGGGAAGCCGGCTGCACGGAGTTATCTACCCGCACTGCCACCATAGCATCAGCACCGGGAGTGACAAGTTCTGTAATATCGTATGTAAACCCCACATACCCGTTGGGGCGGTAACCAGCCAGCTTGCCGTTCACATAGACGCTGCTACAGGCCATCACTCCATCGAATTCCAGGAACAGACGCTCTCCGGTGTCCAGACGGGTGCCTATGCTCCTGCGGTACCAACCGATGCCCGCAGGAAGGTATCCGCCGCCCTGTCCGGTCGGATTGCCGCGGTCAAACTCCCCCTCGATGCTCCAGTCATGCGGCACATTCACAATACGCCAGCCCGCAGCTCCATCAAGCCCTTCAAGGGGTATGTCCCCAAGCAGGAACTGCCATCCGTTATCTATGTCCTGCACTTCACGGGCTCCCGTCCAGAACGGAACCAGTACTGCAACCGCAAGCAATATCCTCCTTATTTGCATAATATTATCCTTTTTACCTGTTACAATCTATTATGGAATCAATCAACTCCTGTGACGGAAAATCCATCGGGATTATTCCAACCGGTTCATGATGCGTTTTCAGATAGTTCAGCAGACGGCCATTGGTGGAGCGGGCATTACGCCGTATATTAGTGCTCACGCCTGTACCTGTGTAGCCCGATGCATGGTTTATGCACCACACCCCATCATCGGCATCCTCGAACGCACGGAGCAGACGATACATACTGTCCCACTTATGACTCAGATAGCCGTTTTGATTATTGCTTCCCGATGTAAACAGGTCCTGGACCCAAAGCCCGGCACTCTCCCCTTCCGAAGATACCAAAACCGGTTGCCAGGACAATCCGTTGCCAGGCCAGCCACGAACCACCACTCCCGGGAAATCAACTCCTTTGGACGGAGCATTACGATGTATGAACAGGATTCGCCCACGAACATCGGAAACAGTCATGTCCTTCCTGAAAACAGCCAGCATGTCCGATGGTATTACAGAGAGTATCATTTCCATAGTCTTATCGGTGGTCTGCTGCCCCCCATCGGCCATATTCGTCATTATTACACAGAACTCCGTGGGATACTGTTCCAGCTTGCCTTTGAACATAAGCAGGACCTCCTCCATAGTCAGATGGCAATCAGCAGGTCCGTGAAAGATTTTCAGTCCGCCGCCTGCCTGTTTTGGCCGGAGGTCAAAGAAACGGATTCCGGCATCCCATTGGTCCCCTAAATCCATGGACTGGGTGCTTGCATAATGACGCATTGGAAAACGCACTCCCGCCGTTCCCGAGTCATGAGTACCCGGGATTGACACCCTGCACACCGGCATGGTATCCTGTAATGAAGACATCCAGTTGCCATTGGCTGTTTGCGCACAGACAAAAGGCAGCATGACACACATCCGGAATATAAACGCAAGGAACCGTCGCATACTGTCACAAAATTAATGAATCCGGTCCGTTCTGCAAGAATCTGCCGGTGATAATCCCGCGAATATGATAATTGACTATTTTTGCAGCCGATTTTCAGGTTATAACGATGGAACGGTTCAGGAAAGTGATACGAGAGGCGGCACCAAGGGCATTGAAGACAATCTGGTGGATATTCAAGATTACTGCCATAGTATCATTCGTCATGCTGCTGCTCAAATATACCGGCATACTCGCATGGATCGCTGCGGCTGTAAGTCCGGTGTTCCATGTCTTCGGACTTCCCGGCGATGCATCGCTGGCGTATGTAAGCGGTTATTTCATAAATGTCTATTCCTGCATCGCGGTCATTTCGACAATCGACCTCACGGTCAGGCAGATAACCATTCTCGGAACAATGACCCTGGCGGCACACGCAATGGTGGCCGAGACTGCCATCCAGAAAAAGACCGGCACCCCGGTAGTCTATACAGTCTTTATCCGGACAGTCGCCTCGCTCTCATTAGGCCTGCTTATGAACCTGATTCTGCCGGGCAGACCTCTCTTTGACGCTGAAACAGCCAGCCTCTCCCAGGTTCCGTTCATAGATATACAAGGTGATTTCTGGCCAATGTTCCTAATCTGGCTCAAGGGGCTTGCCAGACTTACCGTTTGGATGACCGCACTCATATTCATTCTGAACATAATCCAGCGGGCATTGTACGAATATGGGATCATGGACAGGATTTCACGGTTTTTCAGCCCTTTGCTCACAGTGTTCGGATTACCTGAAGAAACCACATTCCTCTGGATTGTAGCCAATGTGATCGGGCTGTTGTACGGGTCGGCCGCCATCATGGACGAGATGGAAAGGGGCAAGATATCGGACCGCAGCATACTCATGCTCAACACACACATAGGCATATCGCACAGCAATCTGGAGGACCTGATGCTCTTTGCTGCAATGGGCGGATTATGGTACTGGATGCTCCTGTTCCGATGGGCCATGGTCACCGTCCTGGTCTGGTCCCTACGCCTGTTCCTCCGCTTCACCTCCAAATCACAATTTAAGGCCGGTTAAAAAGGTTTGTAAACCCTTTGGGAATTGAATATTTGAGTATATTGACCGAAAAAAAGCACAAAAACAGGATGACTAAGACTTTTTAGTCACCCTGTTTTTTAATAATCCGGAGTGAAACGGCCACGTCCCCTCCGGGGATTTAGGTGGAATTGACAAGGCCCTATAAATAATCCGGAGCGAAGCGACCAAGTCCCCTCCGGGGATTTAGGGGGTATAGAAAAGGTCCAATACCTTTCCTAGAACTCTGCGGAACGCGGAGTTCTGGGAAAAGGTATGACATCCCTTATGTTCTGCATACCCGTTATGAACAGGATCAGACGCTCGAATCCCAAGCCGAAGCCGGCATGAGGGCAACTGCCCCAGCGGCGGGTATCGAGATACCACCATAGATGGGTCATATCCATCTGACGGCGGTTGATTTCGGCCATAAGCCTGTCGTAGTCAGCCTCACGTACGGAACCACCTATTATCTCACCAATCTGCGGGAAGAGCACATCGGTACCCTGCATTGTGGGTGCGGGAGCCTCAACGCCCCTATAGCCGATGGACCCTCCGTCAGCCGTAGCCTCATTCTGCTTCATGTAGAATGACTTGATGGCCGTCGGATAGTCAGTCATTATGACGGGCTTGCGGAAATACTCCTCAACCAGGTAACGCTCGTGTTCCGATGCCAGGTCATCGCCCCAGTTGCACGGGAACTCGAACTTCCGGCCTTTGCTGACAGCCTCCTGAAGGATGTTGATACCCTCGGTATAGGTAAGGCGGACAAAGTCCTCCTTCAATACTCCCTGGAGACGCTCTAAGAGTGTCTTGTCAATCATCTTGTTGAGGAACTCCAGATCATCCTGGCAGTTGTCAAGCGTCCAGCGCACGCAGTACTTGATGAAGTCCTCCTCAAGGTCCATCAGCTCCTCCTGGTCCAGGAAGGCTACCTCCGGCTCAATCATCCAGAACTCGGCCAGGTGACGCGGTGTGTTGGAGTTCTCGGCACGGAAGGTTGGTCCGAAGGTGTAGATGGCACCCAGCGCCGTTGCCCCCAGCTCACCCTCAAGCTGTCCGCTCACGGTCAGGGAAGTCTGCTGCCCGAAGAAATCGTCATCATATATGATCTTACCCTGGTCGTCCTTCTTCAGATCATAGAGGTTCTTGGTGGTTACCTGGAACATGTTACCTGCCCCCTCGCAGTCACTGGCAGTGATGAGCGGGGTATGGAAATAGTAGAATCCGTGCTCATGGAAGTAGGTATGGATGGCCATCGCCATATTGTGGCGGATACGCATCACGGCACCGAATGTATTCGTACGCAGGCGCATGTGCGCATGCTGGCGCATATATTCGAACGACTGCCCCTTCTTCTGCATGGGATAGTCATCGCCGCACAGGCCCAGCACCTCAATCTCCTTAGCCTGAACCTCGACAGCCTGACCGGAGCCGATGCTCTCTACCATGGTACCCTTCACACTGAGGCAGGCACCGGTGGTGATCTGCTTCATCAGCTCGTCGCTGAACTTGTCAAGGTCAGCCACTATCTGGACATTCTTGATTGTCGAGCCGTCATTGAGGGCTATGAAACTTACGCTCTTGCTGCCGCGTCTGGTCCTTACCCAGCCTTTGACGACAACCTCCTGACCATAATCGGTACGTTTCAGGAGATCGGCTATCCTTGTTCTCTTGATATCCATTGAGTATTGTATTGAAATTACCTTGTCAGATTATTCGTATGCACCCATACGGAGCATGTTGACCTCCTTCTCGGTGAGGAACCGCCAGTCACCGCGACGCAGACGCTTCTTGGTGAGGCCGGCAAACTGTACGCGGTCAAGCTTGGTTACGCGATAGCCTAAGGAGTCGAACATACGGCGCACCACGCGGTTGCGGCCCGAATGGATCTCAATACCCACCTGGGTCTTGTCATCGTTCACATAGCTCACCTCGTCGGCACGTACCACATCGCCCTCGTCCTCACCAATCTTCACACCGTTGAGCAGAGCCTGCATATCCTCTGCCGATACATTGCGCTCCAGACGGACATGGTAAATCTTCTTCTTGAGGTACTTGGGATGGGTAAGACGTGTAGCCAGCTCACCGTCATTGGTAAGCAGGAGCACTCCGGTAGTGTTGCGGTCCAGACGGCCTACGGGATAGACACGCTCCTTGCATGCGCCCTTGATGTAGTCCATGACGGTCTTGCGTTCCTGGGGATCATCCACAGTGGTGACGCAATCCTTGGGCTTGTTGAGCAGGATGTAAATCTTGCGCTCTATGCTCACGAGCTGGTCATGGAACAGCACATTGTCACCGCGACGCACCTTGGTGCCAAGTTCAGTGACTGTCTGTCCGTTCACCTTTACCACACCGGCCTGGATGAAATCATCGGCCTCACGGCGCGAGCAGACACCGGCATTGGCAAGATACTTGTTCAGACGGATCTCCTCATCGGGATCGTGGACCACATCATGATACTCGATGCGCTTGCGGCTGTCCTGACGTTTCTGTGCAGGCTTGCGGTAACCGCCCTGCTGATAGCCGTAAGGACGCTGCTGATAGCCCCCCTGACGCTGGTAACCGCCCTCCTGACGGGGACGGTACTGGCGCTGGTAGCCTGCCTGCTGCTCACCATCCTGGCCCTGGACGCGTTCCCTGTAGAAACGGGGCTGCTGTTCCTGTCCGCCATCATTCTGACGGCTCTGGCTGTAACCGTACCGTGTCTGGCCATAGCTGTTGCGGTTATAGCCTCCCTGGCCGGCACGGTTCTGATAGCCGCCCTGACGGTTCTGGTTATAGTACGGTCTCTCCTGGCCGTACTGACTGTTGTTGTAGTACTGGCGACGTGGCCTCTCCTGACTGTAGCTGTCCTGACCGTCCTCCGTCCTTCTGGGTTGACGCTCAACCCTGGCGTACTGCGGCCTGGTGCCGTAATCGACCTTGACAAACCGCGGACGTCCGTCCTTGCGGCTTTCACTTCTGTTTTCTTCCGTTCCTTCCGTAAAACTGTTGAAACTGTTTTCAGTCTCATCGTGGTTCACGTTCTCGTCGTAGAACCTGTTTCCATTTTCAATTTCCATAATAATAATCCATTATCTCAGACCTCACGGCCCGATGTTGTTAGTTAGACAATAATAATCTGTTTCCCTAGGGTCCGGACCATTCATAAGACGGCCAGGACCATATACTATATTCCGAAATAGTTTTCAGGCGATATGGCTGACAACTCTTTCCTGACACTCTCGCTCACTTCAAGATTGCCGATGAATTCCTTTATCGATTTTTCCGTAATAGCCTCATTGGTACGCGTAAGTGCCTTGAGCGCCTCATACGGATGCGGATAGCCTTCCCGGCGCAGTATGGTCTGGATGGCCTCGGCCACCACGCTCCAGCATCCCTGCAGGTCAGCGGCAATCTTATGCTCGTTAATCAGAAGCTTGCCTAACCCCTTGAGAGAACTGGCTATGGCTATCATCTGATGTCCGAAAGGCACTCCGATATTGCGTATTACCGTGGAATCGGTCAGGTCACGCTGCAGGCGGGAGACAGGCAGTTTGCGAGCCAGATGCTCCAATATGGCGTTCGCCATGCCTAAGTTGCCCTCGGCGTTCTCAAAGTCTATCGGGTTGACCTTGTGGGGCATTGCGCTTGAACCAACCTCTCCGGCCTTGATCCGCTGCTTGAAGTAATCCATCGATATGTACTGCCAGAAGTCGCGGTTCATGTCAATCTGTATGGTGTTCAGGCGCTTCATGGCATCGAACAGGGCAGCCAGGTTGTCATAGTTCGAAATCTGGGTGGTGTATTCCTCACGGACCAGTCCAAGCTTCCCGCTCAGGAACCTGGCTCCGAAATCCTTCCAGTCAATATCGGGATAAGCCACATGATGGGCGTTGAAGTTACCGGTGGCACCGCCGAACTTCGCCGACATGGGAACAGCCTTGAGTTGCTTGAGCTGCTCACGCAAGCGGTATGCGAACACCTCAATCTCCTTCCCCAAGCGTGTCGGCGACGCAGGCTGTCCGTGAGTGCGCGCCAGCATGGGGATATCCCTCCAACGCACGGCATACTCCTCCAGTTTGTCAACAAGTGACTGTATGGCAGGATAATATACATTCTCCAATGCCTCCTTGATTGACAAGGGCACCGAAGTGTTGTTTATGTCCTGGGACGTCAGTCCGAAATGTATGAACTCCTTATACGGGACCAGCTCGGGAATCAGGTCGAATTTCTCCTTGAGGAAATATTCGACAGCCTTGACATCATGGTTGGTAACCTTCTCGATATCCTTTACATGTGCAGCATCCTCCTCGCTGAAATCCTGCCAGATATGTCGCAAGCTGTCCAAGGATTCACGCGGGACAGCAGCCAGTTGCGGCAGACCTGATTCGCAGAGTGCCGTAAAGTACTCTGTCTCAACCCTCACCCTGTAACGTATCAAGGCGTACTCTGAAAAGTAAGATGCAAGTTCCTGTGTCTTGCCACGATATCGCCCGTCTATAGGGGATACAGCTGTCAGTTCGTCTATTTTCACCTCCAAATCCTTATAAACAAAATCATTGGTTCAAGTTTTTTTCATCTTCACAACTATCTGCTTCTCAGCAGCGCTGCAAAATTAGTAAGAAATTCATAATTTTGCACCTCGGAATAATCATAATTATAATAAAAATATGTCACAAACCGCAATCAAGAAGATCAGTGAGAGCAAGGGGGCACGCTGGGCTGCCCTTATAATCGTTTCATTCACCATGATGTGGGGCTACTTCCTTACCGATGCCCTTTCACCCCTCATGACCATGCTCGAGGAGCAGATGGGCTGGACCAGCCTTGAGTTCGGCCAGTTCAACTGGGCCTACTGCTGGTTCAACGTGTTCCTGTTCATGCTCATATTCGGAGGCATCATCCTGGACAAGATGGGTGTAAGGTTCACCGGAATAGTAACCTGCATACTGATGCTTGCCGGTGCACTGATCAAATACTACGCAGTCACTCAAATATCTTCGGGTCCCGAGGCCGGAACCATATTCGGCATGCGCACTCAGGTATTCGTAGCTTGCCTGGGATATGCCATATTCGCCGTAGGTACCGAGAACTGCGGTATCACGGTGTCAAAAGTCATCACCAAATGGTTTGCCGGCAAGGAGCTGGCACTGGCTATGGGCGTTCAGGTGGCAGTAGCTCGTCTGGGAACAGCCGCAGCATTGGTGTTCTGCCCCATGATAGCCAAACACTTTTCAGTCTCAGCCCCACTTCTGCTGTCTGCAATCCTGCTCTGCATAGGTTTCCTGGCATATCTGGTATTCTGCCACATGGACAAGAAGTTTGATTCCGAGGTTGCACAGGCGCAGACTGAGCCCGATGACGTATTCAAGGTAAAGGACCTCAAGCTGATAATCACCAACCGCGGATTCTGGCTTATCGCCCTGCTCTGCCTCATGTTCTACTCAGCAGTGTTCCCGTTCATGAAATATGCGGCATCGCTTATGGAGAACAAATACGGAGTGAACACTACGCTGGCAGGTCTCATACCGAGCCTGATCCCGTTCGGCAATCTTATCATGACCCCACTCTTTGGAGGTATCTATGACAAGAAGGGCAAGGGTGCCACCATCATGATCATAGGTTCACTGCTGCTTATTCTGGTACACGTACTGTTTGCCCTGCCGCTGCTCAACTACTGGTGGTTTGCTGCATTCATCATGATTATACTGGGCGTAGCATTCTCACTTGTGCCGTCAGCCATGTGGCCCAGCGTACCCAAGATTATCCCGCAGAAACTGGTAGGTTCAGCATACGCCCTGATTTTCTGGGTTCAGAACATCGGCCTTGGATTCGTTCCACTGCTCATAGGCAGCATACTTAACAAGTACTGCAAAGTCGGCACACGTCTGGTTGAGGGTGCTGAGGTAACACTATACAGCTACACTCTGCCCATGATAATCTTTGCCCTGTTCGGTATTGTTGCCCTGCTGCTTGCCATGCGTCTCAAGGCAGTTGACAAGAAGGCCGGTTACGGACTGGAGGAGCCTAATATCAAAGCATGACAACTGTTCCGGATGGAGAAAAAGAGGGAGCGTTTTGACAGCCGCGTGGGCATGATCCTGGCTATGGCCGGTTCGGCCGTTGGACTGGGTAACCTGTGGCGTTTCCCGTTCCTGGCGGCCCAGAACGGCGGCGGCGCGTTCATATTCGTCTATCTGGTACTGCTCCTGACCATCTGTATTCCCGTGCTTATGACCGAGATTACGCTGGGGCGCAAATGCCGCACCAACGTTACCCGTGTATATAATGAACTGGGAGCCCCGCGCTGGCGCTGGGCCGGGTTCCTTACGCTGCTTACCCCCATAGTCATCATGGCGTTCTACACTGTGGTGGGCGGCTGGTCGGTCAAGTATCTGGTGCAGGCCTGCGCTTTCAACTTTACCGTCCCCGATGCCGACTATGCTGGTGCATTCGGCGGATTCATAAGCTCCACCTGGGAACCGCTGGTATATACGCTCATCTTTCTGGTTGTAACCGCCGCTGCCAATTTCGGTGGTGTGAAGAACGGGATTGAGAGGTTCTCCAAACCCATGATGACGGTGCTTTCGGTCACAATCATACTGGTTGCCATACGTTCCCTCACACTGCCGGGAGCGGCGGAGGGCACGAAATATCTGCTCATACCTGATTTCAGCAAGATAGACGGCAAGGTGCTCATAACCGCACTGGGGCAGGCGTTCATGTCACTGAGCATAGGAATAGGCATACTGCTCACCTACGGCTCCTACGTCAAGACCAGGGAGGACATAGCAATGACCGCCATCACCACCGGCCTCATAGACACTCTGTTTGCCATAATAGCCGGACTGGCCATCATTCCAGCGGTCTATGCAATCGCATTCATGAACGGCACCGCTCCGGCTGTAAATGCCGGGCCCGGACTGGTGTTCATCACCCTTCCGGGAGTCTTCGCCTCAATGCCAGGCGGCGGTATCATCGCCATACTGTTCTTCCTCTCGCTGCTGCTGGCCGCCGTGACATCGGCCATATCGATGCTTGAGGTAATAGTGCGCTATTTCATTGAAGAGTGGAAACTGAGCCGTAACGGCGCGGTAACAGTAAGCATGCTCCTCATAATAGTGCTGGGCTGTGTCTGCTCCCTGTCACAGGGCATGCTCTCGGGCATCAACATCCTCGGCAACAGCATCTTTGATTTCTTTGATGTAATCTCAAGCGATGTGCTCATAACCGTGGGCAGCCTGATTATGGTGCTCTTTGCGGGCTGGCGCCTGAAGAAAGCCGATTTCCTGGACGAGCTTACCGGTCACGACACCTCCACCACACCGGCCTGGATTTTCAGGTTCGTCTATTTCATGGTCCGATGGGTGGCTCCACTCGTCATCATCGTTATCATGCTCAGCAACTTCCTGCTGTAAAACAGATTCCTACAACAATTCCATCGCTATCCGGGCGCAGGCCAGGGCATCCGCAAGGGCGTGATGATGCTCCTCAAGGCAAAATCCGCAGGCCTGTGCCACAGTCTGAAGCTGATGGTTGGGGAGATTACGCAATTTCCGTCGGGAGACACGGAGCGTATCGCAGAACCTGTAATCCGGGTAATCCATCTGATAGACGCGGAACACAGCCTTAAGGCAGCCCTCGTCAAACGGACTGTTGTGGGCTACAAGCGGAAGACCCTCAATCAGCGGCTCTATCTGCTCCCACACCTTAGGAAACACAGGAGCATCATCAGTATCGGCACAACTCAGGCCATGCACCTGCCGGCACCAGTAGTTGTAGTAGTTGGGCTCCGGCTGGATAAGGGAATAGAACGTATCCGTAATCTCACCGTCACGAACAACAACAACGCCCACCGAGCATACCGATGAGCGTTCATTGTTGGCAGTTTCAAAATCTATCGCTGCAAAATCCCTCAAACCCTCATCAGTCTTTAGTTGCAGCCTCTAACTTGCGGCGCAGTATGAACATGATAAGTCCGGCTATTACGCACAGTGCTATCAGTATCGCCCAGTTGGCCATAAGCGGAATCTTCTTCCACAAGGCCGACGGGATACGGCTCAGGTAGTTGCCTATGGCTGTGGCGGCAAACCATCCGCCCATCATCAGACCCTTGTACTTGGGAGGAGCAACCTTACTTACAAAACTGATACCCATGGGACTCAGCAGCAGCTCGGCCACGGTCAGAGTAAAGTAGGTACCTATCAGCCAGTTGGGGCTGAGCACGCTCTGAGCCTGGTCACCCAGGTCCTTAGGTGAGATAAGGTCTGTGGATGCTGCTGTGATTACGGCAAATCCCACACCTGCCAGCAACATACCAAGACCTATCTTAACCGGAGCTGAAGGCTCCTTGCCTTTCTTGCCCAGCGCACCGAACACAGCTACCGATACAGGAGTCAGAGCCACTACAAAGAACGGGTTGAACTGCTGGAAATCAGATGTGGCGGCATTGAACGGATCAGGCATATTCATATAGAACGCTATGGCACCTGCCCATAGAGCCAGTGTAGCAATACCGGCTATGATACGGGCCTTCCTGGTATCGCTCTGGAAAATGGCGAACAGTGTGTAGATTGACACAGCAATGAGAGCCAGTGACCAGATGTTGAACCACATGCGGTTGATGCCGGTAATACCGTTAAGTTTGGTGTATTTATCGGCAAAGAATGTCAGGGCGGATCCGTTCTGGTGGAATGCCATCCAGAAGAAGATTACCACTGCGAACACAAGCAGCAGGGCTACGATGCGGTCCTTGGTCTGCTTGGGAGTGAGCTCCTGGATCTGTACGTTCTGGGCCTTGGCCTGCTTGGTGTTTACATCGGCATGCCTGAACCATGAGCGGCAGAAGAAATAGATAAGCAGCGAGAGCACCAATGATGCACAAGCCACAAAGAAGCAAAGACGGTATCCTTCGGCCAGTGACTGCAGGTATGCACCTGATTGTGCGCCGAACTCAACGGTTGCATTGTCAATAGGTACAAAATGATAACCGGCACTCTCAATATGCGGGTTATAGAGAGCCTTGGCCATTGCAGGAGCGAACATAGCACCTATGTTGATGGCCATGTAGAAGAGGCTGAACGCAGCATCACGCTTGTCGGCATACTTGGGGTCATCATACAGATTACCCACCAGCACCTGCAGGTTACCCTTGAACAGGCCGGTTCCTACGGCTATAAGAGCCAGTCCGGCAAACAGCGTCCATTTGTCTATCACCTGGGTGGCCATGGGAACGGCCAGGGCCAGATAACCGAAAATCATCACGAATGCGCCTATGGTGACGCACTTGCCATAACCTATCTTATCGGCAATGATACCACCCAGCAGGGGCATGAAATAGACTCCTGCAAGAAAAATTGCATACACTTGTCCGGCTGCATTCTCATCCCAGCCGAACTTGGCCCTCATGTAGAGGGTAAAGATGGCCAGCATGGTGTAGTAGCCGAACCTTTCGCCTGTGTTGGCCAGAGCCAGGGCAAACAGGCCTTTAGGTTGTCCTTTAAACATTACTTGGTCGTTTAATTATTTTATATACAATATTTTACGTCACACAGTGCCGGCTCAGGGACCGGATAAGCGACATTTGACCGCTGATAATTGACCGCTAATATAAGAAAAAATCAGAACACCCAACCTATTTTGAATGTGGTAATGTTTATCCGGGCTTTAGGCGCACCGGCGTCTGATTCAAACAGGTCGTTCCACTGGTTCAGGAAATAATCCTCAAAATAGAGGTGCCCTATCTTTGCCCCGAGCAGGAAATGGTACCCCCATTGCAGATTGTTAGTCTTGTAGTCAAGGCCTTCGAGCGATGAACCGAACACATAACGCGCGTTGGCACCAATGCCAAAGTAGAACCTGGCTGTAGGATCGTTGTTCTGGATAATATATGTAAGCGGTACTTCGACAGCCTGCTGACGATAGGTAAGAGAGGATCCGTACAGGTCATTCTGATCGGGGAAACGGCTCCTGGCGGCTTCATAGGACACACCTATACGATAACCCCGGAGTTCATGGTTGAACTGTACCGCCATACCTGCATTCCAGCTGAATTTACCGTTTGCCGTGAGACCGGCATCCGGGAACACGATCGAAGATCCGGTGAATCCGCCGTTTACAGAGAATTCAAATGGCTGGTTCTTGCCAGAGTGGATGTTGGCTATCTTTCCTGATGGGCCAAAGTCAGGGTCCGATGCCATTCTCTCAGTCACTCTTGTTATAAAGCAGGTAATGCTGTCTAACCCTTCATAGTCAATAAGGTCGGCATCGTCCTCAGGCTTATGGTACGGGGATTTCAGCCCTGTAAAGACATGAAGTGTAGGAATATTGTAGATTCTGGCAAAGCTGCGGGTGTCAGTGGCGGTCATGACGGCAGTCTCAAAATCGCTGATTTTCAGTTTGAGCCCTCCTGCGTTGTCCTCAAGCAGTTTCCTTCCATCCCTGAAGGTGCCGGCTCCAAGAAGTTCCAGCTTGCCGTTCTTGGCATACCAGCCCACCATATCTATACTCATCATACACTTGACATCCCAGATAATGGTGTCCTTGCCCATCCTGACGGCCAGTTCTTCCGAACCCCAGAGTCCCTCTTCCTCGCCGTCAAAAGCGGCAATTATCACGCTGCGCTTCAGCTGGTTCTGGTTATCCTTGAGCATGCGTGCTATCTCTATGAGCGCGGTAGAGCCGGAAGCATTGTCATCGGCTCCGTTACATATCTCTCCTTTCTTATAGCCAATATGGTCAAAATGCGCACCCAGGAGTATGTACTCGTTTTTGAGCGCAGGGTCATTTCCCGGAATAACACCAACCAGGTTCGCCATATCAAACCCGTTGCGTGAGAAGGGCATTTCATAACCTTCGGTAAAGAACGGTTCTATGCCGATTCCCTTCCACTGTTCCAGAATGTATGCCCGTGTCTTTGCTCCATCCTCCGAACCGGCTTTGCGTCCGTGAAGTGAGTCCGATGCAAGATAATAAAGGTGTTTCTCCAATCGGCTCCTGCGGTTTGTGTCCTGAGCGTTCACTATCGGGAACATCATGATGCAGGCAATTAAGATGATAGCTTTTTTCATTTCTTTAATCCTTTAACGGGTCGCAAAATTAACACTTTTTTTCGCTCAGAACTCTATCAATATGGGCCGATGGTCGGACGGTATCCAATATGAGGCACCGGTGGCACGATGCTGCTCAGTGTATCCCGAATTCAGTATCTCCGCGCTCTTGATCTGCCTGATTACAGGTTCCGTGGCATAGATGAAGTCTATGCGGCGGCCGTTCTGGCTGGATTGGATGAACTCGCCCGGATGCTTGTCGGCTTTAACGTCTATGTAGGGAGTCTGGTTCCTGATATAATCGTGTACGTAGTAGATTGATGAGTCGGCCGACAGCCCGTAGTGGTCATTGTCCAGACTTGAGATGAGTGGTCTTGGCTTCACAGAAGACACAGACATCAGGATCCGTAGTCTTGAGGAACTCCACAAAATTGTCATAATTGTTGGCCTGGTCCGACCACATCCCGTCCTGGATGTTCCAGGATATCAGCTTCCTTGCCTGAACAACTCCCGATACCAAGACTGCAAAAAGAGCCAAAACGATTTTTATCCTAAAAGTCATAATATAAAATAAATAGAACACAATTATTGCTTATCTGTAACCCTCATTCTGAACCAGATTGGGATTAGTTGTCAGCTCGGTTGTAGGGATGGCAAACACATTTCTGTAAGACTCGAAGTTACGACCTATGTATGAGGAACCCTTCCACATCCAATTGTAGCTGGTGCTACCACCGAAGTTTCCGAAGCGGACCAGATCCATGCGGCGACGGCCCTCGAAATAGAACTCACGGCACCACTCGTCGCAAATTTCGTCAAGAGAATAGCTGTCCTTCGTAAAAGCGACAAAACATTTGGGGCGAGCGAGCCCCCGAGCGAATCACCAAAATCGCACACTTTCAGATGAGCTACGGGCTGCAAATCCGTTTATCAAAGGACAAATTATTCCTCTCGGTTTTATCAAAAAATACCCCATTATTCCTCTCGGTTTTATCAAAAAACAGCTTGTTTTTCCTCTCGGTTTTATCAAATAGCATTATATTTGCAATCGTAATCATCTTTAAAACAGCCATAGTATGTATATAGAAAGGCATATTGATGCGTTGCTACTTGAATGGAAGAACAGTCCCGATCTCAAACCTCTGTTGCTTCGAGGTGCCCGTCAAGTGGGTAAATCATGGGCTGTCCAGCATCTGGGCAAGTCATTTGATTATTTTATCGAGGTCAATTTTGAAAAACGCCCTGATATGCTTGAGGTGTTCAGTAAAATCCATGATGTACACGAATTGGCGAACACCTTAAGCCTGTATTACAACACTCCGGTAATACCCGGTCGTACATTGTTGTTCTTAGATGAGATACAAGTTTCGGCCGATGCTATCAAGAGTCTCTGGTCATTTAAGGAGGATTATCCAGAACTCCATGTTGTTGCTGCCGGTTCACTGCTTGAATTTGCCCTTAAGGAACTATCGTCGTTCGGTGTGGGCCGCATACGCTCGCTATTTGTCTATCCGTTCTCTTTCGATGAGTTCCTGGCAGCCTGTGGTAAATCCTCCTGGATACAGGCCAAACAGCAGGCTGACTCCCAGAAACCGCTACTTACATCCATGCACAATGACCTTGTGCAACAGTTCCGTACATTCCTCATGGTGGGCGGTATGCCAGCCAGCGTTGCCGCATGGGTGACTACCCATGACTATAGCCGGTGTCAGACCGAACTTGATGATATTCAGCTCGCTTACTACGATGATTTCCCCAAGTATGCAAAAAAGGTTGATCCCACGCTGCTTCGTAATACATTACAGAGTGTTGTAATGCAGTTAGGTGAAAAGTTTACCTACAGTCATGTGGATGGTGGCTACCGGACTGATGATGTCAAGAAAGCACTCTCGCTTTTGTGTGATGCCGGGATAATAAAGCGTGTCAGCCACATGGCTGGAAACGGTCTTCCGCTAGGTGCCCATGTAAATGACAAATTCCGCAAATACATATATCTTGACAGCGGGTTGTTGCTCCGTATCCTAGATATGGATCTGGGCGGAGCACATCAGCTTACAGAGCTGATAATTGCCGGAACAGCTCAGGAACTTGTAAACAAAGGCGGTCTGACAGAGATGGTACTCGGCTGGGAATTGGTAAAATACAACAATCCCCGTTCACAGCATGACCTGTACTATTGGGAGAATACTGCCGATAGCACACGTTCCGAGGTCGATTACATCATAGCACGCGATCTCAAGGTGATGCCAATTGAGTGCAAGTCCGGAGTTAGCGGTAAGATGAAAAGCCTGTATGAGTTTATGCGCCAGAAACACCTTACCCAGGGTCTGCGCTGTACATTAGAGAACTTTGAACATCTGGAATATATAGACAAGAAGGATAACGATACAGTACGTAACGTCAATATACTCCCACTATACGCAATCTCAAATATCTTCAATGTTAACCTATTAAATATCCTCTGGTATGAGGGGGTCGGCACCGCCGCTACCTACTAATACGCCGCCCTCGGTCTGTAATTCCAACACCTCGGTTTCCGGTGTGATGTATTTGTCTTTTGTCTGCATTGCCATCAGTCGTTGAATTGCCTGTAAAAATAACGGCTTTCTTGTAGAAAAACAAAAAAAACCTACCAAAATGGTAAGTGTAAGATAAGGAGCCTCATTTGGGGCGAGCGAGACCACGAGCGAGAGCGGCCGGAGGACGCCTGTTCGCGTTAGCGAACTAAAACAAGGAGGGCGAATCGCCCACAACAGATAAGGAGCCTCATTTGGGGCGAGCGAGACCACGAGCGAGAGCGGCCGGAGGACGCCTGTTCGCGTTAGCGAACTAAAACAAGGAGGGCGAATCGCCC
>JAGCDE010000003.1 GCA_017651315.1 Bacteroidaceae bacterium
AACCCATTACCTTTGCAACCAGCTCTGGTTGCATACGAATCAAGTCAACCACAAGTCAACCTATAGCAGGAATAATAATAACCAGAGTCAACTTCTCTTAGGGATAAGACAATCCGAGTCAACCTTTTTTAGGGAAACACACTTTGCAATGATATTGCAACGCATGTTCCTTGAAAAATGTGGAACTTGTTGATATTTTTGCTGAGAGGAAATAAAAAAAACGGTTGTTATGAGGTATAGTTTTATCGTTGCAGCATTATTGTTGTGTGCATCGGCCAACATGAGTGCTGAAAAGGCGCGTATCCTGGAACAGAAGCCGGGTAGCATAACTTTTGTGGTGGATGAGAATCTGCCCAAGCCCAAGAATGAGCATTTCAATTGGATGTCGCAGGCTGAAAGGCTGAAAGGTTTAGGCAGTAAAACCTATTATGGCTTGGATAACAGTTACATTGCCGCCAGTTTCTGGGATACTCCCTTGATGCCTGCCGATGCTCCTTTCTTTACCGGTATGGTTCAGGCTTTTGCCGATCACAGACCAGTCTGCATTTCGCCGGATGTGATATGGATGCTCATCAGTCAGGCTTTTTCACAGGAGGTGAACGCTGACCCGGAGAGATTCCGTGACAAGTTTGTGGATTTTGAAGGTAAGATTGATCTTGTTGTACAGTCAGAATATCCACTCTATCATCCGGATTTTGACTGGACCGCCACAATTGACGGTTTTGCCGGTAAGATTGATGCAAATACCAAAAACGATGTAGCCAAACTGATGACTGCCAACTTTTCAACTACAGGAACTGTGGAACGGATGGCATCGGAGATTGTACTGATGGAAGCCACCAAGGCATTCTTTGAGTTCATTATTATGTATGTAGGTTGCGGCATTCCATCCATTACTCTGACCGGAACGGTTCAGGACTGGCAGACTGTATTGGATAAGACAGGACGTTTGGAGGAACTTGGTGCGGGCAAATGGGCAAAAGATATAATTCCCATATTGGAACAGTTTGTTGAGGCGGTCAAGGGTAATCCTGACCGGGCATTCTGGCAGGATATTGTAATGAAGAATACTCCTTCAAGCCTGCGTGGCGGTGCTTGTTCATTGGAGGCGCCTACTGAGCTGGACGGATGGTTCCTCAAACTGATGCCTTTTGACAAAGACGGCAAACCTACTCCTGCCAAGGTGCCACATAACAGCGATAATTTTGCCAGACAGATGGCATCGGTACCTGCCAAATATATAGAGGTGGATTCTCTGAGCGGACAGGTGCTTAAGACAATTCCATTGAAACTGTCAGGCGGTATAGCCGGTTATTCGGCCGATTCAACCGACTGCGTATCATTCCATATAGGCTGGACGGTGAATGTATCGGATGATGAAGCAAATCTGTCAAAGATGAAAGCGCAGGCATCTTTCCTTTCTCTGCGTGTTACCAAAGTCCCGGAGGAACTGCGTGAAATCAAGAAGTTCGGCCAACTGGAACTGGAATTCACAGACAAGGTGGAGATACCTGATTGGATGGACTCTATGGAGATACGCAGGCTGGTAATTAAAGGTAATATGACCAGTGATGAAAAGACGGCACTGAAACGTCGTTTCAAGGACAGAATAGAATTCCAGTAAACAAGGGATTGTCGCCAAAACGTCATAATTTTTGTTAAAGTGTAAATTTTGCTTGGATAATTGTAAAGTGCGCTTTACTTTTGTTGCGTTAAACTTTACAATTATGAGAGATTATAGGAAACATCTTACGCTCTTGCCGCACAGGTGGCAGGCATGGGCCTTGTTTGCAGCTGGTGTTCTGGCTGTGGTTTATTGGGTGCTGTTCTTCTTCATCAGGAAAACAGGAATGACAGTTAAGGATGCCACAATACATTTATATCTTTTGGGAATCGAACATGTTTTTGTCAGTGTGGCTCTGATGATAGCATGCCTGTCAAAAGAAGAGTTTGAGGATGAGTATGTCACGTCGGTACGTTACCGTGCCCTTACTATATCGCTATTTATGCTTTTTATTGTAAGAGCCATTGTTGAGATGATATACGGTCCTATTCACAATCTTGTATTCAGCCCTACCTTTAATTATCAGAGTACAGTTTTAAGGTCAATAATTGAAGCTCCTATACTAGGAAAGATATATCGGGCATTAAGATATCTGTGTAACTCAAATATTATGATGTTATGCTATCTCCTGTTGCTTAAGATACTGAAACGTACAGGTGGCGGAAACAGTTACGGTTCCCTGTTATTGCCCTGTACTTACAAAAAGGGCGGTTGGTATATTCTTGCAGTTTCTATGATTCTGATACCGGCATTGCTCGTCTTTGTATTCGTTATATGGTACAAACGTGGAGATGCCGCTTTTTGGAATGGAGGTAAATCGTTCTGGGATGTATATGAGGCAAATACTGCATTATTCAGATTGATTATATTACTTCCATATATTGCGATAATACTGATCTGTTTGAGTAAGGAAAAGCAGGAAGATGAGTTTATACGTCACATCAGGGTGCGTACGCTGATATGTTTCGTGATTATATATCTGATAATCGGGTATGTTCATTCTTTATCAGAAAACATGTATCAGGTATATTTGATGCGTTCAATGAAGACAATTTCATATATTGGGGTGATTCCATTGTTGATTTTGAGATTGGCTTCATGGCTACCGTTTGCAGCAGTAGTATATTCACTGGTGTTGAGAAAGGTATTGTCAAACAACTTAAAGGAGAGCGGCAATGAAGAATAATATACGTGTAGAGCGGGCTATTCTGAGAATATCCCAGCAGGATTTGGCAAATGCCATTGGTGTGTCACGCCAAACCATATTCGCCATTGAGAACGGCAAGTTCATTCCTTCTACCGAGTTGGCGCTCAAGCTCTCGGCCTACTTTGGCAAGAGCGTGAACGATCTGTTCCAGCTGGATTAAAAACCTTACCATTTTCGGTGAGTATTCAAGGTGCGCAGAACTTTTTGGGGTATCAGTATCGGAAACCATCGACGCCCGTGTCGTTGTGAACGGGAGGGGCCCCTTTTGCGTTAGCAAAATAAATAGAAGGTTCATCCCATTGGCCGATGGACAATGGGATAGGACCTCAAAGGTCCGTAGTTTCAGATACTGATACCCCAAAAAGTTCTCCCTATTAATGTAAGAATATTTTTATTGAGAGTTGCGTTTGAGTGTGAGGGTGTGGTCGATGGTGGAGGGGAGTTCCTCGGGGTAATGGGTTACTATGATAAGGGTCTTTTGCGGATTGAGGCAGAAGGCCTTTATTATTTCCATTACTAAGGTGCGGCGCTGGCGGTCCAGTCCGTGAAGAGGTTCGTCAAGAATGAGTAGGGAAGGGTTCTTTACGAACGCGCGGGCCAGCAGGATCATGCGCTGCTCTCCGCTTGAGAGTTCCAGAAAGACACGCTCCTCCAGATCCGATATCTGGAAAATGTTCATCCAGATGCGGCAGCGTTCACGTTCATCGGCAGTAATTTTTCTATACAAACCGATGGTGTCGTGCAGACCCGATGCCACTATGTCGATGGCGGGGTAGCGGCGGCAGTAGGAGCGGTGCATCTCGGGCGATACGTACCCGATGTGCTTCTTGATCTCCCAGATGCTCTCACCTGTACCGCGCGGACGGCCAAAGAGTGCAATATCGCAGGCGTATGACTGCGGGTTATCAGCATAGACCATGCTAAGAAGGGCTGACTTGCCGCTTCCGTTGGGGCCTAAGAGTGCCCAGTGCTCACCTTTGCGCACTGTCCAGTCAAGTTCATTCAGGATGCGGCGGTTCTCATATTGTAGTATAACCTTGTTGCAGCGTACTATTTCGTCGGAGTCCATTCCGTTCTCAGGCAAATTGTGCATCAGATTCACCAGATTCTGGGGCAGGAGTGGCTCAGGGAGCGTTTCTTCGGGCTCAGCCATGTAGTCCTGAACTGGCATTACGGTGCTGCATTGGCGGTCATGTACCTCTATTACATGAGTTATGAATGAGGGGATGTCTTCACGGCGTGATACCACGAGGATTATCTGCATCTGCCATTCGGTGACAAGGTTTTCCAGCAGGCGGCAGAGCATGTCGCGGGTCTGGGCATCAAGGCCTATGAAAGGGCTGTCGATGATTATCATACGGGGGCGTACGGCCAGCGAACGGGCCAGCTGATACTTGCGCATCTCGCCGCTGGAGAGTGTTACAAGCTGCTTGTCCCAGATGAACGGCAGGTCAAACAGGGTGAACAGACGCTCTTTCCAGACAGGATCCTTAACATCCGGGAAAGCGTCATGGACTATTGCCGATTCACCCATTTCAGTCATGTTCCAGCGTTGCTGGTAGAAATAGGTGCTGTCGGCGCTGCCGTAACTGTCGCGGAAGGTTATGTTGCGGATATCGGCCCCGCAAATGCCGCTGCCGTATTCCACCTCGCGATTGTCGAGTAGGGGATACTGACGCAGCAAAGTGTTTACCAACAGAGTCTTACCGGCACCATTGGGGCCAACAATGGCAGCCTGCCAGCCGTCACGGATGCTTATGTTGATGGGGGCGGCCATTCTGTAACGTGCATCGCAGGCCAGACCGTTCTCTATCCTTATGGTAAAATCGCCTCTTTCCACTTTATATGTCTTATGGCTGCAAAGTTAGTGTAAAATGCACTACCTTCGCACCATGAATCCCGCATTATATCTTATTCCAAACCTTCTGGGCGAAACTCCCGTAGATCAGGTGCTGCCGCCCTACAACCGCGACATTATCCTGGGCATATGCCATTTCATAGTGGAGGACGTACGCACCGCCCGCCGTTTCCTCAAACTGGTGGACCGCAGCATAGACATAGACCAGCTCACATTCTACACATTAAACAAACACACAAACCCTAAGGAAGTTGCAAGTATGCTGAAACCCTTGGAGGAGGGTAGTCCCATGGGAGTAATTTCAGAGGCCGGCTGTCCCGCCGTAGCCGATCCCGGGGCCGATGTGGTTGCTATAGCACAGCGAAAAGGCCTGCAGGTAATCCCCCTGGTAGGCCCCTCAAGCATAATCCTGGCAGTAATGGGCTCCGGATTCAACGGCCAGAGCTTCGCCTTCAACGGCTACCTGCCCATAGAGCCCGATGAGCGCATCAAAACCCTGAAGAAACTGGAGCAGAGAGCCTACACCGAGAACCAGACCCAACTCTTCATAGAAACTCCGTACCGCAACGCCAGGATGATGGCCGACATACTGAAAGCCTGCCGTACCCAAACCCACCTCTGCATAGCCGCCGGATTGACCACAAAGAATGAATACATCCGCACCCGCACCGTAAAAGAGTGGGGCGGTCATCTCCCGCAGTTAGACAAGATTCCCTGTATATTCCTAATCTATAAGTAATTGCCCCAATTGCACATTAAAAATGACGCGCATAATCCATTTGCTCATGAAGAATGCGGACAATCAGAACCTTTCCGTTGGGTTGGATTACAAAGAAAACCATGTGGTGACTGACATGTAAGGCACGCAGTCCTGGATATATTTCATTATAGGGTTTTCCGCAATGTTCCGGATTTTCTGCTATTTCTGTGAAAGAATGCTCAAGTAGAGTGTAATAATTGTCGGCCTGCTGCTCAGACCATGTGTTCACAGTATATTCCCAAATATTGTAGAGGTCTTCTGTCGCCACAAGGGAAAGATCATATCTTACCATGCTTACGTGCTTTCATTTGTTTCAGGTAATCCTTGGAATCAAAATCTTCAATAATGCCACTATTCAAACCTTTATCTATGGCAGAGCGTAGTGCGGCCATCTTCTGTTCCTGGTCTTCCAAAAGTCGAAGACCGGAACGAACCACCTCGCTGGCATTATTGTAACGTCCACTCGAGATACTGGCTTGGATAAAATCCTCAAAATGAGAACCAAGTGCTACAGATGTCGTTTTCATATAATAATCGTTTTCGCTACAAAGTTACCAATATTTCATAATTTTGTACTATAAATGAATTTTTTTTGAATTTTTTGAGCCGCACACAAATGGGGCTGTCCCAATTGCACTTTTTTTCCTTATATTTATCCATCATTGTCAAATCAAATATGTATCAGGAAGTTGATGTCAAAGTGCAACACGTTCATAAAAGGCAGTGTTTTTTTTGCTTTCAAATTGAGAGCATCGCTTAACTCATTTGGTGGAGTGTTGGGACATTACTGCAGTTATCATCTGAGAAGCAGATTGTGGTCTGAATATAGTTTGCCACTTGAAAGATTTGGTAGCTTTGATAGCAACATGCTCAAGTTTCATTTGCAGTAGCCAAACTGATAGTTCGGCGAGGTTTCAGATACTGATTACCTCAAAAAAATATCCCTAAAAATCAGAATTATTTCAGGTTCTCGTCAAAGAAGCGGAGGATGCGGGTAAATAGGTGCTTGCGGTGGGAGTAGCCGGTGATGCTGTGCTCCTTGCCGGGATAGACCTGCATATCGAAATCCACTCCTGCGTTTATCAGAGCTTCGATATAGGAGGCTGTGTTGCTGAAGAAGACATTGTCATCGTCCAGGCCGTGGACAATGAGCAGCTTGCCGTGAAGCTTTCCAATCCGTTCAATGGCCGATGCCTCGCGATAGCCGTCGGGATTCTCCTTGGGCTGTTGCATGAAACGTTCGGTATAGGGGGCATCGTAGTAGCGCCAGTCGGTTACGGGAGCTACAGCAACGCCGCATCTGAACACGGGAGAGCCCTCGCTCATGGACATGAGTGTATTGTAACCGCCATAGCTCCACCCCCAGATGGCAATGCGGTCGGAATCTATGTAGGGAAGGGAGCCCAGATACTTGGCTGCAGCCACCTGATCCTGACTTTCCAATACGCCTAAACGCTTGTAAGTCTGTTTTTTGAAATCGGCTCCGCGTCGTCCTGTGCCACGTCCGTCAACCACCGCTACAGCATATCCCATCTTAGTGAGAAGCGCTTCGAACACCCCACCTGGGTAAAATCCGGCTCCCCATTCGCAGATTGCTTCGTTGGATCCGGGGCCACTGTACTGGTAAAGGATGAGAGGACAAGGGGTGTTTGAACCCGATGGTCTCACCATCCAGCCGTAAAGAGTCGTTCCGTCAACAGTCGTGAATGAGAACTGCTCCTTTTTCGGGAAATCCAGTGCCTTGACAGCGCCGGCAAGGGATGCATTGTCCTCAAGAGTCTTGAGAGTCTTCCCGCCCGCGTCCATAAGGGTGATGCGGGGTGGGGTCTCCATGTCGGACCACGAGTTCAGGAAATACTTGCAGCCGTTGCTGAACCTGGCATGACTGGTGCCTTTTTCCTGAGTCAGTCTTGTCTTCTTGCCCTTGCCGTCAATTTTCCAGACTGCGCAGTCATAAATACCGGTCTCATTGCTCTCGTAAAAGACTGTGCCTGTCTTGGAATCATATCCATGCAGGGCAAGAACCTCGTAGTTACCCTCGGTGATACGGCGCTGCAGTCTTCCGCTAAGGTCATACAGGTAGAGGTGCCGGTGTCCGTCACGTTCGCTCTGCATGATGAAACGGTCGCCGAAGAACTGTGCGTCCATATAGACGAACTCATCGATATAGGTGCTCTCTTCCTCACGCAGAATCATGTTGCAGATTGTAGAGCGGGGATTGGCGGAATAGATCTCCAGCTTGTTCTGACGGCGGTTCAGAGTAAAAATGAACAGGTTGTTGTCCTTGTTCTCCACGAACTTGATGCGCGGTATGTAATCTGTGCTGTCAAGTTTCAGATCCATGTCGCGAATCACGGAACTGCTTATGTCGAATGAATGAACCGATACCTTGGAGTTTGCGGCTCCTGCGGTAGGATATTGCTGCGGACGGTATTCCAGCAGTTTTTGGGAATAGGCGCTATTATCGGACGATGTCAGGAAGAAGGGCAGGCTGTAGCTTTCCACATCTGATTCGTCAAAGCGTATCCATGCTATCATGCGGCTGTCTGCACTGAAATCAAACGCCCGAGTGAATCCGAACTCCTCCTCGTAGGCCCAGTCGGGGATTCCGTTACGAATCTTGCCGGGCAATCCGTCCTTCGTGACCTTTACTTCAGCATTGTTGAATAACAGCTTGACCAGAAATATGTTATTGTCGCGAACAAAAGCTATGTTATGTCCATCGGGGGAGAATGCCGGAACCTGTTGTGGTCCCCCTTGAGATAGAGGTTCTATCCTGTTGTTGCGGATATTGAATATATAGTATTCCGCTGTGAACGACCGACGGAAAATCTTTTGGGAATTGGTCTGGAGCAGGATTATATCCTCAGTCGGTGAGAGTATGAAACCTTCGAAGCGGTCCGGATGCTCTCCTTTGGCTTCTTGAAGATTGAGTATCGTATCCACAACGGCACCGGTCTTGAATGACCGTTTCAATATCAGATTGGCTCCGGAACCGGTAAGATAGTGTTCTCCGTCGGCAAGGGGTGTGGCGGCTATGGAGCCTCTTGCGGAAAATTCTCCTCCAATTATCCTGTCTATGGTAAGCACTTTTTCCTGAGCTGTTAGGTTCAGGGCTGTTACAAATGTAATCAGTACTAAGGATAACTTTTTCATATTATGCAATTTAAATAGTTATTCATCAAGTGTTCCTTTACCTTGACGGAGTATTTCATGTTCACCGTTCACGCAATAGACAACCGTGGAGTATTCGAAACCTCCGGCTCCTCCGTTGATTATCAGGTCAACATCATCGCCTAACCGCTCGTCTATCAGTTCCGGGTCGGTCAGATAGCCTATGTCATCGGATTCGTCGTAGGGAACGGTCGTGGAGAGCAGGGGAGCTCCCAGCTGGCGGCAGATTTCACGTGTGATGTCATTGTCCGGCACGCGGATTCCCACCTCCTTCCGGTTGCTGAAAATCTTAGGCAGACGGTTTCCTGCCTTCAGCACGAAAGTGAACGGGCCGGGCAGGTTGCGTTTCATTGTCTTGAAGGTTGCATTGTCTATCTGTACATACTGGCTTATGTCACTCAGGTCATAGCAGACGATGGAGAAACGGTGTTTCTGAGGGTTCATGCCCTTGATCTTGCAGATACGCTCGATGGGACGCTCCTTGAGGGCGTGACACCCCAAAGCGTAGGCGGTATCAGTCGGGAACACTATTACTCCTCCTCCGTTCAGAATGTCCAGCACGCGGTCCAGGTCGCGCTGGCTGGTATTCTTTTCATACAGTCTTATCAGCATTGCTCATCTCCTTTATATAATCTATTATAGCCTGGGTGTCATCGGGGTTAAACCAGCGTGTTGCGGTGTCCCTTCTGAACCATGTCATCTGTTTGCGGGAATATATCCTTGTGTCCTGTTTTATCCTGCTGATGGCCGTTTCCAGTGTCCATGGGTTTCCCTGAGGGTCCGTCTCGCCGGCCATCCAGCTGAACAGCTCCTTGTAACCGACTGTGTTCAGCGAGTTGAGGTGTCTCTTGGGATAGAGTCTGCGTGCATCCTCTACCAGGCCAGCCTCAATCATGCGGTCCACCCGGAGGTCAATTCTGCTGTATAGCTCCTCTCGCGGGCGGGTAAGTCCTATCCTTATAATATTGAACGGCCGCTCGGCTCTCTTTCCGGTACGGAAGCTGGAGTAGGGACGTCCGGTCATGTAACATATCTCCAGGGCATGCAGGACCCGCTTAGGGTTTCTGATGTCCACCTGTTTCCAATAGACGGGATCCAGCAGCTTCAGCTCTCTTGTCATGCTTTCAAGTCCTTCGTTACGGTAGCGCTGGAGTACCTGGCTCCTGATATCCTCAGTTACGGTGGGAATCATGTCGATGCCGTAACAGAGAGCGTCGATATACATCATGGAACCGCCGGTTACAATCAGTGTGTCGTGGCTACGGAACAGTTCACCGATAAGCTCCAGGGCCTGTTCCTCATACATTGCTGCACTGTAATAGTCTTCCAGCTGGAGGTTTCCTACAAAATAGTGCTTCACTCTCTCCCTCTCCTCACGGGTAGGGGCGGCTGTTCCCAGTTCAATGCCCTCATACATCTGTTTTGAGTCCGCCGATATTATCGGAGAACCGAAAAGACCGGCCAGAGTAAGACAGAGCTGTGTCTTTCCCACGCCGGTAGGCCCGAGTATGACGGCAAGGCTCTTCACTCAATAAAGGTCGTCAATGGAATCAAGACTGACATCTCCTCCGGTATCACCGCCCATGTCGAAACCTTCCTGGTCAAGTTCGCTGTCATCGAACCCTTCATCCCCGTAGAAGTTCTCGCCGGTGTCCAGTACGGTTGATGTCTTGGCAAGTTCGTCAAAGTCGATGGTCTGCCTGGGAGGATTACCCCCTTTTTTTGTGCAGACTGCCTTGTCAAGGCTCCGTCCGGTTATTATCTCCTTGAGCTCGATGAAGAAACAGCGCTCGGTAAGCGGGTCGAATACGTATATCAGACGCTGGTGCTCGTCCTCGATAAGCTCATCGAGTGAAGTGTCGGCCATGACCCAGTTGTCAACCTCCGAACTTGTGTTCATCTCTTCACGGGTTATCTCTTCACGCTTCTCCCAGTTGTCCTTGCAGATGAAGAATGAGGTGATCTGGTCATCGGGATAACCGACCGAAGCCAGAATGGCATTGCTCAGTTCAAGAAAAGATGCGGAGGAGTTGATCTGGATTTCGCGGTAGAAGTCATCAACCTCATCGGATACGAAAACGAATCTGTATATCATAATTCAGGTGTTTGTTTGTCATCTGTCGCGAATGATTCCGCGCTCTGATGATGAAATGAAATCTATAATGTACTTGACTTCGGGAACCTCGGCGGCAGGACTCTCCCTGAGTGCTGACAAGGCCTGCGAAACGTTCATTCCGTTACCGTACAGTGTGCGGTATGCGTTGTGTATGGCCTCGATGGTCTCCGGTGTAAAGCTTTCGCGGCGCAGACGGATCAGGTTTATTCCCATATATGTGGGCGGAGTGCGTCCGGTCATCACGAAAGGCGGGATGTCCTGGCTGACACCGCTTCCTCCCTGTATCATGACATATCCGCCGATATGGCAGAACTGATGTATCAGGACACCTGCACTGATGGTTGCATGGTCATCGACCACCACTTCCCCGCCAAGCTTGCTGCTGTTTCCTATTATGCAGCGGTTGCCGACCACGCAGTCGTGGGCGACATGCATGCTTTCCATAAGCAGGTTGTTGCTGCCTACAACCGTCTTTCCTTTTGATGCGGTTCCACGGTTGATAGTCACATTCTCGCGGATGCGGTTGTTGTCACCTATCTCGGCTGTGCTCTCCTCGCCCACGAACTTGAGGTCCTGGGGAATACCGCCGATCACAGCCCCCGGATGTATCGTGTTGCCGTTCCCGATGCGTGAACCGTACATCACGCTTACATGGGGCATAAGTATGTTGTTGTCACCTATTACCACATTCCTGTCTATGTAACAGAAGGGACCTATCTCGGTGTTTTCCCCGATCTTGGCTGAGGGGTCAACGTAGGCTAACGGACTTATCATATTCAGTTCTTCTTGATGATTTGTACCATAAATTCAGATTCTGCCACGAGTTTTTCCGCCACGAAGGTGTAGCCCTTGAGCGCAAGCATCCCGTGGCGGACGGGAGCCGTCCTGACTACCCGCATGAGCAAGGTGTCACCCGGAACAACGGCATGGCGGAACCTGGTGTTGTCTATCTTGGCGAACAGGGCTTCATATTCTGCCGGATTCTCGGCATACTGCATGGCAAGCATACCTCCGAGCTGGGCCATTGCCTCTATGATAAGAACTCCGGGCATAATGGGGTGTTCAGGGAAATGACCGGTGAAGAAGATCTCCCCGTTGGTGACGTTCTTCACACCTTCAGCATAGAGGTCGGTGAGCGTAATGACCTTGTCGATGAGGAGCATGGGAAAGCGGTGGGGCATTATGGCAAGTATCTGCTCGTGGTTCAGGACAGGAGGGACCGACGGATTGTATGCCGGTGCCTGCACATCGTTCAGCTTGATGTTCTTGCGCAGTATGCGGGCGAACTTGTTGTTGATGGTATGGCCGGGCCGGGTGGCTATGATGCGGCCCTTGATGGGTTTTCCCACCAGTGCCAGGTCGCCGATTATGTCAAGCAGCTTGTGACGGGCAGGCTCGTTGTCCCACTGCAGGGGCTTGTGCATGATATAGCCCAGTTTGGTGGCATCCATTTTGGGCACTCCCATGATATCGCATATCTTGTCATAACGCTCCTGGGGCATCTCGCGCTCGTATATGACAATAGCGTTGTCCAGGTCGCCTCCCTTGATGAGTCCCACACCAAGAAGCGGCTCTATCTCACGCACGAAAACGAATGTGCGGCTCTTGGCTATCTCGGCGGGGAAATCCTTCATGTCATCAAGCGATGCATACTGGTTGTTGAGAATCTTGGAGTCATAGGAGATGAGGACGTTTACGCTGAACTCGTTGTCGGGAAGCAGGATGATGGAGGATCCCGTGGTCTCGTCCTTGACCTCTATCTTGTTCTTCACCACATAGAAGTCTTTGAGGGCATCCAGCTCACGGATTCCGACGCGCTGTATGTTTTCCACATATTCCATGGCGCTGCCGTCCAGAATAGGGAATTCAGGACCGTTCACCTCAATGTGGCAGTTGTCTATTCCTGCCGCGTAAAGGGCGGCCAGGGCATGCTCCACTGTGCTGACTTTGGTATTGCCCTTGAAGAGCACCGTTCCGCGCTGGGTCTCCCTCACGTTTTCGGCGAAAGCCTCTATTACAGGCTGGCTGTCAAGGTCAATCCTTTGTATCTTGTATCCGTAGTCGGCTGGTGCCGGCTTGAATGTCACTTTTAGGTCAAGACCTGTGTGAAGGCCCTTTCCACTTAATGAGAAGCTATCTTTTAAAGTCTTCTGTTTGTACATCTTGAGTTATTTTTCCTGAAGTTTTGCTTTTAGTTCATCGACCTCCTTGCGCAAAGCATCAATCTCCTTGTTCATGTCAGGAAGCTTGCGGAAGATTACCGATGAACGCATGAAAGACTTGTAGTCAAAGGCAGGATATCCCATTATGGTCTGTCCGTCCTTTATGTTGCCAAGGATGCCTGACTGGGCTCCTATGTTCACATGGTCTCCGAGTGAAATGTGTCCTGAGATGCCGGTCTGCCCGCCCACCATACACCATGAGCCTACCTTGCTTGAGCCGGCTATTCCAGTCTGGGCTGACATGACCGTATTCTCACCTATCTCCACATTGTGTGCCACCTGGATAAGATTGTCAAGCTTTACACCCTTGTGAATGACGGTGCGGCCCATGGTGGAACGGTCAATGCAGGTGTTCGCGCCAATCTCTACATCGTCCTCCAGTTCGACAATACCTATCTGCGGAATCTTGTCGTAACCGTCGGATGTCGGAGCGAACCCGAATCCGTCGGCACCTATCACGCTGCCTGCGTGCAGGATGCAACGGCTGCCGATCCTGCACCCGTAGTAGATGGTGACATGGGGATAAAGGATGCAGCCGTCACCGATGTGGGCGCCTTCACCTACTGTCACATGGGGATATATCTGTGTATTGTCACCGACCGTTGCACCATCCTCAATTACCGCAAAGGGCCCGATATAGACGTTCCGGCCGACAGTGGCCTTGTCCGATACCGATGCGAGCGGGCTGATTCCCGTTCTCCCGGGTTTCATGGACGCATAGAGCGACATGAGCCTTGCAAGGCTTTCGTATGCGTTATCGACCCTCACAAGAGTGGCGCTTACGGGTTGTTCGGGCTTGAAGTCCCTGTTGACCAGCACGACACTGGATTTGGTGGAATATAGAAAATGTGTGTATTTACTGTTTGAAAGAAAAGAGAGCGCACCAGGCTGCCCCTCCTCAATCTTGGCGAAAGTATTCACGGTCGCGTTCCCGTCACCGTCAACGGTGCCCCCCAGATACTCCGCTATCTGTTTTGCTGTAAATTCCATGTATGTAGTCAGTTTATGTATAGACTTGCAAATTTAATAAAATAATGTGAATTCCGGCAATCCGAGGGTTATTACTTTGGCCTTTTAAGTTGTGCTCGACACCGGATGGCGGCCGACGTCAATGTCAACTCCGGTGTCAGAGTCCTAAAGGAAAGACTCCATTTCCCTCTGGATTTCCATAGCCTTGATGCGGGCCACCTCAGCAAACCTCTCTGTCTGGTCAGCGTAAATGATTGCGCGGCTGCTGTTTACTATCAGACCGCATTGGCTGTTCATGCCGAACCTGCATACATCTGCCAGGGATCCGCCCTGTGCTCCAATGCCTGGAACGAGCAGGAAGCTGTCCGGTACGGTGCGGCGTATTTCAGTGAGCATCCCGGCGCGTGTGGCACCCACCACATACATCATGTTGTCAGGGTTACCGCCCCATTCCAGCGACTTGAGCAGTACTTTCTGATAAAGAGGAGTGCCCTGGGCATCCTGCATGTACTGGAAGTCATCGGCACCCTTGTTGCTGGTGAGCGCAAGAAGGATTACCCAGCGGCCTTCATGTCCTAAGAACGGTGTCACGCTGTCCTGGCCCATGTATGGTGCTACTGTCACGGCATCGGCGTTCATTTCGTTGAAGAAGCTCCCGGCGTACATCGTTGAGGTGTTGCCTATGTCACCGCGCTTGGCATCGGCTATTATGAACTGGTCAGGATAGCTGGCGCGTATGTAATCTATGGTCTTGTAGAGCGACTGCAAGCCATTGAGGCCCATGCTTTCGTAGAAGGCCAGATTCGGTTTGTAGGCAATGCAGTAGTCAGCGGTGGCGTCGATTAAGGCCTTGTTGAAAGCGAAAACCGGATCCTCCTCACTGAGAAGATGCTCCGGCAACTTGCGCAAGTCAGTGTCAAGACCGACACACAGGAATGATTTCTTGCGTTGTATGTTTGCATACAGTTCGTTTCTTGTCATATCTTAAAATGGTGAAAAATATTTACATTTCAGCTTCTTTCATACGTTCTGCATTCTCGGCTATTGTGAGCTGGTCTATGCATTCCTGTATGGCTCCGTCCATGAAGCCTGGCAGGTTGTATGAGGTCCAGTTTATGCGATGGTCGGTTATGCGTCCCTGCGGATAGTTGTAGGTCCGTATCTTGGCAGAGCGGTCACCTGTGGAGACCATTGTCTTGCGGCGGGCCGCTATGTCATCCACATATTTCTGATGTTCACGGTCATATATCATGGTGCGCAGGCGGGAGAGCGCACGCTCCTTGTTCTTGGGCTGGTCACGGGTCTCGGTACATTCTATGAGTATCTCCTCTACCGTTCCGGTGTTAGGATTTTTCCAATTGTAGCGTAACCTCACGCCGGACTCTACCTTGTTGACGTTCTGTCCTCCGGCACCTCCGCTGCGGAATGTGTCCCATCTGATCTCTCCCTCGTTTATCTCGACCTCGAATGCATCGGCCTCCGGCAGTACGGCAACCGTTGCTGCCGATGTATGGATGCGTCCCTGAGTCTCGGTTACAGGAACCCTCTGCACGCGGTGAACACCTGATTCATATTTGAGCGTACCATAGACCTTTTCGCCGCTCACAGTGAATATGATCTCCTTGAATCCACCTGATGGGCCTTCTGAGCAGGATGATACTGCTGTCTTCCAGCCGCGCGACTCACAATACTTGCTGTACATTCGGAACAGGTCCCCTGCAAAAATCGCAGCCTCGTCACCTCCCGTACCGCCGCGTATCTCCATTATCACGTCCTTGTCATCCTGCGGGTCGGCAGGGATGAGCATCTGTTTTATCTCCTCTTCAAGCTGTGTCAGGCGCGCTGTGGCACTGTCAAGCTCCTCACGGGCCATCTGGCGCATCTCCGGGTCGCTCTCAGTCACCATCAGCTCCCGTGCCTCGGTTATGCTGTCCTGAAGCTTTATGTATTCCTTTCGTGCGGCTACTACAGGTTCCAGGTCCCGGTACTCGCGGTTTAACTTGACAAACCGTTTCATGTCGGCTATCACAGACGGGTCTGTTATGAGCAGGCTCACCTCCTGGAAACGGGCTTCAAGGCCATCAAGCTTGTCAAGCAGACTAACGTTTGCAGCCATCATCTCCCGTTTATTTTGTTTACAAATGCAACCGGACCGCCCTCGTAGAAGTTGATTATGTTGCGTGACACATACTCTGCCATCTCATTGCGCACATCGTATGTCTGTGTACCTATATGAGGTGTGATTACGGCGTTGTTGCAGGCAAGGATTTCAGGACTTACCTTGTCACCGGACTCGAATACATCCAGGCCTGCACCCCAGATGCGTTTCTCCTTGAGCGCCTCAGCGAGAGCAAGTTCATCTACAATAGGTCCGCGTGCGGTGTTGACAAGAATGGCTGTAGGTTTCATCAGCTCTATCTGCTCCTTCCCGATGAGGTGCCACGTTTCCTTGGAATAGGGAACATTGACCGATATGAAATCCGAAATCCTTAGCAGCTCTTCAAATTCCACGTATCTTGCGTTGTACTGCTGTTCTGTTTCGGGACTTACACGGTGGCGGTTGTGATAAACCACCTTCATGCAGCTGGCCGCGGCCCTACGCGCCAGCGCCTGACCGATGCGTCCCATTCCCAATATTCCTAAAGTCTTACCCCCTAAGGAGTAGCCAAGGTTGGCCAGTAAGGTCCATTCCAACGCTCCCGGTATGCGCAGGCGACGGTCCACATCGGTGATGCGGCGTGCGACAGCCAGCATGAGGCCGAACGCCAGGTCAGCCGTAGGTTCGGTGACAGGGCCGGGAGTGTTTGTTATCGCGATGCCGAGTCCGGTTGCCGCAGGTATGTCTATATTGTCAAATCCTACAGCATAGTTGCTCACCAGCTCCAGGCGGGGAAGGCCGCGCTCCATCAGCTTGCGGTCAACAGGGAAATTGAACATGGACTGAAGCACATCATATTCGGGGAGCATCTCATACACCTCATCGTAAGTGAATGTTTCACGGCCTTCGGGTGGAAATGTCACATCGAATTTCCTGATCAGTTCCGCATATCCTGTGCGGAACATGTTGTATGTTACGAGAACGCGTTTCTTCATACCTGTTGTTTTTGGTTTGCGAAGATACTCATTTTTTTGTGCAGGGTTGGCTTATTTTAAAAACCTTTCACTTATCCGTTCTCCGGAATCCCCTGAATGAAGACCGGCGCTGTTCCGGAATATAAAAATAGTTAACTGCTTTTATATTCCCGCGGGTTGCAGTATCTTTGTGCATTAGCCTTAATTTGAAAACTTATGAAACGATTTTTGCTAATCACTGCTACTGTTTTATGTGCTTTGGTTTCCTGTTCCGAACCAACGGATCAAGGAAAGCTTGAGATCAATGAGAAGGGGTATTTCGAGACCCGCGGTGTAAATGTGCTGGTCTATTCAAACCAGTATCATGGTATATTCTGTGATGAAAAGACTGCAGGAATAGAGATTATCCAGCAGGGGGTAAGGATAGCCACCGGCGGAGGCGTGCGTCTGATGAACACCCCCGAGCAGTGGGATATATACGCTGATATGACCCAGCGTACCGTTGACACGCTGGGTGGCGAGATCAAATGCCTGTTCAGGTATCAGGATTACGGATTCGAGTACGGAATAAACGTGAAGCAGGAGGACAAGGGTTTCCGCATGTCGGTCACCTTGGACAAGCCTCTTCCTCAGGAACTGGCCGGCAAGGCCGGTCTTAACATGGAGTTCTTCCCCGCTTCATACTATGGCAAGACTTATCTGGTGGACGGGCAGTCCGAGATTTTCCCGCGCTATCCTTCCAGTGACACGGAGATGAGGCCGGTAAAGGAGAAGATAACACAGTTCTATGGCCTCACAACTTTTGATGACCGCGGTCGTGACGAGTTTATAGTACCCAAGCCGATATCCAAGGGCCATACGCTGGTTCTGGCTCCAGAGGATGAATCACTTCGTGTGATGTTCCGTTCGGAAACAGAGCTGAATCTGTTTGACGGCCGTAACCTTTCCCAGAACGGAACATTCGTGGTGCGCTCGTTCCTGCCTTCGGGTAAGACCGGTACCGTCCTTGAATGGTACGTGGAGCCCACATCAAATCCTGAATGGATCAGGGAACCGAATGTCGGATTCTCACAGGTGGGCTACACTCCCGCCCAGAAGAAGGTGGCCGTTATAGAACTTGATCCTAATGATAAGGTGGCTCCCAAGGCAAGGATCTTCCGTGTGAATGCCGACGGCAGCAGCACACTGGTACTGGAACCGGCTGTGAAGGAGTGGGGGATTTTCTATGACCGTTATAACTATGCGCAGTGTGATTTCAGCGCGGTTAAGGAACCGGGTACCTATTATATAGAGTACAATGGCGTCAGGACAAACCCGTTCCCAATCAACAGGAACGTATATGACGGGAAATGGTACAACACTATGGACGTGTGGCTTCCTGTCCAGATGGATCACATGATGGTGAATGAGGCATACCGTGTATGGCACGGCCGGTCCCACATGGATGATGCTATCCAGGCCCCCACGAACTATCAGCAGCATGACGGCTATCGCATGGGCAACAGCACCAACACCAAATATAAACCCTACGAACATATCCCGGGACTGGCGGTAGGCGCATGGTACGATGCAGGTGACTTTGACATCCAGTCCGGTACGGTTATCGGCATGACCAACCAGCTTGCTGAGGTGTGGGATGTCCTGCGTCCCGAACGTGACGAAACCTTTATTGACCAGAAAACCCAGTTTGTTGACATACACCGTCCCGATGGCCTGCCCGATATGATACAGCAGGTGGAGCACGGTGCATTGAACCTTTGCGCACAGATTGAGAACATCGGATTCATTGCAGGCGGTATAGTGCAGGGTAACATGCATCAGTACCACCATCTGGGTGATGCCGTGACCATTACCGACGGATATATCTATGATCCCAGACTCAAACCCTATGAGGTGCGTGACAACCGTTATTCAGGCACTCTTGACGACCGTTTCGCGTTCACCAATAACTCAGGTAACCCTATGAGCAATGTAAGTGTATGTGCCGCCCTTGCACATGCCGCACGTGTTCTTGCTCCTTATATTCCTGAAACGGCAGAGCGTTGCAAGAGGAACGCCCTCAAGCTCTGGAAGGATATGGACGATTATCAGGCTCGCCAGCAACCAAATTCCGTTGCCAATACCAATGCTCAGAGAAACAACCGTGGTGGCGGCGACCGTTCAAGTGCAGCTATCCAGCTCTGGTTGCTGACAGGTGAACAGAAGTACAAGGACATTTTCCTCCCCGGAGTTATGCGCCAGCTTGAGGCTGCCCGTACCGCTCCTCAGGGTGCTGAAGACAACCGCACTGGCGGCGGCAGTGCCATGAGAGCTCCGCGCGTGAACCTTACGACCGTTCTCTCGCTGCTTCCATATATGGACGATGACTTCAAGGCTCAGGTGCGTGAGGTGGTTCCCGTATTTGTGGAGGATGCAAAACGTACCGCCGCATCCACTCCATACGGTGTTCCGGTTGCCGGCGGAACATGGGGCGGAAGTGAGCGTGTCATCAGTTGGGCTCAGAACAACTATATGGTCTGGCGTTATTTCCCGGACCTGATCGATCCCGAACTGGTGCTTTCCGGCCTGAACTTCATTTACGGCTGCCATCCGTACTCCAACGTGTCATTTGTCACGGCAGTGGGCGTAAACACCAAGAAGGTGGCTTACGGCAACAACCGTGCCGACTACACTTTCATTCCTGGCGGTATAGTACCGGGTCTGGTACTCCTTCAGCCGGATTTCCTGGAGCACAAGGATGATTACCCGTTCCTTTGGGGTGAGAACGAATGCTGTACCCGCACCGTACCTTCGTACGTGACTCTTTCCATAGGTGCCGAGGAGGTGGCTGCCGCTATCAACAAATGATGAATTGAAAGGATTTGTAACATCATAAGGGTCTGTTAAAGACCGCTTTTCCGGAAGCTGAATTTATCATGTCGATAACTATAAAAGGATTAAGTCATTATTATCCCAACGGTAAGAGAGCGCTAACCGATATCAATCTGGAGATACCTTCAGGAATGTTCGGGCTTTTAGGTCCGAACGGTGCAGGAAAATCCACCCTGATGCGTATTCTGGTAACCCTGATGGAGCCATCTGAAGGTCAAATCGATGTTTGTGGCTACGACATACGTACTCAGCGTAAGGAGGTACGTCGCATTTTGGGTTATCTGCCACAGGACTTCCGTTTCTTTGCAAGGTACAAGGTTCGTGAATTCCTGGAATATGCCGCCGCTCTATCAGGTATGACAAACTCTGCAGAGCGCGGCAAGGCAGTTGATGCCATGCTTGAACAGGTAGGCCTGTATGAAGCCCGTGACAGGTATGCGCAGAATTTGTCCGGTGGCATGAAACGACGTCTTGGCATTGCCCAGGCACTGATTCATAAACCTCAGATCCTGGTGGTTGACGAGCCGACAACCGGACTTGATCCTGAGGAACGTATCAGGTTCCGTAACCTGTTGAGTGAGGCCAGTTCAAAAGACACCACAATCATTCTCTCTACCCATATTGTCGGTGATATTTCAAGTTCATGCACGGAAATGGCTATGCTCAACCAGGGTCAGGTTATGTTCAGAGGTTCACCTGCCGGGATGCTCAAGGAGACTGAGGGTAAGGTCTGGCGTCTCAAGGTGACTAACGAACAGTATGCTGAAATCAACCGGAAATATGCAGTGATTTCGACTATACCCAACGGGTTGGGATGGGATATTCAGGTAGTAGCCAAAAGTATCCCCGGTTACGATGCGGTCAGCTATCCTCCAAACCTGGAGCATGCGTACGTTTATTTTATGGAGGTTAAGGATAAGGAGTGATGTGGATAGGAATAACTAACATACGCATAGTCTCCAAGTACGAGACAAAACTGCTGGTCCGTGGCTGGTTCTTCAAGGTGTTTGCCTTCCTGGCACTGTTTGCTGCGGTTATTTTAGGGTCAATGTATATACTCTCGCAGTACCAGCAGCCACAGATGGTGAACAGGTCGGTGATTCCCTATATGTTCATGCTGATAATGAATGTGGGGCAGGCCGTTGTGTCGGTTTTCTTAGCATCGGAGTATCTCAAGCGCGATAAGCAGCTCGATACGTCGGAAATATTCTACACCCGTCCGCTGAGCAATGCCGAGTACCTTTTGGGAAAGATGTGGGCAACTTTGAAAGTGTTCTTCATCCTTGACATTATTGTGGCGTTGATAGCTTTGATTATGAGTCTGATCAAATACGGATTTGACTTGGACTATGTCAGTTATATATGGTATTTCCTGTTGCTGTGTGTGCCGACGCTGGTGTTCATAGTGGGCCTGTCAACAACACTGATGCTGCTGCTCAACAATCAGGCTATCACAATGGTGATACTTCTGGCATATATAGGCGTGACCCTGTTCTATATAGATAATGTGTATTATTATCTTTTCGATTATATTGGCTTCAATCTGCCTATGCTTAAATCTGTGATAACGGGTTTCAGCGGACTGCCCAGGCTGATAAACCACAGGCTGTGCTATCTGCTGCTTGGTATAGGTCTCATTTTTTCGGATGTGTCGCTGTTCCATCGCCTTGCCAATTCAAGGTACAGTCTTCTGCCTTGGCGAATCGCGACGGCGGTCTTCCTTATAGGAGGACTTTATGCAGGATACAGGCATGTGCATCTGTTCAAGATGGATGAGAGATACAGGGCAGATATGGTTGAGCTGGACAACAGGTATGTCCATACCGGTGGCGCAGTTGCAGACTCCTGCCTGTTGTCTGTAACCCAAAACGGTGACATGCTTGACATAAGGGCCGAATTGACTGTAAGTCCAAGGCAGAATACCGCATCGCTGGTCTTTACTCTTAATCCCGGATTCAAGTTAAACAGTGTCGATGCTCCCGGCCATCAGATGAACTGTGAGCGGCTGATGCATCTTGTGGTTTTGGATTTTGCTGACTCATTGCCGGCAGCGAAGCCAATACACCTTATTATGGAGTATAGCGGCATGGCCGATGAGCGCATCTGCTATTTGGATATATCGGCCGATAAACTGATAGAGAACAAGAAGGCCCTTTCTATGCTCAATATCGGAAAACGTTACCTCTTTCAGGACCGGAAGTTCACAATGCTCACACCTGAGAGTTACTGGTACCCCCGTCCCGGTGTGGCGTTTAGTGACAAAAGTCCGGAATGGCAGATGTCATACTTTACTGATTTCCAAATCAACGTAACTCCTAATCCCGGGTTGACACCTCTCTCGCAGGGACATTGCACGGCAAATGCCGACTCCACCAGTTTCACATTCACACCAGAGTCATCACTACCGTCAGTATCGCTTTTGATAGGTGACTATCATCCCAAGTCGCTGATGGTTGACTCAACCTTATATACTGTATGGGAACTGGGCAGATGGGACGACCAGTTTGAGGTGTTGGACTCCATACGTGACACCATTCCCACGATCATACGTGACCAGCGACGGAGTATGGAGTATCAGGCCGAAATGAAGTACCCGTTCAGACGCTTCTCGTTTGTGGAGGTGCCACTCCATTTTTCATCCTACAAGCGGGTGTGGACTTCGGTTTATGAAGAGTTGCAGCCGGAGATGGCACTGGTCCGTGAGAGGGCGTTTGACATGGGTAGATTCCAGTTCCGTAACATGAAACGCCAATGGAGCGGTGGCGGCCGTTATAGGAGAGGAAACAATAACATGTCTGAAAAAGATATACTTATAAATATCCTGAACAATACCATTTACTTCATGATGGAATCTGGCAGTTTCAGCGGCAGTGGCGGCAGAAACGGGCAGTTCACCATGACTCAGGTCGATAATCCGTACTTCTATCGTCCGATGTTCTACAATTTCAGATACAATATCTATTCCTCGGACTGGCCTATGGCAAACAGGATGGTAGAGTCCATAACAGGTGGGGATGTGTCCGGCAGTCAGAACTGGATGAGGAGAATGAACGGTTTGTCCGAAGATGAGAAGGCTTTGATACTGATGGGCAAGTACGATTTTGACCGTATCATGTCTGATCCAGAGTGGGAGGATATAGCCGACAATGCCTTGGCGCTCAAGACAAAGGATTTCTTTGCTCCTGTTTCGGCTGTATTGGGCTATGAGACACTGGTGGATACAATTTCTGCTCTGACTATGGCGGAGGAGTTTGCCAATGCATCGTTTGATTCAATCCTGGACTGGGTTCAGTCCTACTCAGGAGTAAGCCTTCAGGACAAGATCGATTCTTGGGAAGAACCGGCGCGACTGGCCTGCTATAAGATAGGCACCCCTCAGATAACTACTGTCACCACAGATACAGCCGACATATATCAGGCGGATGTTACGTTTGAGAACATATCGGACAATCCGGGGTTTGTGAATGTTGAGTTCATGTTCTATAATATCGAGAATGCGGGTGATGAGGATAAGCCCAAGAGTATGGTGGTGAGCGTTGGCGCCCATGAGACACGCAGGCTTGTTACGCATTGGTTCAATATTCCAGGCAACATCAGGATAAACACCATGCTTTCATCAAACCTTCCTCACGATGTCAACCTGAATAATTCGGACTGGAGTACATACGAAGGGACAGACCTGGAGCCCGAGGGCGTCTATACACTGAACGGAAGTGTGGACAATACTCTTCCCGGCGAGATAATCATAGACAATGAGGACGGCGGGCTGTTCTCCCTTTCAAGACCACTCAGAACCGGCTATCTGTCTAAGTGGATAGACAAGTCCAGGGAGAAGAACAACGATTTCATCTATGAAGGCTTCTCCGACTGGCGTACTTTCAGTCAGTGGACTCTGGTGACTGACCAGAACCTGTTTGGCGATTACATCCGCTCGGCTTATATCATATCACCGGGTGACGGTTCACAGTACGCCCGCTGGAGCGTTCCGGTCAATGTGGCGGGAGTCTATGACGTGTATTTCTATGCGTCGCCCGCTCTGTACAGCAACAACAACCGGAACCGCAGGTGGAACAACAATAACAACAACAATAATAACAACAACGGCCGCAGAGTGACTAATGACTACAATTTCGAGATAGAACAGTTCAACATGAGTGATCATGTATCTATGAACATGTGGCGTGCCGATGAAGGCTGGAACCTTTTAGGTACGTTCAGGTTTGAAGCGGATACTGTCAGGGTCACGCTGAACAACAGGTCTGGCATCCGGGTGATTGTGGCCGATGCAGTGAGGTTCGTAAAAAGGGAAAGATAAATAAACAGGATAAATATGATAAGGAAAAGACTATTTATTTCGGCAATTATAGCTCTGACAGCGGCAGCTGCCCTGGAGAATAGAGTCAATGCGCAGATCGTCATGACCATGGAACAGGCTCTTGAGTACAGCGCCGAGCATAATCCCGATCTGATCAATTCACGTCTGAGTATGGAGCGCTATGAGCAGAACCTGATTGCCCAGAAGGCATCATTGAAATCCAGGTTCTCACTGAATCTGGAGCCTTTCTCATACTCGCAGTCCCGTCAGTTTGACAGCCGTTTCTCAGACTGGTACACCAACCGCTCGCTGTCATCGTCGGGAACTTTCAGTATATCTCAGCCTATAATCTGGACCGATGCCACGCTGTCACTCAACAACAGCCTGTCATGGCAGAACAACGAATCCACCGTAGGCGGTAACACCAATACCAACCGCGCATTCAGCAACAGGCTTTATCTGAGTCTGAACCAGCCCATCTTCACATATAACCGGACTAAGATGAACATGCGTCAGATGGAGATGGATTATGAGAACGCACGCATAAGCTACGCCCTGCAGAGACTTAACGTGGAGCGCAACATAACAAGCCAGTTCTACAGCCTGTTCATGTCACAGCAGAACCTTGCCATAAGTGAATCGGAACTCGAGAACGCCGAGAGGAACTTCAACATAATAAAGGACAAGGTGGAGGCTGACCTGACAACCAAGGACGAATACTATCAGGCAGAGCTTAACCTGGCCCAGTCGCGTTCCAGCCTGGAGAACCAGAGGGTGAGCCTGGAGAATGCCAAGGATAATTTCAAGCAGTCGTTGGGAATCCCTTTGGAAGAGGATATAAAGGTTGTGTGCGACATTGAGGCCGAACCGGTAATAGTGGATTTTGACAAGGCACTGGAGAGTGCTTTGACAACCAGACTTGAACTCAGACAGCGTGAGATCTCAAGGGAGCAGCAGGACATGTCAATGGTACAGGTCAAGGACAATGACAGCTTCAACGGCAATATCTCACTTTCGCTTGGTATCATGGGTGACGACCCGTCATTTCCGGATATCTACGACAATCCCACCAACAATCCGCGTGTGGCGGTTTCATTCAGCGTGCCCATCTTTGACTGGGGTGCAAGGAAAGCACGTATAAAGGCTGCGGAGATAGGAAGGCAGATGTTTGAGCTGAGTGCCGAAGAGGAACTCAAGAGCATAGAGATGAACGTACGCAGCACCTGCCGCAGTCTGGATAATCTGGTAGGACAGATTTCGATAGCCGAGCAGAGCCAGCGTAACGCCCAGCTTACATACGACCTCAATGAGGAGCGTTACCGCAACGGCGAGCTGACCGGACTGCAGATGAACCAGTTCCAGAATCAGCTGTCAAACAGCAAGATGTCATACACACAGGCCGTCATAAACTATAAGGTTCAGCTTCTTAATATCAAGATCCTGACCCTGTATGATTTCGAAAAGAACGTACCTGTGGTTCCCATAACATACGAGCAGAAGACCAAATGAATGAAATAACAGAAATGATAAAAGATATGAAATCAGGAATCAGCGCACTTACACTGACTGTGCTCTCAGTCCTTATGACAGGGTGCAGGCAAGAGAACACAATGAACCGTAATGAAATACCCACGCCGGTATCTGTCTCTGACATCACATACGGTTCGGTAAGCAGAGTCTTCACCACAAACAGCACGGCTGTGTCAAATGCCGAGGCAGAATTGACAACAGAGATGGCCGGCAAGTATCTGCTTCAAAGAAACCCCGCAACGGGAAAGCCTTACAAACTGGGTGACAAGGTCAGGAAAGGTGCCTTGATAGTACGCATCCAGGACAAGTCTTATGAAAACGGCATATCAATCGAGACCAAGCGCCTGAATCTGGAGCTGGCCGAGCAGGAGCAGGCCAAGACTAAATCACTGTATGACAAGGGTGGTGCCACACTGACTGAAGTGAAGAACTCCGATATCAAGATTATGAGTTCACGTCTTGACTATGAGAATGCCGAGATGAATCTGGAGAAGATGAACATCCGGGCTCCGTTCGAGGGAGTGATAGTGAACCTCCCTCATTATTCAGCGGAAGCCAAGGTTGCCAGCGGAACATCGGTGGCTACCATTATGGACTACAGCTCGATGCTGCTTGAGATAAACCTGCCGGAGAGTGCCATCAATGAGGTGAAGGTGGGGCAGAAGGCTTACATTACCCATTACACCCTTCCTAAGGATACTATCATAGGTGAGGTTACCGAACTCTCTCCGGCCATAAGTGCGGAGACCCGTACATTCAAGGGCAAGCTTGTGATTGACAACAAGGACCTTCTTATAAGGCCGGGAATGTTCGTTAAGGCTGATATCGTTACCGAGAGTCACAGTTCGACGATAGTGATACCTAAGAATATCGTCCGTAACGAACGCAACAGGCGTACCGTGTTCGTGGTTGACCAAGGCATAGCCAGGGCAAGGAATATAAAGTTAGGCCTTGAGGATAAGAACACTGTGGAGGTGTTGAGTGGCCTTGAAAAGGACGATCAGTTGGTGGTGCGTGGCTTTGAGACACTTAGAGACGGTTCAAAGGTAAAAATCCAGAGATAAGGTAAGGGATGAAAAGACTGGTTAGTTGGGCGGTCAGGAATCCTGTCACTGTCACGATGGCGGTGCTGGCCATTCTGCTGCTTGGAAAGATATCATATGACAGGCTTAGCGTGGAACTGCTTCCGAGCATGAACAGCCCTCGCCTGTTTGTCGAGATTGACGCGGGCGAGCGTCCACCTGAGGAGATTGAGAAACAGTTTGTCAGGAACATGGAGTCTCAGATCGCCCGTCAGAGTGATGTGCGCAATGTCTCATCGGTAGTAAAGGTGGGTACAGCAAGGATAACGGTGGAATATACCTGGAGAAAGAATATGGACGAGGCGTTCCTGGATCTTGAGAAAGCCATGAGCAGCTTCTCACAGGACAGCCGTGTGACAGATCTGAGAATCTCCCAGAAAGACCCTACCACCGCGCCCATAATGATCATCGGATTTTCCAATCCTGATATAGCCGATATGGCCGAACTGCGCAAGGTGGCCGATTCGTACGTATGCAACGAACTCATGAGAGTTGAAGGCGTAGCCGATGTCTCACTTGCGGGCGATGAGTTCACCAACCTGGTCATAAATGCTGACCCATATAAACTTCAGGCTTTCGGCATAACGGTGGATAACATTTCATCGCGTATCCAGGAGAGCAATCAAAGGGTGTCGGGTGGAAGGATATCGGAACAGGGCTTCCAGTATCTCATAACGGGCTCGAATACCCTTACTGACGAAACGGCCTTCGGCAATATCATCGTGGGGTACAGGAATACCGAATCTTCACCGGGTCAGGTGGGTGAGTTCGAGACGGCCAGCATGGCACCTATCTACCTGCGCGACGTGGCATCCATACATTTTGAAAACCGTGCTCCCGATAACATTGTAAGGGTGAACGGCAAACGCAGTATAGGCATCTCTGTATTCAAGGAGATGGACTATAACACAGTAAAGGCTGTAGAAGGTATAAAGACAAGCTTAGGTAAGATCCGGAAATCATTGCCCGGATATGAATTAATGGTGATAAGTGACCAGGCTACCTTTATAAACAACTCCATCGGTGAGGTCAAGAACAGCGCTTTGCTTGGCATTCTGCTGGCAGTGATAGTGTTGTTCGTGTTCCTGCGCAGGGTAGGGACCACTCTTATCGTGGCAGTTTCAATACCTGTTTCGATAATAGCGACTTTCAATCTGATGTTTTTCAGCGGACTGACCATAAACATCCTGACCCTGGGAGGACTTGCGTTGGGAGCGGGTATGCTGGTGGATAACGCCATAGTGGTCATAGAAAGCATATTCAGGAATCAGGAACGGGGGCTTTCGGTGCGTGATGCTTCGATAACCGGTACATCGGAAGTCGCCGGCGCGGTATCGGCATCAACCCTTACAACCATTGTGGTGTTCCTGCCCATAGTGTATCTGCACGGAGCAACCGGTGAGCTGTTCAAGGATGAGGCATGGACGGTGACATTCTCACTGCTTTCATCCCTGTTTGTGGCTATTCTGGTGATACCTACGCTGTATGACAAGATATTCGGACGCAAGAAAGCGGTTCCTTTGAAGAATTTCAGTTCGGTGAACATCAAGGGTTACAGCTCGTTCCTCAAACGGCTCGTGGTAAGACGCTGGTGGGTAATAGCTGCCTCAGTGATCCTGGTCGGGGGGACAGTACTCCTTCTTCCGTATGTAGGTACCGAGTTTATGCCCAAGACTGAGGACAATACCATAAACGTTAAGGTACGTATGGCCGAGGGCACCAGTCTTGAGCGTACTTCGTCAACACTTGAGAGCCTGGAGAATCTGGTATATGATTTGTCTCAGGATACCGCTTGCGTCATATACACGCATGTGGGCCCCGGCGGATCATCACAGAATCTTGATTTTGAAGGAGAGAATACGGCGACCATGAAGATCCAGCTCTCCAGGGCATCGGCCGTTTCTCCCGATTACCTTACGGAGGTTCTTGCTGCTTATATAGACGGCGTAGAGGGTATGGAACTCTCATTCACACAGGATGACAACTCCCTGAGTTCGATGATGGGTACCGAAGACGCTCCGTTAGTGGTGGAGGTCAAGGGTGAGGACCTGGATCTGTTGGCTTACCTGACTGAACAGGTGGAAGCTGCAGTCGATTCCATTGACTGTCTGTATAATGTGGAGAGTTCGCTGGCAGGAGGTGCACCGGAGATTATCATTACTGTTGACCGTGCCCTGGCCGGTATGAATAATATAAACGTTTCCACGATAATCACCCAGATACAGCAGCATCTTGACGGACGTACAGCCGGACAGATGGATTACAAGGGCGACATGAGGGATATAAGCATCAAGGTTCCCGGTGTTTCGCTTGCTGACCTGAACAGCATGGTAATAACATCAGGCCAGAAGGATTTCCGTCTTGCAGAACTGGCTCAGATAAGCGAGAGTACGGCTCCAAAGGAGATATACAGGCTCAATCAGAACAGGGTCACGCGCGTCACGGCTGATATCGATGAATCCGTATCGCTTGACAAGGCTGCACAGAGGACAAGGGAGGCCGTGTCAGGCATTGAACTGCCTCAGAACTACTCCATAACCGTAACCGGTGAAGAGGAACGCAGGGCCGAATCCATGAACAGCCTCCTGTTGGCACTGCTGTTGTCAATTGTTCTGGTCTATATGGTCATGGCCTCGCAGTTTGAATCACTCCTGCACCCGTTTACCATCCTTCTCACCATTCCTCTTGCTTTGGTGGGAGCGGTTCTGATGTTCCTTGTCACAGGAATAACGGTGAATATCATGGGTATAATAGGTATGGTGATGCTGGCCGGTATTGCGGTAAACAACTCCATTATCCTTGTGGACAGGATAGGACAACTCAAGGACTCCGGTCTCAGCCTTACCGATGCCATAGCTGAAGCAGGACAGCAGCGAATCAGACCGATACTCATGACAAGTCTTACTACTATTCTGGCACTTGTGCCGATGGCGCTTGGATTAGGTGATGGCGCATCGCTTAGTTCTCCTATGGCCATTGCCGTGATAGGCGGTCTCTTCACCTCAACTCTGCTGAGTCTTGTAGTGATACCCTGTGTGTATTATGTGTTTGAAAGCGCAAAAATTAGAATCACGGGAAAATGAACGTTGTCGTTAAGCCAGATGGCCAAAGAGAAAAAGCTCAACGTGGCATGGCGGGAAAAGGGCGGATAGAATCCAGGTCATTTATTGACCGGAGAGTAACTATCTGTATGCTTCTGGTGGCGATGACGCTGCTGGGCTATTTCTCCTACAAGCAGTTGCCGGTTGAGCTGCTGCCCAATACCGAACTGCCCCAGCTTTATGTGACGTGCTCATCGCAAAGCGACCTTACTCCTGCTTACATGGAGCAGCAGGTGGTTATTCCTCTTGAGGGTGCCATAAGCGCCGTGGGTGGTGTGGAGAATATGGAATCCACGGCATCCGGCCGGCAGGGTTCCATAAGGGTCGATTTCAAGAGGGGCACCAATCTCAAGATGACTACCGTGAAGCTGCAGGAGAAAATCAGCTCAATAAGGTCTGATTTTCCGTCAGGTGTTTCGGTTAATGTTCAGCAGGCTAACATTAACGGCATCAGCAACCAGTTCATGTCCCTGCAGGTGCGCGGATCGGGCGGTGTTGACCGTTTGAGAGCTGTTGTTGACAAGGATGTAGTGCCGCGTCTTGAGAGCATAGACGGCATAGCGGGCGTGACTGTCTATGGCGGAAGGGTCAAGTCCATCGAGATACGCTCCAACCCGGAGGCCATGCAGGCATTGAACATCTCCAACTCGCAGATAAGCCAGGCGTTGAGCCAGTATAATCAGGAACGTACATTCTTAGGTTATATAAGTGAGCCGGACAGGAAGTACTATGTTCAGCTTGACGCCAACTATGATGACGTGTCGCAGGTGGAGAATCTGGTGGTTGCCAACGGGCCGGTCTATCTCAAGAATGTTGCTACAGTCTTCTTCGACTATAAGGAGGAGACTACCATAAGCAGGGTGAACGGTATGGATGCCATCTCGGTGTCCCTGGTCAACGGGGCAGGTGAGAATCTTCTCAATCTCTCCAAGAGAACCCTTAAGCGTATCGATGAGGTGAACAGGGAGGTTGCCGCTCAGGATCTGCAGCTTGTGGTGCAGTCCAACTCTGCTGACCAGATCAGCAACAACATATCGCAGATTGTCAGACTGGCTCTGTTGGGAGGAATCCTGGCCATTCTGGTTCTCTGGTTCTTCCTGCGCAACATAAGTCTGGTGTTCTTCATCGCGCTGTCGATACCTGTATCCATATTGTCGGCGTTCAATATATTCTACGCAGCAGGCATATCCATAAACACACTAACCCTTATAGGTATGGCTTTGGCTATAGGTATGTTGCTGGACAGCAGTATTGTAGTGCTGGAAAACATATACCGGCTGGCCTCTATGGGAATGCCGCCGCGTCTTGCTGCCTTGCAGGGCGTCAAGGAGGTCAGGAAAGCACTTATTGCATCTACGCTTACAACCGTAACCGTGTTCCTTCCGTTCGTGTTCTCCGATGAGCCGATGATAAAGCTCTTGGGTAGGAATATCGGTTTCTCTATCATATCTACATTGATATTCTCGCTTTTAGTGGCTGTCACGTTCATTCCTATGGCAACGGCGGCCATGATGGAGCGGGGAGGCGGAGGCAACAGTGTGTTCTTCAAGAAGATGTCCATTCACGACCGTCCGCTGCAGATGTACTCGACACTCCTCAAGACCTGCCTGCGCAAGCCTGGACCTACAGTAGGTACAGCAGTGGCAGTCCTGGTGATAGCTTTCATATTCGCCCTGTCCCGCAATACCGGTCAGAACCGTCAGATTGACAGTGACAGAATCAACGTGAACATCACTATGCCTACCGGCAGTACTCTTGACGATACCGATGAGGCTACGGCCATGCTTGAGGAACGTCTGGACAGTTTCCCCCAGAAAAAGGATGTCATAAGCCGCATACAGGAAGAACAAGCCTCGATAACGGTCACCCTACAGGAAGGTTATAACGGGAAGGATGGTATGACCATAAGCCAATTGGTTGAACAGTTGAGCGATGAGCTTACCCTTGAGGATGATGATATTGATGTGCGTGTGACTCCAGGTTATGGGGGCGGACAGCAGAGCGCGTCGGGACTCAGTTCGATTACAAGGTTCATGAGTGTGCTTGGCGTGGGTGACAACACTGAGAGGATAGTCGTGAAGGGATCGGACATAGAGACTATGCGTATCGTATCCAATAACCTGAGGTACTATCTGGAACAGTTGGAGTTTATACGTGACATCAGGGTTGACAATCCCGGTGGCCGCCGGGAGGTGCAGCTTACCTTTGACCCTGTGTCACTGGCATCGTACAACATTTCCAACCAGGCCATAACCTCGGCATTGGGTTCACTGAACCGGTCAACCAGCTCCGGAACCAGCTTTAAGGTTGGATCCGATGAATATGACATTGTCATAATGGATGACCTCACAGAGGAAGAGGAGGAAGCCGGACGATGGGAAAAGACTATGGATGACCTCAGACGTGTCATTGTTACCGATGCTAACGGAGGAACGCATGAGCTGCAGCAGCTGGCTAATATCCGCCTGAGCCGTGGACCGTCGGAGGTAAGGCGTGTGAACCGCGACCGTAGGGTAAACGTGACATACGCCATTTCACAGAGCGAGGATCTGCCAAAGGATGTACTTGACGGTTATCATGAACAGATAGATGATATAATCGCCAATTACAACCTTCCTTCCGGACTGGCTCTTGAGGTGCAGCGCGGTGATGACTCCACCAGTGAGTTCAAATTCCTTATCCTGGCTTCTATAATACTCATATTCATGATCCTGGCGTCGGCGTTCGAATCACTTGCCACGCCTGTGGTGCTGCTGTTCTCCATACCGTTGGCTGCCATAGGTTCACTGCTTGCACTGCTGTTGTCGGGCAACAGCCTGATGAACGCCAACACCCTGACGGGATTCCTGATCCTTCTCGGAATAGTGGTGAACAATGGTATCATACTCATAGACTACTCATCGACACTGCGCTCCAGAGGCTATGGCCGCATGAGGGCAATCATGACCAGCGGATACTCACGCCTGAGGCCCATCTGCATTACTACAATCACTACCATTGTCACTCTTATCCCGATGGCTATGGGCGACAATGAATATGCGGGTGCCATAGGTGCGCCGTTTGCGCTGACTGTCATAGGCGGTCTTACATTCTCGGCTGTGCTTACACTGCTGCTTATCCCTACGCTTTACATATCATTTGAGAACATGAGGGCATGGTACAAGGGCTTGGGCCGTTATACCCATATCCTGCATGCCGTATTGTTCGGTGTGGGGCTGGTCGTTATCCTTACAAGTGTGAGCGGTGTATTCAAGGTGCTTCTTTCCATAATCCTGCTGGCAGTTGCCATTCCGGGAGTGACATATTTCGTGAAGAGTTCAGTAAGGATCGCCCGTAAGGACATCGTGAGTCCCGATGAGCCCATTGTAATTGAGGTCCGTAACCTGGTCAAGGTATATGACTGGTACAGCCTGTTCCTGCGTCAATGGCGGAGCGGTCTGAACATACGCCGCAGATTAGGGCTCTCCCGCACTTTCCGTCATCCTAAGGATTTCGTGAGCCTGATATGGCAGGTGGTTGTGTTTGCATATACAGGTTATCTGGCCGGGTGGTATTTTGAAAAGCAGGGATGGATCCTGCTTATGACCATCATTACGCTGGCGGGCATAAACAATATCATAAAGGCCATACTTCAGTATGTTTCATTCAAATCCGAGAGAGGAGCGGAGATATCGTCAAAACTTAAGAAAATCCTCTATTGGGCGTTACCCGTATGTGCCATGCTGTTCCTGAGCCGACGCATTGAGAGCAACGGATTCATGGTTTTCATTGCGGTCGTCTGGCTGCTGGGTCTCTTTATCCGCAAGACATCGGATTACCTCTATGACAACAACATTAACGTGGAGCGTCTTGGTGACGAGACAGCCGGAATAAAACGTGCGTGGTTCGTGTTAGTGAAGAGCATCCCTATCATTGGCAAGCGCAAGAAACCTTTCAAGGCCTTACGCGGTGTCTCGTTCGAGATTCACAGCGGTATGTTCGGCCTGTTGGGACCCAATGGAGCCGGTAAATCCACGTTCATGCGCATTGTTACCGGAATACTGCGCCAGAGCTATGGAACGGTGTTCATCAATGGTATGGATACTCTCAAATACAGGGAGGAGCTGCAGAGTCTCATAGGGTTCCTGCCCCAGGAATTTGGTATGTATGAGGCGATGAGTGCTTGGGATTTCCTTAATTATCAGGCTATCCTCAAGGGAATCACCGATGAGAATGTCCGAAAGGAGAGGCTTGAGTATGTGCTTACTTCCGTGCACATGTATGAACAGAGAAACTCCGAAATCGGATCTTTCTCAGGAGGCATGAAACAGCGAATAGGTATAGCGCTCATACTGCTCAACCTGCCGCGTATCCTTGTCGTTGACGAACCTACCGCCGGTCTTGACCCCAGGGAACGAATACGCTTCAGGAACCTGCTTGTTGAGTTGAGCCGTGACCGTATAGTGATATTCTCCACTCATATAATCGAGGATATAGCCAGTTCATGTAACCAGGTGGTGGTCATTGAGAAGGGTTCGCTCAAGTACTTCGGATTACCCTCCGAGATGGTTAATCTGGCGAAGGACAAGGTGTGGCTCTTTGACATTGATGCATCACGCCTGGGTGAACTTGACGAGAAACTGATAGCTAATCACATTCAGGATGGTGACATGATAAAGGTGCGTTACATATCGCCTACATGTCCGTTCCCGGGTGCTGAACCTGCCGAGCCCAACCTTGAGGATGCATACCTATGCCTATTGAAGAATCTTTAAAAGAATCAGACCCTATGTCAGTATTAGAGACGGTGAAATCTTTCGCCAAGTTGTGCGGTTACAATATGAGGATTATCTTTTCCGGCAAGTTCATCTGGTTCCTGCTGGTTGGACTGGCACTGTTCTTCTTCCTTATGTTCACTGCAGCATCCAGAGGTGCCACTTTGAGTCACGGCATGGTCTATAGTCAACTTATAATACCCGGACTCCTGCTGGTGTTTTACCCTGCATGTTTCGGAATCCAGAATGATGCCGATCACCGTATATTGGAACTCCTGTTCGGTATTCCGAACTATATGTATAAGGTGTGGCTGTTCAGGTTATTGATGATTTACGTTGAGGTTTATCTTATCCTTGTCGTCTATGCCTTTCTGGCCAGGATCCTGCTGTATCCGGTGGCGCCGTTCTCTATGGCGATGAAGCTTATGATTCCCGTCATGCTCTTCGGTAACCTGGCATTCCTGTACTCCACGCTCATCCGCAACGGTAATGCTGCAGCCGTACTTTCCGTGCTTACTGTGATATTGGCGCTGGTACTGGGTAATATTCCGCTCGTTGAGAACAAGGTATGGGATGTCACAATCAATCCATACGAGGAACCGGAGAACATCAACGCCGCCATCTGGGGGGTGATTCTGCTAAAGAACCGGATCATGATGATTGTGGCCGGTATCATTTTCCTGATGTCCGGGCTGTTAGGACTCCAGAACCGTGGCAAGTTCCTCTGAATTATTTTTTGGATAATATTCCATTTAATATTAACTTTGGCATATCAGTCGCGCAGGGTGACTGATATGCTTTTTCATGTATAACCAATTAAACTATGAGAATATGACTATCAAAGACTTACAGCCCAAGATCGTTTGGGATAACTTTTATGGGATTACCCGTCAGCCGCGTCCGTCCAAACACGAGGAGAAGATCCGTGCATGGCTTTTAGATTGGGCCAGGCAGCGCGGTATCGAGGCTTTTGCCGATGAGACCGGTAACGTGATAATGCGCAAGCCCGCCACTCCGGGTATGGAGAACCTCAAGGGTGTCATCATGCAGGGGCACATGGATATGGTGCCTCAGAAGAATGCCGATGTTAAGCATGACTTTGAGAAGGATCCCATTGAGACCTGGGTTGACGGTGAGTGGCTCAAGGCTAAAGGTACTACACTTGGCGCCGATAACGGTCTGGGCGTTGCCCTGGCACTGTCTGTGTTGGAATCGGACGATATCAAGCACGGTCCGCTGGAACTGCTTGTAACATATGATGAGGAGACCGGTATGACCGGCGCACAGGCGCTCAAGCCGGGTGTGCTCAAGGGTGAGATTCTGCTCAACCTGGACTCGGAGACAGAGGGTGAGATTTATGTAGGCTGTGCCGGTGGTCTGGACGCATCAATCAAGGGTACCTACGAGCGCAAGCCGGAGCCCAAGGGCTGGCTCTGCTACAGCTTGGCCGTTAAGGGATTCCAGGGCGGTCACTCAGGTATGGATATCATCCTGTGCCGTGCCAATGCCAATAAGGTAGGCGCGCGCGTAATGTACGCTCTGCTTACCAAGGCCGATGTAAAACTGATCGATATGGAGGGCGGTACACTGCGCAACGCAATCCCGCGTGAGTGCTTCGCCACCGTCTATGTTGATCCTGCCAAGCTGGATGTTGCCAAGAAGGTTGTGGCCGATGTTTTTGCCGAGGTCAAGGCCGAATATGCCGCAACCGATCCCGGCTGCAACTACGTATTCGAGCCCTACCAGTGCGCTCAGGGTGAGACCTGTGATCCCGATGAGTGCCTCTATGTAGAGGAGGGTACAGCCCTGCGTTATATCCAGGCCATTCTGGCTTGCCCGGACGGTGTGGAGCGCATGAGCGACCAGATGCCGGGCCTGGTTGAGACATCCAACAACATGGCCATGGTCAAGATTTATAAGGGCGAGTTCTTTATCGGCAACCTGCTGCGCAGTTCGGTTGACTCGGCCAAGGAACTTCTGGCTCTGCGCGTTCGCAGCGTAGCTGAACTGGCTGGCTGCAGGATTGAGCTTACCGGAGGCTATTCAGGCTGGGCACCTAATGCCGCATCACCCATACTGCATGTGATGAAGGAGGAGTATAAGAAGATGTTCGGCACCGAGCCCAAGGTTATGGCTATCCATGCCGGTCTGGAGTGCGGTATCCTGAGCGGAGCATACCCCAACTGGGATATGGTATCCTTCGGCCCCACACTCATGAGCCCCCATTCACCCGACGAGCGCTGCTACATCCCCTCCGTCCAGAAAGTCTGGGACTACCTCAAAGCAGTTCTCGCTGCCATACCTAAGAAGTGATTTTGGGAGAAACCGGTAATTTAAGGGTATTGACGGCAAAACTACGCGCTTCGCGCTATCCCTCCCATCCCCAAGAAGACGCTCTGGAAGGCATGAGTAAACTCCTACCTTCCAGAGCATCTTCTTGAGCACGGGCCCCTCCCGTTCACAAGCCCACGGGCGGCCATGGTTTTGCCTGCCAATACCCTTAAATTTCCTAGTGCAACTATCAGATTTTTGCTCTAAATTATTCTGTACCTGTGGTTATAGTGTAATATTCATCCTTGCTGAATATAACCTCACCCCAACCAATTAGTTGGTTATTTAAGAAAGTCTCAACACGGACAGTTCCGGACAGGTATTCGTAATGATTTCTGATGATATTATCGGTAGTATAGAAATGAACAGAGTATTCGCCAGATTTGTCATTTCCTTCAAAAGAGAAACTCAGGGTGTCGTTATCTGATTGTTTAACAAACAGACCTGTCATGTCGTAATCATTTGTTTTTTTAGCACAATTCCATTTTGAATCGGAGATTTTTGTAAATACAAATCCTTCTATGTCCTCCTTCCCATCTTCAAATAGATTAAAATCATAGAAAGCATTCTCCACGGTTCTTACGCCATAAGAATATGCTAATCCTTCTGAACTCATTTTTCTTACTTCATGATCAACTGATAGGCATGAGGAGAATATCAGTGCGGCGCAAAATAATATTTTGATTGTTTTCATATTTGTCAGAATCTATAACCAATACCAGCTTTCATACCGGGAAGAAGGCCGAGAATAACGTATTCGGTACCCCAACCAACCTCAAAAGAGCCAAACAATTTCTTACCGAATGCCAGTCCAAGACCTGTTATTTGAAAACCCAGTTTTTGGGGGATAGGATAATCTCCATCAGAATCATATTTGATAGGGATATACCAAAAATCAGAATTACTATTGATATTGACTCCAACAGTAACCTGAGTATACATTCGGAATGAATTCTTAATCACGTGATATCTGCGTGCTCCTAATTGGGCATCTATCGTGAACAGGTCTTCATGATTGAGTTTCTGATTGGTAAAAGGATCAAAATGGTCAACTGATACATTTGAATAGCCCAGGTTTGCACAGATGTCCCAACGTTTTTTCAGGTGGTAAGCAAACTCGACTGAGTACGTTGGGGAATATGTGGCGTCATAACAACGGTCATACATCTCCTGAACAGATTCAGGGCCGTGATACCAGATATCCATAACACCTATACCTGTATCATAATATGCCGCGATAGGAGCAATACCACAACCAACAATTATCTCAAACCGGTTGTCGGTGTAGTTCCTGAGATTGGTTTCCTGAGCATTCAGGAAAGAACCAAAAGATACCATGAATGTGGCAAGGAAGAGTAATCTGTATTTCATCACACTAATAACAGGTTGATACAGATGCAAATGTATTTATAAATTTTACAAAACCAAAGCCAAATTCAAATAAATCAGATTGATAGTCCGAAAGTTTTCTTGATGGGACTCATTACGAACATGGACTGGATGGAGCCTACGGTGTCGGTGGTGCCGAGTACGTTCATGATGAACTCCTTGTAGGTGCGCATATCGGGGCAATATACCTTGAGCAGGTAGTCGAACTCACCGGATATGTTGTAGCACTCCGCCACCTCTTTCATATTGGCAGCGGCTTCCTCAAAACTCTTGGCGGTCTCGCGAGTCATCATGCGGAGCTTAACGCAGCAGAACACCACGAATCCCAAGTTCAGTTTCTCGGGATCCAGCACTGCTATATACTTCTTTATATAGCCTTCGCGCTCCAGACGTTTCTGGCGTTCGAATACCGGGGTGGTGGACAGGTGCACCTTGGCGGCCAGTTCCTTGGTCGTAAGACGTGAATTATCCTGCAGGCAGGTCAGTATTTTTATGTCGGTGGCATCCAGTTCGCCGGCTTTTGGTTCAATCAGAGTTGAAATATTCTCCTTTTCCATAGTTTGTACGGTTTTTGATGTTGGTTCTTTCTTTGTTTTTGTACAAAGGTAGTTTGTTTTTCCTTAATAACGTAATGTGTTTGGTGGAATTTTCTATCGGCCGTAACTTTGCATCGTCAAAAGAACAAAAACGGAATAACAAACAAAAACATACAATTATGGCAAACAACAAACTTCATCTTGAGACTCTGGCACTTCATGTAGGCCAGGAACAACCCGATCCCGCGTCCGATGCACGCGCAGTACCTATCTATCAGACCACATCTTATGTGTTCCGTAACTCACAGCACGCTGCCGACCGTTTTGGCCTGCGCGATGCCGGAAACATCTACGGCCGTCTGACCAATTCCACACAGGATGTACTTGAGAAGCGCGTTGCCGCTCTCGAGGGTGGTGTGGCCGGTCTGGCAGTTGCTTCGGGTGCAGCCGCAGTAACATACGCCCTGCAGAACATTGCACAGGCTGGTGACCACATCGTGGCAGCCGACAACCTGTACGGCGGTTCATTCAACCTGATAACACACACGCTTTCAACCCAGGGCATCAGCAACACCATAGTTAAGGTGAATGACCTGGAGGCTCTTGAGGCAGCCATCCGTCCCAACACCAAGGCCATCTATGCCGAGACATTCGGTAATCCCAACAGCGATGTCACCAATCTGGAGGCTGTAGCCGAGATCGCTCACAAGCATGGTATCGTGTTCATCGTGGATAACACGTTTGCACCTATCCTTATCCGTCCGCTGGAGCACGGAGCTGACATCGTGGTGCACTCCGCAACCAAGTTCATCGGCGGTCATGGTTCATCACTGGGCGGCGTTATCGTTGACGGCGGTACATTCAACTGGAAGGCCAACCCCGACAAGTATCCCACACTTGCCAAGCCCGATCCCTCTTACCACGGCGCGGTATTTGCCGATGTAGCCGGTGCAGCCGCATTCGTAACCCGTATCCGCGCCGTCATCCTGCGTGACACCGGTGCTGCCATCAGCCCCTTCAACGCCTGGATACTGCTGCAGGGTGTCGAGTCACTGCCTTTGCGCATAGAGCGTCACGTTGAGAACGCACTCAAGGTTGTTGACTACCTGGCCAAGAACCCCAAGGTTGCCAAGGTAAACCATCCTTCACTGCCTAACCATCCCGATCATGAACTCTACAAGAAGTATTTCCCGAACGGTGGCGGATCGATCTTTACATTCGAGATCAACGGCACTCAGGAGGATACATGGAAGTTCATCGACAGCCTGCAGATTTTCTCTCTGCTTGCCAACGTGGCCGATGTAAAGAGCCTTGTTATACATCCTTACACCACCACACACTCGCAGATGACCTCAAAGGAACTGGCCGAGCAGCACATCACTCCCACAACGGTACGTCTTTCAATAGGTGTTGAGCATGTTGACGACATTATTGCTGATCTTGATCAGGCTTTTGCCAAAATATGATAATAAATCCAAGTTGTTTTAAGTTTAACTAACTTTGCCGGTGTATTCACAGTCCCTTCATTGGGGTTGTGGATATTCCGGTTTTATTATAATCGGTCCAGTTATGCCTCTTAAGTTACCCGACAAACTGCCTGCCATAGAGATTCTCAAAGGGGAGAATATATTTGTGATGGACACCAGCCGCGCCACCAGCCAGGACATACGTCCGCTGCGCATAGTGGTGCTCAACCTGATGCCCATCAAGATTACCACCGAGACGGACCTGATACGTCTGCTCTCCAACACGCCCCTTCAGATTGAACTCAAGCTGATGAAGTTGCGCAGTCATACCTCCAAGAATACCCCTGTGGAACATATGAAGGTGTTCTACGAGACTTTTGAGAGCATGAAGGACCAGAAATTTGACGGATTCATTGTAACCGGAGCCCCGCTGGAGCAGATGGAGTTTGAGGAGGTGTCTTATTGGGATGAGCTTACGGAGATATTTGACTGGGCCCGCACTCATGTGACATCGACCTTATATATCTGCTGGGCTGCACAGGCTGCAATGTATCATTTCTACGGCGTTCCCAAGTATCCGCTGCCGGAGAAGATGTTCGGCATATTCAAACATAACACGATTGACGAGCCGCTGCCTATTTTCCGTGGCTTTGACGATGAGTTCTATGCTCCTCACAGCCGTCACTCGGAGGTTCGCAGGGAGGATATCCTTACTCATCCGGAGCTCAAGATCCTGTCAGAGTCCGATGAGGCGGGGATATTTATGGTTTCTGCCCGTGGCGGGCGCGAGATTTTCATTACCGGGCACATGGAGTACTCTCCGGATACTCTTGACAAGGAGTACAAACGTGACTTAGCCAAGGGGCTGCCCATTGATATGCCTAAACACTACTATAGGAACGATGATCCATTGCAACGACCGTTGGACCGTTGGCGCGCTCATGCAAACCTTTTCTATGCCAACTGGCTGAATTACTACGTTTATCAGGAGACTCCTTATAATTTACAGGAGATTCAATAACGCAGAACTATCAGATTGGGGAGACAACGCTTCGATGCTTTAACTTTACTATCCCCGTTGGGGGCGCAACGTTCCGTGGCTACTCCGCAACCCCTACGGACCCTGAACGCCGGGCACCACCTTCTTTTTACCACTAAGCCAAGACACGTTCAGGCAGCGGTGATATAGACTGGTGAGGCTGGTTTGACAAAAACCGACGCATCCGGAAACAATCCGGATGCGCCGTTTTTTTGACAGTCTTAATCAGTACTCAAACTTTCCGTACTCGCTGTGGATGGTCAGGTGAGTGTGGTCGGAGGGTTCGATGCGGCCGATGATCCGGGCCTCGATACCGAATGACTTGCTTATCTCAATTACCTGCTGAGCAAATTCCTCAGGCAGATATACCTCGAAGCGGTGACCGCAGTTGAACACCTTGTACATCTCTTTCCATTCAGTACCGCTCTGTTCCTGAATTGTGCGGAACAGCGGCGGGATGGGGAAGAGGTTATCCTTGATTATGTGTACTCCGTCAACAAAATGCAGGATCTTGGTCTGGGCGCCGCCTGAGCAGTGTACCATTCCGTGAATCTGAGGACGCAGGACATCGAGCAGTCTCTTCACCACCGGAGCGTATGTTCGGGTGGGAGAGAGCACCAGCTTGCCTGCATCTAAAGGTGAGTCCTTGACAGTGTCAGTCAGGTTCAGACCGCCGGAATAGACAAGTTCCCCGGGCACTGCGTGGTCGTATGTCTCGGGATATTTATCTGCAACAGACTTGCCGAATACGTCGTGACGGGCGCTGGTGAGTCCATTGCTGCCCATACCGCCGTTGTACTCCTTCTCGTATGTGGCCTGACCGAAGGATGCAAGACCTACAATCACATCGCCAAGACGGATGTTCGCGTTGTTGATCACGTCGCTGCGCTTCATGCGGCAGGTTACGGTGCTGTCAACTATTATGGTGCGTACCAGGTCGCCTACATCGGCAGTCTCACCTCCTGTGGCGTATGCCCCTACACCCATCTCGCGGAGTTCGGCCAGAAGCTCGTCGGTCCCGTTTATGATGGCGCTTATCACGCTGCCGGGAACCAGGTTCTTGTTGCGGCCGATGGTTGAGCTGACCAGGATGTTATCGACAGCACCTACGCAGAGCAGGTCATCGATGTTCATGATAAGGGCATCCTGTGCGATTCCTTTCCATACTGACAGGTCGCCGGTCTCTTTCCAGTAGGCGTAGGCTAATGACGACTTTGTACCTGCACCGTCGGCATGCATTATGTTGCAGTACTCCGGATCACCTCCCAGGATATCGGGGATGATCTTGCAGAAAGCCTTGGGGTATAGGCCCTTGTCTATGTTCTTTATGGCGTTATGGACATCCTCCTTGGATGCCGATACGCCACGCATCATATAACGTTCGCTTGACTCCATCAGAATTGTACTACCGGGGCTTTATTTGCACCTTCTTCTGCCTCAAAGTAGGGCTTCTTGTCAAAATCGCGCATTCCGGCGATGATGCTCTGCGGGAACCTGCGGATATATGAGTTGAATTTCTGGGCCTCGTCGTTGAAGTTCTTGCGCTCTACTGCGATACGGTTCTCTGTGCCCTCAAGCTGAGCCTGAAGCTCCTTGAAATTCTCGTTGGCCTTGAGCTCCGGATACGCTTCGCCGATGGCTATGAGACGACCCAGTGCACTGCCCACCTCACTCTGTGCCTGCTGGAACTCCTTGAGTTGCTCGGCGGTCATGTTTTCGGGGTTGACATTGATCGAAGTGGCCTTGGCGCGGGCGTTGACTACCGATTCAAATGTTGATGACTCGTGCTGTGCATAGCCCTTTACGGTGTTGACCAGGTTCGGGATGAGGTCGGCACGACGCTGATAGACATTCTCCACGTTACCCCAGGCCTTGCTGACGCTCTCTTCCATTGTCACCATGTTGTTGTTGATACGTATTCCCCAAATTACGAGGAGTGCAACCGCAGCAATGATGATCCAAGTACTTTTCTTTTTCATAATTCAAATTATTTGATTGTATTTCTGTTTATCCGGTTGTTAAAAACGTGATCCGGCACCGCCACCGCCGAAGTGTCCTCCGCCGTAGCTGCCTCCGAAATGACCGCCGCCTCCCGAGAATCCGCCTCCGAAACCGCCGCCTAAATGCGTGCCTCCTCCGTTCCCCGTGGAATAGTACGAGGTGCGGTTTCTTGTGGTGATAAAGCCGCAGTGGGAACACTTGAATGTGAGCAGTTCTTTCTTGACCCCGTTGCTTTTTGATATGGTTGAAACGCCGACTTGTTTAAGGGCTATGTTGCCGCATTTGGGGCACTTCCGGCTTTGTCGGTCCAGAATCACGACAATCAGAATCAGCAATCCGAACATGATAAAGCCTATGGCAAGTGCAAGCAGGATTTGCCTGTCACTTGGTCCCTCTTCAAGGTCGGAATATCCGCTGCTGAGAATTATGTCCCTGAGAGCTTCGGCTCCGGCCACCATACCCTCGTCCCATTCCTCATTGGCGAAGTGGGGGTTCATGTAGCGTATCTGGACCCGCTTGCAGATGGCATCGGGCAGGATTCCCTCCACTCCGTAGCCTGTGGCAAACTGAATGCAACGCTCTTCGGTGCAGAGCAGGATTACCAGACCGTTGTTGGTGCCCGATTTGCCTACACCAGCCTTCTCGCCCAGCAGGTGCGCGAACTCGAAGCAGTCATCGGGATTAATCTCGCGTACCACAGCCACAAGGGCCTGTATGCCGGTGCTGTCCTCGATGGTCCGGAATGCTGCATCGATACGGCTGACCGCATCGGGCGAGAGAATGCCGTCAGGGTTGGACGTATAACAGTTCCTGTCCTGAAGATGCACGAGCGGTATGTCAGCCGGGGTATAGACCTTGGCCGGCAGGAGTCCGCACAGCAGGACCAGAGTGAGCAATATGACTGGTTTCCTCATATCTCCGGGCTGTTCCATATATTCCAGGCAGCTATAGCCTGCTGCTCCAGCATATCCTTACCTCCCTTGACGGTGGCCCCGTGCTCGCGGCCCTTCTTCATGAAAAGGGTTTCGTCAGGATTGGCTATCACGTCTATGAGCAGATGTTTCTCTGACAGGAAACCGTAGGGTATGTCCGGACACTGGTCCGTGTCGGGCCACATCCCGAGCGGGGTGCAGTTGACAAGTACATCGAAATCCTCCATGACAGAGGGGGAGAGCTCATAGTAACCCATTATATCGAAGGTTGAATTACGGGAGACGTAACGGTTCTCTATCCCCATTTGGTCAAGAGCGAACCTTACGGCCTTTGAAACTCCTCCTGTTCCCAGGATGAGCGCCTTGCTGTGGCCTTCAAGCACTCCCTTGAACGATTCCGTGAATCCGGTCCAGTCGGTGTTGTAACCGATGAGTTCTGTACCTGATCCCTTACGTATAACCCTTACGGTGTTGACGGCTCCGATGGTGCTTGCGGTCTGGTCAAGACGGTCCAGGAGAGGGATGATCTCCTCCTTGTACGGTATGGTCACGTTGAAACCGCACAGGTTGGGGTTATCGGCAACAAGTGACTTTATCTCATCTATGCTGTCGAGCTCAAAATTCTCATAGTGGGCGTTCATACGTTTTTCGCGGAACATCCTGTTGAACCGGACCTTGGATGCGGAGTGGGCCAACGGCTTTCCCACAAGACCGAACAGACGGTCGTATGACCTGTCGGGCCTTTCCTTGGGCTCTTCAGCTCTTTTGGGTTCAACTGTATTCCCGGATTCCTGAGTACGCCAAGGTCCTTCAGCATGCTTTGGTCCTTGCGGATGTTCCGTCTCCTCCTGAACCCTTGGTTCTTCCGGTCGCTGTGGGCCTCGCATCCATGCGGGCTGACGTGAATCCTGTGGTTCAGCCTTCTCTTCATTTTCCTTTGGGGACAGCGGCTCAGCCTTCCCGACATTCCAATCAGTTTTCGGCTTCCCTGAGGTGTTGTCGTCCAGGGTAGGGTCATTAGGATGATTGAGTGCAGTGTTGACTGCCTTCAGGAAAATGACCAGTACGGCAATAATGAATAATATTGAAAAAAACATTATCTGTTCTCAAGCCATGTTTTAACATTATTCTCAATGCGGACAGCCGGATCCGTTCCGCTCTCCTTCACGAACTTCTCGCCAACAATGTGCTCGTAGAGTTCAATGTAACGCTCCGATACACTCTCTGCGTATGCATCGGTTATCTCGGGCATTACCTGGCCGGGCTGGTTCATGAAGTCATGCTCTATGAGCCACTGGCGGACAAACTCCTTGGAGAGCTGTTTCTGTGGCTCACCCTTCCTGAACTTATCCTGATAGCCGTCGGCATAGAAGTATCGTGAACTGTCAGGGGTGTGTATCTCGTCAATCAGATAGACCTTGCCGTCACGCTTGCCGAACTCATATTTGGTATCAACGAGGATTAGTCCTTTCCGGGCGGCTATCTCAGTACCACGATTGAACAGGGCACGGGTATAGCGTTCCATAATCTCGTAATCCTCCTTGCTTACCAGTCCCTGAGCTATGATCTCCTCCTTGGAGATATTCTCATCATGTCCCTCCTCCGCCTTGGTGGTGGGGGTGATCAGGGGTTCGGGGAACTTCTGGTTCTCACGCATACCTTCGGGCAGGATGTTGCCGCAAAGATTACGGCAGCCCGCTTTGTAGTCACGCCAGGCGGAACCGGTCAGGTAGCCGCGGATAATCATCTCAACGCGGAAACCTTCACATTTGAGACCAACTGTAACCATCGGGTCCGGGGTGGCCAGCTTCCAGTTGGGGCAGATGTCGGCGGTGGCGTCCAGGAACTTGGCGGCAATCTGGTTAAGAACCTGTCCCTTGTAGGGGATACCCTTCGGCAGGATTACGTCAAAGGCCGATATACGGTCGGTGGCGACCATGACCAACAGGTCATCGTCTATGTTATAGACATCACGGACCTTGCCGTGATAAACACTCTTCTGTCCTTTGAACCGGAAGTCAGTTCTTGTCAACGCTTTGCTCATTGTTATCTTTTTTTGTAATTCTTGTTTCTTTATGTGTCTGCTCATACCGGTCGTATGCATCGACAATGCGGGTGACCAGCTTGTGGCGCACTATGTCTTTTCTTGTCATCCGTATCACGCTCAAGCCTTCCACTCCCTCCAGGATATCAAGTGCCTGGACCAGGCCTGATGTCTGGGTGGGAGGCAGGTCAATCTGCGTGAGGTCACCTGTGACAATCATCCTGGTGTTCCAGCCCATGCGGGTAAGGAACATCTTGATCTGCTGCGGGGTGGTGTTCTGCGCCTCGTCCAGTATCACTACGGCATCATTCAGCGTACGGCCGCGCATGAAAGCCAGCGGCGCAATCTGTATGATGTTCAGGTCCATGTACTCCTTGAGCTTGGCTGTGGGAATCATGTCTTGGAGGGCATCATACAATGGCTGAAGGAACGGGTCAATCTTCTCGCGCATGTCACCGGGCAGGAAACCGAGTTTCTCGCCAGCCTCGACAGCAGGGCGGCAAAGCACGATACGCTTTACCTCTTTGTTCTTCAGAGCACGGACTGCCAGTGCGATTGCTGTGTATGTCTTGCCTGAACCTGCCGGGCCGATGGCGAACAGCATGTCATGAGTGGAATAATCCGTAACAAGTCTCTTCTGGTTGACGCTCCGTGGCATGATGGGGCGGCCTGTCACTCCGAACAGTATGACATCGGAACTTTTCTCTCCTCCGGGATCCTGTCCGTTCACTATATCCACAATGACTTCCTCCTTGAGCGAATTGAATTCGGAGCAATAATGTTCGAGTTTCAGCACGGCTTGTTCAAAACGGGCGGTTTCGTCCTCATCGCCCATGATTCGGATCACATTGCCGCGTGCCACTATGCGCAATTTGGGGTAAAGAGCCTTGAGAAGTTGCAGATTGGTGTTGTTGACTCCGTAGAAGACTGCGGGGTCAGCATCGTTCAGAACAATATGTTTCTCCAACATTTCCTTTCTTTAATCAGCCTATCAGATGTCCGATATTGCTGGTGAACAGCTTGACTGCAATGGCCAGCAGGATTATTCCGAAAAACTTGCGCAACACGTAAATCAGTCCCGGACCGAGAATCCTCTCGATACGGCTGATTGACCTGAGCACCACGAATATGAACGCCATGTTCAGGAACAGGGCTATCATGATATTGATTGCCGAATACTCGGCCTTGAGTGAGAGCAGCGTGGTGAAAGAACCGGCACCCACTATGAGCGGGAACACAAGCGGGACGAAAGAGGAGACCTCCTTCGGTCCGGCATCGTATTTGAATATGGTGATATCGAATGTCATTTCAAAGCCTATGGCAAGGATGATTATGGAACCTGCCACAGCGAAAGACTCGATGTCAACCCCGAAGAGCGAGAGTACACCATCGCCCAGGAAATAGATTATTGTCAGCAGTATCCAGGAAATGAGTGTCACCTTGAGGGCCGGTACCTTTCCTGTCTTGTGCTGCAGGTCGATTATTATAGGTATGGAGCCTGTTATATCAAGAATAGCGAACAGGACCACGAAAGCTCCTGCTATCTCCTTAATGTTTATATCCATTCCTTCCTGTAGTCGTTTTATCGTTCTATAGTTGTTACGGGACGTATGGGAAGTCCGTTGTAGCGGTCTTTGATGGAATTCAGGACGGTCACGTTCTTTCCGTTCTTGTTGTCCATCCAAAGTATCTTGGCGCATTCGTATTCACCTTTGTCAACGGTGGAGCTCCAGTAGAGGCCATACTCGTCCTCGAACAGGTGTTTCTCGTAGTCGATGCATCCGGCAAGGGAGATGAAGATGCTGTTCTCCTCGAAACCCTTCCTGGTGCTTGTGAATTTGAATCCCCACACACCGTTCAGCTTGCACCATGTCTTTTCGGTGCAGTCGAGCAGGTCCTGGAAATCCTTCAGGGTGGGTATATGCCAATCGCTTCCGAGAATGACGGTTGCGGCATCGTCCTGCGGTTCAAGGACGTTCTTTCCGTCATAATTCACTTCACCCACAATGGGGATGTACTTGTTGAGTTTCTTTTTCTTTTCAGGATCCTTGAACACATAATTGTTGTCGGTGTATTCGGTCTTGGGCGATGTCTCTCCCCAGGCGAAGAAAGAACCGGCCTGGTCCGGACTTTTGGCTCCCAGGTTACACTTGGCCCACAGGGTACCGAAAGGGATACCGAGGTCAACCGCCTCGATGGTCTGGCCATTGGCGCATGGTATCCTGATGATTCCATTCTCAAGGTCACTCATCGGTATGGCGTACTCATCTTCCTTCTTGCATCCGGACAATGACAGGACCAGAATCATAGTGAAAGCTATTACCGGACAGAAATTGATTCTTTTCATTTCAGTTGATAGTTTAGTTACACCTCTTTTAAATAAAATGTGTGCAAATATAATCATTATTTGTATGCCACGTACATGCGGCACACACCAAATATGAACTGTTTGTGACGGACGGTGTTGAAACCTGCCTCATGAAGCATGGGCATGAAGGCGGCAGGCAGGGGGAACCGGAGGATGGATTCCGGCAGATAAGTGAATGCGTCAAGGTTTCCGGTCATCCTGGCGCCCATGCGTGGCAGAACCCTGAGCGAATAGAGCTCGTAAAAGAAACGTATCAGCCTGTTCGCAGGGTAGGAGAGCTCAAGAATCACCAGCTTGCCGCCTTTCCTGAGCACGCGGCACATCTCGGCCAGACCTTTGGCCCGGTCCTCGAAATTACGGACTCCGAAGGCTACACACACGCGGTCAAACGAACTGTCGGGGAAGGGGAGGTCCTCGGCCTGGGCTGTCAGCAGGTCAATGGGTTTGCCCTGGCATTTCCCTCGACCTATCCTGAGCATCCCTTCGGATATGTCAATACCTGTTACATGTGAACCCGGTGCGGCTTTGTCGGCTACAGCTATCGCGAAATCGGCTGTGCCTGTGGCCACATCGAGAACCTGTATGGGGCGTGTGGTGTCGGCAATTTCACGTACTGCCTTGCGGCGCCAGGAGCGGTCGGCACCGAATGATGACCTGTGGTTGAAACTGTCGTAACCGGGGGCAATGTCATCGAAAAGCTCACGTATTCCTTCTTTGTCCGGCATAATCACTGAAGTATATAGCCAATTCCTGCAAGCAGGGCGAAAATGAATGTCGAGATGACCAGTAGGGGGAGCATGGGGTCCAGGGCGCGCCCGTCAAGCTTCCACACTCCGGCCAGATGCTTGATATACAGGGGGAGTGTTATTAAATAGAGGTACGGAAGCCAGCCGTGTGTCCGCAATAGCGTGAAGGCTACCATCACAGCCCAGCCTGCAACAATAAGAACAGTATGGTATATTCTGGCGCGTTTGCCGCCTATTTTCAGAGGGACGGTCACGCGGTTGGCGGCATCGGACTTCATGTCACGGATGTTGTTCACGTTCAATACACCAATACTGAAAAGACCTGTCGCTGTGCCTGGCATGAGGGTCCAAGGGTCGATTCTGTGGATGCACACGAAATATCCTCCGACTACAGGGACGAGTCCGAAGAATATGAACACGAACAGGTCGCCAAGGCCGATGTATCCGTACGGATGTTTGCCAAGAGTGTAATGGATGGCTGCCCAGATGGCCGCCCCGCCCAGAATGACAAGACATTCGGACTCGATGCAGAACACAGTCCCGAATGAGGACCTTATCATTCCCAGTCCAAGGATACAGCACACCAGCACCATGATCCGGATGCAGGAGCGCATCTCGTCCTCGGTCAGTCCGCCGCCCTCGATACCGTATTTGGGGCCCTCACGGCCGCTTCCATCCACTCCGCTCAGCCAGTCGCCCAGTTCATTGGACATGTTTGAAAGAATCTGTAACGATATGGTAGTGAGGATGGTGAGCAGTATCACATACCACCTGACGCTATGTCCGGCACAGGCCAGCATTATGCCCAGGACAATCCCCGCAGTGGAGAGGGGCAGGGTCCTGAGCCTCATTGAACGTATCACCGCCTTTGCCGTCATGATAATCTTTTATAGAGCTAAGAATCTGTTTTGAGTGCAAATTTAATGCAAATCCCAGCCAGTTTGTTCCGACTCTGCCCCGATTGTTGTAAATTCGCGGAACTAACCTTAGAATCTGTTGAAATTTGTTCCATGCAGGAGATTATTGGCTGTTTTTTAGGCTTTGCCAGAATAATGGAGGTCCGTTTTGACTGAGGAACTATGAAGACGGAGGAAAAAGGAGTCGGTAGTTTTTTATGGAAACAGATTCTTAAATACTTAATTATTATGAACAGAATCGTTATTAACTGTATTTTGCTGCTTGTCGCAACTCCGGTATTTTCAAAAGTGAACACCAGTGCATCGGATTCCAGGGTGACCTACGTAGGACGCACTGCCGTAACTGACGGCGATGTGAGTTTTGACTGGAGTTCAACCTATTTCAATCTCTCCTTCCAGGGGGATTACCTGGCCGTTCGTGCTTCGGACACAGGAAAGGACTATTTCAACGTGTGGATTGACCGCCCCATGAGTTCTGAGGCTGACAAGATATTATGCCTCAATTCCAGGGATTCTCTGCTCGTCATAGTCGATGCTAAGGATTTCGGGAAAGGGAAGAAGAACAGGAGTCACACCGTGATAATCCAGAAACGGACCGAGGCACAGCAGGGGACAGCCACCCTCCACGAGTTCATAACCGATGGGGAAATGCTTCAGGCGGCACCTGTCAAAGAGCGTCTCATTGAGTTCGTAGGCGATTCATACACTTGCGGATACGGTATAGAGAACAGCATAGCCCGTAACCGTTATACCCCTGAAACCCAAAATACATCCAAGACCTACTGTGCGCTTCTCGCGCGGTATTTCGATGCCGATTTCATTACGGTGTCCCATTCCGGCCAGGGAATTAACCGCAACTACGATGATTCGGACAGGGCCTCGCGTTGGTATATGCCGGACCGTTACACCTGTACATTCGATATGGTCCGCAACCCGAAATGGACACCCGGTAACCTGAAACCTGACATCACCATGATCTACCTTGGACAGAATGATTTCTCGACCGAGAGGATGCCTATGCGTGACCCTTTCAAGCGCAACTACAAGCGTCTCATCAAGGAAATCAAGGATTATTATGGTGAGGAGCATCCCATATTGTGTGTCTCCACGAAGGTTGACAAGCTGCTGTTTGATTTTGTACGCGAGTGCGTGGAGGAGTGCGGTTACCCCAATGTATATTATGACGGGATGTTCCAGGCTGTTCATCTGGACAATGACAGTGAACTTGGCGCTGACTGGCATCCGAACTGGAAGGCTCATATCAAGCTGGCCTATGCGCTCATTCCCTATTTCTCCACCATAACAGGTTGGGAGATGCAGCCTTCCAAGGCTGTGGAGTGATAAATGTATGTGTCCGGAGATTTTTTTTGTGCCGGATGGATGCTGTATCTTGAAAAATTGGTTATCTTTGCAGCCGCAACTCCGAAAGTTGCAGTTGGTACCTTGACCGAGCGGCTAGGTATCGGTCTGCAAAACCGAGTACGGCGGTTCGAGTCCGCCAGGTACCTCCAGGTAAAAATCCGGCCCAAAGCCGGATTTTTTCTTGGAGGTACCTGAAAACCTTTTTTTAATTTGCTTTGCAAATGCGCTCACTTTGTTCGCTTGGCTCCCTATGGTCGCGTAACGGCCTATGGCCGTTACCGTTTAAGGTAAAAATCCGGCCGAAAGCCGGATTTTTTCTTGGAGGTACCTGAAAACCTTTTTTTAATTTGCTTTGCAAATGCGCTCACTTTGTTCGCTTGGCTCCCTATGGTCGCGTAACGGTCA
>JAGCDE010000045.1 GCA_017651315.1 Bacteroidaceae bacterium
GAGATGGTAACTCTTATTCTTGATGGCGTCAATGATACAGATGGCTTCTCTAAGGCTGTCGCAGCAGGAGAGCTGTCCGAACATCATCACAAGAAGCTGGTTCCAGCATGTGAATGTCTTCACATACTTGTCTCCGCTGTACTTCTTGACGATACCATCAAATATTCGCTTAGGCAAAAACTCAACGAGTTGGCTGAAGAGATATTTTCCGCTATTCATGCAGTCTGGGATTTCATTCAGACTACAAAGATGCACAATCAATTCAAATCGACACGAGCCGTTTTTGCTTACAACTGATTAAACAATAATAAATTACAAAGAACGATTGTATTTTTCTTTGGACACTAGTGATTGTGTCTTATTTCTCACTTTTATATCTGATGTCTATCAGAAATGCTCCATCAGATAAATAGTTATATCTTTGAAACCGGGATTTATTCAAATAAAGGACAAAAAAGTATGAACACGCACAGTTACTTTGAGCCTCTTTTAAGAAAAGAGCTGAAGCCATTATATAAAGACCTTATGGAGGCTGTAAAGCCTTATAATCATGACATATGCCCCTTTGCCATGCAATGGGGCGAAGAATTTCCCAAAGAGAATAATCAAGGAATTCTATTTGTGGGTAGGGCTACAAATGGTTGGGTATCTGAGTCTGATAATGTGGAGGATTTATTTGGAACTACAGATGAAGCCATATTTGATCGTGTTGACCAAATGAAATGGGTAGAAAGGAATGATAACCCATATTATAACTCTAACAAGTCTGCCTTTTGGCGTGTTATAAGAGGTGTATCTGCAGTATATTATACGCAACATGAGTTAAACCATGTGGCTTGGTCCAATGTCGCAAAAGTTGCCCCACCCGAAGGCAACCCGGACGATACATTATATTACCTCCAGCTGGAATGTAGCAACAAGATCCTTTCTACAGAAATAAAGATACTGTCACCAAAGGCTGTTGTCTTTCTAACTGGAGAAGGATGGGCTAAAGATGCTATTGAGTATCTGGGGAATGGGATTTATCCTGAGCCCGTTGCTGAAAAAGAATGGGGAGGTGGCTTTACGGCAAAGTTGTATCGACTTGATAAACTTGGAATCATTCTGACTGAGCATCCCCAAACCAAGGAAGAAACAACACATGTTGATGCCATTAAGGCATTAATAGATTTGATTTAGTTTAATAAAACAGGACATGGCAAAGAACTCTTTCAGCCGTTACATCTGGCTCATAGATTTACTTAACCGGCGTGGATATGTAAAGATGGACCAGATAAATGAAGCCTGGCGAAAAAGTGCTATCAATGAGACGCACGATGATATGCCGGAGCGAACATTCTTTAATCACAGAAATGCTATTAGCCAGATATTTGGAATAGACATCAAGTACGATCGAGAATTAGGCTATCATATCCCGCCAACTCAACTTTGTGAAAACAACCTGAGAGCTTGGCTGCTACAAACTCTTTCGGTAAACAATCTGTTGAATGAGAGCGCTGACTTAAGAGACAGGATACTGTTTGAGGATGTGCCTTCGGTCAAGCCGTTCCTGAAGGACCTGATACAGATTATGAGGGACGACAACGCCTTGAACCTAACCTACCAAAGCTACCGGAACAAGGAGCCTTACACTTTTGAGGCCCACCCCTATTGTCTTAAGATGTTTAAGCAGAGATGGTACCTGCTGGCCAAGACACCAAAGTATGACTATCCTACCATATACTCTCTGGACCGAGTGGTGGATATTGAGGAACTGGACAAGAAAGCGGTAATACCCAAAGACTTTAAGGCCGATGAGTATTTCAGTCAGTTCTATGGGATTGTGACCGGTGACGGGAACACTATCCAGACGATTAAGCTCAAGGTGTTTGGTGAGAGGGCGAACTATTTCAGGTCACTGCCTCTGCACCATAGTCAGGAGGAGATTGAGACCACTGATGAGTATGCGGTATTTAAGTACTTTGTTGTTCCTTCTGTGGATCTGGTGCAGGAGATTCTTTCTAATGGGGATAATGTTCAAGTTTTGGAGCCGAAGGGGTTGAGGGACAGACTTGGGCAGATTGTTGATAATATGCGACAACTGTATTCAAAGTAGTTCTTTTGCCCATTCAGGGTCTATCCATTCAACGATTGTTCTTATATCAGCTGGAGTAAGTTCTTTGTCTTCAAGTACAGGCTGATGTACTTGATTATAATGTTGTCTATACTGCAAAAAGAAAGAATTCTGTAAATTGGTTGTTTCACGTTTTCTGTTGACATCAGAAGGGATTATTCCCGTTATCCTATAAAACTTCCAAGTTCCTTTCTTACTGCCGGCCAAGGGTGATACTATGTTTTCTTTAGTGTATCCCATCCATACGTTGTCATATTTTATTTCTGTTGAGTCTTCACATATTTTTTCTTTCATTCTAAAACCCCACGGAGCAGTAAATGTATTGGCAAAAATTATTAGTCTTGGGTGGAGCGACTCTATATAATCTTGTGTTATCCTCAACAGAGCTCCCATAAGTGGCCTCATTTCTTCCTGACGCATATAATTAACCATTGTTTTTTGACTACCATCTCTGAGAGGGAACAAATCAATATATGCACAATGATCATCATATTCCCCCATCATTTTATGTTTGGGGTCCCAAAAATCATCCTTAATATTTGAATCTTTTGGAGGACAATCAAGATAATCGAACGATTGCCTTTTGGGTATTTTTTGTATATCAATTCTATTAGAAGGATTCATTCCAACCAACAAAATACCACCATCAGATATAGCTTGATTATTGGTGATGACAGCGAACTTAAAATCTTTATTGAACTCATTAATTATTTCTTCATAGGAATCCAATAATTGTTCACCACTCAAAACATTATTATCCATAATCTTTTATTTTTATTATCCTGGTTTGCAATAATACAAAGATAGAATTAATTACATTATTTCCACAACAAATCAAGAGCCTTTGTGTACTCCCGTGCCTTGAACAGCGAAAGTGTATTCTGTTCAAAGACGAGCAACTCAAAAAGCACATCTAGGCGCTTGAGGCGTCCGAGGGCCCACACCATCTGGCGGACATGAGGCAGGTATAACACTGAAGGAAAGAAATCATATTGGTATGCTTTGGTAATTTCCTGTCTTAGCTGATCTCCCAATTCCTTCATTGCGTCCTCTTTGGTGATAGGCAGACCAAGATATGCCAGCGACATCAGGTATTCCCAGTTGCCTTTACACAGACTGCGGTCTATAGGTTCATCGGCAGGCAGATGACGACGGGCCTCAACATAGAGGTATGATGTGGAGAGTTCTTTTAGGTGTTTACGAATGTATTCCACTGTATCATAACGGCAAATGACCTTGGCAGCCTCCGGCTCCCGGTACATCTCAAACAGAACTTCGACCGCCTTAAGGAAACGGTCATCCCAATGCTTGAAAAGGTGCTTGAATGTCCAGATGCGGTCTATCTTGCAGCCGTCAAGAAAGATGTAGATGACGCGTTTCTTATCAATTGCAGTCATATAGAGCAGCCTATCCTGGAGTTCTTTACGGCATTGAGACTTATTCTTACCCTTATTGAAATCCGATAGCACACGTGATACGGGGCGGTATAACGGAGCCGGGACTGGCTTGTCATAATCACCATCGTGACGTTCCAGATAATGAACTATATCCAGGACTGTAGAGATTCCGTTTACGTTGCGGCTGGTCTCATGAACCTTCTGGAATGGCAATGTGTTTACCATTGCAATCAGTAACCGGTTATCATAATCACCACTTGCATACTCACACACATTTAGGATCTGTTCTTTTGTTGTCATATTGTTATTGCTTTTGTTTGATTGCAAATAAACAATATGGGGGTGCCAAAGTCTGGCAGTGGATCAGTTTCTAGACAACATTGAATTAGTTGTCATCTCAGCGCAGAGATTGCCTTAAATATTTCAAGGATAAGTTCTGTACCAACGGCCGATACGACTAAACGTTTCAACAACACCGCCACATCTTGTGGCCTCATTGTCTGCTATTTCATACTATCAATCAATCGTTTAATATGCGACAATCGCAAATCGCAATTTGCGAACATAGTGCAAAGGACTGTCCATTTTGTACAGTTTTTGCAGTTTTACATGCTTTTATTTTTCTGCAATTCAAGTTTTTGTTACTTTAGCAGAAAAATAAGCACATGTTTTATGAGCATTTTGGTAGGAAGACAACAGGAACAGCAGGAGTTGAGAGATCTCTACGTAAGTGGAAGAGCAGAGTTCATAGCTGTGTATGGTCGGCGCCGTGTAGGAAAAACCTATTTAATAGACGAGACGCTGGGTAGTCATATTTCTTTCAGACATGCAGGACTCTCACCGATTGATGACGATGGGAAACGCAGTATGCTAAAAGACCAGCTAAGACATTTCTACAATTCATTATTGTCGCAAGGTATGAAGAAAAGCAAGTGTCCTACATCGTGGATGGAAGCTTTCTTTATGCTTGAGATGCACCTTCAATCCATTGATGACGGCAAACGACAAGTTGTGTTTCTTGACGAACTGCCCTGGATGGATACGCCACGCTCCGGATTCGTGACAGCCTTGGAAGGATTTTGGAACGGATGGGCTTGCCATCGCCACAATTTCATGCTGGTAGTTTGTGGCAGTGCAACATCTTGGATTCTGGACAATCTGATAAACAATCACGGTGGTCTTTATGGTCGTATTACTTTTGAGATGAAGCTCTCTCCGTTCACACTAAAAGAGTGTGAGGCGTTTTTCCAGAGTCGCAACATAAAGATGTCGCGTTATGATATTGTGCAGAGCTATATGATACTTGGAGGGATTCCCTATTATCTCAGTTACTTTCAGAAAGGCATGAGTCTGGCCCAGAACATAGACAGACTGTTTTTTGCCACTGGTGCGAAATTGCGTGATGAATACGACAGATTGTTTTCGGCAGTTTTTAGTAATCCTGATGACATGAAAAAGATTGTAGGATTACTGAGCACCAAGCATGCTGGATTTACCCGTCAGGAGATTTTGCAGAAAACGGGTATTGACGATAGTGGATCGGCTACCAAAATGTTGAAGGCTCTTGAAGCAAGTGACTTTATATTGAAGTATGTCCCCTTTGGGGCAGGTAAACGCAACGAAGCTTATAAACTGTCAGATTCATTCTGCCTGTTTTTTCTATACTGGGTTGTAGGTCACGACAAGATGAATCCTGATTTTTGGATGCTCAGCCAGCAATCGCAGTCGGTAAACAGTTGGCGAGGCATTTCTTTCGAGGAGGTGTGTCTGGTTCATATCCAGCAGATAAAGGCGGCTCTTGGCATTGCAGGCGTCAGTTCTACTCAATCGGCTTGGACTTTGCGAGGCGATGATGAAAAAGAAGGTGTACAAATAGACCTGCTCATCAGTCGCAAGGACAACGTTTTGAATATGTGCGAAATGAAATTCTGCGGTGATGAATACAAAGTAAGCAAAGCGTACGAACGGAAACTGGCCCATCGCCAGATAGTGCTCTCAGAGATGATCAATCGCCGTACGGTTATTCATCCTGTTCTTGTGACAACATACGGTCTTTCCTACAATGAATATAGTGGAAGTTTTGTGCATACGGTAGTGATGGACGATTTGTTTAAGTAAGCAGCGAAGGTGTACATACCTTGTTTTTCAGACAATTGTTTGTATGATACAATACATAGCAGACCAGGCCCATTTCAAGGAGGTGATAGAGCGGGTTCCCAACGTAAAGGAATCACTCTGGATAGGTACGGCCGATATAAAGGACCTTTATGTCGGTGAGCGGCCGTTTCTGGGCGTGCTGGCCGACCTGCTTAAGAAAGGGCGTGAAGTGCGTCTGGTTCACGCCAAGGAGCCCGGCCCTAACTTCCGCCAGGACTTTGACCGGTACCCTATTCTGTTTGATGGACTGGAACGTATGCTCTGCCCCAGAGTTCACTTCAAGATCATCATATTTGACCATTCGTTAGCATACATCGGCTCCGCCAATCTTACAGGCGCCGGAATAGGCATGAAAAGCCCCCAAACCCGAAACTTTGAGGCCGGAATACTGACCGATGACCCCACCCTGGTAGAACAAGCCATGAATCAGCTGGATTCAGTCTGGGCCGGAATCCAGTGCAAAAACTGCGGACGGAAGAAGTTCTGCAGCGATCCTATCGCAAAGTAACGGCACAGGGAACTGATCCTTCTGTGTCATCAAATCTGTGACATCTCGCGCCCCAGCTGGCGGATAGCGTCAAGAATCTGGTCGGTGCGCTGCTGTGAGGGCTTTTTGATTCCGTAGATATAACGGGAAAGCAAGCTTTTGTTGATGCCTATGTATCTGGCCACTTCCGATACGTTCAGTTGCGGGAATTGGCGGAAAACATCGGCAATCAGATTATCAGGATTGGGTTCCTCTGTATTATAGAAACTGCTGATGTGAATATCTTCATCCATCTCCTCCCAGCGGATATCCTCCCCATCAAGGCCGATAACATATCCCTCGCGTTGCTCAGGCGTGGCGTCAAGCAAAAGCGGAAACGCCTCCAGCGGGCGGCTGTAGGTATTGCCTTTATCGGTCAGAATATATATCCGTCCATCAGCAAACCATAGTTTGGCAATAGCTTCCTTCATTCAGTCCTCATCAAAATACTCTATCCATGCCTTCTTTATATCCGCTTGGTACTGTTATACTGCATCGACAGCCTTTTTCAGGTCTGCTGGTTTAACTCCTTTGTTCTCCAAGACCTCAAAGGTCTCAACATCAATTTTCGCTTTTCCGTCTCCGCTCTGAACGTGGACGTGAATTGGTAAGTGTTCCTCAGAATAGAAGAAAAACCGCAGCCCAAAGAGATACATTATTGTAGGCATAGATATTAGTTTTTACGCAACAAATATAGGTATAATTTTTTATACCCAAGCAAAAGCGATACTTATTTCATAACTCTGGGAAATATGCGTTGTGGAGTGCTATGCGATCCTGTGCCAGAATGGGCTGGATGACAACTTTGCGGAAAAGAGTGACGACACAGGGAACTGATCCTTCTGTGTCAAAGGCGGGACTTGAAGTCGGCGTAACCGAAAGACTTGATTAAAGTGTAGTCGGAGCCCTGCTTGAGGTAGATTGCAGGCAGGGGCATGCCGTTGAAGGTGTTGTTCTTGACCATGGAGTAGATGGCCATATCCTCGAATATCAGGGTCTGGCCTTCTTTTAATGGGGCATCAAAGCTGTACTCCCCTATTACATCGCCCGACAGGCATGTGGGTCCGCCCAGACGGTAGGTGTATGCTTTCTCACCAGACATGCCACTGTTGCGCAAAGGGGGCCGATACGGCATCTCTATCACGTCGGGCATGTGGCAGGCGGCCGATGTATCAAGGATGGCTATATCCATTGCGCCCTGATGGTGCTGGACCTCAAGTACCTGAGTGTGCAGATAACCGGCGTTGAGGGCGATTGCCTCACCTGGCTCCAGATAGACCGTAAGGCCGTAACCCTGGGACATACGTTCTATGCAGCTTTCAAGGCGCGGGATATCGTAATCGGCACGGGTGATGTGGTGACCACCGCCAAAGTTTATCCATTTCATCTTGGGCAACCACTCACTGAATTGCTCCTCAAAACCGTTCAGGGTAGTCTCCAGGTCATCGGAGTTCTGCTCACAGAGAGTGTGGAAGTGTAATCCGTCAAGCAGACCCGGCAAGGCAGGATTCTGTTCGATTCCATCGCGGAATCCTGTCAAGGTCACCCCTAACCTGCTGCCCGGAGCGCAGGGATCATAAATAGCGTGTTCCGCCGGCTGGGTAGAAATCTGCGGATTGATGCGCAAGCCCACCTGCAGGCCGGCCTCCTTGGCCCTAAGGCCAAACAACTCCAACTGCCGTATGGAGTTGAAAACAATATGATCGCAAATGGAAAGGATCTCCGGAAAGTCCTCCTCACGGAACGCCGGAGAAAAAACGTGATTCTCACGCCCCGGCATCTCCTCGTGGCACAGGCGGGCCTCAAAGAGCCCGCTTGCTGTAGCGCCACAGAGATATCGGGATATCAGCGGATAGACGGCATAGCAACTGAACGCCTTCTGCGCCAGCAGAATACGGCATCCGGTACGGTCCATTACACCGCGCAGCACCCGTAGATTCTCCTCTAAGCGGTCGCGGTCAATGACGTAACACGGAGTCTGCAAATCAGTCGCTTTCATCGGTCTTTTCAGAAAAAGAGTCTCGGAATCGTCCAATTGGAATCCGTGGATCCAGGACTCTGTTACTCCTTTAATCAACCATTACCGGATTCTCATCCACTACCCAAGGCAGACCCCACTTGTTCAGGGCCTCCATGTAGGGATCCGGATTAAACTCCTCAACGTTGAAAACGCCTGCGCCCTTCCACTGGCCGGTCATAACCATCATGGTACCAATCATTGCTGGAACGCCGGTGGTGTAAGAGATGGCCTGTGAGCCCACCTCCTTGTAGCACTCCTGATGGTCGCACACGTTGTAAATCTTGATGGCGCGCTTCTTGCCGTCCTTGGTGCCGGTATATATGCAGCCGATGTTGGTCTTGCCTACCGTGCGCGGGCCTAATGATGCGGGATCGGGCAGCAGAGCCTTGAGGAACTGGATGGGAACAATCTCACGGCCCTCAAACATAACGGGGTCGGTGCGCAGCATACCTACGTTCTCAAGACACTTCATGTGTGTCAGGTAGCTCTGACCGAATGTCATGAAGAAACGGATACGCTTTACGCCCGGGATGTTCTTGGCAAGCGACTCAATCTCCTCATGATGAAGCAGATACATATCCTTCATACCTACCTGCTCAAAATTGTACTCGCGCTTTATCTCCATGGGTTTGGTCTCTACCCAGTGTCCGTTCTCCCAGTATGAACCGTTGGCCGATACCTCCCTCAGGTTGATCTCGGGGTTGAAGTTGGTGGCAAAGGGATAACCGTGGTCACCGCCGTTGCAGTCCAGAATATCGATGGTGTCAATCTGATCGAAATAGTGCTTGAGTGCGTATGCTGAGAATACGCTGGTTACGCCCGGGTCAAAGCCGGTGCCCAGGATTGCGGTGATGCCGGCATCCTGGTATTTCTTCTGATATGCCCACTGCCATGAATAGTCAAAATAGGCGGTGAAACCGAGTTCTTTGCAGCGCTTCTCGTAAATCTTGCGCCACTCGGGATCCTCGGTGTCCTCGGGCTCGTAGTTGGCTGAGTCAACGTAGTGTACTCCGCATGCCAGGCAGGCGTCCATGATTGTGAGGTCCTGATACGGCAGGGCCAGGTTGAGTACTACATCGGGCTTGACGCTCTTGATCAGGGCTATCAGCTCGTCCACGCTGTCGGCATTGACCTTGGCTGTGGTTATCTTGGAGCGGCTTTTGCCTTCGGCCTCAATCTTTTTCTTGAGGTCGTCACACTTGCTTACTGTGCGGCTTGCAATGCAAATCTCGCTGAACACTGCGTCGTTCTGGGCGCACTTCTGAATCGCTACCTGGGCTACTCCTCCGCAGCCTATTACCAATACTTTTCCCATTTTATTTCCTTTTTATTTATGAATTCTTCTAACTCTCTTCAATTATGCACTAAAGATTCCAAGTGAGCGAAAAAGCAGTTGTTTCGAATTGACAGACCGTCGCCACCCTCGGCGCGTCAGAGGGAGGGGCCCGCCGCAAAGCGGTGGGAGGGATAGGCCCGAAGGGCCGTAGTCTGGCAATCGAAATAACTGATTTTTCCCATAAATGCACTACAAACTCAACAGCAATTCACGAACAATCTTACATGCCGCAGCGGTAGAGGCGCCGCTCTGGTCATACGGCGGGCAAAGCTCATTTACGTCTAAGCCAACTATCTTGCAGCTGTTGCAGACTGTGTATATTGCTTCAATCAATTGCTTGAAGGTTACTCCTCCGTACTCAGGTGTTCCGGTTCCGGGGAATACGGACGGATCCATAACGTCCAGGTCTATGGTAAAGTACACGGGCACATTACCCAGTCCCTTGACAGTCTCAGTAAGGCCGTCAAAGCTGAACGGATGCAGGTCGGTGTGACCGGCGCGGGCCCACTGCCACTCGGCACGCTCGCCGGAGCGGATGCCGAACTGGTGGATGCGGCCGTCGCCTGTGAGGTCGTGACAGCGGCGTATCACGCAGGCATGTGAGAGCTTGACATCCAGATACTGGTCTCGCAGGTCGGTGTGGGCGTCAAAGTGGATGATGTGCACATCGGGATACTTACGGAATACCTCGCGGAAAGCGCCGAGAGTCACCAGATGCTCGCCTCCAATCATGAAGGGGATCTTATTGTCAGCCAATATCGTGGCGGTACGCTCCGATATCTGGTCAAGAGCCTTCACGGCACTGCCTATGCAGAGCTCGATGTCACCGCTGTCAAACACGCCTATGTCCTCCAGGTCACGGTCCAGCACAGGGCTGTAGGTCTCCAGCCCGAAGGACTCGCTGCGGACGGCATGAGGCGCGAACCTTGTGCCGGGACGGAATGACGTGGTGGAGTCAAACGGTGCACCGAAAAGCACTATGCGGGCATCGTTGTAATTGGCGTCACAGCCTATGAATGTCTCAATGTTCTTTGACAGCATTTCGGAATCCTGACTAAGTGGAACATATAACAGGATCTCAGTCCTTTATCTTCTCTACATCAGCAAGCATCCGCTCCACGTATGCGGGAAGAGCGAAACAGCCCTTATGCAGGTTAGTCGTATAATAATCAGTCTTGATACCAAGCCGGTTCCAGGCATCGGCATCAAGGTCAATCACCGGACGGAACTTTTTGGAAGCGAACCCGAAGAGCCAGTATCCAGAAGGGTACGAAGGTATGTGAGCCTGATAAACCCGGCTTATAGGGAAACTGTTCACGATACGCTTGTGCGCCTTTTGGGTCTCAATGCGGTCCTCCTCATAGAACGGGCTCTGATGCTGGTTCACCATGATTCCGTCGGATTTCAGGGCCTTGTAGCAGCTGCCGTAGAACTCACGGGTGAGAAGACTCTCTCCCGGACCGTAGAATCCTGCCGAGTCAACTATTATGAGGTCATACTCATTCTCTATATGGCGGATGAAACGCAGGGCGTTCTCGGTATAGATGGTCACACGCGGATCATCGAGCGACTCAGCCATCTCCGGGAAATACTGGCGACAGGCCTGCACCACTCCCTCATTGATCTCGATAAGGTCAATGGTCTTGATGGATTGGTATTTGAGCAGCTCGCGCACCACACCACCGTCGCCCGATCCGAAAACGAGGATGCGTTCAGCATTGGGATTTACGGCCATAGGCACGTGAGACAGCATCTCGTCATATATGAACTCGTCACGCTGGGTGAATATGATGTAGCCGTCAACCGCAAGGAACCGGCCGAACTCGGGAGAATCGAAGATATCCACCCGGCCAAGGTCATTCTCACTGGAATAAAGGTGCTTGTCCACCTTTACCGAAAACTTTACATGGGGCGTATGAAGCTCAGTGAACCAGAATTCCATTGTAATTGTTTGAATTGTATGAAAAAAACGTCGGATGCCGCAAATCAGTATGTAGCATGTTCCTTTATCACATTCAGACACTCCACCTTCTCATCCTCAGGGCCTGTGAGCTGGCAGCCTTTCTCTTTGGCATATAGCACATAGTCGATGATTTCCTGAGTGATACGTTCACCCGGAGCCAGGATAGGAATGCCGGGGGGATAGCACATGAGGAACTCCGTACAGATACGGCCGTTGGTCTCACGAATCGGAATCATCTCCTCCTTCGGGGCATAGAAAGCCTCCTGCGGGGTCATGACCACCGACGGGGTGATATACTCATGGTCGAACAGGCCGGTACGGTCCTTGCTGTAGAGCCTCTTAATGTCGAAGAGCGCACTCACCAAGCGTTCTACCTCACGCATACGGTCACCTATTGATATGTAAGCCAGCACATTACCCATATCACCAAGCTCTAACTGGATATCGTATTCATCACGAAGCAGGTCATACACCTCAATGCCGGCAAGGCCGATGTCTAAGGTATAAACAGTCAGCTTGGTGGGGTCAAAGTCATACACGCTGTCACCGTTTATCAGCTCCTTGCCATAAGCGTAGTAGCCGCCTATTTTGTTGATTTCGGTGCGGGCGTAATCGGCTATACGCATAACCTCCCTGAAGAGTTCCTTTCCGCGCAACGCCAGATTGCGGCGGGAGATGTCTAAGCTGGCTATGAGCAGATATGACGCGCTCGTGGTCTGAGTAAGGTTAATCACCTGACGCACATAACCGGGACTCACGTTGGGGCCGATAAGCAGGAATGAACTCTGGGTAAGGCTTCCGCCTGATTTGTGCATGCTGACCGATGACATATCAGCCCCTGCTGCCATGGCGGTTATCGGCATGTCCTCGCCAAAATAGAAGTGCGTGCCGTGGGCCTCATCGACAAGAACCATCATGCCGTTCTCATGCGCCAGCTCCACTATTCTTTTCAGGTTGGAGCAAATTCCGTAGTAGGTGGGGTTGTTTACCAGTATGGCCACAGCGTCGGGGTTCTCCTCAATGGCACGCTCCACCTGCGAAATCTTCATACCCAAGGCTATACCAAGGTGATTATCGGTCTCAGGGTTCACGTATATGGGTGTTGCGCCGTTCACAACCAGCGCGTTGATGACACTGCGGTGCACGTTGCGCGGCATGATTATCTTCTCGCCGCTCTTGCATGCAGTCAGAACCATGGTCTGTACAGCCGATGTGGTACCGCCAACCATCAGGAAAGCGTGCGCCGCACCGAAAGCATCGGCAGCCAGATTCTCGGCATCCTTGATGACAGATATCGGATGACACAGATTGTCAAGAGGTTTCATGGAATTGACATCCAGTTCCACACACTGTTTCCCTAAAAGCGAAACCAGTTCGGGGTTACCTCTACCCCTTTTGTGACCGGGCACATCAAATGGTACCACTCTGTTCCTCCTGAACTCCTGGAGGGCTTCATAAACGGGAGCTTTTCGCTGATCCATCTACTGCAAAACGTTTTAAAGTTCAACCATTTTGTCTTTATTCCATTCCCTTCACTCCAAGGGGACAAAAAAAGACATAAACAATAAAACCTCTCTTGTTTACGTCTCCGGTACGCAGGCAATGAGCCTTTGTACTTTCAAATCAGAGTCTATATAGTAAACGAATACTTTTACTACTCTTCTTATTGACCGTTTTCCAAGTCGGGCGGTTATAAAGTAACCAACTCAAAAATAGGGGTACGTTGCCGTACACAATGTGCTGTAAAGGGCACAACTCAATAATAGGAAAACTCTGATTCAATACATTCTGCTTTCCTGTCCGCAAAGGTACACCTTTTTTATTACCCCCCAACCTAATTGATACAAAAATTGCAAACCCCGGCTCATTTCGCCAAAGTGTCCCACACAAACCCGCTACACAAGCCCCACAAGCCCGATGAGCGAGGGACACTTTGCCGGGCCCCACGCAGGCACAAACGTATTGGTGCGAGCGAATGCCTGGAGCGAGACTGCGGTCCCGGAGGGCCGCCAAGCGACCGAAGGGAGCGCATTTGCGTAGCAAATTAAAAGAAGGACAAGGGGCTCTCTGAGCCCCGGTTCGAATCCTTTCATCCCGACAAAAAAAGGAGGCTTGACGGCCTCCTTTTTTTGTCGGGATGAAAGGATTCGAACCTTCGACCACCTGGTCCCAAACCAGGCATTCTAACCGGACTGAACTACATCCCGAAAGCATTTCCGCAGAAAAGCGGCACAAAGGTACACTTTTACGAACAGAACTCAAAATTAATAGCCACAAAAAACAGTATGCCCAGACAAAGTCGGGGATACCACTTGTAATTCAGGCTGCTCCATAGGGTTTCTATTTCAATATGCCGTACGCCTTGAAACACTTGACAAGCTTTTCGGTGGCTATGTCTATCTGCTCCTTGGTGTGGGTTGCCATCAGGGAGAAACGGATGAGCGTGTCCTCAGGGGCACAGGCAGGCGGGATGACAGGATTAACGAACACCCCCTCGTCAAATAGCATCCTGGTTATATAGAAGGTCTTGTAGAAATCCCTGATATATAGAGGTATGATAGGGGTCGATGTCTTTCCTATCTCGAATCCTGCCTGACGGAAGTTATTGAGGGCATAATCGGTTAGTTCCCAGAGACGGGCGATACGCTCCGGCTCGCTTTTCATTATCTGCAGTGCGGCGCGGGCTGCGGCGGTAGCGGCAGGCGTGTTGCTGGCACTGAATATGTAGGAACGGGAATGATGACGCACCCAGTTGATTATCGGCTTGTCTGCGGCGATGAATCCTCCAATGGCCGCAAGGGACTTGCTGAATGTGCCCATGACTATCTCCACCTGACCGGTCAGGCCGAAGTGGTTGCAGACTCCGCGGCCGTGGTCACCCATAACTCCCAATCCGTGAGCCTCATCAACCATGACACAGCAGTTGTATCTCTCCTTGAGAGCCATTATCCCGGGGAGGTCGGCCAGGTCGCCCTCCATGCTGAACACTCCATCGACGACAACAAGCTTGAGGGAATCGGGCTCACACCGCTTGAGTGTCTTCTCAAGCGATGCCATATCGTTGTGCCTGAACTTGAGCGGTTTGGCAAAGGAGAGACGGCGGCCATCCACAATCGATGCATGGTCCAGCTCGTCACAGACGACATAGTCATCGCGCCCCATCAGGCAGGAGATTGTCCCGAGATTGGTCTGGAAACCTGTAGAGAATATCATGGCATCCTCCTTGCCCACAAACTCCGCAAGCTCGGCCTCAAACTCCTTATGCAAGTCAAGAGTGCCGTTCAGATAACGTGAACCGGCACAGCCTGTGCCATATTTCCTGGCTGCCTCAACAGCTGCCTCGATGACTTTCGGGTGGTTGGTGAGCCCCAGATATGAGTTGGAGCCGAACATAAGGACCTTGCGCCCTTCCATTATCACCTCAGTGTCCTGCCTGCTCGAAATAGATCTGTGATAGGGATATATACCCTGAGCCATACCTTCCTGCGGAAGAGTATATTCGGCGCATCTTTCGCTTAGTTTGTTCATATCGGCGCAAAATTAGTCAATTTGACGGACGCTGCAATCTTTTTGTTATCTTAGCGGCCGGAATCAGCATCAATTCGGGATGAAACGCAGGATACTGTTCGTACATAACCCGTTATCTGGAGGGCACAGACTTATTCCGGTGCTTCCCATCATTGAAAAGTTCACGAACCGTGACCTGTACGACTTTTCCATCGTTTCCACCGGATATAAGGGACATGCCACCGGACTCGCACGTGAGTGTGCGGCCAAAGGATACGATGCCGTCATAGCCGTAGGAGGCGACGGGACCGTAAACGAGGTCGGTTGCGGCGTGATGGGAACCGGCACCGCACTTGGGATAATACCCTGCGGCTCCGGCAACGGTCTTGCCCGCCATCTCGGGATTCCTACAGACCCCTACAAGGCGGTAAAATGGCTTGACAAATCCATTTTCACTGACATCGACTGCGGCTTAATCGAGGGACATCCCTTCTTCTGCACCTGCGGAGTGGGGTTCGACGCAAAGGTCAGCGAATCATTCTCCAACGCGGGAACACGTGGCCCGCTCACCTATATGGAGAGCATCCTCAAGGAGATAGCCACATATAAGAACAGTTCGTACAAGCTCTCGTTCGACAATTCCAGCGAGACTTTCGAATGCTTCATCGTGACTTGCGCCAATGCCGACCAATGGGGAAACAATGCATTCATCGCCCCCACGGCATCACTCCAGGACGGTCTTCTGGATGTTGTTGTCATCCATCCTTTTACAGTCATTGACGCCCCGCTTATCGCACTCCAGCTATTCAACCGTCAGATAGACAGGAACCCGAATGTGACCATCAGCAAGTGCCACCGGCTGAGCATCAGCAGGGAATCGGACGGCCCTGCACATTTTGACGGGGAACCTGTCCATCTGGGAAAGGATATTAACATAGAACTGATACCCAAGGGTATAAAAGTCCTTATTCCCGACAAACGCCGTGGGATATGACCAGAATCCGTATTGGTCTGTTCCTGTGATTCTACTACGACATCTTTTGCTCTCCGGCTACACCGTTTTCAGTCACGGAGCAAGCCAAAACAGATTCTCAGTATTTAAGATAAAAATCCTTTACAAGATTGATATAATCCGATGTCTCTTCTCCATCGGGACCGGAAATGGACAACACATCTGTTCCGATTTCAGAATAGTGTCCGGCGAATGCCACAAGCGAACGTTTGGGCGGTTTGCCGGGAGCCGTCACGACATCGGTCCTGCGGCACAGATGCAGCCCCACACATGCCGCACATCTGACAAACTCACCCACCGAACCGTACGGAAGCACGAGACTGAGCAAGCCGGAGGGCGACAACAAATCGGCACAGCGGCGGGCAAGAGTTTCATAACTGAGTGAATCATTGTGCCGCGCGGTATTTCTCCGGGCATCAGGACTGCGCAGCGAATCACGGAAATAGGGAGGATTGCACACAATACGGTCAAACCTGGAATCCGCGGTGAAACGGGAGATATCAGCGTTCACGACCTTTATCAGACCGGCCCATCCGGAACGCTCCGCATTCCCGGCGGCCTGCCCCGCAGCCTCTGCGTCAATCTCTACCGCAGTGACGGCCCCGGCACCCCTCTGGGCAGCCATAAGGGCAATCAGTCCGGTTCCGGTGCCGATATCAAGGACGCTCATGCCCGGTTCCATAGGAAACCATGCCCCTAAAAGCACCCCGTCAGTCCCCACCTTCATGGAGCACCTCTCCTGCTCTATCCTGAAACGCTTGAAATCGAAAAAAGAATTCGGCATCGGGCTCGTGATTATCCGGATACAAAAGTACTTTTTTTGTTTTATTCACGGGTTTTGAGGCAACAAATAGCGGACATACGCGCGCAAATTCCTAAATTTGCAGATTATTTGCAGAACTATAAGAGTCATCTATGTTTACCAAGAGACATCAGGAAGAGGAATCATTCGACGAGTCGAATCCGGCTTTCTCCATGATAGCCGATTTTGACGGCAATGAAAGCGGACTTTTTGAATCAGATATGGACGAAGTGGTGGCGGTGCTCCCGCTTCGCAACATGGTGCTGTTCCCCACCGTGGTGATGCCGGTGACCGTTGGCCGCAACTCGTCGCTCAAACTCATACAGGACGCCTCAGCCGACGGCAAATCCATTGCCGTTTTCTGCCAGAAGGACCCCGACGTGGAGAATCCCGGCATGAATGACCTCCATCCGGTGGGTGTGCTGGCCAAGATAATCCGCATCTTCGACATGCCTGACCAGACCACGACCGTGGTGCTCCAGGGACTGCAGCGCATAAAGCTCCTCAGCATAATCAACGACCGTCCGTATATGGTGGGTACAGCGGAACTGTTCCCTGAAGTGCTGCCACCCACGCGCAGCAAGGAGTTCAAGGCCATAGTGGATTCATGCAAGGATGCAGCCATCAAGTACGTCAAGCTGTCGGACAATATCCAGCCTGATGCGGCTTTCGCGCTGAAGAACATCTCCAACGGGCTGTTCCTCATTAACTTCATCTGCGCCAACCTGCCCTTTGACATCAAGGACAAGGAACGCCTGCTCCGCGAGGGAACCTGCTCAAGCCGCGCACTGACACTGCTCTCCCTGCTGAACCGCGAGATCCAGCTGGCCGAGCTCAAGATAAGCATCCAGCGCCGGACACACGAGGATATCGACAAGCAGCAGAAAGAGTATTTCCTGCAACAGGAGCTCAAGAACATACAGGATGAGCTTGGCGGAAGCGTGCAGGACCAGGATATAGAGGAGATGCGCCACAAGGCTGACCAGAAGAAATGGAGCGAAGAGGTCCGAAAGATTTTCGACAAGGAGCTTGCCAAGCTGGAGCGTACCAACTCCCAGTCACCGGACTACAACGTGCAACTGTCATACCTGCAGACCGTACTCAGTCTGCCCTGGGGAGAGTACACCAGGGACAACCTCGACATGGATAACGCCCGCAAGGCCCTTGACAAGGACCACTATGGACTGGAAAAGGTCAAGGAACGTATTCTGGAACATCTCGCAGTCATGAAACTGCGCGGAGACTTCAAATCGCCCATACTCTGTCTCTACGGTCCTCCGGGTGTCGGAAAGACATCGTTAGGCCTCTCTATCGCAAACGCCCTGAAGCGTAAGTACGTACGCATATCGTTAGGAGGTCTGCACGATGAGGCCGAGATACGCGGGCACCGCAAAACTTACATCGGAGCCATGCCGGGAAGAATCATCAAAGGTCTGGTGAAGGCCGGATCGTCAAACCCCGTGTTTATTCTCGATGAAATCGACAAAGTCAGTCAGATGACCAATCAGGGCGACCCTTCGTCGGCCATGCTGGAGGTGCTTGACCCGGAGCAGAACAGCGCGTTCCACGACAACTATCTGGATATCGACTATGACCTCTCAAAGGTGATGTTCATCGCAACCGCCAACAACATCAACACCATCCCCGCCCCTCTGCTGGACCGCATGGAGCTGATTGAGGTCAGCGGATACATCACCGAGGAGAAGATCGAGATAGCCAAGCGTCATCTGATTCCCAAGGAGATGGAGGCCAACGGTCTCAGGAAAGGCAGTCTCTCCATAGGCAAGGCGGCCATAGAGTCCATAATAGAGAACTACACCCGTGAGTCGGGCGTTCGCGAGCTGGACAAGAAGATCGGCAAGATATGCCGCAAGGCCGCCAGCAAGTACGCCACTGACGGTGATATGGGAAAAATCACGGTGAAACCGGATGATCTGAAGGAACTGCTCGGCACACGCCCCTATTCACGCGACAAGTATCAGGGCAATGAATATGCCGGTGTGGTGACCGGACTGGCCTGGACAGCAGTAGGCGGTGAGATCCTTTTCGTGGAGACCAGCCTGAGCCGTGGCAAGGAGGGTAAGCTCACCCTCACCGGCAATCTTGGCGACGTGATGAAGGAGTCAGCCATGCTGGCCATGGAATATATACGTGCGCATGCCAGACTGCTCGATCTTGACCCGGCTCTGTTCAACTCATGGAACGTGCATATCCATGTTCCCGAGGGTGCCATACCAAAGGATGGCCCATCGGCCGGCATCACGATGGCCACATCCATAGCATCGGCTTTCACCCAGCGCAAGGTGCGTCCGCATCTGGCCATGACCGGCGAGATAACGCTCCGAGGCAAGGTGCTGCCCGTAGGTGGCATACGCGAGAAGATCCTGGCTGCCAAGAGGGCCGGTATAACCGATATAATACTCTGTTCCGAAAACAGGCGGGACATAGAGGAGATTCCCTCTGAATACCTCAAGGGTGTTGAGTTTCACTATGTAAGCAGCATAAGCGAAGTCTGGAGGATTGCCCTTCTCGACGAGAAGGTGGCCGATGCGCAGGAGATAGTCCCCATAAAGCAAACCGAAAAGTAGAAGGAGCCAGTGAAAGGATTGCAGTTTGAACTTCAGCATACTGACGGCACGAGCCATGCAAGGGCCGGCAGGATTACCACCGGGCACGGTGTCATAGAGACCCCCGTCTTCATGCCTGTGGGTACGGCTGGTTCCGTCAAAGCCGTCCACACGACAGAGCTCAAGGATGACATAAAGGCCAGGATAATCCTGGGCAACACCTACCATCTGTATCTGCGCCCTGGTCTGGAGATTCTGGAAAAGGCCGGTGGACTGCACCGTTTCAACGGTTTTGACCGGCCTATGCTGACCGACAGCGGCGGCTTTCAGGTGTTCTCCCTGACCGGCCTGCGCAAGATGACCGAGGAGGGCGTGACATTCCAGTCACACATAGACGGCTCACGCCATCTCTTCACCCCTGAGCGCGTCATGGACATAGAGCGCATCATAGGAGCCGACATAATGATGGCTTTCGATGAGTGCTGCCCCGGCACAGCCGAATACAAGTACGCCAGAGAGTCCATGGACCGCACCCACCGTTGGCTGGACCGCTGCATACAGCGTTTCAACGGGACAGAGCCAAAGTATGGTTACCATCAGTCGCTGTTTCCCATAGTCCAGGGGTGCGTCTATAAGGACCTGCGGTCCGCATCGGCAGAGTATATCGCGTCGAAAGGAGCCGAAGGTAACGCAATAGGCGGTCTGGCCGTCGGTGAGCCTACCGAGGTGATGTACGAGATGATAGACCTGGTGCACGGCATCCTTCCGCAGGACAAGCCGCGCTACCTAATGGGGGTTGGAACACCGGCCAACATACTGGAGGCGATTGCCCTGGGCGTGGATATGTTCGACTGCGTGATGCCCACACGCAACGGCCGCAACGCCATGCTGTTCACCAAGGACGGCATAATAAATATCCGCAACAGGAAGTGGGAGGATGTTTTCGAGCCCATTGAACCAGATGGGGCGTCAAGGGTGGATACGCTATACACCAAGGCCTATCTTCACCATCTGTTCAAGGCCCAGGAGTATCTGGCGCTCATGATTGCCTCCATCCACAACCTGGCGTTCTATCTGTGGCTCGTGGATGAAGCCCGCAAGCATATCCTTGCCGACGATTACCACTCCTGGAAGGACATTATGGTGAAACGTGTCATGCAACGCATTTAAACAGGAACCGATATGTGGAATCCATTCAGACGCAGACTGCTGAACCGGCTTGACTGGTATATCATCAAGAAGTTCCTGGGAACATACTTCTTTTCGATAGCGCTGATCATTGCCATTGCCGTCATCTTCGATTTCAACGAGAAAATCGACAAGCTCAAGGAGGCTACGGCAGCAGAGATAGCATTCGACTACTACCTTAACTTCATTCCCTACTTCGCCAACCTCTTCAGTCCGCTTTTCGTTTTCATCGCCGTGATATATTTCACCTCCAAGCTGGCTGAAAACTCTGAAATCATTGCCATGTTCTCCACTGGCATGAGCTTCAAGCGGCTGATGATACCATACATTCTATCGGCCGCATTCATTGCAGGCCTGACACTTACCCTCGGTTCCACGATAATCCCCAAAGCCAATGCCAAGCGCATCGCTTTCGAGACCCGGTACATGAACCGGAAACCGAGAGCCAACGGCACGTCAAGCATCCAGCTGGAAGTGGAAGAAGGTGTCATAGCCTATATGGACCGGTTCGAGACTTACAACAACATAGGATACCGGTTCTCCCTCGACAAATTCGAAGACAAGAAACTGGTATCACACATGACGGCACGCACGATTTACTATGACACCCTGAATGCCGAAAAATACCACTGGGTTGTCAGGAACTACATGATCCGTGACCTCTCCGGTGAAATGGAGGAGATAAGCCAGGGAGCGGAACTGGACACAGTAATACACTTCGAACCGGCCGACTTCCTGATTACCTACGGCCAGGAGGAGACCATGACATCCCCACAACTCAAGGAGTATATCCACAGGCAGAAGAACAGGGGATTCGGCAATATCCGTGAATTCGAAATCGAGTATCACAAGCGGTATGCCATGTCGTTCGCGTCGTTCATACTTACCGTTATGGGGGTCTCCCTCTCAAGCCGGAAGCGCAAGGGGGGAATGGGGCTATACTTAGGAATAGGTTTAGGGTTGAGTTTCGGATACATACTGTTCCAGACAGTCTCATCCACATTCGCGGTATCGGGAGTCACATCAGCCTTCTGGGCGGAATGGCTTCCCAACATCGTTTTCCTGATAATTGCTGTCATTCTGTATTTAAAAGCACCAAAATAACCGTTTCACCGTGAAATTTGAAGAATTCGATTTCCAGCCGGCACTTCTGGACGCCATAGACGCAATGAATTTCCGGGAGTGCACCCCAATCCAGGAGAAAGCCATACCCATACTGCTCCAGGGACGTGACCTGATAGGCATAGCGCAGACCGGAACCGGCAAGACCGCCGCCTACCTGCTGCCTGTGCTTGACAGACTTTCCGACGGAAGCTATCCCGAAAACGCAGTGAACTGCCTGATCATGGTGCCCACCCGTGAGCTTGCACAGCAGATTGACCAGCAGGTGGAGGGTTTCTCATACTTTACGAACGTATCCAGTACAGCTGTCTATGGCGGTAATGACGGAATACGTTTCGAGCAGGAGAAACGCGGCTTTGCCATGGGTGCCGATATAGTCGTAGCCACCCCCGGCCGTCTGATAAGCCACATAAGCTTAGGCAATATTGACCTTTCCAAGGTATCGTTCTTCATCCTGGATGAGGCTGACCGTATGCTTGACATGGGTTTCTACGATGACATTATGCAGATTGTAAAGCAGCTGCCTGCCAGGCGTCAGAACATGCTGTTCTCGGCCACCATGCCCGATGAGATCCAGCGTATGGCACGCACCATCCTCCATGACCCCGCCGAGGTCAAGCTGGCTGTCTCCAAGCCTGCCGACAAGATCCTGCAGGCGGCATACGTATGCTATGAGCCGCAGAAACTCCCCATCATACAGAGTCTGTTCAGCAACAATGCGCCCAAGAGGGTGATTGTATTCGCGTCGTCCAAACTGAAGGTCAAGGAGATTACCAAATCCCTGCGCAGGATAGGTCTTAACGTGGGCGAGATGCATTCCGACCTGACCCAGGCCGAACGTGACGGGATAATGCACAGGTTCCGCAACGGACATATCAACGTACTGGTTGCCACAGACATAGTGTCACGCGGAATAGATATCGATGACATTGACCTGATAATCAACTATGACGTACCCCATGATCCCGAGGATTATGTCCACCGCATAGGCCGCACCGCACGTGCCGGTGCCGAGGGTTGCGCCATAACTTTTATAAGCGTTGATGACCAGTCACGCTTTCAGCACATCGAGAAGTTCCTTGGGAAAGAGGTTTATAAGATTCCTATTCCCGATGAACTCGGTGAGGCTCCGGAATACACTTCCGTCAAATCCAAGCCCCGTCGCAAGGAAAAAGGGCGTCACTTTTTCCGCAAGCCCGGGAAATAGCCATCCGGGGATTTCCTGCAGCCTTGCAGACCGGTGTCTCTTTAATTCCAGGAATCCGTTCCGGAAACCGGAAACCATGTGCGATTTTGAACCACGCACATGGAGCCCCGGTCAGTACTGTTCCTTCTCGTTAGGGAAGTCGGAGTTCTTGACATCCTCCACGTAACGGCCTACGGCATCGGTGATGGTCTCGAAGAGGTTGGCGTAGCGACGCAGGAAACGTGGACTGAAATCATTGTTCATGCCCAGCATGTCGGCGCACACGAGCACCTGGCCGTCCACACCGCCACCGGCGCCAATGCCGATTATGGGTATAGAAACCTCCTTGGCCACGCGCTCGGCCAGAGTGGCGGGGATTTTCTCAAGTACTATGGAGAAGCAACCTACCTCCTCCAGCTTGTGGGCATCGGAAATGAGCTTTTCGGCCTCGGCCTCCTCCTTGGCGCGCACAGCGTAAGTACCGAATTTATTGATGGATTGGGGGGTAAGTCCCAGATGTCCCATAACGGGGATTCCAGCGTCAATGATGTGACGAACAGATGGCAGTATCTCCTCGCCGCCCTCCAGTTTCAGGGCATCGGCATGGGAGACCTTCATTATCTTTATGGCGTTGGTCACAGCCTCGGAATCATTGATCTGATATGTGCCGAAAGGCATATCGACCACCACAAGGGCACGCTGAACGCCCCGTACGACAGACTTGGCGTGATAAATCATCTGGTCAAGGGTAATGGGCAGCGTAGTCTGGTTTCCGGCCATCACGTTCGATGCCGAATCGCCCACCAGAATAACATCGACACCAGCTCCGTCAACCATCTTGGCCATAGTGTAGTCATACGATGTAAGCATTGCAATCTTCTCGCCACGCTGTTTCATCTCTCTGAGACGCTGTGTGGTAACCTTACGTTTGTCTTCAGTAATGTATCCCATTTCCTTTTTTTGATTATTTATGGCCGCAAAGTTAGCACTAATATCAGGAGTTATTACTATTTTTGGATAGATTAAGCTTGGAATCTGTTTAAATATGTTCCATGAAGTTGAATTTTGCCTTTTTTTCTCCGGTTTTACCGTTTCCGAGGGAATCATGTAGAGGCATTTTGACTGAGGAGCGATGAAGACAGAGGGAAAAGAGGCGGTAGGTTTTTTATGGAAAAAAATTCAACAGATTCTTACATAGGTGACAATTCTCACCTTACTGTATATAAGGCATCGGCCGGATCGGGCAAAACGTTCCGGCTGGCAGTCCGATATATCGTCATGCTGGTAAACAGCCCTGAGAACTATCGCCACATTCTTGCAGTAACATTCACGAACAAGGCAACAGCCGAGATGAAACAGCGCATAATGTCCCAGTTGTACGGCATAGGACACTGTCTCAAAAGCTCGGATGGCTACTATCAGGAAGTAAAGAAAGCGGTCAGATATGATGAGAGCACCATACGCCGCAACGCACTACAGGCTCTTGACAACATACTACAGGACTACGGCCGTTTCCGCGTCGAGACCATAGACAGTTTCTTCCAGACGGTACTGCGCGGTCTGGCCCGTGAGCTCAACATAGGAGGTAACCTGACGCTGGAGCTGGACATTGATACAGCCATAGACGAGGCTGTCGATGCTTTCCTGGCCGGCGTCGAACCCAACTCTCCCGAGAAGCGCAACGTCATGAAGTTCGTGGAGAACAATATTGAGAATGACCGCAGCTGGTCAATAGACAAGACACTCAAGGCATTCTCAAAAGAGCTGTTCAGCGAGATATTCATGGAGAACGGCCGTGAGCTGCGCCGCATCATGACAGAAAACCCCGATGCTGTAAATGACTACAGGCAGAACCTGATAACCGCTCGGGACGCAGTTTTGCCTTCCAGACTGGAGCAGATCAAAGAGACAGGAGAGCGGGTCCGCTCGGCAATTTCGGCTTCAGGTTCCACTGTCGATGATATCTCAAGATATCCCCGGGATGTTCTGTTCAAGATAATCGACGGTTCCATAGCGGATATTGACCTGGACAAGGCCAAGACTCTGCACAACTGCGCTGTCGATCCTGACAAATTCTACAGCAAAGCCACATTAAAGAAGTATCCGCAGCTGTCGGCTCTGGCTCAGGAACTGTTATCGCCCATGTATGCGAAGGTTGAGGAGCTTGTATCGGAATACCAGAGAATCAACAACTCGTTCGAGGCCGCTCTGAAATACATGCACGAACTCAGCCTGCTGCTGAGCATCCGCTCCGAGATAGACAGCCAGAGCCGGGAACAGGGCCGTTTCATTCTGGCCGACACCCCGCAGCTGTTGCACGCCATGGAAGAGGGCGACACATCGTTCGTGTATGAGAAGACGGGCAGTTTCACCCGCCACCTTATGATTGATGAGTTCCAGGACACATCGGACCTTCAGTGGAGCAACCTGAGCCTGCTCCTCAGGGAGTGCCTCTCGACAGGTCAGGACTGCCTTGTGGTAGGCGATGTAAAGCAGTCTATATACCGCTGGCGGAACAGCGACTGGAACATCCTCAACACCGGTCTGGAACGGGAGTTTGCCATATACCATCCCGACGTGGTGCCAATGGACCGCAATTTCCGGAGCCGCCAGCAGGTGATTGATTTCAACAACACCCTGTTTCCCAAGGCCGTGGAGTTTCTCTCACAACGCTACAGGGAGACGACAGGTCTGGAGTACCCGGAACTGGCCCAGGCATACAGCGGCGTGCGGCAGGAATGCCTCAACAGAGACGGCACAGGCTATGTCCTTGCCGAAATAATCAATGAGAAAAAGGATGCCGAACAGCTCGTGGAAACCATCTGCAACAAGGTTTCAGTGCAATTGGACAAACTGATGGAGGCGGGAGTCCTGCAAACGGACATTGCCATTCTGTGCCGCAACAAAAACAGGATTACCGATATTGCCGGATGGTTTGCGCAGAACCGCCCTGAATACTCCATGATTTCGGGTGAGGCATTCCAGCTGGATTCATCGGTTACCGTAAGGATAATTGTAAACGCACTGCGCTGGCTATCCGACAGCACAGACCGCATTGCTCTGGCACAGCTGGTCTGGGAGCGCCACTGTGCATTGAACGGCACCGGTGAGCCGTTTGACACTCTTTATGCCCGTGGGCTTGAGAACTGCCTGCCGAAGCTATTCACGGAGCAGACCGATGCCCTGCGTCACCTGCCCCTTTATGAACTTACAGAGAAGCTCTACACCATTCTGAATCTGGACAGCATACAGGGTCAGAGCCAATACATGATGGCGTTCCAGGACACCGTATGCCAGTGGCTGAGCCGCAATCCGGCCGAACTGGCCCAATTCATCGCTGAATGGGAAGAAAAACTCTGCAAGACCACCATCCCCGCCCCCGACATCAACGGCATCCGCCTGCTCACCATACACAAGTCAAAAGGTCTGGAGTTCCATACCGTAATAGTACCCTTCTGTGAGTGGCCTGTCATAGATACCAGCCATGAAGAGCGTCTCTGGGTCAAGCCTGAAGGGCAACCGTTCGACGAGATGCCATTCATTCCGGTGGCATTCAACAGGAGTCTGGGAAACTCTGTCTTTGCTGAACATTACAAACGCGAGGCCGGCTTGCAGACCGTTGATAATCTGAACCTTCTCTACGTTGCCCTGACGCGCGCCGAGAGCAATCTCATCATCATAGGCAACAATCCGCCCAGGAACTACGGTTATAACACCGTTAAGGATGTGCTGGAGTCCTGCCTTAGTACCGCTCCCTTCCAGAGTGAAATAAGCGACAAAGGCATAATCTACGAAACCGGACAGATATGCCCCCACTCTTATCGGGATAAGACCGACAGCCACAACCCGTTCGATATCAGGCCCACGGTACAGGAACTCACATTGCGAACCTATCCCATAAACGCCCGTTTCCGCCAATCGGGCGAATCCGCCCGCTTTATCCACTCCGGAAATGATGACTCTGACCGCCAGGAGGAGTATATCCAGACAGGAAAGTTGCTCCACAACCTGTTTGCGACCATCCGCACAACGGCCGATATTGACCCGCAGGTGGAAAACATGCTCTCTGACGGCCTGCTGGATTCAAAAGCCGAGGCAGACAAACTGAAGCAACAGATCCGCCGGCACATTGACTCCACACCGGGAGCCGGAGAGTGGTTCAGCGGCAATTATGCCCTTTTCAACGAGGCATCCATCATTTACCGCGACGGAGGAGTGCTCCAGACCCGGCGGCCCGACCGTGTAATGATTACCCCCGACGGTCGTGCCATTATCGTGGATTTCAAGTTCGGCCGGGAGCGCGAGGAGTACATGCATCAGGTACAAGAGTATATGGAGCTGCTCCGCAAGATGGGCTACAATCAGGTGGAAGGCCATATCTGGTACGTTTATAATAATAAGATAACAAATTGTTAAACAATTAACTAACCTTACAAAAAGATTATGAAAGACTTTAATTTCTACGCACCCACAGAGGTCGTGTTCGGAAAGAGATCAGAGGAACAGGTAGCACAGCTTGTACGCAAGTACGGCGGCACCAAGGTATTGGTTCATTACGGAGGCAAGAGCGCCATCAAGTCCGGCTTGCTGGACAAAGTTGAGCGTCTGCTGCGTGAAGGCGGCATAGAGTATGTCACACTGGGCGGCGTAGTCCCCAACCCAAGACTCTCCAAAGTGCATGAGGGCATTGAACTGTGCCGCAAGGAGAAGGTTGACTTTATCCTGGCCGTTGGCGGCGGAAGCGTTATAGATTCCTGCAAGGCCATCGCATACGGTGTACCTTACGACGGTGACGTATGGGACGTATATATGCAGCGTTACACCCCCGTTACCAGCCTGCCGTTGGCATCGGTCCTGACCATTCCCGCCGCAGGCAGTGAGATGAGTGACTCAAGCGTAATCACAAATGAGGACGGCGATGTCAAGATAGGCTACTCCAACAACCTGTGCCGTCCCAAGTTCGCCATCATGAACCCCGAGCGCACCTACACCCTGCCCTCGTATCAGACAGCTGCCGGCATAACCGACATCATGATGCACACCATGGAGCGCTATTTCTCACACGATGATGACATGAACATAACCGATGCCATAGCCGAGGGTCTGCTCAAGACCATGATTGACTGCGCACCGCTTGTGCTCAAGAACCCTGAGAACTACCGTTATCGCGCCCAGGTAATGTGGGCAGGCTCACTGGCACACAATGACCTGACCGGCTGCGGCCGCATAGGCGACTGGGCTACACATCAGCTGGAGCATGAGCTGAGCGGTATGTTCGATGTAACACATGGAGCCGGTCTGGCAGCAGTATGGCCCAGCTGGGCGCGCTACGTTATGGGCTGCGGCGTTCAGCGTTTTGTACGCTTTGCCGTAAACGTGATGGGTGTGGAGAATGACTTTACCGATCCCGAAGGCACCGCCATCCGCGGAATCGAGGCCATGGAGCGCTTCTACCACTCAATAGGCATGCCCATCAACATCCACGAGCTCATCGGTAAGGAGATTACCGATGCCCAGATTAAGGAGATGGTCCGCAAGTGCAGCCATGACTACACCATCACCCAAGGCCAGTTCAAGGTCCTCACCCCCGATGACATGACCGCCATCTACACTCTGGCCAAATAAGGTTCCAGCCAAAGTGTCCCACAAACACCCGCCTCAGGTCCCCCTCTGATACGGGTGTTTGTCTTGTAATGAAACAGGTGGTACAGGGAATACTATCCATAGTTCTGAAAGATTAGCAAGCATTTAGTAAGGCTGGTACGAGAAAAGAAGCTTGGAGTAAGCTTGCTATTGTTTTGCAGACAGTTCTTTAAAGTAGCCTAAAACTAAAAAAGGTTATAGACATACAACCTTTTCAGAACGAAGTAGATATCATCAAAACCACTATACCTCAAAGTCTGGCAAGAGCCGTAAAAATGTTGATAAAAAGAATCTGAAAACCATCTATTTCACGTTAATATTTGCTATCTTTACAATTGTCTATTAATTATCTATATTACACAGTCATAAAGGAAAAGAATGCAAAACAGTTTTATCACTAATAAAGACAAGTTGCTATCAGATATCATAAAAGGAATCCTTCCAAAGAGCCAGTCTTTGGATGTACTTGTTGGTTATTTCTATTTTTCCGGCTATAAACTGATCTCTGAGAAGTTGATAGACAAGCATGTCCGAATACTCGTCGGGCTTGATATAGACACAAATATCACGAAATATATCCGCGAAATAGACTCATTGGCAGAAAACAATAAATCACGCAGTCAGCTCAAAGATGACTATTATAATCATTTCGTACGTTTGTTCAATGAGACTGATTTACTTGACAGCCAACCAAAATTGGAATCTTTCAAACTGTTCTACGATAAGATAAAGGCTGGAACATTGGAAATCAGGAAGACTGATGAGCCTTGTCATGCCAAGATGTATATCTTTGACTATCGAGACGAAATCAGCGAAGGAGGTGAAGATCCTGGCTCTGTTATCACGGGCTCCAGCAATCTTTCATACGAAGGATTGGCTGGCAGAGTGGAGATAAACGCCCGATTCAATGACAAGAATTCATATATTGACGCAAAGGCCATTTTCAACGAACTATGGGATAAGTCTATTGTCGTTGCAGATAAAGACCATATTGACGAGTTTGACACAAAGGTTATCGACCGTATCTGGTATGAGAAACTGTATAATCCTTATAAAATGTACATTCGCGTGCTTAAGGAATACTTCTCCATACCCACAACAGAGAACCTGCTTACACCATACGACATTACTGACGGAAAGTTCTCCAATTTGAAATATCAGACGGATGCAGTCCAAATGGCTATCAACGCCATTAAGAATCATAATGGCGTTATAGTAGCTGATGTAGTGGGACTTGGTAAAAGTATCATTGCATCAACTGTCGCCCGAAATCTTAGGCTGAGAACACTTGTTATATGTCCCCCACACTTGGAGGAACAATGGTGCACCTACCGTGACGATTTCGGCTTTACAGCTTCCATCTATACTACAGGAAAGTTGGAGGAAGCATTAAGATATTACGAACGGATTGTTAAAGCCGATGAACAGTTTTTGATATTAGTCGACGAGGCACACCGCTATCGTAATGAATATACTATTGACTATACTATTCTACACCAACTCTGTTCTGGCAATAAGGTTATGTTGCTGACAGCAACCCCTTTCAATAACAGACCAGATGACATCTATGCTATGCTCAAGTTGTTCCAGATACCAACCAAGTCAACATTAAAGACTGTTGACAATCTGGGTGCAAAATTCAAAGACCTTATTGCCTCCTATAAACAGATTCAGAAGGACCAGCGCGAAGGCAAGATAACAGTTGCCGATGTATCTAAGGAAGCGGGAAAGATTGCCGACGAAATTCGTTCTATAATCAGTCCACTTGTCATTCGTCGTTCCCGTATTGATTTGAAGGAAATACCAGAATATGCAGAAGACTTAAAACAGCAGAACATACAATTAGTCATCCCCAACGATCCCGTTGAGTTGGATTATGATTTGAGCAGTCTGAAAGACTTGTATCTTGAAACCCTCGATCGTATCAGTGAAGACGAACATCGAAAGAGAAGCGATGGCAAGTATCGTTTTAAGGCAGCCCGATACTCTCCACTTTTATATCTTAGAGAAGAATTAAAGCAGGAACTTTCAGATTTGTTGGAAGAAAAAACAGGCATTGAACTGAACCTGTTATTTGGCCGACAGGCTAATGTCGCCATATTTATGCGTCGACTGTTAGTCCGTCGTTTTGAAAGCTCAGAATATGCTTTCCGTATGTCTCTGGAGTACATGATTAACAGTTCCAAGCAAATTCTGAAATGGATAGACAAAAAGAAGAAAATGCCAATCTACAAGAAGGGCAACCTTCCCGATGTTGACGACTTCTACAAGACTGATGATGACGGAAACGAACTCATCACGGATACATACGAGAAGTATGAAAACCGAGGGTTCTTTGAGATTGACATGAAATATATCAAGGATTCCTTCGTAGAAGACATAAAGGCAGATATGTCACTCCTTCTTGAAATACAGAAGACGTGGTTTGGGAAAGACGGACATATCATGAACGATCCCAAACTTGAGTCGTTCAAGAAAATCTTAACCAAGCAAATAACAAAGGATCCAAAACGCAAGATAATTGTATTTACAGAGTTTGCAGACACTGCCAATTATCTTGGAGAAGCATTGCGCACTTATGGACTTCCGGTTTTCAAATACACCTCGGCCGATGCTTCAAAAAGCAACAAAGACACTATCAATGCAAATTTTAATGCCGGAGAGAAAATTGAATATCAGTTAGATGATTATAAGATTATGGTTGCAACTGATGCCATCTCTGAAGGATATAACTTACATCGTGCCGGAACGGTAATCAACTATGACATACCCTACAACCCCACTCGCATCATACAGCGTATTGGACGAATCAACCGTGTAAACAAGAAGGTATTTGACCAATTATATATTTACAATTACTTCCCCACTGACGTAGGTGAGACTGAAACACGTACCAAAGAGATATCAACCCTTAAAATGGCCATGATTCATGCCATAATGGGTGAAGACACCAAGGTGTTGACCAAAGATGAAGAGATACAATCTTACTTTCTGGAACAATATCACAAGGAAATGGCCAAGAGTGAAGAGGTATCCTGGGATGTAAAATACCAAAAGATGCTCAATGCCGCTAAAGGAACCGAAATATATGATGAAGCCATGCAATTACCGCATCGCGCCCGCACCGGACGTTCGGTAGAAAAGCCGAGAAGCGGCGTACTCATGTTCGGTAAAAAAGGCAATGACTTTGTCTTTAAGATAGGAAATGATGAGGGCTTAGTATCACAACTGACTGCAGAAGAGGCCATAGGGCTGTTTGAGGCAGAAATATCAGAACAACCATCAGTACTATCAGAATCTTTTGAGCCGGCATATCAAGTGACAAAGTCTCATTTGTTCAGTTGTGATGTGCAGGACAAGAATGAGAAAGCACGATTAGAAGCCATGCAGAAAGTAAAAGTTATGCTGAATCGCAAAGCCCTGCCTGCGGATTATCTTAAAGATCTGATGAAGGTGATTCAGAATGATGGTCTTTCTGGTTATGAGCTTCGCTTTATCAATCAGCTGAAGCCAGCAGATTACCACAAGCTGCCTGATCAGATAGACGAGTACTATATTAACCGCATCATCGAAACTTGCAATCATGTGGATGATGGTGAGGAATCAATCATATTAGCGGAGGAATTAAAATGAAAACAGCCCAAGAAATATTTGACCAGCTAAACTCAATTGACGAAAATGTCAGAATCGATGCAAAAAGAGCGTCAGAGATAGATAAAAGCATCATGGAAACAGTCTGTGCTTTTGCCAATGAGCCAGGCTTAGGTGGTGGCTACCTATTATTGGGTGCAGTCAGAACTGGTTTTGAGAATGGACTTCCCGTATATGTACCTGAAAACATTGAGAATCCTGACAAAATCCAGAATGACGTTACGACACAATGTAGCTCAATGTTCAATGTACGCATTCGTCCACAGATAGAAACTGAGGTTGTAAATGGAAATACTGTACTTGTTGTTAAGATAGATGAGGCTCCTGAAGCCCAGAAGCCTATTTATATCGTCAACCGTGGATTACCTCAGGGAGCTTTTCGCAGAGTTGGCTCTTCCGATCAAAAATGTACGGAAGACGACATGAGAGTTTTCTATTCTTCAGCAGAGAGTTTTGACAGTACCACAGTAAAAGGAGCGACTCTCGATGATATCGATGAGAATGCGGTGGCTCATTATAGGAAACTACGTGCTAAGGTAAATCCCAATGCAGAGGAACTGTCGTATGATGACAAAGACCTGCTGATGGCTTTAAGAGCCTGCGAAAAAGAGAAAGACGGTAGCTACATCTTGACGTACACAGGCCTCGTCGTATTCGGTAAGTCCATGTCGCTTCGTCGTCTGCTACCTGCCTTAAGAGTAGATTACATTCGTGTATCAGGCAATAGGTGGATTGAAGATCCCGATAAGCGTTTCGAGGCAACCATTGATATGCGTGGACCACTTATCCTATTAGTCAACCGCGCTATTAATGCTATTAAAGATGACTTGCCAAAAGGCTTTGAATTGAAAAAAGGCAGTTTGCAGGCAGACACCCCAATTGATTTACCTAATGATGCTCTCCGTGAGGCTTTGGTCAATGCCTTTATCCATTGCTCCTTCCGGCTTAATCAACCAATCCAGATTATCAGGTACTCTAATCGTTTAGAAATTATCAATCCTGGTTTCTCATTAAAGTCACCCGAGACATTAGGTGAACCAGGATCCGTACAACGCAACCCATTTATCAGTACCATATTCCATGATACGAACTTAGCTGAGACCAAGGGCTCCGGAATCAGATCAATGAGAGGACACATGAAAAATGCAGGAATGATGCCACCTACTTTTGAATCTAATCGTTCTGCCAATCAGTTCACCGCCCGTTTGCTGTTACATCACTTATTGGATAACGAAACCATTCAGTGGCTTTCTTCTTATGCAGACTATTCACTAAATAATGAGCAAAGGTTGGCTCTGGTATTTGTACGTGAAGTCGGTGCAATAGACAACATCACCTATAGACAATTAAATAGCGACATAAATAATCAAAAAGCTTCTTTTGACTTACACAACCTATGCACCAAGGGATTATTAAAGCAGAAAGGCCAAAGTAAAAACACATATTATATTGCAGGAGAAAGGTTCGTTAATAATAGAGCTAACGGAGAAAATAGTAATGCTATCCAAGAAAATAGTAATGCTATCCAAGAAAATAATAATGCTATCCAAGAAAATAGTAATGCTATCCAAGAAAATAGTAATGCTATCCAAGAAAATAGTAATGCTATCAGAGAAAATAGTAATGCCTTGCCTGCAGATTTATTGGAAAGATGTAAGAACCTAAAAAAATGGGAATCCTCTGAAAAAATGAAGAGTTTGATAGTTGAGTTGTGTACATTTACCCCATTAAGCGTCAATGATATTGCAATCATTATCAACAGAAAACCCTCTTCGGTCAGATACTTATATACCAATCCGCTTGTTGAGGATGGTAAGCTTTTCTACACCATTCCAGAGATGGTGAAACATCCTGACCAGAAATACACAACCGTCAAAAATAAGTAAGGACTATGGAGTTTAACAGAGCATATAACCGTGATGAGTTCCTCTCATTTCTGAGAGTCAACTTTCTGCCAGAAGATTTCCGTCAGGAAATAAGCAGTGTGGAGAATCCCGTGCAGTTCCAATATACCCAACAAGTGACACGTTTGGGTGAATGCGAATCATTGGGATTGGTGGTCTATGAAGTGCGCCATAGTTCAAAGCACGATGCCCGAGTAGGTCTGACAAAAGAGGCATTCCGTCTATTGGCTGATGAATTCTGTGACCGTGCCTTGGTGTTCTTTGTGCCAGAGGATGACAACAACAATTACCGTTTCTCACTGATAGAAATAACACTAGACCAGTCAGAGAGTTCTTCACGTGTCAGCCGCCGTTACTCCAACCCTCACCGCTATTCCTATTATTTAGGCAAGGGCATTGCTTACTACACTCCCAACAAATATCTTAATGAATATGGCCGAGTGGTCAGTGTGGAGGATTTGCGTAACCGCTTCTCTGTAGAGGTGCTGACAAAAGCATTCTATCAGGAACTCAGCGACTGGTATGCCTGGTCAATTACTAGAGTACATTTTCCAAATGATCTGAAAACGTTAGAAGACAATCAGAAGTACAACTCCGAGGCTATGATACGCCTGATTACTCGGCTCATCTTTGTATGGTTCTTAAAACAGCGGCATTTAGTACCTGATGAGTTCTTCGATGAGCAGTATATCAGCAATCATCTACTGAAGAACTTTACCCCCAACGCTAAAGTCACACTCTTTGGAAAAGCCGACAACAGCTATTACTACAAAGGAATTCTACAGAACCTTTTCTTCGCCATGCTGAACAGTCCTATTACTCCAGAGGGCAAGGACACTATCACTGAACGTCGTTTTCGCAATGGACGTAGCGATTATGACAACAATAAGCTTATGCGTCACGAAGAATTGTTTATTAACCCCGATTTGTTTGTGCAATTGGCAAACCAATATGTTCCTTTTCTCAATGGAGGTCTATTTGATTGTCTTGACGATAAAGATAAGGGCATCTACATTGATGCATTTACTGATCGTGATACCATTGCCAAACAATTAATGGTTCCCGATTATATCTTTTTTGGAGAGGAGGCTGGTAAGAATATAGATCTTTCAGAGTATTATGGTGACAAGAAGAAAAAGAAGGTCAGCGCACGGGGTATAATCGACATTCTAAAGCGCTACAACTTTACGGTAGAAGAGAATACTCCTTTCGATCAAGAAGTATCACTCGACCCAGAGCTGTTGGGCAAAGTGTTTGAGAACCTACTGGCAGCATACAATCCAGAGACACAGACAACCGCCCGCAAACAGACAGGTTCGTTCTATACCCCTCGTGAAATCGTACAATACATGGTGGACGAGAGTCTAGTAGCTCATCTTAAACGAACTGTTGGTGACGAACTGGAGTCCGAGTATAGAAAACTTATTCAATACACAGATGAAGAATTGAATCTGACTGATGTCCAAAAACGTCAGATAATGCAATCTATCTATGAGTGCAAAGTACTCGATCCGGCATGTGGATCTGGAGCATTCCCCATGGGTATGCTCCAGCAGATGGTTCATATTCTAGGGAAACTAGACCCCAACAACGAGCAATGGAAAGACATGATGCTCAATAATGCTATCAGCGAGACCTCCGAAGCATATCACAACGCCACGGATGAAGAGCGTGCAGAGATTGTAGCTGACATTAAACGTAGCTTTAATGAGAGCATCAATCGTCCAGATTATGCCCGCAAACTCTATCTGATAGAAAACTGTATCTATGGCGTGGATATCCAGCCCATTGCTATCCAAATCAGCAAACTCCGTTTCTTTATCTCCTTGGTAGTTGACCAGAAAACCAACAACAATCCGGTTGATAACTTCGGTATCCGTCCATTGCCGAATCTCGAGGCAAAGTTTGTAGCGGCTAATACATTAATAGGCATTGACAAGAAAGCACCAGATCTATTTACTTTAAATGCTGTTATCCAAAAAGAAAAAGAAATGAAAGATGCTAAGCATCGTATTTTCGGAGCAAAGACTGTTAAAACAAAAAGAAAATATAAAGAGCGTGTCACAGAATTGAGAGATGAACTTGCTAAGATGCTTGAAGATATTTGTGCTGTTGGAAATGAAGAATCAAAGCAACTGGCTTCATGGGATATGTTCGACCAAAATACATCATCATCTTTTTATGATTCAGAATGGATGTTTAACATAAATGACGGGTTCGACATTGTCATTGCAAATCCGCCGTATGGTGTATTATTCTCTGAAAAAGAAAAGCAATACTTTTTAGATAATTATAAACATCAAGACTATCAGCCTGAAAGTTATCTTATTTTTATCGAAAAGGGTATTGCTCTTACAAAAAGAAATGGCGTCCTTTCATATATAATTCCTAATACATGGCTTTTAAATTTGACAACAAAGAAGATTCGAAAGCACATCTTTGAGTCAACGTCTCTTATTGGAATTGTACATTTTAAAGATTATGTTTTCAATGCTATTGTTGATACAGAAATCATTTCTTTAATAAAGCAGATTCCTGTTAATAGAATGATAAAGTTGGATATCAAGTCATACAAAGGCGATCTGATTGAATCATCCACAGTCGATCAAAATGATTTGATGAATAAAAATGGAGATGCTGTTTCCCTATTTATAAAGGATGAGTATTTATCTTTGATTAACAAATTGTCATTATTCCCATGTTTAGATAGCTTCTGTAAAATAACTCAAGGTACTAAACCTTTTCAAGCAGGAAAAGGGGTTCCCAAACAAACAAAAGAAGATGTTAAGCAGAAAGCATTTGTATCAAAAGTACCAAAAAAAGGTTTCCGTCCTCTTTTACGAGGCAGTTTGATGAATCGATATAAAATCCTATGGAATAATAATTATTGGATAAAGTATGGGGAATGGCTGGCAGAGCCAAGGCCTTCTGCAAGTTACGATGCACCAGAAAAGATCGTAATAAGACAAACGGGAGATTCCTTAATTGCCACCCTTGATTGCAATCAATTTGTGGTTAGAGATAATCTTTACACATGTATAGGTAAGTCTCCAAGTGTTATGTTATCTGCTATCTTAGGATTAATAAACTCAAAGTTGCTTAATTGGTACTATCAGAAAGTGCTAAATCCTGAGGAAGGAGAAGCATTAGCACAAGTGAAAAAAGGACATCTAACTCAATTACCCATTGCAGCAGAACAAGAGGATGAATTGTATTCGCTTGTTCAAAAAAGATTGGATGTTTTAATCGAGCAAGAATACATAGACTCATTGGAAAATGAGATTGACAAAAAAGTCTATCACTTATATGGTCTGACCTATGATGAAGTCCTCATTGTAGACCCAGAGACTCCTATCACACGAGAAGAGTATGATTTAAGATAATTAATAACGAAAATGGAAAGTAACGAAATAAATAGAAGAGTTAGCAAAGGAGAATCTTTCATCCTAGCAAACGATGGACAATTTCTTGGTAAATTGTGCTTAAACATCTATGACTCCGAGTCCATATTAAATAATTATGGGGTATATGGAAGTCCTTACTCGGCATTCTCAATTAATAATAGATATTCAATGTATGGGAGCCAGTATTCATCATTAAGTCCTTTTAATCCATATACTATCACTCCTCCTACAATTTACTTGAGAGGAGTTAAAATTGGATTTCTTTCTGTGAACCAATACTTACATGGAAGCATAAGCCCTTTACATATTAAAGAATGGATGAGATTTCATGAGTTATATAATTGATTATGGAGATGATAGAATATATAAAACTTGTTACAGCATTTGTTGTATCTATAGGCGGAGCTAGTGTTGTCATTGTTGCACTTGCTAAATGGTTTGGTGATTTTTTATCTCATCGATTACTTGATTCCTATAACAATAAGCATGAGAAAGAATTGGAGGAATTAAAAGGCAAGTATGCAAACGAGTTGGAAGAGACAAAAAATGAATTAGAAAAAGCGAAATTGCAATTTGTTAGATACTCAGAGAAGCAATTTGAGTTATACAATGACTTATGGAAAGTCCTATTGTACACAAAACAACAAGCAGATATGCTTTGGCAAAGAGCAGATCCTTCACAGATACCTGCTTTTAGTGAACAAATTAGGCTTACTAGAAGAGCTATTGATGACAATTTGTTATTAATTGAGGATGAGCATTACAATAAGCTTGTTCAATTAATTGGACAATTTGAACAATTTCAATTTGGCAAACAAAAACTCATTGATATCAGAACACAAATGGAAAGTGGAGATGATATTCAATTGATTACTAAAGATGAGGCTCAAAGTACAATTCGGAGAAACAAGAAGACCAAAGACAAATATGATGAGTTAATCATGGATATAGGAAAATCATTTAGAAATCAGATAAAAGGATAGGAGCCTAAAGGAATATGAAACTACAAATATGTGCCGAAATAGAAGGAAACTTCCTACTGAAGGATAGAGTGGATGCAAAGCTATATCCTTACGAATTTTCTATTTATTCTAAAGAAGAGAAACGTTACATTTGCGTTACAAAACCAGTTAAGGATTATTCAGAGTTCGCACCTAAAATGTATAATAAAGAAGGTACACTTCATATAGAGGCTACAAAGTCCGAAATATATAAGGACATGGAAGATTGGCTTAACTATATCGAAGCAATGGGGGCTTTCAATTTTGAGGTGTCAAAAATACATATTGACGAACTAGAGGTTATTTGGATTTACGAAACTGAAGAAGAGAAAGGCACAATACCTATTACTTCTTTAAAAAGAAATAAGCAGAAAAGAGAGACCGAAAAATATGTGTCAAACAATAACCTGTCAAATCTCGTTATATTTAGAAAGATGCTTCCAGAAGCACATATTCCCTTCTCATATTATAGACAAGCAAAAACCTTTTTTGATGATGATAATTACTATTTTGCTTTCATAAACTATTTTATGATGTTGGAGTTTTGTTTTGCAGATGGTAAATTTCAGAAAAAAGATGTCATATGCAATTTCATACAATCTAATCTTTTGAAATTGTGCGTTCTTACAGCATTTTCGATGATTAAGGCAAATGACAATGGTGGAAACTACACATGGTTATTATCTGAATGCAAATCAAGACAGAAAAAAGTAAGTTTTGAGGCTATTGTCTATATCCTCGTAGAATATAGAGGAGTACTGTCACATGCATCTAAGCGTTCTAAAGTTTATCTATTTGACAATTTCAAGTTAAGGCCACTTGCATTTACAATAAGTATGATATGTTTCTTGTTATGCGGTTACATGCAGGTATATTGTTGTTCAAGTGAAGAAAGTAAAAACAGAATGATGTTAGAGCGTATAGAGGAACTTAATATAGAACTTGGATGGAATGAGTAGGATCAACCTTCAAGATTGGTTAACTCTTCAGAGTTAGTGGAGAACTTATACATTTAGTGGGTAACTCAAAATGTAATCACAAAAAAGAAATAAAATAGATAATGGCAGAAGAAACAAATTTCATTCCCAGGAAAGTTACAAATCCAAACGACTGTCTGGATAGGAAGTCTTATTTATGTATCTGTGGCCTTTTTTGCGATTCAAGAGCAATTACCGACGAAATCAAATATCATGACAAGACATCAAATATTGATGGATTTGTTCAGTTGATAGATGAAAACGACTATCCCATCGGGAATATATTTATTCAAGCCAAGACATATAAGTCGAAATACAAAGGACAGAACAAGGCAGAAATTCCTGCTTATTTTGTAGCTTATGCCATGAGGATGCGTAATGAAGTTTGTATTTTCTTTTCTGTTGATGCAGATGATAATAAGATTTATTGGAAATACATTTCTGATGACTATATAAGACAATTTAATAATGAGGGAGATAATGAAATCCATACATATGAATTCTATGATGATGAAATAGTAACGAGCAAGAACGTTGCTACAACGATTGACCGCTGGAAACAAATCTTTAATGATAAGATCGCGCAGCTAACAAAGGAGGAAAAGAGTACGGAGGAGGTAATGACAGAAAGCTGTTCTGCATTTCAACGAATCAATACCTATTTTCATGATTTGAAGGATTCATTTGTAGAAAGGAAGGAGATAGATATACTTTGCAAATGGGTCAAAGAGGAACTACAGGAAAAGGAGTCTTGTGTGAAATTGCTCGTTGGGAATGCCGGGATGGGGAAAAGCGTTATAATAAAAAAGGTAATTCAAAGATTGAATGCTGACGGCATTAGATGTTTCGCAATTAAAGCAGATAAACTTCAAACTCCTGTTGGATATTCAAGTAATGAACATCTGGAATTACTAAGAAATACTTTTTCCAGCTTGATTCAAGAAAAGAGAGCAGTGCTAATTATCGATCAGATTGATGCATTGTCGCAATACATAAATAGCGACAGAAGCAAATTAGAAAATATCACAGCCCTAATTAGACTCTTTTCTGATGACAAGAATATGAGAAATGTGAGGATTATTGTCTCTTGCCGTTCCTTTGACTTGGATTTTGACCCTAAACTAAGTTTGTTAGGACGTGAGCCTCAAATAAAACTTGGGCTGTTATCGAAGGAAGATGTGGAAAAGGTTCTTGATAGATTGGAAGAAGGTCTTTATAGAGAACTGGATGATAAAACCAAAACTGTACTTCAAACACCCCAGCACTTGAATCTGTTTTGCCGAGTATATGCAAAGAACAAGAAAAAGGAGTATTATTCTATCACAGAATTGTATGATGAATTGTGGCTACAGACAATCGGATTGGCAGAAGCAAAAATCAATAAAGAGATTGCAGAAAAGATTCTCTATGACTTGGCACTTAAAATCTATGATGACGAAACGTTAACACCTCAATGGGATTATGATACGTCAGAATTGAAAGAAGCGAATTTTCTGATTAGTGAAGGTATTATTGAGCGAAATGAGAATAGGGCAACGTTCTTCCATCAGAGTATGTATGACTATGTCTTTGCCCGATATTACAAAAAAGAGAAACGCTCGTTGATTCAAGATTTGCTGGAAAAGAAAAAGCACCAGGGAATATTTATGCGCTCAACTGTGAATTTTGTCTTGGATTATGAAAGAGCAAAAAATGCGAAACAATACAAGGAGGACGTTAATAATATCTTGTTTTCCGGCAAAATCAGGACTCATATTCAACTTATGCTTTTGTGGGCAATGGCAAACAGGGTGGACATACTGCCGTTTGAGAAGAAATGTATCAAAGAGTTGTATGTACAGAATAGATTGCTGTTCTTTTCATTTATTAAGCGGACATATAATAAAGAATGGTATCAGATAATTACGCCACTCATTGCTAAGGAGATTAAGACGATGAGAATCGGAGATATTATCTATGAGAATGTTTATGGATATTTTTGGAATCACGTTCAGACGAGTACGGAAGATGTATTCAAGTTGGTTGATAGCATAAAGGATGAAAAGACAAGAAATGCTATTGCCAGAAATATTCTGCGTGCAACTCCTGATTACACTCTCAGTATTGTTACGAAGTGGTACAAGGTCTTATGTGACACCCTCTATAATAAAGCGGACTTCCTAGAAAGAGCACTTCCAACTAATCCTCAATTCGTGCTTGATAATATCTCTGAATTAATATCTTATTATATTAAAAATGAGAAAGTAAATGAAACAGCAAGAAGATTTATAGAAGAAGTATGTAACACTTTTGTAAAAGATTATCCTGATGATATATATCCTATTTTAAGGGATGTGATATTGGATACAATTAATTCTTGTAGAGTAAAATCTTTAAACGGTATTATTGATTATAACAATGCATTTCTTTCCTTTAATCATCGTTATTCAGATACTATCCACGAATGGTTTATCGGTATACTTAAGAACAAGATAATAACTGATTTAAGCACTGCAATTCGCGATATAAAACTACTTATAGAACAAAATGAAAGCAGTTGTTACGAATATGCTTTTGATGCCATGATTGAGAATCCAATTCTGTTCTCGGACGACATCATGGCTATTCTCAAAAATTATAAACTTTTGGATGAGATATTGATATACGGTGATAAGTCGTACTATTTTCTTGAACTTTTAAAGAAATGGTTTACGCAGGTTGCGAGTAATACTTTAGAGGAGTGCCAAGAACTAATTTGCAATTTTGAATCTAATTCTGGATCTATTTCAAAAAAAGACAGTTCATCAGCAGGCTCACTTCTCCCATATTTAGGATATAATCAAAGAAAATTAATATGGGCCATACCAGAAAAAAACAGAAACAGTCAAATTAAACGTTTAAAACTGGAGTTAGATCGAAGGTTCGGCAAAGAATGGAATAATGAAAAACCTGATCATGACATTACTGCCGCCTCTATTTGTGGAGGCTTAATGTCTACAGAACAATACAAAACGGTATCATTTGAAACATGGAAGAAATCATTTTATGGCATTAAATATTATGCTAATGGCAAACATCGATTCTTCGATGAGAATGTTCATGCAGATGCATTCAAACAATGTGTAAGTGAGCGGTCTGAATATTATAGCGACTTCGTTTTCAATTTATTTGATGACGAACGTATTCCAGATAAATATAAGATGGCTGGCTTAGAAGGATTGACCATTGCTGATTATTCCACTAAACAAACACTTCCATTATTATGGAGACTCATAGATTCATTCGAAAATTTGTCAAATGAAGGTAGAGGATATAGGCTCTTTGAAATAATCAACCGTTTTACAAGTAAGGAAGGTGAACATATAGATAGTATTATTGAATTCTTGAAAAAAGTTATATTATCTGAGCATGAATCAAAATATGACCTTGCCATTGAAAATAATTATGATGAATCGGCCATAAATACAACTTTGCAATATGGTATAAATAGTATTCCTGGTCATGCCATAGTATCTCTTTCACTTATTGGAAAACAAGATAAAAAAAGGGATATGGTGTACCAATTCTTTTTGGATTCGTGTAACAAACTATCTGTGGAACTACAGTTAGCTGCTATGTTCAATTTGAGAAGAGAGTGTTATGACTTCAATCTCTATTCTACAATCATGTTTGCGTATGCTAACAGACCAATAGCAGATTATTTATATCTTAATTCTGAAATTATGCATTGGTTTTGGTGTAATGATCCAGAAAGAATCCTTCCATACTTTAAAATGATTCTGCCCAATAAAAGAGCAAGAATAATCTTGGTTCAAATCTTATTTTTTGGAATGGAATATGAAAAAACCAATGATATTTCTAAAGAAATGTTTGAATATATTATTTCGCAAAATGAAACTGAGATATTAAGAAAAATAATACCTTTAGCATATAAGAATATTGATGATGATACATATGGACAACAAAGCGAAATAATACTTAGAAGATTTGCAAATGACAATCGAGATGAGATTAGACAAACTTATTTTATATATGGTAATAGATTGCCTAACACACAGATAAATCTTTTTAAAGAATTATTGGAATCATGGATTAAACTACCATTGGATTATGGATTTCATGATATTATTCATTACATAAAAAGGTGTTGCAATGATTATCCAGATGAATGCTATCAATGTGTAAAACTACTTTTGAATTGCAAAGGCGATAAGACCTATTATGATGAAGAAGAACTGATAAAAATACTTCTTTCATGCTATCGTTCATATTTGGATTATGGTGAAGATAAAAAAGCAGATGAAGTTATGGATGTTTTTGACAGTATGATGCTTTCTTCATATTCAAACAAAATGGACAAGATTCTAAAAAGAATAGAAGAAAACACATAAATTGGTAGTCAATATTGATTGGATTTTTAAGTACATGTAAAAGAAGATGTCACTCCCCAAATTCATAATAACCAGAGCCGGAGTCCTGCGCTTAGGGATGGTACGTCAGCACAAGGACTTGCTGCTGCCGGAGGATGATTGCATCGGAGGCGGGTATTATCAGTTTGACTTTACCTGTAACCGCATGATTCTGGATCGGGCATCGTATGACTTTGGAATTCCGCGGTGGCATCTTATTGATACGCTTAAGGTTCCGGCGGTTTATCGCGGACTGCGCATCGTCTATAAATATGATGATGATTTACATGATGACCTTCAAGTGAACGAAGAACTTAAAATTGAATATTACGAATAAAAAATAGAGTTATGGTAAAGCACATAATCCTCTGGACACTGAATCCGGAGCTATCAGAAAGAGAGAAGGAGGCCGTTAAGGCCGGTATCAAGAAGGGGCTGGAAGGCCTGGTTGGTAAGGTTCCGGGGCTGATTGACGTAAAGGTTAACATCAGCGGCCGGCTGGCATCGTCAAATGCCGACGTGATGCTGGACAGCACGCTGGAGAGCGAAGAGGCCCTGAAAGCCTACGCCAAGCATCCGGCTCACGTTGCTGTGGCCGACACCAAGGTACGTCCCTACACCGTTCAGCGCAGTTGTCTGGATTTTGAGATATGAGGAAAGCTTTCGCTATACTAATATCGGCCGTAATGTTATCGGCCTGTGCCGACAGCCCCAAGCAACTCATCAAAAGGGCCGATGAGCTGTGCCATTACATCCCCGACCATGAGTTACTGGAAAAGTCCAAGGACTTTATGACGGCCGATTTCTACGCCGTTTTAGACACTATGTTCTACCGGCTGCCGGAGCATGAGGCGATGGACCACGAGTGGCTCTACTACTTTGTGACGGGTAACGGCGGCACCATAGCCGATTTCACGGTGACTGGCGTAACCAGGACCGATGCCACTCACGCCACGGCAAACGTCAGTGTGCGCCAGATGTGGGAGGACGGCTCATTTGACCCTGACAGTGATATTGAGGAGCATCAGCTCTCTATGGAAAAGATTGACGGAGTGTGGCTTATGAGTGACTTTGACGGACATAAGCAGGACTGCATCAACTATATATCCAACAACCGCAAGGAGCAGGCCCTGCGCGATGCCATAAGCGATTATCTGATAAAGGAGATCGGTGTACAGTACAAGCAGGGGGAGCTCTGCATCCCCACTTTGATGATTGTATCGGCCCAGGAGATAAGCGTGGATCAGGCGTGGGTCTGGGGCGATTTCTGGATCTGGTGGTACAACCTGGAGGGCGACACCCTGATGACCGTATCGGGCGGCAATCATTCCGGACTGATGACTGTTGAACAACAGGACGGCGCGCTCAAGGTTATATCATTTGAGCAGACTGTGGATGGCGCAGGCAATGACGCAAGCGCCCGCCGCATATTCCGCTCCCACTATGATATCTACCAGAACATGCACTCCAACCAGGATGTACGTGAGGCCGTGCGCCGCGAGCAGCTGGGTGAATATGTAAAAAGCCATAACCTTAATGTCCGTTACTACAAGGATTACGGCTGGGATGCTGTAGAATTATAAAAACAGATGACAGAAAGAAGAAAGAATATCCTGCACGGACTCAGGGACGGATTCCCCATAGCAATGGGGTATTTGGCAGTGGCGTTCTCATTGGGCATCATCGCAGCCAAGGCGGGACTCACTGCGTCACAGGGATTCCTGACAAGTTTCTTTACACGCGCATCGGCCGGTGAATACGGCACTTATACACTTGTAGCGGTCCAGGCTGCATACGCCGAGGTGATTGTCATGTGTCTTGTGGTCAACCTGCGCTATATGCTCATGAGTGCTGCCCTGTCACAGAAGATTGCCCCCGGAACGCCATGGATAAAACGCATTCTTATGTCCTGCTGTGTTACCGATGAGGTGTTTGGCATCTCCATTGCCCACCCGGGCTATACGCCGCCGGCATACATGTACTCCGCCGCCCTGATTTCAACGCTTTTCTGGGCAACGGGCTGCGCCATAGGCATCACGGCGGGCAGCCTGCTGCCGCAGCACATAGTTACGGCACTTAGTATGTCGCTCTACGGTATGTTCATAGCCGTATTCATTCCGCCGGCCCGCAGGGACCGTAACGTACTCTTTGCTGTGATTGCCAGTTTCGTATTAAGCGGTCTGTGTGCTGTGGCACCGGTTGTGAGCCAATGGAGCAGCGGCATGCGTACCGTGGTGCTCACCATACTGATTTCGGCCGTGGCAGCATGGCTAAGACCCATTAGAACCGATTACAATGGAGCAGCATAGAATATTGATATACATCCTGCTGGCCATCGTTGTAACCAACCTGATCCGCGTCACGCCGATGGTTCTGATCAAGGGTCAGATAAGCAACCGCTTTGTGCGCAGTTTCCTGTATTACGTGCCTTACGTCACGCTGGCGGTAATGACATTTCCCGATATGGTTCTGGCTACACCTACACCGTGGCCGGGCCTGATTGCATTGTTGATTGGCATGGTGGCGGCCTGGTTCCGCTTAGGGCTTTTCCCTGTGGCTGCCATCTGTTGTGTAATAGTTTTTTTGATGATTTGATTGTATGGACAGGAACAGACAGATAATAAGGACCAGCTGGATTGGCATTGCAGCCAATGTCATGCTGGCAGGTTTCAAGGCTGCGGTTGGCATGTTGGCCAGCAGCGTAGCCATAGTGATGGATGCGGTGAACAACCTGAGTGACGCACTGTCAAGTGTGATTACAATTGTGGGCACCAGGTTGTCACAACGTCCGGCTGACCGCAAGCATCCTTTCGGATTCGGCAGGATTGAGTATTTCAGCGCCATCATCATTGCGGTTATCGTACTTTCGGCAGGTGTGACGTCGCTGATAGAATCCGTTAAGAAGATTATCGAGCCTACCCTGCCAAGCTACACAACTGTTACGCTCATAGTGATTGTGGTGGCTATTGCCGTCAAGATTGTGTTGGGACTGTACGTAAAACACAAAGGGGAGCAGCTTAAGAGCGACGCTCTCACGGCATCGGGTGCCGACGCGCTGTTTGATGCCATCGTAACCTTGGCCACATTGGTTTCGGCAGGTGTCATGCTGCTATGGCACATATCGCTGGACGGCATTCTGGGCGCTCTGATATCGATAGTTATCATAAAGGCCGGAATAGAGATGCTGGCAGGGCCGGTGAATGACCTGCTGGGCACAAGCATACCGGCAGAGCTGACCAACCAGATCAAGAAAGAGGTATCGGACATAGAAGGCGTGCACGGAGTTTATGACCTGATTATCCATAACTACGGCCCGGACGTTAGAATAGGATCGCTGCATATCAACGTTTACGATAACATGTCGGCATACGATATCCACGGACTTACGCGCAGAATCTCCAGCCTGATGTTTGAACGGCACGGAATAATCATGACTGTTGGTGTCTATGCCATAGCTACCGGTGACAACAGGCGGGCCGATTTGCAGACACAGGTGATAAAGGCACTGGCCTCCCACAAGGAGATTGTCCAGATACATGGTTTCTATTACTCGGAGAAGGACAATATTCTCTCTGTGGATGTGGTGCCTGATATTACTGTTCATGACGACATGGCTCTTATAAGCCGGCTTACCGATGAATTACAGCATCTTGTTCCGGACACACCGGTAAATATAGTGGTGGATCATAATTACAGCGAATAGAAATATGGAGACATTCCTTAATATTGTTGCAAAGGACCTGTACGCCAAGTGCGGGAGCGGAGAGACCGGGTTGGCCGATGTTACCGTGGTCTTTCCCAACCGCCGCGCCCGTCTGTTCTTTGACGACAGCATAGCGATGTGCAGCACACAACCTGTCTGGTCGCCGCAATACACCACCATCGAGGAGCTGTTCCGGTCACTGACCGACCTCCGTCTGGCCGACCGCATAGAGATGGTCACCCTACTCCACCGTATTTATACCGATGAACTCAAGTCCGATGAGTCACTTGACAGTTTCTGGTCATGGGGAGAGCTCATGCTCGCAGATTTTGATGACATTGACCGCAACATGGCGGATGCCGGCCAGTTGTTCAGCCTGCTCAGCGATCAACGTGAGATGTCTGACACATCATTCCTTACAGATGAGCAGAGAGAGGCTATAGAGCAGTTCTTCGGCGAGATGAAGAATAGCCGGCCCACAGAACTGCGCGCCCGATACCAGACCGTCTGGAACGTACTGGGCAGAATCTACAGCCGCTTTGTGGAACTGCTCTCAGAACGTGGCATAGGCTACAACGGACTGATACAGCGCCGCGTGATTGAAAGCCTTGACACCGGCCGCCTTACAGCACGACGGTACGTGTTTGTGGGATTCAACAGCCTGGACAAGGCTGAGAAGGCACTGTTCCATGCCATACAAGGTACCGGCAAGGCCATGTTCTACTGGGACTACGATCCGGCATACACTGACAGCAGCATCAGGCATGAAGCCGGCCGGTTCCTGAGGGGCAACCTAAAGGATTTCCCGAATGAGCTTCCGACTGAGACGTTCCGGAATCTGCAAAAGGCCAGGCTCACTATAGTGGAGACATCAACCGACAATGCCCAGGCACGCTATATCCCGCAGTGGATTGAATCGCTGGAAACCGATGGCAGGAACGGCCGTGAGACCGCCATTGTACTGGCCGATGAATCACTCTTGCAACCAGTCCTGCACAGCATTCCGCAGGATGATGTGCCCAATGTGAACATCACCATGGGTTATCCGCTCACGGAGACCTCGCTTTACAATCTGGTTACAGCACTGCTTGACATGCAGCGTCTTGCCGCCCGTAACAGGGGCGGCTACAGCATACAGTCCATCAGCCGCGTATTGGGCAACCCCATGACCGTAGCGTTGTCACCCGATGCTCTGACGATACTTGAGGAGCTGCGGAAAAACCGCCGGATGTTTCCGGACACGACGGCTCTCACCGCCCACCGGCAGCTTTCCGTGCTTTTCTCCCCGGCCACAGACAATTTGCAACTGCTGCAATATCTGCTCACTGTCCTCAAGTCACTTGTTCCTGTTATACGCGAGCGTGAGGACGACACTCTTTTCCAACCGCTCAATCAGGAGGCGCTATACCGCATATTCACGCAGATAAACCGCCTTCATTCCCTGGCGGTTCAGGGAAACCTGGAGTTGCAGACCGAGACCCTATGCCGTCTCATCCGCTCCATACTCTCCTCCACCACGGTACCGTTCCATGGCGAGCCCGCTGTAGGAATGCAGGTTATGGGCCTTATTGAAACCCGTAACCTGGACTTCAGGAACGTATTGCTGCTGTCGGCACAGGAAGGCACCCTGCCCAAGACAGGCCAGAACGCATCCTTCATTCCCTATAACATACGCGTGGCTTTCGGACTTACCACGATGCAGGACAAAAGCGCCGTTTCATCGTACAATTTCCACCATCTCATACAGCGTGCCGAAAATGTGACAATGGTCTATAACGGCAATGCCGATGCTCCTGGCATCGGTAAGGGCCAGATATCACGCTACCTGCTCCAGCTCATTGTGAGCGGGGCCGAAATAAACCGGATCACGCTTAAACCGGACCGCTCGGACACAGTGACCACACCCCTTACCGTACAAAAGACATCATCTGTACTCAAGGATCTTCGCCGAAGATATGATTTCTCCGACAATAATACATATCTCTCACCATCGGCCCTCAACACATACATGGACTGCACGCTCAAGTTCTATCTGATGCAGATTGCAGGCCTGAAAAAGCCCAAGGATACCGATACGGACATAGGCTACGACATGTTCGGGACACTGTTCCACAAGAGCGCAGAACTCACGTATGACTATCTGGCATCAAAAAATGCCGACCATACCATAACAAGCATGGAGATAGAGTCCCTGCTCAAAGACCGTACCCGCCTTGAAAGCTTTGTACAGCAGGCATTCCACGATGAATACTTTGACCGCAAGGAGGTAAGCAAGGACGATTACAGCGGCACACAAATCATCAGTTTTGAAGTCATACTCAAATATCTGCGCCAGATTCTGCGCATGGATATGGAACTGTACGCACCGTTCAGGTACATAGCAGGTGAATCGGACGAATACAAGCATTATGTCCCGGTTCCCGACCCACTGGAAGCAGGTTCCAGTATTCAGGTCAGAATCAAGGGGATCATTGACCGCATGGACTGTAAGGACGGCATACTGCGCATAGTAGATTACAAGACAGGAAAGGACAAGGGAACACCCGCAACAATCGAAAACCTGTTCCCGCCCACAAACTACAGGAACCGCAAGAGCCAGGCCTTCCAGATATTCTATTACGCCTACATCATAAGTCACCAGCCGGAATTCAGCAAGTACAGGCTGGCCCCCACTCTGATTTACACCCGCTCATCGTCCAAGCCCACAGCCGATGACATCTACTACCGCATAGGCAATGATGTACTTACCGATTTCATCGGCCAATGCGGACAGGAGTTTGAGGAGAAACTGATTGGACTGATATCCGGGATATTCAATCCGGATATCCCGTTTGAGCCCACCGAAAACAAAGAAACCTGCCGCAACTGTGACTTCAGTCAACTGTGCGGCAGGAATTAGCATCTGTTTTTTATCTGGTTGACTGCTTGAATTCCAACCAGAATTTCAGGCTCTTTCCGTTAGCCAGGACGGCGTCCAACTTAAAGGTCAGTTTCTCTGCTGTGACACCACCTGTGTAGATCACAGTACCACTCTTGAAGATCTTCTCATAGAAAACCCCGTCTATTTCACCTTCTTTGCCATAGAAATGGATCATAGGCAGGGAAGACTGGGGACCGCCGTCAGCTCCACCGACGCCAAAATACTCCGGATAACCGTTTTTCGCCAGGTCAACGGTCTTTCCGGATTCCCAATTTTCCCAATGGTGGTCAAATGTACCCATGAAGCCAGCCGACTCACAATCTATGTCAAGCCACCCCATCCTGTCATCCCAATCTCCGGAAGTTTTCACATCATATACCTTTCCGTCATAGGAAAACTGATTCACTTTGAGATCAAACCCACTGTCGGTTTCATCTTTGTCCTTGTCACATGCGCAGAAAAGCGCAGTCATGGCGACAAGCGCCAAAAAGATAGTCTTTGTTTTCATTCACTCAATACATTATTGTTAGGATCTGTTTTGATTTACCTCTTTATAAATTCCAGATTCATCGGGCCGCCTACAGCCTTCCGTTCATCAATTATCTTGAAAGTGAAGTTCTTGAGGAATTCCACATCATCATTAAACACCTCTTGTTTCATCTGATACCAGCGGTATGGCAGTTCTTCGGTGTATTTGAGCTCAAAAGTCTCCGGATCCAAAGCTCCGTCAGACATAGACCAGCCCCAATAATTATCATGGACGATGAGGGCATCCCAGGAGTCTTCAATCTTGAATGAGAAATTCAGCTTTTCGTTTTCATAGGTGTATGTTCCTTTGAGATGATCACCCCATGCAACGATATAAACGTCCACCTTGTTTCCGCTAAAGATGAGAGTAATGCGTTGCTCGCCTATCCCCACCTGCACTCCTTCAGGTACGCCGTCCCACCGTCCGTCGAGTGAGATTTTCGTATTGGAATCATCATCCTTCTCTTTGTCACATGATGTGAATGTCAAGCCCAGCATGGCTGTAGCAATGGTAAAAAACAGGATTTTTTTCATTTCATAATATTTTAGAATCTGTTTTATTGAATTTGTCTCCATAAGTTTAAACATATTCGTAGGTTATCTGGCCAGCGGATTACCCAGTTCCGATGCCTCCACGTCATTCTCATCCAGCTTGAATATCATGAACTGCTGGTTGTCCTTGGTGAGCGGTTTCCAGTCACCGCCGTCGGGACCGCAGGGATCACCATACTTGGCAAAGTTGGACCAAGCGGTAAGCATCTTCTCCGACAGGTCCCAGTCTCCCTGGGTCCAGGGACGCCAGCAATGCTTCAATGATTTGAACACGAACCACAGGTCCGATGAGTGGAATGCGCCCCTCAGACGCTGTGTAACCTCCGGGTGGTTGCCGTCATCGGGCAGCGGACGGGCAAACTGATAGGCGTATGCCTTGCCGCCCATCTCCTCACGGTTCAGGCAGAAATCGACAATCTGGGTACCCATGTTGCCGGCATCGTTCAGTGTGTAGCCAATCAGGTAAGGAACCTGAGCCAGAGAACCGTCCAAGCAGGCATCATCGAATGACTCTGTCAGCACATATCCGTCTATATAAGGTGATATGGGGGATGCGGTAAGTATGCTGCGTTTTCCTGTCACGTTGGTGTAGAGGCCGCCCAAAGCAAATATGGTCTCGGTGCTGGCACCGCGCAACTGACGCAGTGTGGTCAGGTTAGCCCAGTCGCAGACCTCCTTGGTCGATGCCTCAGCCTCGGCCAGTGTGGTCATACCCTGCTGTGGCATAGCCATTCCCATACCCATACCGCCACGGCCTGCAGGAGCAGCTGCACTCTGAGGACGTGGCTTTACCAGTCCGCTTCCGCTCATTATCACAGCCTTGTTGAACAGGCCCTTGGTAAGGGGTGATGCGCTCAGGAACTTGACGCTGCGTGATCCGGCGCTCTGTCCGAAAATCATCACGTTATCAGGGTCACCTCCGAACTGAGCGATGTTCTTCTTGACCCACTTCATGGCCTCAATCTGGTCCAGAGTACCCCAGTTGCCGGTAGCGTGCTCGGGGTCCTCGGCCGAAAGCTCGGGATGTGCAAAGAATCCGAACGGACCTACGCGGTAGTTGAACGATACCAGCACAACATCCTTGTTGGCCCATTCCTGGCCATCAAACTCAGGCTCGGAGCCCCAGCCCTCACGCATGCCGCCGCCGAATATCCAGATGGCAACGGGCAGCTTGGCATCGGTCTGACCCGGTTTCTTGGTCCATACATTCAGATAGAGGCAGTCCTCACTGTAGGGAGCCTCATCGCCGTAACCCCATTCCGTGGTGTAGCCGCCGGGATAATGGGCTGCCTGGAATGGCGGATGACCGAACTTGTCACAGAGTCTCACTCCCTCCCATGGAATCACGGGCTGCGGAGCCCTCCAGCGGTTCTGTCCTATAGGAGGTGCTGCAAACGGGATTCCGCGGTAAACGGTTACTCCCTTGATATCGGTAGCAACACCCTGTATCTGGCCGCCCTCAATGGTCAGAATAGGGCCGTTGTCCTGAGTGCCGCATGCCACAAGTGCCAGCATGCCGGCCAAAGCGAAAAACAGTTTCTTCATAAAGCATTTGGTTTGATGCCGTGAAAATAATAAAAATTACTAATAGATAATTTTTCCTGTAGGATATTCATCGTTGACAATTGAAATATGTCCATCTGATATGGTTATGGAGCCATCAGAGCCTTTAGAGTCTTTTTTGATTGTAATTCTATTATCATCAACATTTACAACATGATACTCCTTGTTAAATACAACTTTTACTTCACTACCGCATATAACGAAAATCGTCAATTCAGGTATTCCTGCGGCATATACTCCGCCCCTGAATACTAAAGCAGTGCAATCATTATCAATCATAAAGGATTTGAACATTATTGCCTTGGAATTCTCAACTCCATAATATGACCACCCTTCATCGTCGACAAATGACCCGATAATCTTTTTTCCTTTTTTGAATTCTATTTTAGAGAAAATATGATTGGTTTCAGGATCAAAATCCCATTCCTCGGTATCTACATACCAACTGACAGAATAATTTCCAGTTCCCAAACCGGTAACGGTCTGAGTGTTGGCAATCCTATATGTATGAGTACCTGCAGAATAGAATGGATCAATCATTAAAGAGTCAATCTCGTGAGTATTGACCGGACCGTTATTCCTGGCGCCGCATGACACTAATGCCAACATGCAGGTAAGTGCTAAAAACAGTTTCTTCATAATGCATTTCCGGTTTTATGGCGTGAAAGTAATAAAATATAATTAATTTTGAAGATGATATGGCAAATAACCTGACTAAACAGTTTATCCGCAATAATCTTACGGCCGATGTCCGCACCTTAGCATTGGGCAGTCATCCGGACGGAGTGGACATGCAGTATGCCCTGACGCAGATTTCCGGGTGGCAGGCCGCACGCCTGAAAGTGCCGCTCTGGGCTGCCACAGAGGATATTGTCTATCCTAAGCATCTGTCTCTGGAGCAGTGCACATCACAATACATCGCTCAGTATAAGGCATCTTTCATCGAGGGCCTGCTTGGCTCCGGATTCAAAATGGCCGATATCACCGGTGGAATGGGAGTAGATTGCTTCTTCATCTCCCGTTCAGCCTCACAGGTTCAATACAATGAGATGTCGGCCGAACTCTGCGACTGCGCCCGTGCAAACTTCAAGGCTCTGGGACGGCCGGAGATTGAGATAAGTTGCAGTACAGCAGAGGATTTCATATCACATCCTGAACCGGATTCCCTTGACCTTATCTATCTTGACCCCGCACGCCGCGGTGATGCCGGACGCAAACTGATATCCATCAGTGACTGCCAGCCTGATACCGTAGCCCTGCAGGATGACCTGCTGCATATAGCCCCTAAAGTGATGGTCAAGCTCTCACCTATGCTGGACATAAGCCGCGCACTCACGGAACTAAGGCACGTAAGCCGCGTAATGGTAATAGGTCTGGAAGGAGAATGCAAGGAGATCACCCTGCTCATGCAGCGCGATTTTGATGCCGAGCCCACAATTACCGCAGTGGACATAAACTCAAACGGAACTCCGGAAATGGCGGTTTCATCGGCCAAAAGCAACGAAAACGCTCTGCCTCTGCCCATTACAGACCCTCAGCAGTTGCAGCCCGGCACATTCATCAGCGAGCCATCGGCCCCCTACATGAAGTCCGCCCTGTTCCGCACCATAGCCGCCCGGACCGGCACCGCCCTGCTCCACCCGGACACCCACCTGTTCTGGAGCAAGACAGAACCTGCACGGTTCCCCGGCCGCACATTCATGATAGAAGGAATCATCCCCTTCGATAAGAAATCCCTTGCTTCCATCATTAAGACTCAAGCGAACCTATCGGTACGGAACTTCCCGGAATCGGCGTCACAACTCCAACGCCGCCTCAAGATACGCGACGGAGGCACCCGCTACCTGATAGCCACTACACTCTCCGACTCACGCCGTATCCTCCTGAATTTGTGCAAACCCAAAATTAAATAAACTGATTTACAAAACAATATGAGAAACGGACTAAATGGCATTCTAATGCTCTTTCTGCTGACAAGTATGGCTAATTGTAAAGAAATTACGCCTGCTCCATGCGGACCCACACCTACCGAGAACCAGTTACGCTGGCAGGACATGGAGATGTATGCGTTCATACATTACTCGCTGAATACTTACACCGATCAGGAATGGGGATATGGCAATGAAGACCCTAAACTGTTCAACCCAAGCCATCTGGACTGCCGTCAATGGGCACGTGTATGCAAGCAGGCCGGGATGAAGGGAATCATATTCACAGCCAAACATCACTGCGGTTTTTGCATGTGGCCCAGCGCCTATACTGATTACTCCGTCAAGAATTCACCATGGAAAAACGGTAAAGGAGACGTTGTCCGCGAACTGGCCGAAGCATGCCGCGAGGAAGGACTTAAGTTCGCCGTTTATCTGTCACCATGGGACCGCAACCATCCTGATTACGGCAGACCTGAATACATCACATACTTCCGCAACCAGCTGCGCGAGCTGCTTACGCAATACGGTGACATTTTCGAGGTTTGGTTCGACGGTGCCAACGGCGGTAACGGCTGGTACGGCGGTGCCAACGAAACGCGCCGTATAAACGGCAAGACATATTACGGATGGGCCGAAACATTCCGTATGATACGCGAGTTACAACCAAATGCGGTAATCTGGAATGATGGAGGTGACCGCGGTGACCTTCGTTGGGTAGGCACCGAAGCAGGTAACGTAGGTGAAACGAACTGGAGCCTGATGCCCGGCACCGGCGACACCCCCTGGCACATGCTGCACTACGGAGTTGAAGAGGGCGATGTGTGGTGTCCGGGCGAAACCAACACCAGTATTCGTCCGGGCTGGTTCTATCACGATGCAGAGAACGATCATGTTAAAAGCCTTTCAAAACTCATGGACACTTACTATAAGAGCGTCGGCCGCAACTCAACGCTGTTGCTCAACTTCCCTATTGCCCCGAACGGCCGAATTCACCCTGTTGACAGCCTGCGCGGTATCGCCTTCAACAAAATGATACAGGAGGTATTTAAGACCGACCTCGCACATAAAGCCAGAATAAGAAGTAAAGGGAATGAGACAATTATTGATTTTAAGAAACCGACCTCTTTTAACCGTTTTGTGGCCGAAGAGGAGATACGCTACGGTCAGAGGGTAAAAGAATTCCGGCTTGAAGCCTTAGTTGACGGACAATGGATGCCGCTCAAGGATGAACTCGCAGAGAATGGAGACGGATTGACGACCATAGGTCACCGTCGCATCATCTGCTTTCCTACCGTCACTGCGACAAAGCTGCGATTCACAGTCACAGACAGCAAATGCGATCCCATAATCAAACGTACTTCAGTCTATCTGGCTCCTGATCTTACAGCCGATATTCCTGATTCCGGTGAGAAAAAATCATCCGGCCTGCATTTCTACTTCAGCAGTCCCACACAGTTGTTAATTGACTGGGACACCGAACAGACAATTACGGCATTCCGCTACCTGCCTCCGCAAGACAGCCGCAACGGCACAGTAACACACTATACCCTTTGGGCTTCGACCGATTGGTCAAACTGGGAAAAAATATCATCAGGTGAATTCTCCAATATCATCAACAACCCCATCTGGCAGACAATCACCTTCCCTCCCACCAAAGCCCGTGTCCTCAGACTGGATGCCGACCGTCTGGCCACAGGTAACCGCATGGCATTCAGCGATATAGAAGCAGTAAAAGAATAACTCAACACATATGAACATGAACAAATCCCTGGCAACTTTGACTCTAACCCTCTCTGCGCTGACAGTATCAGCACAGTATTCATTGAAAGACTGGAATATCCAAAGTTTGGATGAGAACGGAACGCTTCATCTTAATGTAAGCGAATACAAACTGGACTACAACCATCCGTTGCCGTATGCCGACTGGCAGAAGAGTTGGACAGTCAAGGCTGACCTACGCTGTGGCACTCTTGGCACTGAGCAGGTATTCGTGTGCAAGGAAGGCAAGGCCAGCCATCTTATCGGCCGTAACTCCTTGACCGGCGACATATCTATCGGCTATGACAATATGCAACGACAGTTCTTTGTCGAGGTCATTGACAAAAATGAGCAAGGACACCGTCTTTGCGCCGGTCCACAAGTTGAAGCCGGACGCTGGTACAGCGTAGAGGCACACGCTCAATATAATGCACGTAAGGATGTATCAACATTGTATCTGTCAGTCGATGGTCAGACTGAGCAACTCATCTATCCCGGCAAGGCTCTGCGCCATAACAGCTCAATATGGGTAATAGGGCGCGGCTTCCCAGGTGGTTTTCCGAATGCGTTGCAGGTAAGGGACGGTGACTTGCGCAATCTCTCCATAAGTGGAGAACCGTTGCCCAGAGTGGATGGGCAGAATCCACTGTTCACAGGCATATTCACAGCTGACCCCGCATTTACAGTTGTAGGCAACACCGTCTATGCCTATGTCGGCGAGGACAAAGCCGGCCCTGGAGGATGGTTCACTATGCCGCACTGGCTCTGCTTTTCATCTACTGACATGATTCACTGGACTTCACACGGTGCAGTACTGTCTGCGGCAGACTTTCCTTATGCCCAACCCAACGGTTCATGGGCCGGTCAGGTTATTCAGGGTGCCGACGGCAGGTTCTACTACTACGTTACTCTTGACAACAAATACAACCGCCAACACACAATTGACGTAGCTGTCAGCGACTCACCTACCGGACCTTTCCGCCCTGCCCGGAGTGACGGAACGCCGCTCATCACCGATGACATGACACCAGACTCACATCGCACCAATGCCGATATAGACCCGACAGTACTCATCGATGATGACGGCACTCCCTGGATGGCATGGGGTAACGGTGACTGCTACATGGTAAAACTGAATAGGAACATGATAGAGCTGGATGGTGAAATCAGGAAAGTTCCAATGCGGAACTATTCTGAGGGCCCCTGGCTGTTTAAACGCGGCAACCTCTATTACAATGTCTATGCTTCTGATGCACCTGGTGTGCAACCTGAACAGATGGCTTACAGTACAGCTCAAAACATAGAAGGCCCATGGACCTATCGTGGTTTCATAAGCACCTCCGCCAATCACGGATTTACCATTCATCCCTCTGTCATCAACTTCAAGAGAAAGTGGTATTATATCTATCATGACGGTTCCTTCAGTCAAAACGGCGAACCCGGAGGTGACTGTCGCCGCAGTGTGTGTGCCGAGTACCTTTATTTCGATAGAGACGGCACTATCCGTTTCATACCACTGACACAGGAGGGCTTGAGTGCTACAAAGTAAACTGTGATATTCCGAATCTATTATTAAAATGAAAAAAAAGATCTTTACGCTGCTGTTCCCTTTGCTTGCCGTAACTGTCCAGGGACAGATTGTCTATGACTGGGAAAACCCCGCAGTACTGGGAATAAACAAACTGCCGTACCATGCCACGCTGCAGTTACCTTCCAAATGGAAAGATTGCAGCGAAATAATCAGTCTTGACGGGCAATGGCTGTTTCACTGGAGCCGCAATCCATGGGAAAGACCTGCCGGATTCTACCGTGAAGACTATGACGTCAGCGATTGGAACAAGATCAATGTACCTGGAAACTGGCAGCTACAAGGCTACGGAACGCCCATCTATACCAATATGGAATATCCTTTCAGACGAAACCGTCCCAGCGTAACCGGCGAACCGCCCAGACACTGGACCTCGTATGAGAACCGCAATCCGGTAGGTTCATACGTGACTTTTGTCGATATTGACAAGGATATGCTGGATAAAAACCTGATCATTCACTTTGGAGGAGTACATTCCGCTTTCTATCTGTGGATAAACGGACAGAATGTCGGTTACAGCCAAAACTCCATGTCACCGGCAGAATTCGATGTCACCCGATTTATGCATGAAGGACGTAACAGAATAGCTGTTGAGGTCTATCGCTGGTGTGACGGCTCATATCTGGAAGATCAGGACATGTGGCGCCTGTCCGGCATATTCCGTGAGGTACAGTTATGGGTGCGTCCGATTGTACATATTGCCGATTATCGTGTGACATCCGTTCCCGACCCCCACTTTTCCAAGGCGCTGGTTACAGCCGATATTGCTGTTTGCAACACAAGCAGCCGGAAATGCAGGAATCTGACCGTTGCCCTTAATCTTGACGGAAATACAGTGAAGGGAAAAATAAAGACTCTTGCCGCGGATGACACCACCCATGTCAGGCTTACTTACACTATTGATTCACCTCGTCTATGGTCTGCCGAAAAGCCCAATCTATATCCTTTTTCAGTTGAACTGTTTGACAGTAAACACAATACCGCAGTTGAGCATTTTGACTATCATCTTGGGGTAAAACGCGTAGAGTGCATAGGTGAGGTTTTCAAAATTAACGGAAGAAATGTCAAGTTGCGTGGTGTGAACCGTCATGACCATCATCCCGTTACCGGCCGTTATGTCGATGACGCCACCTATGAAGAGGATCTCCGCCTGATGAAACAGGCTAACATCAATTTCCTTCGCACCAGCCATTATCCCGACCGCGAGTATCTTTACGAACTCTGCGACCGCTGGGGTATATACGTAATGGATGAGGCCAATCAGGAGTCTCACGGCTACGGATATGCCAACCTGGAAATGGGACACGACACAGCCTGGCTTGACGCTCATGCGGACCGCGCCGAATCATTAGTCAAGCGCGACTATAACCATCCCAGCATCATATTATGGAGCCTGGGTAATGAAGGCGGTATTGGCCCCAACATACAGGCCATGTATGATATAGTGACATCACTTGATTCCACCCGTCTGCCATTCTATGACTGTCATCCCGATTATTCCGCTCTTCATGACTATGGCTATCCGTCACCCGCAACGTTGAAAGAAGAGGCCGAAAAAGAGACCGGAAAGCCTTTGATCGCCCGCGAGTATGCCCACGCCATGGGCAACTCAATGGGAAACCTGCAAGAGTATTGGGATGTAATCTATGCCGATTCCAGCATTGCAGGTGCAGCAATCTGGGATTGGGTAGATCAGGGACTGGCCAAAAAAGAGGTAGGTAAAGAGTTTGAATATTGGGCATACGGAGGAGATTACGGCGATCAGCCCAACATGGATGCATTCTGCATAAACGGGTTGTTGGCTCCCGACCGGACTCCCCACCCTCACTACTATGAGGTACAGTACGTTTATCAACCTTTGCAATTTGTATATGAAGAGGGCATCGTCCGAATAGTCAACCGTGACTTCTTTACCGACCCCGATGAATATGACATAAAATACGATACCGTTACATACCGTTCGGAACGTTTACTTAATGTTTATGCATGTCTCAGAGAAGACAAGCCTTGGGCTAAGAAGGGATTTGTGATAGCCCGTGAGCAGTTCGTACTTGAATCCGATGAGTTTCTGCCAGCGACAGACGGAGATGACGCAATCCCCGTGCAAACCGCCCAGGACATAGTCTTTCAGACTGAAAACAGTTCCATAACAATTGACAACACCGGTGCTCTCATATCATGGACAGTCAATGGCCGACAGATGCTGCAAGCTCCGTTGGAACCCTATTTCTGGAAGCCGGAGAATGACAACCAGCATGCAGCCCGTTTTGCCGAACGTACAGCTGTGTGGCGGGATGCCGCACATCAGCGTACCGTCAAGTCTCTCCTCATCGATGGTAATAAAGTAATTGTCCGGATGTCCCTGCCTGTCGGAGCCGGCCTCACTCTGAAATATACTGTAAAAACCGATGGCAAAATCATGGTGGAGATGGACTACCAGCCAACAGCGACAGATATTCCGATCATACCCAAGATAGGCATGAGGATGCGCTTGCCGGCTGATTATACCCGGATAGAATATTATGGCCGCGGGCCGTGGGAAAACTATCCTGACCGCAAACGTTCTGCTTTTTTCGGTCTCTACGAAATGAAACTGCAGGACTTTGAAACTGAATATGTGCGTCCACAGGATAACGGTTGCAGAACGGATGTACGATGGTTCAGCATAGGCAATGACACCAGTAGCATCTGCATTGAGGGACTTCAGCCACTCTGCATACGTGCATGGGACTATGGAGAAGAGGATTTGGAACCGGCACGTCATCCCCATGAAATACAGCGTGGACATTTCGTCAATCTGAACATCGACCTCAACGTACACGGTGTGGGAGGAATTGACACCTGGGGACAGCGCACACTACCCCAATACACTATTGACGGTAACAAACCTCACCGCTATTCGTTCGTCATGAGTAGGATGTAGTCCACCGAAAAGTGTCCTACAAGCATCACTCAGGTGATTTCCGGACACTTTGGCGAGACCTACCTGACCTTGAACTTCCTGACCTTGCCGTTCTTCCAGACCAGGTCAACGGTCTGGCCGGTACGGGTGCGGATGCCGCGGATGTAGCCGTCGGGCCAGGCGGCAGGCAGCGCAGGCAGAGGATTTACCTGCTGCTCATCGGACCCAAGGAGCATCTCCATCACTCCGGCACAACCGCCGAAGTTCCCGTCAATCTGGAACGGTGAGTGGGCATCGAACAGATTGGGATAGGTACCGCCACCCCTGCGGGCATCCCGTCCGCGGTAATTGTCGGGACTGATGTAACGCAAAAGCCTTCGGTACATACGGTAGGCATTTTCCCCATCCCCAAGACGGGCATAGAGGTTAATGCGCCAGCCGCAGCTCCATCCAGTCGTTTCAAAACCCTTAATCTCCAACGATTTGAGCGCCGCATCCCCAAGTTCTCCACCCGTAATCTGATGTCCGGGATATACTCCGAACAGATGTGACTGGTGCCTGTGCTGCGGATCCTCATCGGCCCAGTCATGATACCACTCTTGCAGATTACCGTCAGCACCTATATGATATGGGCGTAGCCTGCTGATGTAAGAATCACATATTCTTGCAAAATCGGGATCCGACAATTCAAGTGATGCAGCCCGAGCATCCATAAGACACTCCCGTATCATAGCTATATCGGCAGTTGCACCGTATAGTGTAGCCCCATGGAATCCCTTGTCGGTAATGTATTTGTTCTCTGGCGATGTAGAGGGCGATGTTATCAGCTCGCCATCCTTTTCAATGAGCCAGGCCATGCAGAATTCAGCAGCACCTTTCAATGCAGGATAATCCTTCTTCAGGCGCTCCAGGTCACGGGTAAACAGATAATGTTCCCAGATATGCGTAGCCAGCCACGGACCGGACATATACCAGTTGGCCCAGTTGGGATCACCTGACCCTAAGCCCACCGGATTGGCTGTTGCCCAGATATCGCTGTTGTGGCCCGATGCCCAGCCCTGATCCACACCCAGGAAATTCCGAGCCGTTTCAATGCCCGATATGGACATGTTGTTCACATAATCCAGCATCACCTCATGCATCTCGGGCAGTGCGGCAGGCTCGGCAGGCCAATAGTTCTCCTCCAGATTGATGTTAATCGTGTAATTGCCGCTCCATGGCGGTTCCATGCTCTCGTTCCAGAGTCCCTGCAGGTTGGCCGGCACGCCGGGAGTGCGCGAACTGGAAATTAGCAGATACCTGCCGTACTGGAAATAGAGAGCCTCCAGCTCCGGATTGGCCTGGTTCTCATCCGAGTAGAGCTTGAGTTGCTCATCGGTAGGCAATGCCTTTATACCCGGATCGGTCTCGCCAAGGTTTATTGTCAGACGGTCAAAGAAACTTTTGTAGTCAGCAACATGTTTTTTCCGGATTTCATCGAAGTTTTTGCCACATACACGCGCCGCGTTGGCATCGGCCAGTTCACGGTATGGCTTACCCTCCAGCACAGGGTCGTGGTCAAACCCATTGAACGACGTGGAGTTCACTATCCTGATGACCGCCTCCTTCACTCCTTTAAGGGACAGTGATTTACCATCGGTCTCTGTCCGGCCGTCACACTCTGCAAGCAGTATGGTACGGTAATGGATACCCCTGTCCGGAGAATACATGAAACGCTCATGCCTGGTCCGGAAATAGTTCGGGTATGAATGGTATGCCACATAGCCGTCAACAGTGATGCGCCCATCGCCGTAAACCGCCTCATGCGGATGCGGATAATCAAGCACCAGCTCTGCATCAATAGGTTCAGCGCTCTCTATCCGCACCACGATCACGGAATCAGGAGCCGATGCAAAATACTCGGTACTGAACCTCTTCCCGTCACGCAGATATGAGACCCTTGCCACAGCCTCCGAAATATCCAGTTCCCGATTGTAATCCGAAACCTCAGCTTCCGGATAACGGATAGTGAGCGTACCTAACGGCTGGTAATTCTCACTGTAATGCCCCTGTATCTTATGCTGAAGGTTTTCCGCTCTACGGTAATCCTCTGCATCAAGCGCCAAACGGATGGAATCAACGTATCTTGCAGCTTCACCCCATCGGGTAAGACCGGGATACAGTTCCATATCCACATGGCCGGCCCTGCTTTCAGGCTCCCCGGTCCATAGGGTTATATCGTTCAACGACAACTTGTCCGTGACAGTTCCGCCATACACCATTGCTCCCAACCTGCCGTTACCTATAGGCAGAGCCTCCTCAAAGTAAGTTGCCGGCCTGTCATAATGCAGTTTCATTTCTCTCTGCCGTGGGGCTCCGCATGCCATAAGCACAAGCACCATAGCTGTTATTGGAATGTATCTCATAAGTGAAAAATTTTTCAGTCACAAACTTAGGCAAAGTTTGGTTTATCCTACCTCCTGAAGCTCAAAAAATGTATTTTTGCAACTGATGAAGAGAGATAACCACAGTCTGACAGGCATGATAGCCGGTATTGCCGCCGGGGTATCCTACGGAATGAACCCGCTGTTTGCCAAGCCGCTGTTGACTGATGGTGTCTCCATACCTACAATGCTGTTCTTCCGATATGCTATATCGGTAATCATAATGGCAGCGTGGATGAAGCTGAAAGGAGAATCCTTCCGCGTCAAGGCCGATGAGTTCAGGCTACTGGTGGTGCTGGGCCTGCTATTCTCCCTGAGCAGCCTTTTCCTGTTTGAATCCTACAGGTTCATACCCTCCGGACTGGCCACCACACTGGTCTATCTTTACCCCATATTCGTGGCGCTGATAATGGTGGCGCTCAAGTCATACCCCACATGGCAGACCTGGATAGCCATTGCCGTAACGTTTGCAGGTGTTATTCTGCTCAGCCTGCCCTCCGGCAGACTGTCGCTACATGCAGGGGGAATGATCCTGGCCGCCCTTTCAGCTCTAAGTTACGCTTTCTATCTGGTAATAGTGAACCGCTCAACACGCATCCGCCACATATCCGAGCACACGCTAACATTCTATGCTCTGGCCGTAGGAACCGCGCTGTTCATCTGTTACCAACCCACCAGCGACGTGTCATTCATGAATGGAGTAAACACCTGGAAATCAGTTCTCAATCTGACAGGCCTGGCAGTATTCCCAACCATGATTTCCCTACTCATGCTGGCCATCGCCACCCGTTACATCGGCCCCACCCGAACTGCGGTCCTGGGAGTGTTTGAGCCCATAACCGCCATCCTTATCGGCACACTGCTCTTCCTGGAACCTATCACCCAGCGCATGGTCATCGGTATAACCCTATGCCTTGCCGCCGTACTCTTTATGTCTATCCACCGCAAATCAAAATAGTACAATTGTGGCCTGACCCCTTTTGTATCATTTTAGTCTTTGAAGCTGATCAGTCCATTGCTGACAGCAAACGCAACGCACTCAATTATAGTATCATAGCCCAGCTTGTTCTTGATGCGCTCCTTATAGCTCTCTACGGTGTTGGATGATATGTTCATCACGGTAGCTATCTGCGAGTTGCCGTAGCCCGATGCCGCATACTGAAGTACAGCCAGTTCCTGGACCGAGAGCTGATGCGGCTTTCCGGCCATGATATTGTCGGCATTCCCGAACAGACGGGTAAGCAGGTCCTTGGAGATAGTGTCTCCAAAGAAAATGCAGCAGCCGTCGGCCACATTCTTTGATGCCGACACAATGACATCGGCTTCTGAGTCTTTGGCGATATATGCATATGCGCCTGATACAATGGCCCGACATATAAAATCCGGATTCTTGTATTGTGACAGCACAAGCGTCTTGACAGACGGATACTTATCCTTGACCTGGCGTATAAGTTCCAGTCCGTCGGCTCTCTTTTCAAGGCATACGTCAATTATCGCCAGGTTTATGTCGCCATGCAACTCCAGCATTTTGAGTGCCTGCCCGGAATTCCGTGCCTCAAATATCTCGTGCACCCAATCAGCAGCCTGGAACGCCATTCTGAGTCCCATGAGGAAAATCTGCGAGTCATCTACCAGAAGTATCTTCTTTGTCTGAGCCATATCATTGGTTTTTAAGTGTTACAGTAATTGAGCATCCCCCTTCGGGGTTATTCCTGACCGATATCCCCGCCCCCATCCTGAGCAGAAGTTCACGTGAGATGATCAGCCCCAGTCCAGTGCCTTTCTCGCCCATGGTACCCTCGGTTGAATGCATCTTGTCTATCCTGAACAGGTCATCCAGCTTATCCGGACTTATCCCTGGCCCCCGGTCATTGACCGATATCTCAGTGGCCGATCCACTATCCACCGCCAGAACCGTTACCGTTCCGCCCGGATATGAGTACTTGACCGCATTCTCCAGAATGTTCCTGAGTACCGTTACCAGCAGCTGGCGGTCACATGACACCATCAGACCGTCAGGTATCTGCTTCTCTATACCTACGCCTTTGGTTCTTGCGCGGTCACTGACATTTGACAGCGAACGGTTTATTATCTCATCCAGCGGAAACTGCCGGATCCCGGCCTTGATCATATCATTCTGGCTGACGGCCCAAAGCAGCAGGTCCTCAAGCATGTCCCACGTGTTGCTGGAGACGTCACGCAGGGTGTCCACTCCGCTTTTGAGAGACTCATGATCCAACGTTTCAATATTGGCCGATAACTGCGAAGCCAGTTGCGCCACCCCTGTCACAGGATTCTTGAGGTCATGCGATATGATAGAGAAGAAACGGTTACGGGTCTCTATCTCAGCCCTGAGCTCTGAGGTCTTGATATTCACTGCCTCTTCCAGCCTGGCCTTCTCATTCCTCAGATTACGCTCCCTGAGCCATACGAACAGCCACAGAAGGGATCCGGCAACCAGCAGATAGAAAATGATGAACGGCCATCTGAGCAGCAACGGAGGCCGGATGACTATGGGAAGCGATAGCTCGTCTCCGTGCTCCCATCGGCCAAAAACATCCGTACACCCCACCTTGAGCGTATATCGGCCCGGAGCCAATCCGGAATAGTTGACTTTGGCCTGCCGCCAGGTAGTGGAAATCCAATCTGAATCATATCCTTCAAGTTTATACCTGTATTCAACATGTCGGCACAAAGGGATATCCGTGACTGAGAACGACAGCTGCAGATGCCCGCCTTCAAGGGTAAAATCACAGGCCCTGAGATGCATACCGGAGGATGCGGCAATCAGCGTATCGGGGTTGAATGTGTCATACCCCGAGCTGCCGCCGAATGCAAGGGATCCATCGTGAAGCGGACATGAAACCCTCTCACTGAATATATCCTGCGATATACCTATCCAGGAAGGGACCTTTCCGTAGGTAGAGTCGGTATCTATAAATATCAGGCCCTCATCGGTTCCGGCCCATATACGCCCGTTGCTGTCGGTCTCAACACTGTTAATATTCATGCCGTCGGCCATCCAACCCGTGCTGTCACCGTCACTAAGTACAAACAGTCCATGGCGGGTGCCGGCATAGACCCGGTCATCGGGAGTCTTGGCCAGATCGGTAATGTAATCATCGGTAATGTATTTCCTGACAAGCCTTGTATCAGGGTCGATTATGTTCAAACCCGCAAAAGTGGTACCGTAGTAAAGCCTGCCCTTGCTGTCCTCAATGGCACAACTGCCCAGACGGGAACTGACATAGGTGGGACTGTCCACATCGGGAGTAGGCCTTTTGAAAGGACTGAGCCACCGGGGAGGCATGAACTCACCTTTGGTGCGATCAAACAGGTTGAGTCCGTAACCCTCCCATGTTATGCACCAGAAGTTGCCGCGGCTGTCCTCCATGAACCCGTTGTACCAGTTGGCGCCAATCAGGTCTCCCGAATAGACCTTATCCTGCAGGGGAAGTATCTCGCCGCGCAGCACATACCTGCGTGTAAGTCCTGTAGAGGGGTCAAACCTGTCAAACCCCTTGCCTAATTCCCAGTATCCGGTGTAGATGCACCCTTGACTGTCCTCATACAGGCTGGTCACGTTCGCCTCTTTGGTGCCTACCCACATCCGGCCGTCACTTGCCTCCAGCAAAGCGGTTATGTTATCACCCTGAAGGTGGTTCTCAACCATATTAATAAGACGCGTATATACCGCGATGCCTTTGTCGCCTCCAAACCAGATGTTTCCATGTCTGTCCTGGAGAACGCAGTAATACTCTGAAGGACCGGGCGAGAAGGGGTCCGATGTTTCGTGCCGCAAAACCTCACTATTTATTGGATCATCCTCATCAACAATCGTAATTCCGCTGTATCCGGCAGCCCAAAGACGCCCTTGACCGTCTCTGAGAAGGCGGCAGTGCGCCACAGGCATAGAGCCGATGTTCACGAATCTGGTGCCGTCAAACTGCTGCAACATAGTAGTAAAGTCATTGAACGCAATCAGCCCACCGTTCCTGCCGGGAGCGAAACTGCCTAAACATATGCTCCCCTCATATTCATTCAACTGTGCCGTCTGTCGGTCAATAACCTTCTTTCCGGCCACCATACGTCCGCCTATCCAGATATCGCCCCGGGCATCGGCATACAACTGGTTGTAATAGTAATCCCCTTCAACCAGACCTGTGCCGTATGTTGACCGGGCCAAAACCGGGAATGACTCATCGGATATGTCAATCTTCTCTACTCTCCAGTCGTTGTATGTCACCCACAGATATCCGTCAGTATCACAAAGGAGCGCCCTTACATAACCGTCGGTGCTGCACACCTTTATCTTCTGCCCCTCCATCAGGCACAGGCCTCTGGACGTACCTATCCACAGCCGGCCGGCGTTATCGGCCTCCAGGGCGTTGATCTGGTTGTCCGGCAGACCTTCGGACCTTTTGTAAACCTTGAATGTACAGCCGTCAAACCTGTTCAATCCGTTTGTGGTACCTATCCATATAAAGCCGTCACGGTCCTGAATCATGGAGAGCACAGTGTTGGAACTCAGGCCATCGGCCGATGTATAATTCATGAAACGCAGCGCAGCACCCCTGACCGGCTGCATGCCGCAGGTAAAAAGCAATATCAGGAATGTAAAAACAAATCTGCGCATATACACATTAGAGTCCGCTAAGATAGTCAATGATTTTTTACAGGACAACAATAACTTCACCTCACGTGATGTGGCGGATTCCACCACACCTTCAATCAGGCATTTGGATACTTTTGTCATAACCAAAAATTTGAATTATGAGAAATTCTGCTTTAACTGTTATGGCGTTGCTGGCAGTATGCATGCCGGCCCGTTCACAGAATGTGATTATGATTGACCGTATGAGCAGTGGCGGATTTGAACCTGTCCCCAAGGAACTGGCAAATGACGGTGTGGCTTATATGGCTGTATATGATTTCCACGGAAACAGGACTCAGGCCGAACTTATGGTTGCCCGGAGCCAATCGGATGTAAAGGTATCAGTTAATATCAACAACTCTGAGACAGCCAGTAACTACTGGCAGAAATCCGCCAACGGCACCGACTGGGAGTTTGATTTCTCCGATAATTCCGATTCCGGATATGAGCCCACCCTGCTCAGTTTTGAATATCGTGACGTGGACAACTCATATTATCCCACATCAAAGGTTATGATCAGCCAGAACCTGTTCAACTCCGATGACAAGTGGGAGTACATTGTAGCCGATGTGGACTTTCTTGATACTCCGGACCAGGGTTCGGAATCTACTAAAGACGATATGACCTATCGCCATGTTACAAGGATCAAGGTCATCAAGGGATTCAAGATCATGAATCAGGACGGAACAGAACTGGCTTATTGCAAAATGCCGGACAGCGAGAAACACGGCCAGTTCACTATGGAAATAACAGGATATTACATTGCCAAAATAGACGGAATGCTTTACATGTCAACCCTGGAAAAGATTGGGCGCAAAGATGATTACCGTACTGAATATCATTACGGGATGTACCTTATCAATCCCCAGACAAGCTCGGTTCAGGCAATCGGTAGAGTAAGCGCACGCATGAGTGTAAGCAGTACGGACCAGGTAATCAACGTGATGGTGTCCGATGCAGAAGCCGGCGAGAAGGTATCTGTTACAGGTATGGACGGCCGACTTATCGGCACAGCCCAGGCATCGGAGCAAATCTCCTTCCCCAGGCCCGATTCCGGTTCCGGAATCTACAACATCACTCTCCATGGAGACGGCACAAAAGAGACCATCAAGGTAAAATGATACAATTGGGGTCTGACTCCTTTTGTATCATTTTAGCGGAAGAGTTCCTCGGCGAGGAACTTTGAGGTATAGCCCTTGCCGCAAGTGGCCACCTGTTCAGGAGTGCCCTCTGCTACTATCATGCCGCCGCCGCGACCGCCTTCAGGGCCGATGTCGATTATCCAGTCGGCCTGCTTGATTACGTCCATGTTGTGCTCAATCACAATCACGGTGTTGCCCTTGTCAACCAGGCGGTTGAGTACGTTCATCAGAACACGGATATCCTCAAAGTGCAGGCCTGTGGTAGGCTCGTCCAGGATGTAAAGCGTGCGGCCGGTATCGCGTTTGGAGAGTTCCGTAGCCAGCTTCACGCGCTGGCTCTCGCCACCTGAGATAGTGGTCGATGGCTGGCCCAGCTTGAGATAACCCAGCCCCACATCCTGCAGCACCTTTATCTTGTTCAGTATGTTGGGCACGTTCTCAAAGAACTCCACAGCCATATTGATGGTCATGTCCAGCACATCGGCAATGGACTTGCCCTTGTAGCGCACCTCAAGGGTCTCGCGGTTGTAACGCTTGCCGTGACAGACCTCGCAGGGCACCATGACATCGGGCAGGAAATTCATCTCGATGGTCTTGTAACCGTTGCCCCCGCAGGCCTCGCACCGCCCGCCGCTCACGTTGAACGAGAAACGGCCCGGCTTATAGGCGCGGATCCTTGACTCCGGCAGTTCCACAAAGAGCTGGCGTATGTCACTGAACACGCCGGTATAGGTTGCGGGATTGGAACGCGGGGAGCGTCCTATGGGCGACTGGTCCACATCCACCACCTTGTCTATGAATTCTATACCCTCAACCGAATCGTACGCAAGCGGTTCCTTCAGCGAGCGGTAGAACTTTTGTGACAGTATGGGCTGCAGGGTCTCGTTAACCAGAGTCGATTTGCCGCTGCCCGATACGCCCGTCACGCATATAAGCTTGCCAAGCGGGAACTCCACGTCAATACCCTTCAGGTTATTACCCCTGCATCCATGCAGCACGATGCTCTGTCCGCTGCCCTCACGGCGGTCAGACAGGTTGCCTTGTGAAGTGTCAAGCTTGCCGTTCAGATACCCGGCGGTAAGGGTGTCGGTCTTTAGCATGTCACTGACAGTGCCCTGGAACACCACTTCGCCCCCCTTTCTTCCGGCACGCGGCCCCAGGTCTATAATCCAGTCTGCGGCCAGCATCATGTCGCGGTCGTGCTCCACCACGAGGACTGTGTTGCCCGTATCGCGCAGCTGCTTCAAAGACTCTATAAGCCTTACATTATCACGCTGATGAAGTCCGATGCTGGGCTCATCCAGTATATAGAGCACATTGACCAGTTTGGAACCTATCTGAGTGGCCAGACGTATGCGCTGCTCCTCACCGCCGGACAAAGACTCCGCAGGACGGTTGAGCGACAGATAGTCCAGTCCGACATCGAGCATGAAATGCAGGCGGGTACGTATCTCCTTCAGTATTTCCGATGCAATCGTCCGCTGGCGCTCACCTAAGCGGGACTCAACGTTGCAGGCCCATTTATACAGGTCCTGGATATCCATCGACGCCAGCTCATATATGTTCTTGCCGTCTATGCGGAAATTCAGCGCCTCGCGGTTAAGGCGGGCTCCGCCGCACTCCGGACAGACGCGTGTCACGGCAAACTGGTCGGCCCACTTCTGTTCGGCGGCAGTCAGGTCAGTCTGCTGCTGGAGGGAGCGCACGTACTTGACCACACCCTCATACTCCATGAACACGGCATCGGCCTCGCTGTTTATGCCGGTTATCTGCACCTTAATGCGTTCATCGCTGCCGTTCAGGAGTTCGTCAATGACATCATTGGTCATCTCCGAGACAGGAGTGTCAAGTGTGTAGTCGTACTTGTTGAGCAGAGCTGTTATCTGCCTGAATATAAGCGTATTCTTAAACGGTCCCAATGGTGCTATGGCACCTTTGCGGACAGAAAGCGAGCGGTCCGGGAGCACCTTGTCCTCATCCACAGCCGTTATATATCCTAAACCCTTGCACTTGGGGCAGAATCCCTGCGGTGAGTTGAACGAGAAGTTGTGCGGTGCGGGATCACGGTAAGACAGGCCTGTCACAGGGCACATGAGCCGCTTGCTGTAATGACGCAGCACACCCTGCTCCGGACGGCCCGGAATTGTCTCCTCCGGCATGGAGAGGACCATCATCAGACCGTCACCCTGCTTCATGGCCAATGCCACGCTGTCAGTCAGGCGGTGGTGATATTTCCCGTTCACCACGAGTTTCTCTATCACCACCTCGATATCGTGGTTGCGGTAACGGTCCAGCTTCATGCCGGGCCTTACCTCACGCATCTCGCCATCCACACGCACGTTCAGGTACCCCTTGCGGCGTATCCCCTCGAACAGCTCCTTGTAGTGACCCTTACGGTTACGCACCAAAGGTGCAAGCACGTAGATACGCTGGCCTTCATAGTCGCTGATTATCCGCTCCACGATCTGCTCCTCAGTGAACTTGACCATCTTCTCGCCACTCAGGTAGGAGTACGCCTCACCCGCACGGGCAAACAGAAGACGCAGATAATCATAAACCTCAGTGACGGTCCCTACAGTCGAGCGCGGATTGCGGTTGGTGGTCTTCTGCTCTATTGAAATAACCGGGCTCAGTCCTGTAATGCGATCCACGTCGGGACGCTGGAGATTACCTAAGAAATTACGGGCGTAAGCCGAGAATGTCTCGATGTAACGGCGCTGTCCCTCGGCATAGATGGTATCGAACGCCAATGATGACTTGCCGCTCCCGCTCAGTCCCGTGACCACTGTCAGTGACTTGTGCGGTATCTCCACATCAATGTTCTTCAGGTTGTTGGACCTGGCACCAGTTACAACTATCCTGCTTTTCTCCATCCCGATCACCTCCGTATTCCGGTTCCTGTCAGCACGTTTATATCGGCTTTCCTCTCATACACCTTACCGCCGGCACCCACAGCCTTGACATTGATGAAATAGACACCGTCGCTCACCACCTTGCCATTGTGATTTCCATCCCAACAGTTGATGAGGTAACCGCCGTCGGCATCGCGTGTAGCCTCATCCTCGGGGGTAAGGATATCCTCGGTCTTTCCCGAAATGCTCTTTATGACCTGTCCCCAGCGGTTGAAAATGGCAATCTCAAGCCTTGCTATGGAACGCACATAGATACGGTAGTCATCGTTAATCCCGTCATCATTGGGCGAGAAGGCGTTGAAAAGCTTCACCTCCGAATCGTCAATCATAAAACTCATGGGAGCTATATCGTAACCGGGAACGGTATTCAGGGAGTCCCTGTCCCTGTATGACCATGAGAACGACACCTGGAAATTGCCCCAGTCCGTGAATTCATATTCCGTGTTGCTCTCCTGACGCTTGAGGTAGTTCTCTGACCTGGGTGTCTCTCCGTCAGTATATGTCCTCAGCACCTGCCATTCCGGAAACAGCACATACTCCCTGCCGTCATCCGATGTTAGGGATGAACTGAACTCCACCCTGAGCGGCACTGTGTATGATTCGGAGCCGGACTCTCCGGGATTGATGTATGTGGTGTCACTGGAAACCGTTATCAACGTCAGTTTCACGTTCGGGACAGGCACGCCTGCAAAGCAGGTCATGCATCCCTGCAGAGCCGCGAGAAACGTCATCAGAAATACTTTTCCGGCTGATTCTTTCATATTGTCTTCTGTTTGGACATGAAATCCTTCTTTATAATAAAACGCAAAATTACTCAGAATATTCTCTCATCATTCCATTCGGGTGAACCCTTTTTTGTACTTTTGCAGATTAAGAAAACAAATCACGAGATGACACGATATCTGAAATCCTTTCTGACCGCCCTGCTGTTGCTTGCGACCATGTCTTTATCAACACTCCGTGCACAGGAACAGCAATATTTCCTGCACACTGTGACAGCAGGCCAGGGACTTTACTCCATATCCAGAATGTACGGCGTGACCGAGGAGGAGATCATCAGGCTCAATCCCGGGAGCGAAACCGTGATCCGCATAGGACAGGAACTCAGGATACCGGTTGCCCGAAGTACCGGTTCAGAGCAGGCATCCGGCAGATTCCATACCATCGTCCAAGGCGAGACCCTTTACCGTCTGTCCGTTGACAACAACGTATCTGTCAAGGAGATAATGGATGCCAATCCAGGACTCTCCGCCCAGAATTTCAAGATAGGCCAGGTAATAACCATACCTGCCCCGACAGGCTCCGCCCCCCTCGCATCGACCATCGAAACCGCCGAGGAGGAGATTCCGGAAGCCATCGCGAACGCTAACGAATCACTTGATGCCGAAGAGCAGCCGTACAAATGTATCCACGTAGTGAAACGCCGCGAGACGATTTACCGCATCTGCAAGACCTACGGCATAACCCAGGCCGAGTTCCTTGAGGCCAATCCCCAGTACCGCAAGTCCAAACTCCGCAACGGAGCGGAGGTAATCATACCATTCTCCTCCAGCGAGCGTGCCGGGAAAGAGCAGACCCGCAAGCAGGCGGAGACAGTACTCGAATCCATTCCTGACAGCACCCTCTTCCGGCTTAACACCCCGAAACGCAGGCATGAGCCGGGCAAGGTGAATGCTGCCCTGATACTTCCCTTCTCACTATCCGATGAATCCTCGGTTGACCAGATGAAGATGGTTGAGTTCCTGCAGGGAGTGCTGCTCGGCATAGAGAAACTCAAGGATGAGAGGATTTCGGTCAACCTGAAGGTCCTGGATTCCGGCAGGACCGATGCCGACGGCATCAGGCGGATCCTCGCCCTGGAGGGCATGGATGAGATGGACCTCGTCATCTTCGGCTCAAAGGATGCCGCACAGATAGGCGAGGCGTCAAGATGGTCGTCCGAGAAGGAGATACCTCTCGTTCTCCCGCTCAACTCCAACTCCGACTATGTTTTCGCCAACCCACACGTCTTCCAGCTCAACACACCGCAATCCTACATTTACAGGGAGGTTTATGACCAGTTCTTCAAGCAGTTCAGGAAACCCAATGTAATAATAATCGATGCGGCCGACGGTTCCCGAAACGAATTCCTGAACGGACTCATCATAGAGATGGACGACAGGAAAGTCCCGCATGAGACCATTGCGCTCAGAAACCTTAACGAATCCGTCAAAAGCAGGCTGAAGCCGAACCTCCAGAACATCTTCATCATCAACTCCAAGGAGGCCAGCCCCCTCATCACGGCACTGCCCATGCTCCAGCTTATCAGCAGGAACAAGGACGAGGGGGTCGAGACCCATCTGTTCGGCTATCCTGAGTACCAGACATATACCATCGACCACCTTGATGAGATGTACGAGGTTGACACATGGTTCTACAGTTGGTTTTACACCAACAACATGCTCAAGGAGTCAATCGATTTCGGCAATTCATTCCGCCGCGCATTCGGCCGTCAGATGATTATCAGCTACCCCAGCTATGCCTCATACGGCTACGACACCTCCTATTATTTCCTCAAGGGAGCCTCACAATACGGTGAGCAGCTTGAAGACAACCTGGGACGCATCAGGAGCAACCCCGTACAGATGGGGTTCAAGTTCGAGAGGGTGAACAACTGGGGAGGTTTCATAAACCGCAAAGTGTTCTTCATCCATCTCTCCGACAACTACGTGGTGGAAAAGATTGATTTTGACCGATGAACAGAGCCCTGACCGTCACTATTGTCCTGTTCCTGCTTGCTGCGGCAGCCAATCCCGTGAGAGCCCAGGTGGGCGATCCGAGAAACACTGTCTCTGTGGGTGTCAGCGGTGGCATGGGAACCAACAGCGTCACTTTCGTACCCTCCATCAAACAGGACATAAGCTTAGGCCCCGTGGCTGGAGTGACCTTACGTCATATCTCCGAAAAATACTTCTTTCTCATCAATGGCCTCCAGATGGAGTGCAACTGGGTCACACGCGGATGGACAGAGTTTATCGATGACGGCTCGGACAATGAGTACACCCGCCAGCTCAATTACATAGAGGTGCCTTTCTTTGCGCACCTGGGGTTCGGACGGGAATTCCGGGGGTTCCAGGGCTACTTCAATCTCGGTCCTCAGATATCATACCTGCTCTATGAGGTACAGAAGAAAGGCGGTCTCGAGCCCTGGAACACAGCCAACCGTCCCAACCGCGTGGTCTATCAGTATGACCGTCCGATAGAGAACAGGCTGGATTACGGTATCTCGGCCGGATTGGGAGTGGAACTGAGGACCGGTTTGGGAGTGTTCGGAATAGAGGGGCGTTACTATTTCGGTCTCGGCAATATCTACGGAATCACCAAGAGCGACTATTTCGCACGTTGCGCGAACAGTTCCATCTCTGTCCGCGCAACATATCTGATAAATCTGTAAAGGAGAGGTTCAGTCCCTCAGGCGGAACCCGCTCGCCTTGGCAAGGATATCCGCTTCGGCCTTGGATATGCCGTGAACCGACATATACTCCAGAATCAGGCATACAAGCGGCAGCACGACCGGTATTCCGGGAATGAATGAAGCATTGCCCTTGAGCAACAGCACATAAATCACAAGAACCAGGTAATAGCCCACCGTCAGCAGCATCATGAATATGATAAGCCTCTTCTGCAGAACAAAATTCCTGAATCCCGACAGAAGCAGTTCGAATATCCCCACTCCGAGATTAAGGATCAGTATCACGCCTAACCCCCACAGGGCACCCTTGGCGGTTCCATCCTCATAAAGAAGGCGGAAATTGGTGAGCCTGATAAGCTCGCCTCCATCGACCACGAACGTGGCGATGGGAAAAACAAGGCTGACAATCATCAAAACGCAGATGAGGGTCAGCCATACCTGATGCAAGTAGAACTCTATCTTCATCAGATGTTCTCCTTGTCCTTGGCAGGATTGCGCCAGTAAATCTTGCCATCCTCAAACTCCTGGGCGGCAATCAGAGTGGGTTTGGGAAGACGCTCATAGTAGCGGGATATCTCTATCTGCTCCCTGTTCTCGAACATCTCCTCCAGATTGTCGGTGGTCGAGCTGAACTCGTCAAGTTTCTGCTTCAGTTCCTCCTTCATCTCCGCAGAAATCTGATTGGCGCGCTTGCCCATAATGACGACACTCTCGTAGATATTGCCGGTATCCTTCACGAAATCAACCAGGTCACGTGTCACGGTGTTGGTTGAGGCATTTGTTTTCTTGAAATCCATCTTATTCGTCTTGAATTTGTTCTTTACCCTCTAAGTTCCTTGTGGAGATCCTGAATATCCTCTCAGCCTCCTTCATGTACTTGCTTTCAGGAAATTCGTTCTTGAAAGCGTAATATTCGTCAATGGCGTCCCTGTAGCGTTCATCCTTCCTGGACGCCACGCTCTCCTCTGCCAGCTGGAATTTCGCCCTGAGCACCAGTGCGGACAGATCCTCGCGATACCTGGTGTAAGGATAGTCCCTCATGGCATTCTGAGCCACAATTATGCATGACCTGTAGTTGTTGCCGAGATAGAGCCCCATGTTGTAGTAGAGCTCTGCCGAGCGTTTCTCCTTCTCAACCAGACGGTCATACATCTCATATATCATCCCTTCGGCCTCACTGCGGTAACGGCTCCGCGGATAGGTCTCCACGAACCTTTGCAGGGAAGATATGGCATTGTTAGTACTCGTGGCATCCAAACGCGGGTCAGGCATATCCAGAAACAGGCTCTTGCCCATCATGAAGAGGCTGCTTTCCGAGTAATCACTGTTCGGATACCGCGTAAAGCAGCTCTGGAAATACTGTGAAGCCGACAGGTAGTCACCCAGGTTGAAATAGCACGATGCCAGCAGGTACATCGACTCCTCACCCTGTGGAGTACCGTGGAGCATCACCACACACTCCTCAAGCACGGAACTGCAAGTGGTGAACCGACCCTCAGCATAGAGGTTCTTTGCCAGACTGTACTTGGTGCCGTAATCCGATGCCTTGAGTATCTTGTTGTACCCGCCGCATCCGGTAAGCGTCACCACCGCGAGGACAGCCGAAATAAGAAGTGTAATACCCCTGCGCATTATGCCTTTTCTGTTTCAACCTGCAAAATTATCTAATTTGGCCGAACAGAACAAACTTGTAACCCTTATTTAATATTATTTACGTATCCTGAGTATGTCGCCGTGATCCCGGACCACACTCTCCTTCCACTTGTCGGAATACTCCTCCTGTATGGGAAATTCCGGTATGTTCCTGTCGTATCCGTTATCCCTGAATGAGCCGTCCTCATTCTGGCGCTTTATGTTTCCGTCAATATATTTTACCAACAGATACTTGTCTAACCCCTGCCATCTCACGAACAGGTCCGAAGCGTTGTCCACACCGAAAGCGGTGAGATACCTGTTCGCCTCCGTTTCGGCCATGCCCGCAGCCCTGGAATATGCGCCGTCAGCCTTCGCTATCATTTCGTTCTCATACCTGTCAATCACATCACGCACCTCCGCGCCAATCCTGTCATAACGCAGGTAAGCGAATTGGGCTATCCTGCTGACAGCCCAGTACATGGAGGTCTCCGAATACTCGATTAAAGAGCCGTTCCCCTCACGCAGGCACTCTGGAACAGCATTTGTACAGCTAAAGAAAGGCATCAGCGGCGAAGTCCCCGCATCGTCCACACCGAACCAGAAAATACCGTATTTCCTGTCCGGACGGGACTGCGCCACATACCACCAGCCAGTCTGCTGGGTGGCTATGGCACGTTCGTTCACATACTCCCAGCCCTGATACTCGAACTCCATGGGACGCCAGCGATACGGCAGACGGCTGCCTCCGGCACCTATATCTGTGGTCATGTCAAGAGGCGTCCCTTCAAAATGGTCACGCATCATGTCAGCCAGCTCTTTTGTTGATATTTTTTTATTCGGCTTAACATACAGCGGCATATGTTTCTTCAAGTCATATCCCATTGCGTAATCCAGATATTCATCCATTCCGTCGGCAAACCGGTTGAAGAATGACCATACCCTGGCCTCACATCCGCGTGCCGCACCGAAATCCAGAGGGTTATAGACATCGCAGAAACTGAACTCCTCGTCCGTGCCGCTGAAAATGCCCTGCTCCCTGGCATGCTTTATCACGTCCTTGGCATAGAGGCAGTTGTCCGGATCATTAAAATCAATGGTGGTTATGCGCGACTGGTTGGCATGGCCTGAGATATAACCGTCAGGAATACGTTTGGCCACCCATACGGCACCACGGTTCACGTTGCGCCCCTTCTTGTCGAACCTGGGGTTCTTGCCCATAATGTCCATAATCCATATCTCGTTCGGGTCACAGAGCGTGAACGATTCCCCCTCCGATGCATATCCGTACTCCTGCATCAGATTGTCTATCAGCAGGATGGCCTCGCGCGCAGTCCTGCATCTCTCCAATGCGATATATATCAGCGAGCCGTAATCCAGTATGGCCGTAGTGTCAATGAACTCCCGTCCGCCATACGTGGTCTCCCCTATCACCAGCTGGTGCTCGTTCATATTGCCTATAACCGAATAGACATGGGCAGCCTGCGGAATCTCACCGAGCCTCTTGCCGCTGTCCCAGTCGATTATCTCCCTCATCGTCCCTGCCGGGAAGTCGGCGGCGGGACTGTAATGCAACGTTCCGTAAAGCTGGTGCGAATCGGCCGCGTATGTACACATGTTCGAGCCGTTGGCCGATGCACCTTTTGTCACAATCAGATTGGTGCAGGCAAATGCACCTGCCGTGCAAAGCACTGCTGTAAAAGTAAGAATCAGTCTTTTCATTATTGTTGTTTTAACTTCGTTGACTTTTGTTGCGAAAGGCTACGGGCCAATATTCAAAACATCAGAATGACTTTATTGGAACGACATTAATCTTATAGCCGTTCTTCTCAATAATACGCTCATCATCATTTGTCACAATCATAAGATTACGGCATTCCAGTTCCTCGGCACATTCCATAAGGCTTTCCACTTCACGTTTTTCAGTCTTTGGGCTACTCATGTCATAACATACCTGAACCAGACTTTCTATTTGAGTCCCTTTGCGAAGTACAAAATCCACCTCCTTGTCATTGCGTGAACGATAATAGAATACAGTCCTGTCTGTATCATAACCGCGTCTAACCAGTTCTATGAACACCTGGTTTTCAAGCAGGCGTCCCAGATTATCGCTCAGAGAGAATGATTTGGCCGCAACAAACCCATTATCGACCACATAGACCTTCCGGGGAGCCTTCTTCATCAGTTTCAACTTTTTGTTGTAACGTGCCAGATAATAAAACAGGTATGGTTCATGTAGATAGTCCATGAACTTTTTTGTGGTATTGACGCTGGAGAACCCCAATTCCACGGTCAGTTCATTGGCGCTGACAGGATTACAGAAGTTTGACACAAGATACATGGCAAGGTCATTCAGATCCGATATATTGCGGACATTATGACGTTTGGCCACATCCTTCCAAACTATGGAGTCAAACAGAGTGTCAAGATAGCTGCGCGTAAGCGAACGTGACGCAACCGCCTCAGGGTAGCCTCCGTTCCTTAAATAGTCATCGGTCAACACAGTAACATCGGTCTCCTGTCCTGCCTTAGGTTTGTTAAGTTCTATCTTGTTCCAGTCAAAGAACTCCTCAATACTAAACGGCAACATCTCTATCTGGATAAACTTACCTGTCAACACCGTTGCCATTTCACTTGACAACATCTTGGCGTTACTACCCGTAATGACAAGATTCTTGCCGAGCCTATAAAGCTCACTTACCCACAAATCCCAACCATCAAGATTCTGCACCTCATCAAGCAGCAGGTATTCATAGCCTGGATAGACATCGTCCAGCATCCGAATAACAAGATTGGCATCCCAAACATCCAAAAGCGGCTGACTGTCAAAATTCAGGTAAGCAAAATTCCTGTCTCGCAACAACAGAAGAGCCTGCGTGGATTTACCTACACGCCTAGGGCCGGTTATCAGCTTGATAAGGTGACTGCCCAGCAACAGTTCCGTATCCTGACAGTTCCGGCGTGTAAGATATTGGCGCGACAGCAGTTCATCACGTTCTTTCCGTTGGTTGAGAATGATTGTCTTCATTTCCTTATCTCAATCTGTGAGTACAAAGAAACCGATTTTATTCCATTCGGCAATATCTATTGCATAAAAAAGTATGTATTTTATGCAATACAGATTTCTTATTGATTAAAAAGTAAAAAATGTTGTTATTCCAATTTACGGGCCACTATCCCGGCGGCAATTGAGCAAAGTTCTCCGCAGGGACGCTTTTTGTAATATTCAGGAGTGCGGTCAGACGGGACCGGTGTGCCCTCCGGCTTAGTCAGCCCCAGCAGCTCCCGGCAGATTATGCTGCCGTTCATGGCACGGAACTCACCCGCCATATCCTGCACAAGAGCGTAGTTTGCAGTCTTGGCAGCCTTGTCATTCACATCACTGGCCGGAATCAAGGCACCAGCCACCATAGTCATGGCCGATACCGTGCCGCACACCTCGCGCATACGCCCCATCCCGCCGCCGAATCCGCTTGCCAGCCGGGCCACCTCACTCTCCGGCAGCCCAATCACATCGGCAAAAGTCATTGCCACCGCCTGGCAGCAGTTATATCCGGCCTTGAACAATTCACCGGCTCTCCGTTCTCTCTCTTCAACCGTCATGAAACCAAATCAAAATTTATTAGTGAAACATCACATATCTTCAAGTGTAAGGCATCCGTAATCAACAGGATGACCGCCAAACAGCTTATCGGACATCTCCTTGACTTTGCTCCCGAACTCAGGATGGCTATATTTCCGGCGTTGCCTTTTCACCTCATAAGCATGAGGCCTTCCGTCTAATCTTACAGCCACGATATCTATTTCACGCGGGTCCTGGTTTGCCCCCTTGACAGGTTTCCACCATCCCCCTATCTCCATGTAATCCTGTGACTCCATCATCTTCTGCCGGAACCAACGCTCAAGGATTCGCCCGGAATAGTTACAGTAATCATCCTTTATTATATTCCCGAGAGCCTTGTAGTTCTTTATCTCGATAAGCGGCCGATACCTGTCAAAATAGCGGAACCAGAATCTCAGGAAAACATCCGATATCTCATAACGCACATCCTTGGAATTCTCTCCGCTTCTCAACGGACGTTTCTTGGCTATCAGCTTGTAATCTTCCTCCAGAAGTTTCATCTGCCCCCCAAGACTCTTGTTTCCCATAGCACCCTCTATCTGCGGCAAAGTCACCTCGCCACCCGCTATCCGGTTCAATATGGAGAAGTAAGTGCCGTAGTTCTTGCCTATCTCCTGAATAAGCATTTTCTCGCCCTCCTCAATGAACTGTGAACCTGGAAGAACCATAAAATCCACCATTAACTCCATATCGGTACATCCGTTGTCCATCAGCAACTCCACATACTTGGGTATGCCGCCGGTAAAACAATAGAGAGCCAACAGGTCATCATTGCTGTAATCGGCCTTATAATCAGCTAATATCTCCTTCAGAACAGAGGTTGCAAACGGCTCCAGCTCCAATGTCAAGTCGGCCCTGCCGAACAACGGCTCCCTCTCATCCCTGAATATCTTATCCATAAGGGTATAGGTTGAACCACTGAACACCAGATTCACGTGGGTACTCCGCCGCTTACGGTCCCATATATCCTGAATCTCGGAGAACACCTCCTTATTTATGTAATAGAACTCCTGGAACTCATCAATAAACAGATTGAACGGGCGAGTCTGGCCCGCATCCATAATAATCTCAAAAATATCCCGGAAACGCTTTACGCCGTCGGGCACAAACACCCCGAGCACCCTGCGTATCTCCGCGGCAAATACCTGACAGAGGTCACTCTCAGCCTTGCGGGCCACAAACAGATAAAGGGTATCATTGCCACCCATGGCAAGCATGCCCAACGTAGTCTTACCAATACGGCGCCTCCCCTTGAGAAGCGTCATCTTAGAGAACTCGCTGAAAGACCTCTCCTGAGCGTCCTTTAACTGCCTGAGTTCAACATCCCTGTCATAATATCTTTTCATACACCAGAAAAATGCACCTGCAAAGTTTATCGCCATAAACTTTACAGCCATAAACTTTGCAAAAGTAACACATAGATTATTTATTGCAAAACTTTTTGGAGCTGTTTTTTCCTATCCGATAATGTCTGTCCCACCTCTTTTTTCTATACTCGGAGGAATGCATCCTTATGATACATAAAGCTGAAATTGTAATTTTTGAGCAGCGTGTGGGCTGTGGATGCCGCAGGGCGCCCCGTCAGGAGGTCGCCCGCTGGCATCCACAGCCCACACGCTGAATGTTTGGTTCTATTTGCCTGTTTTGGGGAAAGACAAATCCTACGGGCACACGGGCCGGACAGATCGTCCGTTGCTGCGGCTGTTGTCGCCCGTGTCGTTATAGTCCGAAATGAAGCAGAGGTTCCTGGCATCGTACGGATCGTCCGTGCCGAGCGAACTTGACCAGTAGCAGCCCCAAATACCATCGTAGTTGAGATCCGCATCGCGGCGCCACCCGCCTGCAGGCAGGAAAATGGAGCGGTCGGTATAACCGGACTTCTTACTTGTAACCCTGCAACCATTGATTCCGTTCTGAGAAGTCCATTTCCAGGTGCAGTTTATTAACAACTCTTCGAATTCTGCTTGTGTGGGCATACGCCAATCTCCGCCCCACTTCACATGAGCTACGTCATCCTCAGAATCTAGTGTGGTCTTTTTATCAACAGTGCCATAACTAATGTAATAGTTATACTTGGTAAGACTTGTATATGAACCTTTGCAGTGTTTATAGGTGGACCAGCCATATTCGGCCTTAGGTTCCGTCTCTCCCCAAGCGTAATAGTTACCATATTCTTCAGGGGCAGATGCGCCTACATTACATGTCGCCCACAAAACGGACAATCCTAAATCCACAAACTCGTAACCATTTGATACATTTCTTGTCCCAATGAATGACTTGATTTCACCATAATGGGCCACATTGTCTATCATTACGTATGAGCGATAATAAACTGTGCCTGAAGATATTGTAACTAATGTAAGAACGTAGTTGTTCTCATCATCAACCTCATTTGTGGAAACCTTCCGACCATTCACCGTAGGTGTTTCATTGTTTCCATAACAAACGCCTAACTCCGATGTACTGTATGCTTCACTGCCTATCTTCAGGGTGGATTTGACTGTATAAGTGGTTATGTCAATGTCACCGGTTATCACAACATCATCGTCCTTTGTGGTGAAACAATGGATTGGTCCGTATGAAAGATAGTTGTCAACGTAAGCGTATGAGCGGTAATAATAGGTGGTTGAGCCAGCCAGGGCATGGAGCTGGCATGTGTAATTCCCATCGTTGTCCTTACTGTCTGCCTGTACTCTACTGTTATAGACTGTCGGTTGCGCATTAGTGCTGTAACAGATACCGTATGTGAGGTTTGTGTACTGTGTGGCTTGATCAATACTGATTGCTCCAGTAACATTTGCGCTATAGCATGTGACTTTGGTTGCCTCGCCACTGACTAAATCAACGCCCTGACCCTTTGTGGTGAATGACTCGACGTTACCGTAGAACCATATGCCGCTCTGATACACGAAAGAGCGGTAGTAATATGTGGTGGTTGGAGCAAGATTTGTCAAGCTGACTGTGTATTTGGCATCACGGCTCAGACTGGAAGTGCTCACGGTTATCTGTGTGCCGTTACTATTGCTCGGGGTACCCTGTGAGGTGTAGATTATTCCCACCTTCAAGTCTGTGGAATGGTTATCAAGAATGTTTGCCCATGAGGTAATCTTAGCTGTACAATTGGTAATGTCTGATGCACTGCCGGTTACGGTCGTTTCATCCTCATCATTACCATCATCATCGGATTCCATAAGTTCGAAATACACGCTTTCAATACTATCCACGTTGAATGGAGTGACGAGGCCATCAAGTGTGCGGACCTTCATCTGGTAATACTGCCCGGATGCTGTTAAGGAGAATAATGCAAACAATAAAACTGTTGCAAAACGAAGAATCTGAGATTTCTGTTCTATCTGTTTCATTTCTTGAGGATTTTGACGGTTAGTGATTCGGAACTGATTATGTAAGTGCCTTCCGGCAACTCTGCTATACTGAATGTTACCGAGCCTGCCTCATCTGTCTTGCAGGAATGCAGCTGCCTGCCATCCGATGCAATGAGGCGGACAGTGTCACCGGCCTTTGCTCCGGTTATGTTTACGGTGTATTCGTCAAGGGTGATGCTGGCTTTCGTGGAATCTTCCTTGATTCCCTCAACAGCGGATTCCTTACTATCGAAAGTAAACCTGGACACTTTGGCCAGTTCATACCGGAGCTCTGTCTTAGTGGATTTGACTACCAGCTCGGTTTCAGTGAAAGTCACTACGGGTTTGTCTTCGAACCCGAAGCTGAACTGCTCCCCGTTCTTCTGGTGGACCGTCAGGGTGTTCTGGCCAAATGCTGTCAATGAGGTAAGCATCAGCACACAGGAAAGGATTGTAAGTTTCATTCTGTAAGTCCAATTTGATTTATTGATAATACCACAAAGATATGCACTTTGACTGGAACTACATTTTTTATGGTAATAAAATGTCAAAAGTTCTATTGAACCATTCAACTCCCTTACCTTGGCAGACAGAGACGGACGCTCAACCTTAACAAAAAGAACAGATTCTAAGCCATCGACTGCCGGAGGGATTCGAGCTTGAACATCTCGTCGCGGTATTGGGCGGCCTCCATGAAGTCCATGCGCGAGGCGGCCTCATTCATCAGGCGGCGGGTTCGGGCGATGGCTTTGTCAAGCTGCTGCGGGGTCATTGTAGCGATTACGGGGTCGGCCACGGCTCTTGTGCGTTCTTCTATACCGTATGGTCTGGGCTCATCCTCCTGAGTGTTCTGTATCAGCAGCGAGGTGTTGAGCGCCTTCTCAATCTGCCTGGGCGTTATGCCGTTCTCGGCGTTGTAGCGCATCTGCTTGTCGCGGCGGCGGTTGGTCTCGTTTATGGTCAGGCGCATGCTTTCGGTAATCTTGTCGGCATAGAGTATCACCTTGCCGTTCACGTTGCGGGCTGCCCGGCCTGCAGTCTGCGTAAGTGAGCGGTGGTCACGCAGGAAACCCTCCTTGTCGGCATCGAGAATGGCTACCAATGAAACCTCGGGCAGGTCAAGACCCTCGCGCAGGAGGTTCACGCCAACGAGCACGTCATACAGACCTTTCCTAAGGTCGGTCATGATCTGGATGCGTTCAAGCGTATCGACATCGCTGTGGATATAGTTACAGCGTACCCCATTCTTGAGCAGATAGTCGTTCAGCTCCTCGGCCATGCGTTTGGTCAGGGTAGTTACCAGTACACGCTCGTCACGTTCGGAGCGGACTGCAATCTCCTCTAAGAGGTCATCTATCTGGTTCTTGCTGGGACGCACCTCTATCTCGGGGTCGAGAAGTCCTGTTGGCCGTATCACCTGATCCACCACCACGCCCTCGCTCTCAGCCAGTTCATAATCGGCCGGGGTGGCGCTCACGTATATGGTCTGGCCTGTCAGCTCCTTGAACTCGTCGAATTTGAGGGGACGGTTGTCCAGCGCTGCCGGCAGACGGAACCCGTACTCCACAAGGTTTATCTTGCGGGCGCGGTCACCACCGTACATGGCGTGCAGCTGAGGTACGCTCACATGGCTCTCGTCAATTACGGTCAGGAAGTCCTTGGGAAAGAAATCCAGAAGGCAGTAGGGACGGGAGCCGGCGGCACGGCCGTCGAAATAACGGGAGTAGTTCTCTATGCCGCTGCAGTGGCCAAGCTCGCGTATCATCTCTATGTCATACTCCACACGCTCTTTCAGACGTTTGGCCTCAAGCAGCTTGCCTATCTCCTGAAAATATTCCACACGCTCAACAAGGTCATCCTGTATGGCTCTGATGGCACGCTCCTGACTCTCCTTGGTGGTCATGAACAGGTTGGCAGGGTAAATCCGGTAAAAATCGTATGTCTCTATCCGTTCGCCGGTCAGCACATCGAATTCCTCGATGGAATCAATCTCATCATCCCAGAACTGGATACGGACAGCGGTGTCATTGTAGGCCAGGTTGATATCCACATTCTCGCCCTTGACGCGGAAACAGCCGCGTGACAGCTCTATGTCGTTGCGCGTATAGAGACTGTCTATCAGTTTGCGCAGCAGTACGTTACGGTCTATCCTGTCGCCTCGGTGGAGTTCAATCACGTTGTTGTAGAAATCGGCAGGATTGCCCATGCCGTATATGCAGGATACCGATGATACCACAATCACGTCATTACGCCCTGAGAGCAGGGCCGATGTGGCCGACAGCCGGAGCTTGTCAATCTCATCGTTTATGGCCAGGTCCTTCTCTATATAGGTGTCGGTGGCAGGCAGATAGGCTTCCGGCTGGTAGTAGTCATAGTATGACACATAATATTCTACGGCATTGTCGGGGAAGAATGCCTTGAACTCGCTGTAGAGCTGGGCGGCCAAGGTCTTGTTGTGGCTCAGGACCAGGGTGGGACGCCCTATGTTCTTAATCACGTTGGCTATGGTGAATGTCTTGCCCGAGCCGGTTACGCCGAGCAGGGTCTGCGCATGGGCACCGCTGAGCAGGCCTTCAGTAAGTTGCTGTATGGCCTGCGGCTGGTCGCCGGTGGGCTGGAACGGTGAAACGAGCTTGAACTCCATGGGGCATCAAATAGTCGTCAGGTTAATCAGTTCTTTTGTACGGTCAGCCATAAACAACGGCAGATTTACAAGATTGTTGTAGCGTTTGAGATTCTGCATGGAAAACCGCAGGCGGAGTGGCGGGGCATACGTATTGTTGTATTGAGTAAGGCTTTTCCCCGAAAGACTTGTCCCGGATTTTACTTCAACAGGTATAATGGCTGTTCCGTTCTGTAACAGAAACTCTATCTCAGCTTTGTTGCCGGAAGCCCAATAACGGAAATCATCGGATATTCTGTATAGGAAACTCTGCAGGATATAGTTTTCGGCCAGTGCTCCCTTAAACTCCTTGAACAAATCTGTAGATTGCATATATACATCCGGAGTCATTCCCGCCAAGCGTCGGAGCAGACCTATATCATTGGCATACACTTTAAAAACAGCGAGGTTATCGTATGCTTTAAGAGGCAGCCGCGGCTCACGGCACAGACGGACTTGATGTATCAGCCCTGCACTTTTAAGCCAAATCAATGCATCTTCATATTCTCTGGCGCGTGCACCCGGGCGGACCAGCTGATATACGAACTTCCGGTTCTCTTTGGCGAGCTGTGAAGGCAGGGATTGCCAGACATGTCCTATCTTGTTGGCCATGACCGGGGTGGTATGCTTAATGAAATCAAGCGAGTAGTCTTTCAGTATGTTTGCCAGTTTTTCCTCTACAAGCTGCACTTGGCCGTTGAGCATGGCAGATGTGACCTCCGGCATACCTCCACAAATACGATATGATGTAAACGCTTCCGATAACCTGTCAAAAAAGACCTGTGGTATTGGTTCTATGGTGTCGATGGATATATAATATTCATATAACCGGCTGTCCCTGGCTTTCAGGAACTCTGAGAATGAAACAGGACGCAAATCCATGTGATCAACCTTGCCGACAGGGAATGAAACGCCGTTATGTCCTACTGTCAGGCCTAACAGTGAGCCTGCACATGCAACGGCATATTCCGGTGCGTTTTCACAGAAATATTTAAGTGCGCCCAAAGCCTCAGGACATTCCTGGATTTCATCCAGAATAAGCAATGTGTTGTGTGGTTTGATAGGAACGTCAGTCAGGTATGAGAGTTGTCCCACAATCCGGTGAGGGTCCTTGGTGCGTCTGAAAATTTCGCCTACGCTTTCCTCTTCGTCAATGCTGAAATATGCACAATGTTCAAAATGGGTTTTCCCAAAATGCTTTAACACCCAGGTCTTTCCTACCTGACGAGCCCCGAACAGCAATAGCGGTTTACGGTCCGCCTTGTCTTTCCAGTTCTCCAATTGTCCGTTTATGCTACGCTCTATCATGTTTATGTGTCGAAAATGTGAAATTTTTCACATAATTGATACTTGTTTTGTGCAAAAATACACATTTTCGACACATGATCTCTGTTCCCCGGAAAAAAGTTAAGGTTCTTTCCAGATTATATATAGCTGGTCTACCTATAAATACGGCAGCTCCAGTACATTAACCAAGTATAATAGCGATATTTGGAGTACAGGAGATAACAAGACAGTTCTTGATCCTGAAGATGACGTAGCTCATGTGACTTGGGGCGGAGATTGGCGTCTGCCTACAGTTGCGGAGCTGGATGAATTGAATAATAATGCCAACTGCACTTGGACTTGGACTTCAAAAAACGGCACGTATGGTTATATGGTAACAAGTAAGAAATCCGGTTATGAAGGAGCTTCCATTTTCTTGCCCGCTGCCGGGTGTCGCTACGATTCGAGTCTGCTCTACGCCGGATCCTTCGGCTACTACTGGTCCGGTTCTCTCGGTACGGACTACCCGGGCCGCGCGTGGTGCCTCAGCTTCAATTCCGACGATCACAACACGGGCAACATCCTCCGCTACTACGGTCTATCTGTGCGGCCTGTTCTTCCGTAGGATTTGTCCTGTTTCCCCAACAGGCAAGCATTCAGCCGCAGGGCTGCCTGATGCAGGCGGGGTGGCAATGCCAAAGCCACCCTGCGGCATCAGGCAGTCCTGCGGCTGCGTTCAAAAAATATCCGTGGTCCAAAAAAGATGGGTAAGCTATTGTCGTTCCCGAAAATTCAGCATACTTTTGTGTTAACTGATACCGAAGGGCACTCCGCTGCACATTTAAAGTGTCAGGCGAGTGCCCTTCAATATTATTAATACCTAACAATAAAACCATTATGAAAACAAACAAGTATTCAGAAAATGAGCACGATGCCATCCTGAGAGAGGCTGAGCGCTTGGGTATCAAATTCATTGACCTGAAAAGTGATTTTGGTTTCAAGTATGTCTTCGGAATGAAAGGCCGTGAAAAAGAGTTGCTTAAACTTATCAACTGTATCCTGCCTGAGAAGCACATTGTCAGAGTTGAGTTGGGGCCGCAGGAACAGGTGGGTGACCGTCCTGATGCCCGCAAGGCAATATATGATATCCATTGTACCACCGAAACAGGAACGTTGGTCGATATAGAGATTCAACGCGGTGAACATGGCGATTTTGGCAAACGTATGGTTTTCTACTCCAGTTTCGCTATACGCAACAGCTTGAGTGTCGGAGTGAAGTATTATGATGAGATTCCAGAGATATATGTGATAGGCATATTGGATTTCATTATGCCGGGTGTGAAGTTAAATCCGGAGTTAATAAACCATTACAGTCTGCGAAATGACCGTGAAGGGATGATAACCTTGACAGACACTGTACATTATGTTACAGTGGAATTGCCTAAGTTTACGAAAAACGAATCCGAACTGAATGTCGATGCGGACATTATGTGGTATTTGTTCCGTAATCTTGACAAACTGGAGGAAATACCGAAAGAAATTCTGAACAAAGGTTTTGATAATATAATCAAAGTGAGTAAGTTTGCGGGTATGAAACCCGAAGAGCAAGATAGATATTTCCGTGAGGTCATGTATGAGATGGACGAACGTGACCGTCTGCGTACTGCCCATAGACGCGGCGTATCAGAAGGTGAGGCCCGTGGTGAGGCCCGTGGAATAGTGAAGGGTAAAGAAGATGTAGCTCGTGAAATGAAAGCCATAGGCTTGTCAGTGGACATCATTGTCAAGTGTACTGGGTTGACCGAGGAACAGATTGCCGGACTTCATATATGACAAACGGGCTTTACAGTCACGCGGGTATCGTCGTGCGAGAGGAAGGAAAGTGGAAAATCGTCCATGCTGTCTTGAGGATGTGGTGAAAAAGGCTTTAACGGCTCTTCAGAAGTGTAACTATGATGCTTTTGCATCCACATACAACCTTTCCGCCGAAAAACAGAAGCAACTATCCGCTTTAGTTAAGGAGAAGATTTCCCAGTCGCTGGAAAACAAGGGTGGTATCAAGTGAAATGACAAAAAGCCAAGCTCAAACCCGCCGGACGGAAGCCAAAGCCAAAGCCAAAGCCAAAGTAAAGAACAAGACTGTCGTTTTCAGCTGAAAACGACAGTCTTGTTCTTATAAACCAGAATCTTGTGCTCAATATGCTTCTGGACGGCGTGGGACAGGACTATCTTCTCCAGGTCCTTGCCCTTGTTGACCAGGTCCTTGGGCATATCCTTGTGTGAGATCCTGACCACATCCTGACAGATGATCGGCCCTGCATCGAGCTCGGCGGTCACATAGTGGCTGGTTGCACCGATGATCTTCACCCCACGGTCAAAGGCTGCCTGATATGGTTTGGCGCCCACGAACGCCGGCAGGAACGAGTGATGGATATTGATTATCTTGTTGGGATAGGCGGCTATCATGCGGTCGCCTATTATCTGCATATATCGCGCCAGAACGATGAAATCGATATTGTTCTCCTTGAGCAGGTCCAGCATGGCGCTCTCCTGCTCCATCTTGTTCTCCTTGGTGATAGGATAAAGATAATATGGTATGCCGAACATCTCCGCCACATGCTGCATGTCGGGATGGTTGCTCACTATGAGCGGAATCTCCACGTTCCACTCACCGGCGCTGTAGCGTGCCAGCAGGTCGAACAGGCAGTGGGACATCCTGGACACGAATATCGCCATTCGCGGCCTGGTGTCGCTGAAATAGAGACGGAAGTTCATGTCATATTTCCGGGCGTACAGGGTGCCGAAATAGTCCGAAATCTTCTCCTTCGGGATCAGGAAATCATCTATGCTCCATTCGATACGCATGTTGAACACGTTCTCCACATGATCCACGAACTGTGCCAGATAGACCACGTTACCGCCGTTCTCGGTAATGAAATTCGTTATGTCGGCAATGATTCCCGGTCTGTCGGGACAGTGCAATAAAAGTGTTACGGTCATAGCCATTCTTTTTTCAAGGCGCGAAATTACACAAAAAGGACACAAAATTATCCTATTATGCCATGAAAACCGTTTCATTAACGACAAATGACAAAAAAACATTACCTTTACGGCGTATTACCGAATGGAAACGATGGACAACAGGAACTACTTCAAGGATAAGGTGGCGATAGTTACCGGGGCAAGCTCGGGAATAGGTCTCGCCACAGCCAGGCTGCTGGCCGGATACCAGGCTAAGGTCGTTCTTGCCGCCCGATCGGAGGACAAGCTGGAAGCCATCTGCAATGAGCTCTCTGCTCTCTCCCAAGTCATATTCGTAAAAACCGATGTCTCAGTCGAATCCGACTGCCGCAACCTCATAGAACAGACGGTAAAACGGTTCGGCCGTATCGACATCCTGATAAACAACGCGGGAATATCCATGCGCGCCATGTTCAGGGACCTTGACCTGAACGTGATACGCCGCCTCATGGACGTGAACTTCTGGGGCACTGTCTATTGCACCAAATACGCCCTGCCCTTTCTGCTGGAATCCAAAGGCTCCGTGGTGGGAGTCATCTCCACCGCAGGATACAAGGGACTGCCGGGACGTACCGGCTATTCGGCATCGAAGTTCGCCATAAACGGTTTCCTTGACACCCTGCGTTCCGAACATCTGTACGACGGCCTGCACGTCATGATATATGCTCCGGGGTTCACCGAGTCCAACATCCGCAAGACCGCGCTTCTGGCCGACGGTTCCCAGCAGGGCGAGACCCCGCGCGAAGAGGGCAAGATGATGTCATCCAGGCGTGTGGCCGAGATCATGCTAAACCATATACGCAAGCGTTCCAGACGTGCCACCCTCACATTCACCGGCAAGCTGCTGCTTGTCCTGACACGGCTCTTCCCCACCATAACCGACCACATGGAGTACTGGTATATGGCCCGGGAGCCGGACTCGCCCTTCAAGCGCCGCCGTGAAATAATGAAAGAAAGGAAAAAAAGATCCTGAAAAAGCCTTAGCAACCCAACCAGCCGGAAGGAAGCCAGAGCTAAAGCCCTACCCCGCAGGATGGAAGCCTGAGCCCCCCTACCAGGAGTAATTAAAATTAAGCGTCAGGAACTCCTTATACTGATGATACCCCATCAGATCCCCGTTCTTGTTGGTCTTCCGCTTCACGCTGTCATCGAACCTCCAGTGGCAGAAGAACTGAAGCGAGAAATACTTGTTGAGCTGATAGTCTATCGTGTTCTCCAGATTGGACTCCACACTCTCGTAATTGGTGAAATACATCGCCTTGGCCGTCCAGGTGAAATCCTTGTATTTCCATTTGAAGTTGGATTCCACGCGGGAACCTATAGTCTTGAGGAAATTCTCACCCTCCTTTATGCCGAAACTTGTCACGATGCTGTCAACGCTCACATAACGGCAGTTGTAGGATAGCGGAGAGATCTGTGCGGAGAGCGTGATGTTGTTGTTCTTGAACTTGGGTTTGTAGTCCATACCTATGGAGATGTTGCCGTAGGCCGGGGCGAAGAACTTGGACTTGAGCTTTGTGGGCACCTTCTTGTCATAGACGGCCATGAACTGGGTATATCCCTGTACCTGAGCGGAATAGTACCAGCTCTGCCACGCCTTCAGGCCGTACTTGGAGGTGAAGCGCAACAGGTCCTCATTGGTCTTCATCTTGGTCTCCCCGTCCACCTCGGTGGTGTAGTAGCCGAGTTTCATCTCCAGTTTGTTGTCCAATGTCGCCTGATTCTTGGCGTAATTGGCTTCCAATGTCACCTGCGCCAGAACCGAATGGTTGCTCTCGCCGCCCTTGTACCAGTTTTCCGAATACTGGCTTTGGGTATATTTGCCTGAGAACTTGCCGAATTTCTTCCAGTATTTCGGTTTTATGTTGACAGGTTCGGGCTCATACTTGTCCGACAGCCTTTGTCCCTGGTTCGTGGTCTGCTGGATAAGGCCGTTCGCAAGTCCCTCCGTGTCTATGTTGACTGAACCGGTAATGGTACGCAGCTCCTGCTCCGTCATTCTCACCATGTCCGGACGTTCCAGATAGATATTCATCAGGACGTTGTTGATTTCGCTTTCGAGTTCGTTCTCCTTCCCGGAGAAATCCTCAATCGGAAGCAGGTCGGAATCATCCCTCCCGGTCTCCTCCTCGCCGAAGACGAACTCACCGGGCAGATTTACAGCGTCATCGATTACCGAGCCGTATAGGGTCAGAGGCATGAAAAGCCTGAAATAGAAGGGATTGTCCGAAATATCCGAAATGCTGACCGGAGCATTGTATGCCGCAAGGACAGAGTCCTGCCGCACAGTTAAGGAATCGGTCGCCGGCAAGGTCTCACCGGCAGCCGACGACTCCTGTGCCCGCACGGACACGGCCAGTGCCGACATAACAAGAAGTGACAGAAAAAAGCTCTTTTTCATATCCGGCTCTCCTATTTTGACTTCCTTTACGCTACCGATGGATACTGTTTCAAAAAGCAAAGTTAGCCAATTCAATTCATTTTACCGTTGAAACGAGAAAAAAAATCTTATAACTCCTTCATTATGGACCACGCTCGCATCTTTTTTGTAACTTTGCACTCCGTTAATCCAAACAAGAGAAATCAAGTGGACAGAAGAAATTATTTCGGCCTTTTGGCAATATGCCTGGCAATGGCTGCAATCATATTGTGGACCAACCGCTCAACAAAGAAATCCGGCGCGGACATGAGTGCCTCAAGACAGCAGACTGCCATCACCGAGACCGTACAGGAACAGAATCAGGAACAGGAGATGCCATCATTTACAACCGAGAACACCGCGACAGCCGAGCCTGCCGATTCCGCAGCACCTCTGTTCTACGCCATGAACGGCAATGCCCGCACAGTCACCCTGAAGAACGGGAAGGTCAGCATAGACATCTCCACCAAGGGTGCAATTCCCGTATCGGCAGTCCTCTACGGATACAAGGAGCAGGACGGGACCGATGTGACACTTTTCAAGCAGGATGAGATAAGCCTCAATTTCATGATTGACGGCAAGAACGAGAATATCAGGACAAGGGACCTCTATTTCGAACCCGTCACTCAGACAGACCGCTCGGTGGTGATGCGCCTTGCAGTCCAGGGCCACGGTTACATAGACTTCAGCTATGAGCTTAAGCCCGACAGCTATCTTCTCGACTTCAGCATGCAGGCACATGGAATGGACAATTTCTTCAGCACCGACCTAAGCAGCATCTCCATGGACTGGATCCAGAACCTGCGTCAGCATGAGAAAGGTTTCGAGTTCGAACAGAGATACACCACCCTCACCTACAAGCTTACAGATAAGGTAAGGTCCAAGATCTTCGGCATGAGGAAGACCTCCTCCAAGACCGGAGTGGAGGAGCCGGTTGACTGGATAGCATACAAGAACCAGTTCTTCTCATGCATCCTCGCCTCTGACCAGACCTTCACCGGAACAAGCCTGTCCGGCCTGACATACCAGAAGGGTAAAGGCTACATGAAGAAATTCCAGACCAAGGCCTACACCTCCTTTGACCCCACAGGCGGCGTACCCACCACCATGCACTTCTACTTCGGGCCCAATGACTACGCCCTCCTCAAGGCCGAGAGCAAGCTGATATCCTCCGCCGACAGGAAATTCCGTCTCAACAGGGTGATAGACCTGGGCTGGCCGGTTGTGCGCGAGATGAACCGTTTCCTCATCATGCCGCTCTTCAACCTGCTCTCCAAGTGGAACCTCAACATGGGTATAGTGATACTGCTCATGACACTCATAGTCAAGGCACTGGTATTCCCCGCACAGTTCAAGTCCTTCATGTCATCGGCCAAGATGCGTGCCCTCAAGCCTTACGTGGACGAGATAAGCGCCAAATACCCCAAGCCCGAGGATGCCATGCAGAAACAGCAGGAGACCATGGCCCTGTATAACAAATACGGTGTGGGACTTATGGGAGGCTGCCTGCCTTCACTGGTGCAGATGCCCGTATGGATGGCTTTCTTCTTCTTTGTCCCCAACGCCATAGAGCTGCGTCAGGAGAGTTTCCTCTGGGCTACCGACCTTACCGGATTTGACGACATCATCAGCTGGGGCAAGGCCATTCCTCTCATAGGCACGCATCTGAGCATCTTCTGCGTACTGTTCTGCGTAACCAACATCATCAATACTGTTATCTCCATGAGGCAGCAGCAACAGGCTCCTGGACAGGAGGAGCAGATGAAGATGATGAAATGGATGATGTACCTCATGCCGGTAATCTTCTTCTTCTCGTTCAACAACTACTCCTCCGGACTCTGCTACTACTACTTCATTTCAGGTCTGGTGAGCATCCTCACCATGATCTGGCTGCGCCGCTCAACCGATGAGAAGGAGATTCTCGCCAAGCTCGAGGCCAACTACCAGGCTTCGCGCAACGATCCTCAGAAACAGAAGAAGGCGAGCAGCATGATGGCCCGCCTTGAAGCTATGCAGAAGGAGCAGCAGCGCCTTCAGGAACAGCAGAAACGCAGATAACCGGCTACTTCAACCATCTGTCCAGCCAGCCGAAGAAGGTTCTCTGCCACAGGACTCCGTTCTGCGGTTTGAGCACCCAGTGGTTCTCGTCAGGGAACAGCAGCAGTTCCGCCGGAACGCCTCTCAGTCGGGCAGCCTGGAAGGCCGCTACAGCCTGCGAATAGAGTATCCTGTAATCCTTCTCTCCGTGGATGCAGAGTATGGGTGTATCCCATTTATCTACAAACAGGTGCGGCGATGAAGCGTAGGTACGCTGAGCCGTGCTGTTGTCCCTCTCCCAGTACGGCCCCCCCAGATCCCACTCGGGGAACCACATCTCCTCAGTCTCCACATACTGCTGCTCGCAGTTGAAGATACCGTCATGGGCGATGAAAGCCTTGAACCGCCCCTCATGGTTGCCGGCAAGCCAATATACGGAATAGCCTCCGAAACTTGCCCCCACGCACCCGAGACGCTCCCTGTCAACGTACGGTTCGCGGCATACATCATCGATTGCCGACAGCAGGTCCTTCATGCACTGCCCGCCGTAGTCCCCGCTTATCTGCTCGTTCCACTCGTGTCCGAAACCAGGCAGTCCCCTGCGGTTGGGAGCCACCACTATATAACCCTGGGCTGCCATGATGCGGAAGTTCCAGCGGTAGCTCCAGAACTGCGAGACCATACTCTGCGGACCGCCCTCGCAGAACAGCAGCGTGGGATACTTCTTAGAGGGGTCGAACTTGGGAGGATAGACCACCCAGGTGAGCATATCCTTGCCGTCCGTGGTTGTGACATGCCTCTCCTCCACCCTGATGTTGTCAAGCTGGCTGAAGATATGGTCATTCTCATGGGAGAGCTTCTGGGCCAGGCCTTTCTTCACATCGAACGAATAGATTTCGGTGGCATACTGCATGGACTGCCTGGTCACGACGAGGCGGAAATCATTGCCCATGGCGAGCGAGTTGTAATCGGCCTCGTCGTCGCTGAGCGCATTCACCCGGCCTGTAAGGTCCGTGCTGAACAGAGCCATCCTGCCGTTCCAGGAGCCTATGAAATAGAGGTCATAGCCGTCCTTGTCCCAGATGAAGGCATCCACGTTGCTATCAAACCTCTCGGATACCGACCACTTGCGCTTAGATTCCAGATCCATGACATAGAGCCTGTTCCTGTCACTCTCGTAACCGTCATGTTCCATGCTCTGCCACGCTATCAGCTTGCCGTCGGCACTGAACTGCGGATTGGTGTCATACCCCATGTTCATGTCCTCCGTCCCGGAGAGCTTGCACAGGTTGACAGTCTCACCGCTCTGTATCCTATATAGGTATATATCCGAATCGGTACTCTTAGAATACTCCTGACCGGACTTCTTCCGGCAGGTATAGGCCACACCAGTGCCGTCGGGAGTCCAGGCGAACTGTTCGATTCCTCCGAACGGCAGCATGGGGCTTTCGTACGGCTCACCTTCCAGCAGGTCGATAGCATTCTCAGAGACCTTCTTTCCGTCGAATGCAGCCACATAAGGATGCGGCAGGGCTGTCACCCAACTGTCCCAGTGCCGGAACATCAGGTCATCGGCCACCATGCCGGACGCCTTGGGCAGGTCCTCATACTGTTTCTCCCTGACGAGCGGGTTGGGCACGCTCATGACCATGAGCACATTGGCCATGTCGGGTGCGAAGAGGAACCCCTCCACATCCCGGTCCGTGTCCGATAACCTCGAGCGGTGTCCGCCATCCTTGTCCATGACCCATATCTGCTGGCTGCCGGACTCACCCGACAGGAAAGCTATCCTGTCATTGCCAATCCATGCAGGACTGTGTTCGGACCAGTGTTCCTTAGTAAGCAGTCTGACATCCTTGCCATCGGAGGACATCACGTAGATAACAGTATGGGACGCGTTCTCACTCACGCTGTAGTACGACACCTGATATGCCACCCTGGAACCGTCGGGCGATACTGACACGCCTCCTATACGCCCCATCGCCCAGAGCACCTCCGGGGTAAGACGCCCGTCACTGATGGTGATTTCACTCCTTCCGATGTTTACGGAACTTTCATTTTTCTCCTTCATGCCGAAAATGCTGATACATGCGGCTACAACAAGTGCCACAATGATGAGAGTTGATAAGAATAAGTTTCTTTTGTTCATAAGAACCGTATTAATCACGCGAAGATATAAAAATTCTGCATTCTCACCGTTTTTTTTTAATTTCGCCGCCATAACAATTCCTCTATCATGATACTGTCAACCATACTGTCAGCATTAACGGGCATGCTCCTCTCAGCTCCCCAGCTGATGAACACTTCAGCACCCGTAAAGGCCAAAGAGTCCTTGACCCGGGTTTCGACCGATACCGTAAGCATCCGTTTCACCATCGACATAACCAAGGGATGGCACGTCTATTCCACCTCGCTGCCCGACGGAGGGCCCATCTCGGCCGAAATGAGATATGACTCCGTTTCCGGAGCCGTACCGGTTCCTGAACTACGTTTCAACGGGAACGAGAAGGAGGAGTACGATGCGGTGTTCGACATGAAACTCCGCTATTTCGAGAACAAGGTCACGTTCATCCAGGATTTCGTGCTGACGGCTCCGGAATGGCATATCGAAGGGGCCCTCAGATACGGGGCGTGCAACGATGAGAGCTGCCTCCCGCCCCAGTATTCCGAATTCAGCCATTCGTCCGGGCAGTCACAGGCCGCGCCACCGGCAGGCTCCGCCTCCGGAATGTCGATGATTGAAGGCTATGACCCTGTGCTCTGGGAACCCGTCTCCTACAGCAATGACATTCTCACCAAAGGAAGGAACGGTCTGTTAGGGCTGTTTCTCACCAGCTTCCTCGGCGGGCTTATAGCATTGCTCACCCCTTGCGTCTGGCCTGTCATCCCCATGACAGTCAGTTTCTTCCTGAAGAGGTCGCAGGACAGGCGAAGAGGAATCAGGGACGCTATCCTGTACGGTCTCTTCATCATTGCCGTCTATGTGGCATTAGGACTCGCCATAACCGTGATTTTCGGTGCCAACGCCCTCAACTCACTGGCCACCAATGCCGTGGTTAATATCATCTTCTTCCTGATACTGGTCGTGTTCGCACTCTCTTTCTTCGGAGTGTTTGAGATCACCCTACCATCGGGATGGAGCACCGGAACCGACCGTCGTTCTGCCTCCGGAGGCATCGGCGGCATATTCTTCATGGCCCTCACTCTCACCATAGTGTCATTCTCCTGCACCGGTCCCATCATAGGTTTCCTTCTCGTCGATGCCGCATCAACCGGAAGCATACTTGCCCCTACCGTCGGAATGCTGGGTTTCTCGGTTGCACTGGCCATCCCGTTCGCGCTTTTCGCCATGTTCCCCGGCTGGCTCAAGTCCCTGCCCAAATCCGGAGGCTGGATGGACAAGGTCAAGGTCATACTCGGATTCATTGAACTGGCTTTCGCACTCAAGTTTCTCTCCGTGGCCGATATGGCATACGGTTGGGGCATACTGCCGCGCGACCTCTTCATACTGCTCTGGATAATCATGGCGCTCCTGCTGGGACTCTATCTCCTGGGATTATTCAGTTTCAGGCATGGAGCGAAACGCACCCGTCCGGGGATAATCTCCATAGTACTGGCTGCCGTATCATTCATATTCGCAGCTATGCTTGTTCCAGGCCTGTGGGGAGCCCCGCTAAAGGGGATAAGCGCCTTCACCCCACCCATGAACACACAACTGTTCGGCAGGAACAGCGGGACCGTAGAGCCGCAGTTCACCGATTACGGCGAAGCTCTCCGTGCCGCAGACTCTAACGGGAAACCCGTGTTGATAGATTTCACCGGATACGGTTGCGTCAACTGCAGGAAGATGGAAGCCGCCGTATGGACCGACCCGCAGGTGGCCAGTCTGATACGCAGCCGTTTCATACTCGTCTCACTTTATGTCGATGACAAGACACCCCTCCCCAAACCGGTCACAATAGAGGAAAACGGCACCAACGTCAAGATACGTACCGTCGGTGACAAATGGAGCCTGCTCCAGCGTCACAAGTTCGGCGCCAACGCCCAGCCCTTCTATGTCATCGTCGATTCCAAGGGCAGGCTGACAGCGGGCCCCTATACATTCGACCCCGACCCGGACAGATTCTCAAGGTTCCTGAATCAATAAGGATCTGTTTTGATTTGTTTACACGGTTTTCTTACAGCCTCACTTCCCGGGTTTCCTCTCCCGCCTGATGACCTTTTTCCGCCGGACAGACCATCCGAAGAATCCCGCCGGGTTGGTGACGTCGAAGTATTCGCCGTGAGCGTACGCGATAAGCTGCATCGCAGCCATGTCAATCCTGCCGTCCCCGTCAATATACCTTTCATCGACCAGTACGTTCACGACCTCAGCGAGGAACATGTCATGGGAGCCGAGCGGCTTAACATCCACCACCCTGCACTCGATCGAGACAGGAGACTCCTCAATGGTCGGGGCATTCACCACCTCAGCCTTGCCGGGAGTGATACCCGCCAGGCTGAACTTGTCGCAGTCACGGCCTGAACGGACCCCGCACAGGTCAGTGGCCCGTGCCAGAGCCTTGTTGGTCAGGTTTATCACGAAACAGCCGCTCTTTCTTATGATATCGTACGAATATCTTTCAGGGCGTACTGAGATATAGCACATGGGAGGATTGCTGCATACAGTCCCGGTCCATGCCACCGTTAACACGTTATACTCCCCGGGGGATGCGCCGCAGCTTACCAGAACCGCCGGAAGCGGATAAATCATGGTACCCGGCTTGAAACTTCTCTTTTTCATTTGTCTGAGGTCAGTTTTCTGAACATGGAAGGGGTGGAAAGCGAGAAGCGCATCATTTCACCTGTCACAGGATGAATGAACGCCAGCCTGTAGTTGTGGAGCATCAGCCTTCTCCCGGGGTTTGTCTCTGCCCCGTATTTCATGTCTCCGGCTATGGGACAGCCTATTTCGGACATGTGAACCCTTATCTGGTTCTTCTTGCCGGTGAAAATCTCCACATCCACAAGAGCATATCTTCCGCGGGACTGTATCACACGGTAATGTGTCACCGCCCTGCTGCCCTCCTCATCGTTATCGGTCGAGAACATCTGCATACGGGAGTTCTGCACGAGGAAACTCTCTATGGTGTCCTCCTTCACCGAAGGAATGTTTTCTGTCACGCACATATACCTGCGCTCCTTCACGTAGAAATCCCAGTTGGAACGCATCTCCCTTGTCAGCTCCTCGTCCTTGGAGAATATGAGTATTCCGGATGTGAACTGGTCAAGCCTGTGACATACGTAAAGCCGGGCTTCGGGATTGCAGTGCCGTACATAGTCGCCGACAATCCGGAATGCGTTCCTGTCCTTAGAGGTGTCATTAGCCACAGAGAGGAGACCGGAAGCCTTCTCTATGACGATTATCCAGTCATCCTCATACATGATCCTCACCTGCGGATTGCTGAACTTGTAAAATGAACGCCCGAAATTGACCTGGACTGTGTCACCGGGTTCAAGCGGGGTGTCAAACTGAGTGACAGCCTTGCCTTGTATGGCCACATGCCTGTATTTGAGCATCGATTTCACCTCAGTCCTGCTCAGGTTGCCCAATACGGAAAAGAGGAAGGGGAGCAGGGTTGTCTCCTCCTCAACTCTGTAACTTCTTATATTATCAGGTGTCCGATGACCTGTATTGGCTCCTTTCATTATATATCTCTGTCAAAAAAAAATTTTTTCACTGCAAAATTAAAAAAAACGCATGAACTCTTGGAAGGAATAAATAAGTGTATTATATTTGCATCGTGTTTTTCATGGTATTAGATTTTATTTCAAGGTGAGCGGAACTGTGAAGTCCCGCTCTCTTTTTTATATATACCGTACATTATCCTCCCTTTGCGCTAACCTTTAGAACCGGTAGAACCGGCTATTTCATTTGTTTCGTGAAATATTCCATGGCCTGTCGGAATCTGTTCAAACCTGTTTTCGTGTTATTCCTCAGAGGTTTCGCCGGTTTCAAGCCTGAAAGGATGGCCACAACATGCTATTGGCCCTAAAGTCAGCAATCAGTTTCATAGGTTTTAAGCATGGAAAAAAGGCTGCGGCCTCGGATTTAACTAAAATTAAGCAATTTTTGATGGCTTTTACAGCACAATTTTAAATAATTGGTTATATCTTTGCAATGCAAACAAGGAAGAGAAGATTGGTTGTGAAACCGGTTCATCTATTTCAATTATTGGAAAAGGACTATTGAGAACAGGAAGATCCGCTTTGGTAGCGGGTCTCTTGTTTTTATACCCCCCATTCATCTTGAGCCGATGCGGTGGTACTCTATAGGTATCAGGAACACGCTTGCCACTGTCCCTGTGGCAAGACCGGCAATCACAGCTACGGAAAGAGGATATTGCAGGTCGCTTCCCATATCTCCCCTGACCAGGAACGGGGCCATGGCGAGAACAGTGGTGAGCGATGTCATGACTATGGTCTTGAAACGCATCTCGCCTGCCGCAACCACAGAGCCGGTCAGTTCCCCACCCGCCTTACGCAGCCGGTTTATAGTATCCACCTTGAGAATCGAGTCATTTATCACTATTCCGCACATGACGATTATTCCCGTCATGGACATGATGTTGACGCTTATTCCGATACACCACATCACTGTAAATGCGGCAGCTATGTCAACAACGAGTTCAGAGAGGACAATGACAGGCTGGAGGAGACTCTCGAACTGAGCCGCAAGAATCAGATAAAGCAGCAGGACTGAAACCGTAAGTATCCTGCACAGTTCCCGCATAAGCTCCCTGCTGCTGAAGAAGGAGCCTGAGAAACCGGCACGGAACACACCAGACTCCCCGACAGTCCTCTCCACCGCCGCCACTGTCTCAGGGACACGTCCTCCGGGTACATCAAGACTCACGGGGTAATACTCTCCCTCCGAGTCCGACAGGATAACCTTCAGGTCCTGTTTCCTGTTCTCCTTAAGCAGGAGCCCGGCCGGTACGGACACATCTCCGGCAGGCATTCGGAAACCCTCCCTCCATATCCCGGCATAATCCGTTCCACCGTCCATCACCACAGGAAGCAGAGTCCCGCCACGTGAAACAGTCTTGACAGTATTGCCGCTCTCGCCTCCTATCTTAGAAGCGATAGCGCCCATCGTGATGTTGTAGAGAGTCATCAGTTCAGGGTCGGCAGTCAGTTCAACATACCTGTTCCACCCGACAGGCTGGACTGCCGCCCACGGCACACTCTCACCTATTCCGGACACCAGCGCGTCAAGTTCGCCCGGTTCAGGGGCGCTGCCGTCACTCTTTCTGAGTCTTACGGTTATGGCAGGTTCCTCATCGGGAAACAGCATGTCGAATACATTCCCTGACGTATGGAACGAATATACCGCCGAAGGCCATCTTGAGCCTATATAGTCCGAGACACGCTGTTCCATTGCTTCCTCCGCGTCAGCAGAGACGCTTTTCAGATAGAGAGTGGCACCGTTCAGCTGGTTTTCCCCCAACTGTGGAAGCCTGAACTGCTGCACTCCGCTCAGGCAGGTATAATCACAGAGGAGCTCCCCGACCGACGCTGCCAGCTCCTCGCAGCGTTCCCTGTTCTCCCCGGCGGAAAGGTATTCGTTCCAGCCCACCTTGAGCAATATATCCTGACGGGTTATCGGGGGAAGCTTCTCCTTGTCCATCATTGTGAACATGGCCATCCCCACGGCTATCCCGGCCAACGGCACGACCCATGTCCTTCTGCAGCCTTCAAGCATTCTCCCAAGGATTCGCTCATACCCATCCCTCACTCTGCCGAATGCTCTTGAACCGGCGTTTTCCCTCATCAGTGCATCAGCAGGATTGGCCTCATATACGGCACGGCAATAAACCGGTATGACAAACAGAGATACTGCCAGTGACGAAAAGAGCGTTACCGCCACAGCAACCGCCTCATCATGAAAGAGTGCACCGCCAGTCCCGCTCATAAGCGACAGGGGCAGGAACATGGCACATGTGGTAAGGACGGAGCTGAACATGGGGGCAGCCACTTCACGGGTTCCTGACACGCACGCGTCGCTGACCTGTTCACCCCTCCTGACATGTCCCGCTATACTGTCAAGCACTACTATGGAATTGTCAACCATCATACCCATCCCCATGACAAGTCCGGAAAGGGACAGGATGTTCAGGGAAATTCCCAAACACCTGAAAGAGAGGAAGGAGAGCATAAGTGATAAAGGTATAGAGAATGCCACGAGGAGCGCGGAAAAAAGATTGTTCATGAACAGGAAGATTACGGCCAACGCGAACAGTGCCCCATAAACCAGGTTCCTCGTCATGTTACCCATTGAGTAGTCAAGCAGTCCTGTCTGGTCCCGCGTTACCTTGAACTCCATCTCCGGACGGTCAGCCTCAATATCCCGCAACACCTCCGAAACCGCCCTCTTCAGGTCGGACATCCTGGCATCGGATCTCTTGATGACAGCCAGCGTCACTGCCCTCCTGCCGTCCGAAGAGACCATCCCCTCGACCTTCCGTGGCTCCTCCCGCACCTGTGCCAGATCCTTTATCCGGAACCCGCTGCCGTTTACATTGAGCCAGACATTCTCCACATCCTCCCGATCCTTCACGGATGCGTCATAGCGCACATTATACTCACAGGCGCCGTCCCTGACCGTGAAGCCGCCGAGAGTGATATCGGCCGTAAGGATAGCCATGGAGAGCATCTCTCCCGTAATACCGGCCGATTCAAGCATATTCCGGTCTGGAACTATTCGCAGTTCGGGAAGGAGATAGCCGGATGCATCGACCATAGCCACCTGCGGCAACTGCTCCAACCTGCGGTGAACGACATTCCTCACATAAGAGCTCATTCCGGCAAACGAGCCCTCATCAGAGTCCGTCATGAGCCTGACGTCGATGTAGAATGCAGGTATATCCGATGCGCTGAGACGTGACACCGACGGTCTCTCCTCATCCCTTGGCCACATGTACATAGCCCTGTCTATGCGCTCGCCTATATCCATCATCACGTATCCCATGTCTGCGTCATATCCGAATTTCATGGATATGCTGCCACGCCCGTCTTCGGCCGAACAGATGATATCCGTCAGTTCCGGAGTCTGGGAAAGATACTGCATCAACGGATAGACGAGTGTCTCATAAACATCCCTCGCCGACCTTTCAGGCGATGAAATCCTGACGACAGCCTCCGGAACGTCAATTTCCGGGACCAATGATACGGGGAGTCTCTTCAATGCCATGACACCGAGTACCGAAACGGCCGTCACGACCATCGATACCAGAACAGGCCGGTTTACCAATCCTCTGAACATGGGCTAATCATTCAGTACCACGGCGGTATTGTCCCCGAGGTTGTAGTTTCCGTCAACTATCACCAGATCGCCCTCACGGAGGACCGCGTCACGCGACTTGTCCGCCTCCACGGCATATTCCGAGCCGTTGCCCATCAGTATGTTCACGTATGTCCAGACGCTTCTCCCTTCCCGGAAGAGGAACACGACATCACGGCCGTCGCGGCTTACGACAGCGTTTTTCGGAATTACGAACATGTCCGGGACGCTCTTCCTGAGAATCACCCTCACATTCATGCCGTCCAGCAGCTGCGGTGTGCCGGGCACTTCGGCGCACACCGAAATCTGTCCGTTCTGCCCGACAAGAGGATTGATGGAGACAATCCTGCCGTCTAAGGCGACAGAGCTGTCATAGAAGGGCATGACTGACACGACGCCACCTTTCTCTATCAGTGAATACTCTGTCTCAAGAATGTTGAACCGTACCCTGTATCGGTTCCCGTCTATCAGGGTGCATATCCTCTTTCCGGCCGGCTCATACTCCTGACATTCAAGATTGGCGATGACCCCACTGAAAGGCGCCCTGATTTCACATTTGCCGAAACCCGATTCAGCCTGTTCAAGCCCTATCTCGGCATCGGTCAATCCGGACATCATCCTTATCAGCTTCATCTGCGAAGGGCTGACCATGCCGGTGTCGGAGAGCGAATAGCCGTAATCCAGCAGCCTCTCGCTCATGGAGACTATGGCCCGGTCGTATTCGAGCCTGGCCCTGCGCAGGGATATCGCAGCCTGAATTCGGTCGGTCGAGGCAATCACGTCACCTCTCTTCACATGGTCCCCCTCACCGACATTCACCGATTCTATCCTGCCGTATCCTTCGGCAATGATGTCAACCTTGCGTATGGCTTCAAGGCGTCCATTGCATACTGTTTCCCTGTTGAATATACCGCGCCGCAGTTCAATGACAGAGACCTCGTACGGTTTTGGGGCCGGTATCACGCTCTCCACACGGCCTGAAGAACGGCTATCCCCTGCTCCCATCCCGCATGCGGCGGGAGACATGCAGAGAATGATTCCTAATAATCTGACATTTGGTTTCATGGCTTGTGCCGCTACTTATGACTGCCGGCAAATATAGCACTGCAGCACAAGCCACAAGGACTATTCCGTAAAAACATTCCCGGCCTGAATGTTTTTATAACTCTATCTGACCAAATGGATATCCGCCTGTCAGAGCGGGCGTGTCTTCTCCTTCAGCCATGAGGCATCGGCGGCATCCAGCAGAGGGGAGATCTCCGCCGCTACCGTGGCATTGAACGAATTGAGCCAATCCAGTTCCGCGGCATCCATGAGTCCGGGGATGACAGCCGACGTGTCTATGTAAGTTCTGGTAAGGGTCTCGAAAGAGAGCCAGCCGCCGAATCCGTTCTCACAGTCTTTCACACAGAGGATCATGTTCTCATGACGTATCCCGTGGAAGCCTTCCCTGTAGATACCCGGTTCATCGGAAGTGACCATGCCCGGAAGCAACGGTTGCGGATTCAGGTTCTGCCTGATGGTCTGGGGCCCCTCATGGACAGAGAGGAGATTACCCACGCCATGTCCAGTTCCATGTCCGAAATTGCGTCTGGTCTGCCAGAGAGGCCTGCGGGCAACGGCATCAAGCCTGCCGCCGGGGGTTCCCTCCGGGAAGACGGCCATGGCAAGGTCAATCATGGCCTTCAGGCAGATGGTGTAGTCCTCCCTCTCCAGTTCAGTCAACGGGCCGAGAGGTACGGTCCTCGTTATATCGGTCGTTCCGTAGCGGTAGTGGGCTCCACTGTCGTTCAGATACAGTCCGTGCGGTTCCAGAACGGCATCCTCACCCCGCACAGTAGAGTAGTGCGGCAGTGCGGAATTGGCTCCGTATGCCGAAATCGTCTCAAAACTCTCATCGAGGAAGTCCGGCATGGCCCTCCGGAACTCATGCAGCTTGTCCGACGCGTCCGACTCCGTTATCCGCCGGCCGGAAGCCATCTCGCCCTCTATCCAATGGAAGAACCGGGTCTGGGCCACTCCGTCCTGTATGTACGCCTTACGGAAGCCTTCAATCTCTGTCTCATTCTTCACTGACTTCATCAGCGCTATCGGGGATGCGGCGGCGCATATACCTCCTGCACCGAAGACTCCCTTCACCGCCTGGCCTATATCGAAGTTCAGAGAGGAGGGGCTGATCAGGATTCTTCCGTCAGGGTTCATCGAACCGATGAATCCGCTGACACCGGAATACGGAAGTATCTCTATGCAGGATTCAGACAGCACCCGACGCACGTCGTCCGTGAATTTCGATTCCCTCGCAAACAGCCAGGTCCGCGAGGGACCCACTATCGCGAACGAGATTACGAACGGACAGTAAAGGACGTCATTGGAACGGATGTTGAGAAGCCATGCTATCTCATCCAGACAACTCACAAGCATGTAGCGGCATCCGAGGGAATCCAGCTCTCTCCTCAATTCCGAAAGCTTCCAGTCCCTGCTTCGGCCTGCGTAACAATCCTCATGTATCCATACCGGATCATCGGGAAGGCCGGGACGGTCAAGCCACAGGGCGTCCAGGAAATCAGGTTTGGAGACCACCCTTGCACCCTTTCCATCCGAAAGGCGTTGCAGTTCCGATGCGTCACCCATACTCATGCAGAGACCGTCCACACCTATGGTCCCATCCTCCCTGACATTGCAGACAATCCATTTCATCCAGTCACGATCCTCTACAGAGACGGTCCTGTGGAGCTCTATCCCGCTCCCTTCGAGCTCATGCGACGCCTGGATCCAATATCTGGAATCGGTCCAGAGCCCTGCATGGTCCTTTGTTACTATCACCGTGCCGGCCGACCCGGTGAAACCGCTGATGAACTTTCTCTGACACCAGCGCAGCGGGGTATATTCACTGTCATGGGGATCGGAACCGGACACAACGGCGGCATCCCAGCCCCACTCCTCCATGCAACGGCGCAACTCACGGATTCTTTCCTTTATCATGATTTCTTTGTTTTAGAATCTGTTCTGATTTGTTTCCCCAAAATTATCACTTTTCACGTAACAAATCCAAACAGTTTGTCAATTTCCCCTTCTTTTACGGTTCTGCGGCACTATACCTATTATGAAATCATCCGGGACAAACCCCCAGAAACGGCTGTCCTTGGAGTTGCAGGAGTTGTCCCCCAACGCGAAATACCAGTCATGACGGAAAGTGTATGTCCGGAGACTGTCCGCCGGCAACCCGGTCTCATATTCGATGGCATGCCTGTACAGCTCCCTGAGGAAATCATTCAGGACAAAGGTCATTCCCTTTCCGGGTACAGTGAGAGGCCCCATGTTCTTGACATTCCAGACAGGCCTTGACAGCGGGATGGCATCGTACCAGCTTATGAGAGCTATCAGACTGTCACCCATCCTCTGCAACCGCATCTGCCTCTCCTTCACCCCTATCATACCGCTCACGCTCCCGTTCCAGAAAATACCGTCGCTTATCCCTATGACATCCCCGGGGGTGCCTGCCATCCGCTTGCAATAGACATAGTTCAGGCGGAATTCTATCCTGCTCCAGTCATCATAGCCGAAAGGGAAATTGAACACCGCGATGTCACCGGGACGGATTCTCCTCAGCCCGGGGAGCCTGACACACCTGAGGGGTGCATGTTCACTGAACTCGAACGACGTGTAGAGACGCGGCCCGTACAGCAGCTTGTTCACATAGACGAACTCCCCCGGCTCGATTGTCGGGAACATCGACTCCGAAGGGATGAAGAACCTGTCTGTCACGAACACCCTCAACACATAATGCATCGTGACAAGGCCCGATGCCGCAAGCAGCAGCCATCCGCACACCCTCCCCGCAGACAGCAATCCCTTTCCGATATCCTTCAGCATGTCACCACCACTCCACATTACCGGAACCGTCGGTCATGAACGGACGCTCATCCCATCCTCTGGTGTAGTCTCTCATCCACATCAGTGTCCCGGACGGGACGCTGTCAAACCTGAGCACATTGTCTGTGGCCGTGAATCTTCCCGAGGAGACCCACACATCCCCGTCCCAGTATTTGAATTCATATTCATCGCCCGGACAGATGTCGTTGTCGTCGCTGCGGGGAACTATCCTGACCGATGTCACCCTGACAGGTGACCCCGCATCGGCACCCACCCATGCGCCATCCGGGTTCCCGCTCTCGAAATTGGTAAGCCTGTCACCGTCGAAAGCCAAGCGGGCCACCTCCTCCGGCACATCCCCGCAACAGACAGCCTTCCCCTCCATCACCGTCGAGTCATTCAGGAAGAATGTGAGTTCCGACAGGCTTCCGTATGTCCCGTCAGCACCGCGGTAGCGCCAGTATCTGTGAGGTCCGGAGACTATCCCTATCCTGTCAGGTATTATCACCGTATCAATAACCGACAGCGTTCGGGCATCGGCAAAATCCGGGCGGTCGGCACATTCTATCCTTCCACCGAGCAGCCGCCGGCGCATGTTCACCACATTGGTTGACTGCGGATATTTCCGTCGGACCTCCACCGTCCGCAAATCCTCATGGTCAGGAACGATGTACCTGACAGTCCCGTCCTTACGCAGTATGAACGGATCGCACAGCGCCTCATAGCCGTTTTCCGTCACGCCGAACACACAGTAGAGCACATTCACCCCCATATCCCGGAATCTCGCCTTGCCGAAACGTGCCATACCCCAGTCAACTATGCTCCAGTCCGTGAAATAGCCATTGAAAATAGAGATATACACATATTTGTCCTTGAGTCGTCCGCCCTTCGTTATGGGAATAACCGGATCGGCCGTTTTGGTGAGTTGGGAGGTTATGTCCTTCTGGCACAGGTTGAAATGATATCTGTATTTTGCGTCATTCATGTAACGGACCATCCGCCGGTTCACCGCGTATGTGTTGCGGAATGCCTTGGGAATCCTTTCATACGGAAAGAATCCCCAGCCCGGGACGGAACCCAGATCCCACTCCGCCCTCAGTTCCTGACCCCGGTCACCGAGAATGGCGTACCATGTGTGCCCCGCCCTGAAACGTCCCCAGAAAGGAACCTCCTCCATCACGGCAGGAAGCCCCAGACTGCGGTATGTGAGCACCGCAAGCGTGACATAGTCGGCACATCTGCCGAATGTCTGGTGCGCAATCCCGGACGCGCTGAGGACAGGAGCGCCCCCATGGTCATATATACCGTGCATGTGTATCTTGTCTATCAGCTCATTGCGTACTATATCCACATTCTTGAATATAGTGTTGTATTCCACGTCATCGGGGATATCGGCTTTCATACGTTCAGAGAAACAGGACGACAGAGTGTCACGCCATGCATCGAACTCCTGTTTCTCCACGGCTTTGTAGGGAAGCAGCCATTCAAGGAAATCATCGTAGGGGATATCCCTGGCCCATGGGCGGTTCTTCCATACATCGAAGGCATGGTCAATACTGTAGATAAGGAAACCGGCAGTCATCACCCTCACGTCCGGCACCGAGCACTCCTCCAGGTCAGGAAGATTGTCATCGCTCCATTTACGCAGGGAATCAGCCTGCTCATCAGGAGTCAGGCCGGATTGGAAGAGCCGCTCCGCGAGCCTGTAGTACTCCCTTATCGCTGGGCAGTCGTAGGAGGTGTGGGCGGGCATGTTCTCTATCAGGAAACGTGCAGCCGAGAGTTTTTCCGGTTCATTGCGGTAATGTTCCAGGACCGATTCAAGCTCAGCGCGGTTTTCACCGGCGGCCTTCAACGCATAATCAAGATAACTGTTTCTGCCGCAGGCAGCCAGCAACTGGGTGACCAATGCCGCGACAATGATGGAATTTCCGGGTTTCATAGGTATAGGATTATCTGTTCCGGCCACAAAAATAGGGCCTGAACGTACGCACGTCAAGACATCCCCGTCAAAAAGAGAGGATTCCTGACGTATTTGAACAGAAAATGAACAAATGAACAGTAAAAGACGATATTGCCTACCGGTAACCGGCCATTATGTTTTCAGCCAATGTCCGGATAGCCTCCAGGTCATGCTCCTTCATTCTGCTCCTGACGGTCACCAGAGGCTCAATGACATTCACATTCTTCATGGAGCCCAGCATCTCCTTCATCACCCTGCCTGCCGAAGGTGCCCAGGAGCCGTTTTCCACGAGGCCCACGGTACGGTTGGAGTAACCTTTTATCTGGAGCCGGTGAAGGAAACCGTGCATGGGCGTGAACAGGCCGCCGTCGTATGACGATGCCGCCAGTATCATCCTGGAATACCTGAAGGCATCCTCCACGTTCTCCGCGATATCGGAACGGCAGATATCGCTAAGGGAGGTCCTGACACCCTTTGACTGGAGAATCTCCTCCAGCTTCCGGGCCACCTCCATGGTACCTCCATGTATTGAGGCGCATGCTATGAACACGCCTTCGGTTTCAGGCATGTAGCTGCTCCAGGTGTCATACAGGCTTATGTAGCTCTCTATGTTGTCCTCAAGCAGCGGGCCGTGCAATGGCCTGATGGACTTCACATTCCTGCGGAGGACCTTGCCAAGCAGAGTCCTGACCTGAATCCCGTACTTTCCAACTATATTGAAATAGTAGCGGCGTGCCTCACATGTCCAGTCATTGTCATCCCTGCCATAAAAACCGCATTTCTCCAGCGCACCGAACTTCCCGAAGGCATCAGCGCTGTAGAGGGTCCCGTCAGCGGCATCATAAGAGACCATCACTTCCGGCCAATGTACCATGGGAGCGGCTATGAACTCCAGCTTATGTGAACCCAGGTCAAGCACGTCACCCTCCTTCACTGCCATCGTACGGCCGTCAAGCGATATGCTGTCGAAGAACTGGGGAATCATCTGAATGGCCTTGGCACTGGCCACTATCTTCAATCCGCTGTATCTTGCAAGCAGTTCAGCTATCATGGCTGAATGGTCAGGCTCCATGTGATGTACCACAAGATAGTCAGGAGTGCGGCCTTCGAGAGCCTCCTCAAGATTCCTGAGCCACTCCTCACCCTTCCGGGCATCCACAGTATCAAGTATGGCCGTCCTGTCATCGGAAACCAGATATGAGTTGTAGGATATACCATCGGGTACGATGTACTGACTCTCAAAAAGATCGCATTCAAGGTCATCGACACCTATGAATCTGACTCTGTCACTCAATTGTCTGAACATATCTGCTGTATTTTACTGATTTGTACTCTTGTTACTATTCATCCATTCGGCGGGAGTCATCCCTGTTATCTTACGGAAATGACGGTAGAAAGTGGCGTCGTTCCTGTACCCCACCTCCTCGGCAACCAGCTTGATGGGCTTGTTCTCAGGCAGTACGGCCAGCTTGGACTTGGCCTCCTCCACACGCAGCCTGCTGATGTATTCCAGGAATGACATCTGAAGCCCATGGTTGATGGCATTCGACACGTATGTACGGTTCGATGCCAAGGCATCCGCCACATCGGTTATCTTGAGATTGGGGTTCCTGTATATCCTCTTCTCCTTCATAAGGTTATCCAATCCCATGAGAAGTTCGGAATAGTCCATGGACAGGGTGTCCTCCTCCGTGCCCTCCTCCGTGTCCTTCAGAAGAAAGAATGAGGGTCTCTTCCAGTATTTCAGTATCTGGTTTACATCCAACTGGTCGGAAGCTGCATCCTCGGCCGAGAATTCTATTCTCAGCCCCTCATAGAAGAACATGAAAATGATGGCGCTTATCAGCAGAGAAGGAATGACCCAAAGAAGGCTGCCATAGAAATAGTTTTTCCCTATGAAATTAACGCAGACGGTGAGGAGTGACGAGAACAACAGCAGGAAGAGCACCCACAGCATTTTGCCGAATGTCTTGCTGGTGATGTCAGAATAGAAATTCCTTATCTGACGGTTGTACCTTACTATACAGATTGAGGATTTGACGCTGACATACAGCAAAACCACCAGATACATGGGATCAATCCATACCAGTAACCCGGTATGGACAGAACCTGTCATCCTGAAAGCCAGGATACAGACCACGCCTGCCATAAAAGGCAGGAATAGGAGTAAATCATATATATCGGCGTTCCTGGAAGTTGTGATCTTTTTTATGAAAAGATAGAACACAGGATAGATAGTGAGCTTGCAGACATTTGTGAACAGCCATATATTACTCGTCATGCCGTCGGGAACAAGACGATAGAACGCCTCTCCAAACAAGAACACAGAACAGACCGAAGAGCTCAGGAGCAGGTTCGGCATGAACCCTTTCCTCCATCCATGGATATTCTCAAGCACGATTACGGCTGTCCAGAAAAGGGCAACCATGAAGGGCAGGAATGAGAACAGACTATATGCGAACATCCGGTCCTGTTTTTTTGTTTAGGCTTGCGAAGATAGCAAAAAACTCAGAATCTGTTTTGATTTGTTCCGTGAAAAAACCGGCTGCATAGAATCTTTGCTACCGGGAAAGACAAGTTTCAGTTGACATAGAACAGGACACCTACGCGGAAACCTAACCCCGTCCTGTCATAAAGAAGCGATGTGGAGAACGCATACTGCTCCGTGATGCCGCATTTGAAATTGACGCCGCCGCGCAGGTATCCCCTCCAGCCGCTGACAGCCGTATCCACATGGTCGAACCATACTCCGGAGTATCCTATCTGCGGGGTGAGGCGGAAACGGTTGAGACGGCCCATCATGAATCCGTAACCGACATTTCCTTCAAACGACACCGTATTTGATATACCTATGTGTACAACTGTAGTCTGTTCCAGGTTGATGTTCCTGAAATATCCGCCCCAGGAGTTACCAACGCCCCACCCTTCGGCATTCATCCCGCTGTTCTCGTAAATCAGCGTGGTATATAGCTCACGGCGGTCGAAAAAGAAATGCTGTCGGGGTTGCAGTCCCGCGGTCACATTGGACTGGAGCGTGGCGGCCACATCGAACACAGTGTAATAGTTCAGGTAGCCCTCCTTCTCGAAACGCGCGTTATAAGTCCCGTCGGCCACATTGTCAATAAGGAGCGGAGTCTCACCCTGATAAACATCATCAATGAAAACCTTCGCACCGGGAGGGTTGGTCACGAACACCACCGAGCCTATGCCAGAAGGAGGTCTGCCTATCTCAAGCGGGGCACCCTCCTCCAAAGGATACTCGTAATGCCTGTAATTGTCATCAATGACCAGAGGGTCCTCCCATTGCGCATAAACCGTACCGCACAGGCACAAAGCCAGCACGGCGCAAGCGGTTCTGATCCGGGAACATATCTTCATACAATAGTTAGATGTAACTAACGTCAAATGGTTTAACTCCCCTGTCACATTGAATAATTGGCTATTTTTGCAAAAAAAATGAACTATGGACAGGAACAGGACCATATTGTCTATTCTGACATTCACCCTCATAGTGACCACACCCCTGAAAGCCGTGGCCGATACGTTTGAGGATCACTACAAGGATGCAGTTGAACGTGTGAACAGATATCTGCACAAGGACAGATACGGTGCCGTAACCCCTAATTGGAAGGACCCGTACACATTCTCCTACCAGACGGACGGCAAGGACAGCACGGAATTTTACAAGGTGGACCTCAGGAGCATGACAAGGACACAGGTTCCCCGTGACACGGCCGATGCCTACCGTACCCCCGCACGCCTCCGCGGAGCGACGGGCGGATTCAACGGCGGTTTCGGCGGCTTTCCCGGCCGCAGCGAGACCGGCACCAGATCACCTGACGGCCAGTGGGAGTGCATGGTCCGCGACCATAACATCTGGGTGCGCCGAGTGGAGGACGGACAGCTCACGCAGCTGAGCTTCGACGGTAACGAACAGGATTACTACACACAGTATTTCTGGTCCCCTGACTCCAGGTATATCTCCGCCCTGCGCAAGCAGGAGCACAAGCAGCGCCAGATACTGCTCCGCAACTCCCGTCCCGACAACCAGGTTCAGCCCACTTACCGCTGGCTCGACTATGACAAGCCCGGTGATCCGCTGCCGCAGGCCGTTCCCGCACTGTTTGACGTGACCACACTCAGGCAAGTACCCGTTGACGCCACGAAATGGCCCAACCAGTATGACCTCACGCTTGGCCGCTGGTCACCTGACTCCGGATTCTTCACCTTCGAGTACAACCGGCGCGGCCACCAGCTCTACCAGCTTGTGGCCATCGGGACAGACGGCACAGACCGCATACTGGCCGAGGAGAAATCATCCACATTCGTCTATTACAATGATCTCTACCGCCGCTGGATGAATGACGGGCGACACATACTATGGATATCGGAGCGTGACGACTGGCGACACCTCTATATGATTGACACAGCTGACGGCAGCATCCGCCAGCTGACAAAGGGCCAATGGAACGTCAGGGAGATACAGCGCATCGATGAGGAGCAGGCTTACATCCTCTTCTACGCCAACGGTTACAACTCCTCCCGGGGTGAAGACCCCTACAACAAGCATCTCCTGCGCCTGGACCTGAACAGCGGCAAGGTCACTGACCTCACCCCCGACAACGGCAATCATCAGGTCCATTTCAACCCCGACTACACAGCTTTCGTGGACAACTGGTCCCGTCCGGACCAGCCGTATGAGAGCGTGGTACGCAGCACCTCCGACGGCAGGCTCCTCCTCAGGCTACAGAAACAGGACATCAGCGGGATGCTCAAATCCGGATACGTCCTGCCGGAGGTGTTTCACGCCAAAGGACGTGACGGCAAGACCGACATCTGGGGCAACATATACCGTCCCACTAACCTTGACCCCCAAAAGAAGTATCCTGTAGTGGAATACATCTATTCAGGGCCGCATGACTCTTTCGTGACCAAGGATTTCAGCACCTACGAGCGTTTCAGCTATCTTGTCGAGATGGGTTTCATTGTCGTCACCATTGACGGTATGGGCACCGACAACCGCTCCAAGAGCTTCCAGGACGTGGCTTTCCGCAATCTCAAGGATGCAGGCTTTCCTGACCGGATACTCTGGATCAGAGCCGCACAAAAGGAATATCCCTATATGGACACATCGGAAATGGGGATATACGGCTATTCGGCAGGCGGTCAGAACGCCCTCTCCGCCCTGCTCTTCCACAATGATTTCTACAAGGTATCAGTGGCTCTATGCGGATGTCACGACAACCGCATGGACAAGATATGGTGGAACGAGCAGTGGATGGGCTGGCCCATCGGTCCCTGGTACTCCGAGAACTCCAATGTGGACAACGCGTGGCGCATGGAAGGCAAGCTCTTCCTCATAAACGGTGAGATGGATGACAACGTGGATCCCGCCTCCACCCTGCAGGTGGTTTCGGAACTGGTCAGGCACAACAAGGATTTCGAGCAGCTGTATCTGCCCGGTTTCACCCATAACCTGGGCGGTGAGTATATCAATTTACGTATCTTCCGTTTCTTTTACCGCAACTGCATTACACAATAGGGATTAAGGATCTGTCTCCATGGAACAAATTTAAACAGATTCCAAACCGGGATGTAAACCAACCAGCAATGAAAACCCATAGCAGCCTCAACGACAAAGTGCCGATACACATCTTGTTCGTGTGTCACGGAAACATCTGCCGCTCCCCCATGGCCGAGTTCATACTCAAGGATATGGTCCGTTCCAGGGGAGATGCTGACCGTTTCCGCATAGAGTCCGCCGCAGTATCCACTGAGGAGACCGGCAACTCCATCTACCCGCCCGCCAAGCGTTGCCTGAACGCTCACGGCATACCGTTTGACAGAAGCAAGACCGCACGCCAGATAACACGTGCTGACTATGACCGCTTTGACCTTATCATCTGCATGGACCGCATGAACCTGCGCTGGCTCCGCTATATCATCCCGGATGATCCGCAGGACAAAGTTTGTCTCATGATGTCATTCGCAGGCATTGAGCGCGATGTGGCCGACCCCTGGTACACCGGGGACTTCGAGACCACATACCGTGACATAACACGGGCCTGCGAGTCGTTACTCAACACCATCCCGGTACGATAGAGTCAAACCGGCCGTACCGCCACCGTCATAGCCTCACACCCTGCAGCTCCTGATAGAGGTCGATGGCGTCACGGTCGTTCAGGCTGGTAATGAAATCCACCACCATGCGGATCCTGTTGTACAGGTCGTTGGGGTAAGTCTCAAACTGTTCATAGTTCTGGCGGAAATTGACGGAGATAATGTTGTAGAGGTGCGATGCGAGAGTATTGCTCGTGGCATTGAACAAATCATCTTCACACCCCTTCATGAAGATACCCAGAAGACCGTGTATGACCTCCCAGCCTGCAAGTTCCTTCTTCACCTTAGCCTTGTGCCGGAACATCAGCCGCTGGATGCTGCTCAGGGAATCGTGTATGTCGGAGGCATCGGACACATCGATGATATCGTGTTCCAGACGGCTCTCCATGATGTCGTCATAGCGGCAGACGAAACAGTCGATGACGGCGTTCAGCATCTCACGCTGCAGATAAGTGCCTATGCTCTGCACCACAAGAGCGTCCTTCAGCTTACCTTCGCCGCGGAAGCGGTTGAGGAAGGCCTCGGTCTGTGCCATCACGCGGTCATGATTATCGGTCAGATTCCCGTCAAGGATGTCACAAAGCTGACTGACGGTGACAGCACCTATTTTCACGCCATCCTCCACGTCGGCGGCACAATAGGCTATGTCGTCGGCCGCTTCCAGAAGGTAGGCCATGGGGCTGCGACGGTCGCCCAGCTGAAGATAGTCACTGATCTCGCGGTACCGGTCCGCCTCGGTAACAAAATAGCCGAATTTCTTGCGTGCTATCTCGGCATAGTCAGGACCCTGGTTGCCTACGAGCGAGTTGCAGGGGTACTTGATAATGGCGGCAAGCGTGGAGTATATGAGGTTGAAACTGGCCTTGTCGCCATAGTAATAGAGTTTTGAAAGAATACGGAAGGTCTGCACGTTGCCATCAAAATTCTCCAGGTCGGCCCGTTCCAGAGCACTAAGTCCGTGGTTCCCGTTCCGCAGATAGCCGTGGAAGAAATCCTTGATGGCCTCCTCGCCGAAATGGCCGAAAGGAGGGTTGCCCAGGTCATGCACAAGCCCGGCGGCACGGAGCAGCGAGCAGAGCCATCCCCTCTTCCCCTCAGGCAGTTCACCGGCATCAACGAGCACCTGTTCAATGTTCTGCCCGATAAGCCCGGCGATGTACGAGACCTCCAATGAATGAGTCAGCCTTGTGCGTATATAAGTGCTGCGCTCCAGCGGGAATATCTGTGTCTTGTTCTGGAGACGGCGCAAAGGCACACTCATGACGAGCCGCCCGTAATCTGTCTCGAACGGGTTGCAGCCGTCAGGAGTTATCGTCGGTCCTATATCACTTTGCCGCTTCTCGGACAGCAGCAGTTCCCATTTTTCCCTGTAGTGGTTCATTGTATATTCCATTTAAAATGCTGCGGCTACTGTCAATAATGTTTTTTTCATCATTTATGTTTTCGAATAAAAACCATCCGCTGTTTTAGAATCTGTTACGATTCAAGAGCTTCACTATCGGGGCGTTTAAGTTCTTTGAGTTCTTTTTTAATGATTTCTTCAGTCTTCTACTCAGTTTTTTATTTTCCCTTTCATTCTTCTTTTGCTTTTTCTCCAGGTCTTTGAGCAGTTTCTTGTGAGCCTCCTCCCGTGCCTTGTTGTCATATTTATCTCCATACAGTCTGTTCATGACGCTGTCCAACTGACAGAAAAGAGCATCATACATTTCTTTTTTGCTGTAATTATCTCCTTCTATTGTCAGTCTGAACTCAAAGGAACTGTCTGACGGATTGACTTCATTGATTGAGTAAATGTCATATCCTTCTAATTTTTCATGATTAAATTCAATCTGAGCTCCGGTATATTCAATCTGAGCTTCGGCTGCTATCGGTAAACAGGCTGAAGAAATAAGACAGAATAATCTAAGGGCTAAGAATCTTTTCATAATCAATGAAGGTTTAATCGTGAATTCTAATTTAAAGTGAACTGGTCTTGTAAAATTTCAAATTGTAAAAATACAAAAAAACATAGGTTGTCATTATCGGATTAGAATCTTTTTTGTTCCGTGAATTTAGAATCTGTTTTTCAAATCAAAACAGATTCTTACAATGTAGCCGCTCTCATCAATAATGCCGGCACCTCTTCAGATGCTCTGGAAGTGACGCAATGAGAACAATCCCTTTGCGTCACTTGGAATATTGCAAAACTATGTCTATCTTTGACTTTGAAAACGTTACCTTCAATTTAGAAAACACGTTTTCTGATATTGATACTAAAACATTTCAACTATGCTATTTCCAAGCCAACAAAAAACATTTGCCAAGCGCACGCTATGTCTCATCCTCATCACCTTAATGTCATTGCCTGCCTGGACAGCGGATTATATCACAGATGTAACGGTCATCGGTTTCAATGTAAACAGTTTTCAAATGGTTATAAAAAAGTACTTACAATGGAAGTCTTTTTCCGTAAACCTCAATGAAGGATGCAGTTCGAGTATGATTATCAACCTCCTGTACAAGACATCACGCAGCAATGACAGTGAAGTAATCACGGATTTCCTACTCCGTCAAGGCAACAATCCGCCTGACAGTCTTACCTACCAGGGACGCACCTATCACCTTACACCTTACGACGGCAGCTATACTTTTACAAACAGCAAGGGCGACCTTAACAATGGTGCAGGTGGCGACTATATCTACCTCTATTACACAAAGGATGACTTCCCTGACGGGCGTGCAGTTGATGGCATCACCTTCAATTCAATCAAGGATGGTGCAGTGGGTGATTATGGGGGCACTGAGGGCTATGACCTGAATGAAGGAACAGAAGGGAGCAAAATCTACATGCATCTCTCCACCATGAAGGTTCCTACTACAGGAAGTGGCACTGAAGCCGATCCCTATGTGATTCACAACTTAGGTGGATGGAACGACCTGGCCGTCAATGTCAGCAATGGAAATTCGTACAGTGGGGAATATTTCAAACTTGGAAAGAACATCAGCGGGATTACAACCGTAGTAGGCAATACAACATATCCTTTCAGCGGTCATTTTGACGGCAACGGAAAGACACTCAATGTTAATACTACCGACCCTCCATTCTTATACATCAATGAAGCCACAATACAGAATCTCACCGTTACAGGTTGTGTAAGCAGTAACAGGACATGGAGCTCAGGTCTTGTGGGCATACTTGAAGGGGAAGCGAACACCATCCAAGATTGTATCGTGAAGGCAACTGTCAGCGGACCAACTAACGTTGGCGGTTTCGTTGGAGCCAGTGCAGGTGGAACAACCGATTCCGTAACCATCAGGAATTGTATATTCGATGGTACTTTGGAAACCGGTAATGCTGATGGTTTTGCAGGTGGACTGATAGGCTGGTGTAACACCATTGCATTCAACGTTTCCGACTGTCTGATCAAGGGAACGTATTCCGGTACCGGACACATGCACTCCGTAGATTGCCGCCAGCCGGAAGACCAGACCAGAGGATATGTTTCAGACACCTATTATTTAAATACCATTGACCTTACTGATTTTCCTGACGACCACACCGTCAGTAAAACAGAAGGTATAGCAGTCAGCAATACGATGGTCGATGAATTGTGGAACATTCCAGTGACAGCAACAGACGGAAGAACATATTACAGATCTGGCTCAGCGACTATAGTTGACGAACCTGTAAAATTACCCGAAGAGGCTGTTGTCCAAAGCGGATGGGCCATTATCAGTAACTTTTACATGTCTATGACTACTTTAGATTACGACCGCTACATTGAGGTAGCTTTCCATAACAATGACATTTACATCAAGGGACTGTCTTTATTTTTCCCCGACTCTTGGCTAAAAGGTAAACTAAACGGTAATACAGCTGTTTTCGCCAACGGTCAATTCATGGGTGAAAACGAAAGCGGGAAACACTATATGACAGGTTTCGACGGCCACAACTTTACTGATATTGAGTTCAGCTACAATGATATAGCCAACACCTTAACTCTCACCACCTACAGACTGTTTGATTCCCCGGAAAGAAATTCGCTATTGGTATGGGGATATTTTTTAAACCTCATGGTTTCCGGTCCTCAAACAGATCAATTGATTCAAGTGCCGGAAGGTGTTGAGATTGAAACAGACTGGGTTATTGATGGCAACTACATTCTCGAGTCATCTGCCAATTTCGGTATAAACCAGGCTACAGAGGTTGCATTCGACGGCAATGATGTATATATAAAAGGACTGTCTTATTTTCATCCGGAAGCATGGGTTAAAGGAACGCTTACCGATAACAAACTTTCTTTATACTATGGTCAGTATTTAGGAGAAACAAACGGAAAGAAAACCTATTTGATTGGCTTGGACAATGGAGCCATTGTTGACATTGTGTTCAATTATGACCGTAACGACAAGACCTTATCGCTCACTACACCGTATATCCTTGAAAACGACAACCCCAAGTTATTCAGTAACATCAGGGGTTACTATGATGGTCTGAAGGTCTATAAAGGCATGCTTAAAACAATATTACCCCAAGGTATTGAAACGCAAGAATACATGTGTTCCGGACGTAGCGTACATCTGTTTGATGGCTCCCCAAGATACTTCAATTTTTATTTTGAAACTTACAAAATAGGTTTCGACGGTAACGACGTCTATATACAGGGACTCAGTTACGAAATTCCCGATGCTTGGGCTAAGGGAACACTTGACGGGAACACCATCACCTTCCCCAAAGGACAGTTCCTTGGTCATGACGAATACAATCATTCACACTATCTTTTAGGAATGAAAGATTCTGAATTGTGTGATGTGACATTCAGTTACGATGACCAAGCCAAGACATTGACCTCTAATACATGGGTAGTGGATAATCGTAATAAGTATAGTGTCAATTCATTCTACGACTACTCCTATATCCATGCTGACAATAGTGTCTGGGAACCTTTCAAAGAGCCTGAAGCTACGCCCGTAAATCCAACGGTCGTCTCAGAAGAATGTCAGTTTGTTTGGATGGAAGCATTTAAACTTATAGGAATAGTCTTAGACGTTCCTTATTATGACATAGATGGGAATAAGATAAACCCGAACAAACTGTATTACCGCATTTATGAAGATTGCAACAACCAAATCCAGCATGTTGAGAACATATTAAATGCTTTTACCACAGGATTAAATGATTCATACGAGACACCTATTCTTGGCTCTAACCATTATTCTTATATGAGTGGTAACAGATTAACCTTTTATTACCCGATTCTTGATGACATTGACCGTGTAGGCGTACAGTTAATCTATTACGGAGGTTTGGAAGAAGGGGAGTCTGGCCATACAAGTGATATTGTATGGTATAACATTCAAGAGTCTGACAAAGTTGATTATACAAATGCTCCTGACATTTCATATATCAAAGCTGATGGAACAACAGGCATCCACAAAGCAATACCTATTTCAACAACACAAGGAGCTACTACACTGGCTTCGGGATGGTATGTGATAGACCGTGATGTAGATTATACTGAAATGGTGGTTTTTGAAGGCGATGCCAATATCATCCTTGCAGACGGCTGCACCATGACTGTTGGCACGGCCGGCAATCCTATTACGAGTGAATACGGCATAGCGGGCGGATCTTTAAAAATATATGGACAGAGCGGAGGTACCGGACAACTTATTACAGCAGGTACAGATGCCGGCATAATCTGCTCATATATCACCATCAACGGAGGTAACGTAACGGCAACTGCATATAAAAACAACGGAATCTACATCTACGGTAACATAAATATCAACGGAGGTAACATAACAGCAAATAACAGTATTCTCACCTTATTTGGAAACATCAACCTTGCCGGCGGCACCGTAACCGCCACAAATATAACAGCACAAAGAGGCTTAGTCAAACTGGCAGGAAACACATCGCTGAATACTCTGAACATCCCTACAGATGTCACGGTTAACAGCATTTCGCTGGACCGCACATTCACAGCAGGAAAGACCGCCACACTCATGCTGCCATTAAGCATGAGTGTAAGCGACATAAGTGGAGGTTCTTTCTATACCTTTGGTGGTGTGAAGAAAGATAATGGTCAGTGGGTTGCCATAATGAATCAGCTAACAGACTCGCTTACTGCCAACACACCGTATCTGGTAATGCCTACAGAAACATCGCTCACATTCAACGTTTCTGACAATGGTGTGACGCTTAACACCACGGGCGGCGGAAACGGCCAGACGGCCGATCCGGGCAGTCACTGGACGTTTAAGGGAACGTATGACTACATGAAGTGGACCACCGACACGGAAGACCCCGACTACAGCACCGAGCGTGCTGACGAGATTGGCAAGGTCTATGGATTTGCCGGAGTAGCGAATCCTGAGAACAGCATTGACGTGGGTGACTTTGTGAAGGTGGCCAACGGCGCCAGGATACGCCCCATGAGCGCATACCTGATGTGGAACGACACCAAGAACGCAGTTCCTTTACGCGGCATCAACTTATCGGGGGCTGCCCAGGAACTGCCTAACCGTATAATGGTACGCCTGGTTGGCATCGATGGCACATTGACCGGCATAGGTACGCTTGACACCCAGACTGGCCAGATTAGCTTTGATGCCGACGGCTGGTACACACTTGACGGCATCCGATTAGAAGGAGAGCCCATAAAGAGCGGCATATACATTAACAACGGAAAGAAAATTGTAATAGAATAATGATGGATACCACTATGGATACAAAGAAGATATACTTGAAGCCCACTGTTGAGGTGATAAAGCTGAATGCCGACACCACCCTGTTACAGGGTAGCCCAACACCGCCCAATGCACCCGGTTTTAGTGGCTGGTTGGGTTGATATTTACCCCGAAGATTGATGTAGGTACACTGAGGGATACTTTCTTTATCGATCAATTGAGTAAAGAAAACTTGAGATTTTTGTGTTTTTGGGCTTAATAAATTTTGAGGTGTTATAGATTTGAGGTGTTATAGATTGGTATTATGTCTGTATGGGGGATGTACAAATCAAAACAGACTCTAAATAGTTCAATCAAAAAAACGCACAATAATATTCTACAGGTTGTGGGATATCCTTATTTTTGCAGAAAGAAATAACTATAGTAATAATTAACTATAACAATATGAGAAAATCAGTTTTTACAGTAGCAGCAGCCATAATGATGGCTACTTGTGTACTTGCCCAGGACATTCCTGCAGGCATGCGTATGGAGATTATTGAGAGTGAAGATGACAGCCGTGACCAGTACACGATATTCAAATACAAGGAAAAGAACGGCAACACCGGTTATTACATGGGTGTAGGCAATAAGATTGAACTCTTGGGTCTGGTGCGTGACGATATAACAGACATGTCCATATCACACATGGATGAGGTATGTCTGCCCATGGGCAGCACAAGACAGGAGGTGATTGACAACCTGGATTCTTACCTTGAACTGCTTGGCAAGCCCGCAGGCACTACCGTTGAGTTCCCGTGCAGGATAGACAATTACGCTGGATTGGGCGAGGAGTCAAAAACGACATGCATAGTAACCAAGCGCTTCCTGCAAGGTAAGAGACTCTGTTTCCACTTTACCAGCGGTAATCGTACAGCCAAGGCCGACCTGCGCAAATCATCTGTCAAATCGATGAAGTTAAGTGTAAAGCTGGACATAAAACTGCACCCTAATAAGGACTGAAATGCCATTTTACAGTAAGGTTACGATCAAATAAGGACTATCCCGTTGTTTATGAAGAAGACTGTATTGTTTACTCTTTCTTTGCTGTGCACAATGGCACAGGGAGTTAGAGCATGGGACGGCTCAGGAACCGTTGAAAATCCCTACCAGATCCGTAATTCGGCCGACTGGCAGACATTGGCGGCCGAAGTAAGTAACGGTAACGTTGCCGTAGGAACCGCATTCAGGCTGATGGGCGACATCAGCATCACTACGCCTGTGGGTACAAGTGACCATCGGTTCAGCGGAATCTTTGATGGCGGGGGACACACCATAACGGCAAGTCTGTCGGTTCCAAGTGGACGCACTGCACCTTTTGCCTACGTTGAGGATGCCACCATCAGCCATCTGCACGTGGATGGAACCATACAGGGCGGAAAGCACACTGCAGGTATCACCAGCAGCGTAACGGGTACAGACAACAGGATAGAGGACTGCCATGTATCGGCCGATATAACCACGTTCATCGAGAGCGGAATAGTTATTGCCGCCGGTATAGTAGGTCACGGAAATACTGCCACACTTACCATTGAGGGCTGTCTGTTTGACGGTACAATCACTTCAACCGGCGTCATTGATGACAGCTATGCTGGCTCAATAGTGGGCTGGTGCACCACACCTGTAACAAACATCACCGTAAAGAACTGCATAGAGAACGCTACCTACACCAATATACGGCACGCAGGATTCAGTTATGCCGATGACAGAAGCGCCTATACTGTTTCCCGGACAAACTGCTATTCACTGAACCACAACTGGGGAGAGGTAAAGCACGGCTACAGGATTATCTATCTCTCTGACACATTCATTCCCCTTTATGCTCCTGTCAAGGCCTACAGCACCAGCGGCATTGAGGCATCTCAGGTAGGATTGAAACAGGGCGGCACTTTCTATGCCGGAAGTGGCGAGAGAGTGGTGATAGAATCATCTTATTATTTTGACGCAGGGCTTATTGGATACAACTTCAGTTCAGGTGACATAACCGTTGAGAGTGGTGACGAGATACTCACTATGCCTGCCCAGGACGTTTATATGTCAGCTTATCATGAATATGAGGGCGACGGTGATGAAGCCCATCCTTATTTGATTGAAAATGAGGGTGACTGGCTGCAGTTTGCCTACAATATGGCTGACAGGAACTACAACACCAGTCATTATCTACTGACAAATGACATAGAGATACATTTGCGTGCCGGCGGTCCCATGCCGGACGGCAATAACTACATGGATATATGTTTTGGCGGCACGTTTGACGGTGGCGGGCATACCATAAACGCCAGTCTGGATGGCGGCGAATATACAGCTCCGTTCTACAAGGTTGACGGAGCTACCATCAAGAACCTGCATGTGGCAGGTAATATCAGTGGCGGCATCCACTCGTCGGGGCTTGTGGGCGGCATCCAAAGCACGGACGGACACACCAACCTGATAGAGAACTGCCGCGTATCGGCCACTATCACATGCAGTAGTACCCATGCGGGCGGCTTCGTAGGACACGCCTACAGCTCGACCACCACACTGCGGGGCTGTCTCTTCGACGGACGCATCACGGGCAATAACCTCACCTACGTGGGCACCCTCGTGGGATGGTGCGGTAACAATGGCGGCGGCATCACGCTCCAGGACTGCGCTGACTATGCAGCCGTCAATGCCGGAGTCTTCGGTGCCCAAGGCTGTAAAACAGACTTGGTGTGGGAAGAAGGCGCCACAGCCAAGTGCCACTCGGCCATCAACTGCTACGGCGGCTCCGGCGTTGGAAAGCGGACTGCTGTAGTACGCAACGGTAACCCCGCCCTCAATGTAACCTGGCATCTCCGGGATGGACTGTCAGCCCCCGTTGAATATGCCGTAAGCCATCTTGCCTCATACGGCACGGGACTGCTCTTTGATAACGAAGTTTTCTTTGTAGGAAAGGATGAAACACTGCTCTTCTACCCTGCTGCAAAGGAGGAATTCTCTCTGATTGCTGTTACGATTGACGCTGAAGCCACTCTGGGGCTGGCAGGCGGCGGCTGGTACAGTGCAACATTCACAAATACCGTTAACTCCAGGTTCAACATTGACGCCACCATCATGAGTAGCGGCGACTTCACTGGTGACGGCACCGAGGTGTCGCCCTACCTGATAAGCAGCACGGCCGAATGGACAAAGCTGTCCCTTGACTTGTCAACCGGCAATAACACCTATATTGGCAAGGTCTTCCGCTTGACTCAGAACATCGACTGCGGGGGTATCAGCGTGGGTACCGACGAGCATCCTTTCAGCGGCACGTTCGACGGTGACGGTCATACGCTGACACTCAATGCGGGCAGCGATTATAATCCTTCTCCAACGGCAGTCTCGCCTTTCTACCGCGTCAGCGAAGCCACGTTCCGCCATCTGCATACCGCAGGTAAGGTATGCACCAGTGCCCAATATACAGGTGGCATCATCTCACAGGTCTTCGGAAGCAAGGCCACCCGTCTCTATGACTGCCACTCATCAATGACAGTCTTCAGCACCATCAGTGGTGATGCCTCAAATGGCGGACTGGTAGGTGCCGCTTCCAACTGTGACTCGCTGGTCATAGAGCGCTGCTCGTTCACGGGCAATCTGCATTCTAATGGAAGTGCTACCAACTGCGGTGGCTTTATCGGCTGGTCGAATGTGCCCGTCACCATACGTCAGAGCCTCTTCGACCCCGCGGATCTGGTCTGGTACTATCTCGTCCGCATAGGTCAGAACTTCGCCCGGATGGCAGACTACAGCAAACTCACTATTGAGGACTGTTACACCACCTATAATTTTGAGGCAGACGGCCATCAGGGCACTTTCGTTGTTGACGAACTCTTTGCTCCCGAAGGCGGCTCATACGAGTTTGTGGGCGAGCCCGATGTGACCTTCAACGGACGCGGCTATTACAAGAACGGATGCTGGATACGTACCACACTTGATGCAAGCATGCCGTTCGACCATTGGCAGGACGGCCTGAACGGCTGCTTCATAAGTGACCCGTGGACACGCAACGGCCTGCATCAGCTCAAGGATATGAATTACAAGCCCAGCCTTGGAGCATATTCAATCCCCATTCCTGAGGCTGAGACAGAGCGCACGCTCTGGGGCGTGACCTACCGCTACCTGTCGCGTCGCGACTACCATTTCTACATAAGTGACGAGTACCGTTTGGCCAAGGGCTGGGAGTTTGAAAGCTCAGATGCCGATGCCAACCTTATTGTCAAGGACAGCAATGGTAAAGCATCGGAGATAACCGTCATTACAGGCTACCGCGAGAGTGACTACAACAGCGACGGCGTACAGATACACAATGACCTTGTGGGCGACTGGCGCAACCACACCCATCTGGGTCTCATAGCCCCTCATGCTTTCCGTAACAGCCAAGCACTCAAGTCTCTCTACTTCAAGGACACCGATGCCAACAACTACAACGCTCTGTTGCCGTTTGATTTCACCATTGAAACAGGAGCCTTTGAGAACTGCACGAACTTCAAGGAACTCAAGATGATGCAGTACACCACCAGAGATGACAACCATTGGGAGGCAATCAGTCCCGACCAGGTTACATTTCTGGCCGATAACGCATTTGACGGCTGCCCCAATCTTAAAATCAGTGTTCAGGCCGACAAGTACCAAGGTTACTTTGCGTCATCCGTTTGGAAGAAACATAAGAGCCGTTTCATCATTTATGAGGCCACGACCGAGGACTTCACTGTCAATGGCGTCAAGTACCACTGGTACCGCAATTTTGACCAGACCGAGGACCTTAAGAATGACGAGAGCGGCAAGGAGAAGATGTTGCAGCAAATACGGATTTGGAATGCCGACTATCAGCAGTTCAATGCAGCCTCGCTGCTGGATACCAAGGATGACTGCAACGTCTATTACGCCAGCATAATAGGTGTGGATAACTCTGACATAGATAATGCCGGCGGAACCATGCGCATCTACAATGATCCCGGATCATATTACAACTACAAGACAATTGTTCTGAACCGTGATGCCATAGCAGGCAACACCCACATAAAGAACATCGAGTTCTGGCAGACCAACGGACGAAGTGAGAACTCATTCAGCGACCTCAGGATGGTCATCCCCAACGGAGCCTTCAAGGGCTGCACCAACCTGAAAGAACTGCGCCTGTTCTACTACGTTCAGGACGGCGATGACCGCTGGACGGCACTCGGCCCTAAGGATATCATCCCGGGCGACAACATTTTCGGGCTGGAATCTGTTAGACCGGATGATATCAATAAGGACTATGACTTTGGATCCAAGCCGAAAGTACCTCAAGATTTCAAAATCATCGTTGCACCTGAACTCTATCCTGATTTTATGGACGACCCTAACTGGCTGCCTTACTTGGGATATATTGAGCCAATGGAATATCTGCCTGCCCGAAGTGATGACTTCACACTTAATGGACTCACATACAGCTACATGACTTCGCCGGGAGGTATCATGCAGACATCACAGGTGGTAAGCCAGGATGTATCATGGTGGACAGCCCCGCGTATAGCCATTGAAGTGGCGCTCATGGTGGCCACGATGAGTTCTACATTAGCCGGAACAACGGCCGCACAGCAGCAGGCGGGATTACAGGCACTGGAAAACTCTTCTTTCTCAGCGCTCGAGCAGAGCTCCAGTAATCTGACGGCTGCACAAGAATTCAAGAACTTTGTAACAAGGACGACAGCTGCGTTGACTACAGCTTACAACACAAATGGTCCTAAGCAAATTGAAAATATTGTCAAAGTAATCGCAGCCCTGAACACAAGAAAATTGACAGATTTCGGACTGGAGAATACTGCAACCGCTGCATTACTCCAAATGTGGGGCATTGTAAACGCAAATGGACTTTTCGTGGCAACAGAAGAGTCTCTGGCTAAAATGGAAGAGTATGTTTTACTGGGATGTGCTTTTAACTTATCCCAAGGATTTGCTAATACCGCCACACAGAAAGCCGTCACGCAACTTGCTACCCAGAAGGCAGCCTATGAAGCAGTAAAGAGAGCCTATGAAGCAGCACAGAAAAGATTTTTTATCAACATGGCAATAAGCCGGCAGTATGTAAATGAGGCGACAATGCGCAAAGTGTTGCCATCAGTGGCTGGCTCTGTCTCTACAGCAGGCTATCTAGCCTCTAAGTGCTGGGGCGGCAGCGGTTCATACAATGCCGACCTGATGAACAAGGGCATGCGTGAGAACATACTCTCCAATATCCACCAGGTGGGCCTGGTGGGCGGTGGCTATGTCATCACCACCCCACAGAAGAATCTGGTTTATCACACTTATATTAATAATGTGGATGACAACCTTACTGATGCAGTCATTGAGGCCGGAAGTTGGACGGGAACCAACCAGTCAACAGCTACAATGACCTTTGCCCGCAATGCATTCAGGAACAAGCCAAATCTCAAGACAATACGTTTCAAGGAAAGTCCCTGTACCAGCAACGCATCCATGTCATTGCCATTAACCATTCCCGACTCGGCTTTCGTGGGATGCACATCGCTGACAGAGTTCAGCACGCTGCTGCAGACTGAAGGCAACGGCACACGCGCCCTGGGTCCGGAGAACTTCATCCTGGCAGGCGACAGCATATTTGCAGGTCTGGACTCACTCAAGTTCCACATCGTCATAGACCCGCTGCGCAAGGAAGATTTCCTGGCCAGTGAGTCGTGGAAGCCGCTGCAGCGTTTCTTCAAGTACGAGAGTGCCCAACCTGCTCCCACTGAAAGTGCATATGGTGCCAATTATGCCTACGCCTATGAGATGAATTCCATCAAGAAAGAGCACAAGGCTCAGGGCCACCTGGTAGAACACACCCTCGTGGTCAGTGCGGATGATGACTTCATCACCGGCCACCAGGGAGCCGTGAAGCTCTGCAATGACATAGGTGTATGGAACAACTATCAGATAGATGAGGTTAAGGCCGAGGCTTTCAAGGGGAAACTTAACCTTCGTTCAGTATCGTTTGTTGACCTTTACGGCGCAGGTGCATTCGGTGACTGCTATTCCGACCTGCAGGTTCATATAGGTGACCGTGCCTTCCAGGATTGTGCAAATCTGGCCGATCTGGACCTGCTCTATATGGTTACTGACGGAATCAACCACATAGTGCCTATGACACCCCAAATGATCACGATAGGCAAGGACGTGTTCAAGGGCTCGCCCGCCCGGCTGAAGATGATGCCTCAGCAGGTGGCATGGTTCGAGGCTGACGATACATGGGCAGAGTACAAGGACCGCTTCATGCCGTGTGTGGTGCGCTTTACCGATCCGGGCATTAAGAAAGCCCTGAAAGATATGGCCTACTACGACCCCGCCAATACCGGCACTGACCCGGCCTACTGGGAAGACTACTGCGACTTTGCCCGCATAGGCGGTGCAGGATTCTCTTGGCTGGACGGTAAGTTCACCGCTCAGAGAGAGAACATTTACTCATTTGCCGATTTTCGCTGGTTTGAGAGCGTAGGTCTGGATTATGTAGGCAACTCATGGTTTGACGGTTGCTACAAGATGGGTGACATAGTTCTGCCGTCAACCATCAAGACCATCGGTGCAAGGGCATTCTATGGATGTGCTGCATTGCAGGAGATTGAGATTCCTGCAGGTGTGACGCAGATAGGCGCCAATGCATTTGACGGCTGCACCAGCCTGAACACAATCATGGTCAAGGGTGATGTGCCCGCCGCAATAGGCTCAGATGCTTTCCATAAGCATGACAATCTGAGAATCTACGTACCAACCGACAAGGTGGACGAATACACCACGGCCTGGAGCGAATATGCCCGTTACATCCAGCCTGCCGCCACATATAACCTGTATAAGGAGGTGACCGTATATGGCGTAGGAGAACTGGCATCTAAACTGGGTCTTACGCTGATTAAGGAAAACGACAAGGTACGTTATATTGTGGGGCCGTACGCCAAGTATGACTCGCTTACCGTAACGGGTCCGCTTAACGGTGAGGATGTAGCCGTGCTGCGCCACATGATGGGTGCCAATGGCTGGGAGAGTGAGTCCACCGACGGACAGCTGCGCTACCTGAACCTGTGGAACGCAAGCCTTAAGCGCGACATGGTGAACAGCTACAACGGTTATGGCGTTGATGAGTATCTGGAGAAAGACAATTGGATTGGAGAGTATATGTTTCACAACTGTAACTCTCTTGAGAGCGTTGTACTGCCCAAGACCGTAACCGAAATTGGTGAGAACGCATTCCAGGAGGCATTTGGTCTTAAGCGCATAACGGTGGGACGCAACACTACAAAATATACCCGTGACCTGCTTCAGGATCTTCCCGGTATAGAGGAAGTAGTATTCCTTACCGATACCCCCGCTACCAGCGAGAGCAGCGATCCGTGGGAGGCTCCCATTGGGCAGGTTTATACACTGACGTCACAGCTGGGTGATTACCTTGGTGATCCGGGTCTTACACAGCAGGCACAGGCTGTAAGCAGCCCGTTCTCAAGTGACGACCTGATGTGGGTATTGGCCGATAAGGGACATTTCTTCCCGTCACAGTACCTCAGTCTTGAGAATGTGGAGAACATTTTCAGCTACAACACCACTATTAAGGATCTTGATGAGTTTGACAGGTTCCGGAATGTGAAGAGACTTGAAAACACATTCACCGGCATGTCAAGTCTGGAAACAATATCACTCCCTGCTGAGATAGAATACATCAGTTCAACCGCATTCATCGGCTGCTCAAAACTGAAGACTATCCATATAAGCTGCGTGGGTGATACCGTTCCTACGTTGGCTATGGATGCATTTATCAGTCTTCCGGCTGATTTCAGCATTCTTGTTCCCAAACAGTACTGCAAGCTTTACCGCGAGCGTTGGGCACAGTATGCTGACCATATCAACCCTGAAAGCACCAACAGTGACTATACCGAGATAATAACCGTGGTACTTACCGAGCCCAATACGCTGGCCGAAAAGCTTGGCCTGACCATAACCACCGATCGGGCATCGGAATTCGGCGGCAATTATGTGAAAGGCATCAAGGGTGACTACAGCCAGATCTACAAGCTTAAAGTCATCGGACCCATTTCAGGTGCCGACCTGGATGTGATGCGCTATATGGCGGGCTACTGCCCGTGGGCTTCGACCCGTAACTACAGCGGTCGTCTTGAGTACATTGACCTGTACGATGCCGATATCGTTGAGAGTAACATGGGTGTAGTGGGCTACTACAAGGCCGGCAGCAGTTTCTATTTGGCCGAGAACTTCAAACTCTACAATATTGAAAAGAATAAGCTGCCTCACCACGCATTCCTGCGCGCCTACAACCTTAAGACACTGATCTTGCCGCGTACATGCACTGAAGTTAACGAACGCGCCCTGCAGGAGTGTGAAGGACTGGAGACACTGGTAATAGGTGATGACATGACTACGTTCAACTGGAACGCTCTGGATGACGATGCTATGCTTACCCGTATGTACATCCTGGCCAAGAACAAGGTTGAGATTGACACTGAGCTGGCCTTATGGCGCTGGCTGTGTAACAACTACAACCCCACGTTTGACGCTTTCTACGTACGACCGTCACTCTATGATCAGTATCTCATGGACGATGCCTATACGGGCAGTTCCTGGCAGCGTACCAACAACGTATCAAAGGGTGATTTCAACGATGACGAGTCATTCTGCGTATTTGCAAGCCATGCTGCCGCAACCCATGATGACCTGACAGGGGTGTTTAGCGTAAACGGATGGTTTGACAACCACACCGGCGTGCGTGACCTGACAGCACTGGGATTTGCAGCCATTGATGAACTGCGTGCCGAGGATATGCAGAAACTTACCCGGCTGGAGTGCGTGACTCTGCCCGTTACGTTGACCAAAATTGATGATAACGTATTCTCTATGGCTACTAACCTGCGGTACGTGGATATGCTGATGATTGATGATGATATTGTTTCACATGTAAAGAAACACGGTCTGGCATCATTGGGCATAGACACATTGAAGACACTTGTCTATATGCCGCAGTCTTACGGCGAGGCCAGAGGAACTAACATTGTAGTGACTGACAGTACCGGAATGCATACGGAAAAATTCCGTCTGATTGACGGCAAGGACTACTGTGTTCCTTTTGCTTTCACTGCCGATAATGTGGAGAATACACGTGTTCTGACAGACCGCTCCGCTCCTTACACCGTATGTCTGCCGTATGATTTGGAGATTCCCGATAATGCCAGAGTTTATGATCTTAATGACCGTGATGAAAACACGCTTGTTTTCACCGAAATTGTAGGTAGAAAAATGGAGGCCATGAAGCCCTATCTCATAAAGGCTAAGGAAGGTCAATCCGTATCTCTGGGTACAGTTGATGTCACACTGCCGTCAAGCACAACGGCATTCGGCCGGCAGGATGATACATACGGTTACAGCCTGCGCGGTACGCTCTCGAGCATAAGTAACGCTGAGGCTGCCGAAGTGGGTGCATACATTCTGCAGGACGACGGCAACTGGCATCCCGTACTGAGCAATTCTGATGATCAGAAGCAGGCATACGTGCAGGCATTCAGGGCCTATCTGCTGCCAAGCGCAAGACATAACGCACCGCAGCGTATTTCAATCAGGCTGGAGAATGCCGACGGTGAGATAGAGACCTTCAGCGCCGATGATCTGGACGGCACCGGACGAGTCTATGACCTGGGCGGTCGTGAGATTGACGGCGATGCCAAGGGTATCATAATCAAGGACGGAAAACTGATCTTTAACAGATAAAAACTGCAAGATAATGAAAAAGCTATTTATATTAACGGCAGTCATAACTGTGCTGACACTGAATACGGGCTGTAACAGAAAGGACAAGATCGCCCCCATCTCTGTTATAGGCAGTTGGTATGCAGAGTATGATAAGGACGGTACCTTTTACGATTATGGCGCTGGTGATGATGTTCCCTACAAGAGGGTTATCCAGTTCTATCAGTTCGTAGATGAGAAGACGGGTTACTGGACAGAGTTCCTGTTCTGTGAGGGATCAACCTATCCCTACATTCAGTATGGCGGCCTGGCCGGTCTGGAATATGCTGACGGCGCATTCACTTATACGGTGAATGATGACGGAACCATCCTGGTCACTCTGATCAATTCTCTTGAAGATAATTCCTGGACATTGAAAGCATCGGACCAAAAGATTGCAGGCACAGATGAAGGGATAAGCTATACCCTTGTCCCGGCATCAGAAAACCAGATAAACCAGGTAAATAGATGGGATGATGAATTACACGGCGGTTCAGCCGAAGATGAATATCTCTATACTGACATCACCGATGATCCCGCCACCCATCCGTCAAACTAATAACTGTCTTTCCTGAATTTTGGTTGACAGTGTTTATTCTTGACAAATTGGCCTCAGAGAAATCTCTGAGGCCAATTAATCGTGATTCCGTTGGGATTCGAACCCAAGACCCACAGCTTAGAAGGCTGTTGCTCTATCCAGCTGAGCTACGGAACCGAGCCTGAAGCCAGACGAACAAAGAAAACAACGTTTTCTTTGTATTGATTTGATATTATGGAAAAAAGGAACTCGTTCATTTTTTCCGTAATTTCAAATCAATCAAGAGAGCTTGCTCTCTTTGTCGTGGCGCTACCGAGGTCAAACGAAGTTTAACCTTAATCGAGGTCGACGAAGTCAACCTACCGAGGTCAAACGAAGTTTAACCTTAATCAAGGTCGACGAAGTCAACCAACCGAGGTCAAACGAAGTTTAACCTTAATCAAGGTCGACAAAGTCCACCTACCGAGGTCAACGAAGTCCACCCTACCGAAGTAGAACGAAGTTCACCCCCGCAAGCGGCCGCAAAATTAAGCAAAATTTTCTGATTTCAAACCTCAACAATCCTTTTTTGGTCCAAGAGGACTATTATCGGCAGCGGAATCCAATAAATGAGGAACGAAAGAACCGACATCAGCCCGGGAGAGATGCCGGCCAAGGCATCAAGACGGGTATATTTGACCGTCTCAATGAGCTGTGCCGCTATGAGCATGGTCAGCAGGAATGAAGCTGCAACCCTTATCATGGACGAAAGGGCTTCAACACACTCGCTGGCTGTATGAAAAGTATCGGTTGATATGCCGTAGATAAGAGATGGCAGCAGGAGGGCAAGCATCAGGATGAAGACAGCACCATGGGCAAGCGGGCCGCCTTTGATGGCTCCTGTCACTCCGAGCAGCAGATTACTTCCGGAGAACAAGCCGAAGAGTATTATCACAATAATCACCACAAAGGTTATCAGGCTTATCAGCAATGAGACCCTTTCCCTTGGGGAGAGTGTCATGGAATGGAGCAGAGCCCGGAACAGGCCGCTCTCCTTCCCTGCCCCGACTGCGACCAGTATCATCAGGGCCTCCCCCACAGGAGCGTTACCCATGCAGCTTGCGGCATTGCGCACGAACCATCGTATTCCCTGTTCGCTTAGCAGGCTCTGGAGCATTGGGCCGCCGCTCCTCCCTAATGTCCTGATTTCCACCACACTCCCTATCCAGGAGACGAAAACGGCCAGAACCAGCAGGACAAGATATACTATGGCCGGATGCGGAAGATTCCTCTTTCTGTTCTCACTCATCGGCCTCAAGTCTGGAGGGATCAATTATATTGAGTTCTATTGCCTTCACGACAAGACGGGTTACATTGACACCGCGCTGCTCACCCGCCGGGAACAGACGTGAAATGAGGTCCGCCTGCCGTTTCTCCAAGGACTTGGAACTGAACGGCATGGTGCGCAATTCGCTTATCATCTCCTTGGTATAACCGAGAGCCAGATGCCGCAGGAGTCGTTCGTCATACTCGTCTATCTCATACCGGATGAAAGCGGTGCGCTGGAGTCCCTCCTCATAGACTGACCTGCTGAACCGTTCCACCATCTTCTCCAGGATGGGCTGGTTAAAGACGTACCGCTTGCCGGACATCACGTCCATCACCTCACTCCTGGTGAGCAGCTCGCCTGTCTTGAGAACTATACCGTGAGCACCGGCTTCAAGCACGTCAACCCACAGTTTCTCATTCAGGAGCTCACCCGTGAATATAAGGACCTTTATATCCGGATAGTCCGAATGGACCTTACGGCAGATATCCACGCCAACGGTTGTCGAGCCTCCCAGCCCCAGGTCAAGAAGTATGAGGTCCGGTTGGGCTCCTTCCTCCATCAGTTTCCAGAACTCTTTCTCGGTCTGTGCTGTACCAATCACCTCAATCTCCGGAATATCATTGCGTATGATTGACAGTGTACCCTTCAGCTCAAGGGAGACATCCTCCACTATGACTACTTTGAACTTTTCCATATCTATTTATCCGTTAATTCCACAAAGGCATTGTAAACCATATCACCACCCCGCCCTGTTCATGCTCAGCATTGATCCTGCAGCCGGGATACCCGAACAGCTCGTCATGTTCCCTGATTATCTGGCGGCATATCACGTATGACATACTCTCCCTGTTCTTCAACGGTGAGAAAAGCAGGTCCGTATCCGCATCTGTGAACCTTGTTCCAGTCCTGTGAACCGATATCCGCACGAATCCTCCCTCCACCGATGCATCCAGAAGCACATTTTCACCTTCCGATACATCCTCCACCAGACTCTCAAGCATATAACGGAGCATACCGCCGTCACCTTTCACTGAATGGGAACTCATGGTGCATTCCAGGCGGGCATTGACACCCCTGCGGGAAGTATGTCTCTCAAAGAATGCCTTAGTGTCAGTCATGAGCGTATCCACATCCACTCTCTCAGCGTGAAGCAGATGCTCCTTGGTCTGTGAGAGTGCGTACTGACTCAGTATCCCGTATATCTCGCGGTAATAATCAACCAGTTCCTGCATGTCCGATACATCGGCATCCGTCTGGGCCATCTGCATTATGCGGTTAGGATACCATACGGTCTCATGCTTGAGTGTGGACAGGCAGTTGTCAAGAACCAGATTGCTCACATGCAGGCGGTTGTCCTCAAACCGAATCCTTTCTGATTCCTCCTGTATCTGCTCCAGATTCCTGAAACCAATCTGGAAACGCATCACACAGCTGTTGAGAGCCGTAGCTAAGTAATGGGTCACCATATCCGTCACAACTCTCCATGTATCGTCCGGCTCATGCTCTAAACGTATCCCCAACGCACCGGTACACTGCATGTTGCCGTCGATCTCCACGAGCAGTGGAAGAGCCTGACACAAACCGTCCGTAGTGCTCTGCGGAATCCCGTTTTCAATACATTCACGTACGCGGTCATTCAGCCGCTCGTCATGTGACCTGCTCACGGCCGATGCGGAACATACCTTCCCCTCATCGGTTATCGAGACGGTGAGCTCCCGCAGGTCATAGAGATGCTCCATCTCTTCCGCCATACCCTCAGCCACACGCTGCAGCACCTCATTTATATTGAAGTTGTCCGTATCCCTGACGGATGTGGTCTCTGAAATCCTGTTCACCACCCTAACCACCTGCTGCAGGTCACTGCGGTAACGGAGCCAGTGACGGGAGCGCATCAGGAAACGCATGAGCAGCATAATCATGAGCAGGATAATCAGTATGATAACCGCAATGGTCAGGTTGCTGTTGTACCGCTGCAGTTCCAGACAGTCCTGCTCAATCTGGCCCTCACTGTAGAACAGCTTGAACAGCTTGAGGTATGCCTCGTCATTATATCGGTAAACCGCCCAATCCTTGAGGGCAAGAGCCGATACGGCCACCTCGTTCCTTATCCAGAGCACAGTCTCGTAATCAGTGGCATAACCAGATTCCAACCAGAAAGTCTCACACGGTGTTCCGGAATCCAGGAACTTAAGCGTCAGCTGCGGATTTCCTCCATGGGCCAGATAATCCTCATTCAGAGCGGCAAGCGCTGAATCAGCGTAAGCGAGAGCCTCCTCAAAACGCATCTCCGTATTGCAGAGATAGGTCTGGTAGGCATAGTTGTAGGCTTTCACGATAAGGGAATCGGAAGTATAGTCCTCAGCCGTTGTTTCGGAAAGGGCAGGAACGGTCCAGACCAGGGCGAGCAGCAGCCCGAGGGCCCTACGGACACCCTTGGGCAGCCTGAAGGAGAAACGGCTGCCCTTGCCCGGCGTACTCTCCACGTTGAAACGGCATACGGTGAATATCTCATCGGACTTGCGGTATTTCTCTATAATTCCGCGGCAGCTCATTATCCCGAACCCGCTGCCTTTGTTGCGGCGGGCATCAGCGGAACCTATGCTGTCAGGGTCATACACCTTCTCCTCATTTATACGCCTCACATCCTCCGCGCTAAGCCCTATACCGCTGTCTTGAACCGATACCTCCACCCAGTCATTATCCTCCACGGCCTCTATCCTCACCTTTCCGCCCGATGGAGTGAACTTACGGGCATTCTCAGCCAGAGTGTTCAGCATGAACAGCGTCAGGACGCGGTCAGCACGCACAGTGGCATCGGTCCTCTCTACATCCAGTTCCAGACCTTTCAGCGTGAAACTGCGGCTTCCGTGACTCACTATATCAAACAACTGCTGCAGCGGGAAACTCTCCACATTGAGCCTGACCATCCCCTGACGGACGTTTATCCAGCTGGCCAGCACATCATTATAGTCATTTATACAGCCGGCCAGTTCCCGTATGTATTCCAGGCTGCGGGCATACTGCTCGCTCTCAGGAGAGAGCCTGGTAAGATGCCCTATCTCCGCCCTCATGCGGTCTATGTAAGGCAGACATTCGGCCACCACCTGACAGCAAGTCTTACGGGCAATGTTCTCCCTCTTGTTGCGGTCAGCGTGCATCCTATACACATACTGCTGTTTCTCCACCTGACGCAGACGGTTCTCCTGCCCCGTCAGCTCATCGGCATTCTTCAGGGCCACCTTGATGAACGGATTCACAGTCTTAATCACAGCCAGAGTGTGCCTGTCCGGCCTGCTGCCGTTCCAGTCCGCATCAATCTGGCCGTCGGCCGAGACTGATACCGTACTTGCGCCTGTTATTTCACGTATTGACTCTGAGACTGTACTGTTAAGATACTCATGAATATCCGAACCTTCAGGCACCGGATGCAGTATCTCCTCACAGATGGACACCGTCTTGCGCATGAGTTCCGCATAACGTTCCCTGTACGCCTTTATCCTCTTATGGAACACCGCCACAGCCAGCAGCAGCAACAGTATGATACCCACAATCACCCAAAGCAGCGCGGTAAGCCTGTTGTTGGACCGTCGCAGAAGTATGGAACGCGCCTCGAAGCGGCGGTCCAGACGGATATTCTTCTGCAGTTCCAGATAGACATTCCTGTTATAGTCCGATGCCAACTTGTCATCCAGCCCTGAGAACGCCAGGCTGGCCTGCTCACGTATAGTGCTCATCAGTTCAGGCAATGCGGCAAACGGAGCCTCTCTCATCCAGCTCTCCTCCACTATCACGCCGTCATCACGGTAAAGTTCGAGACGTTCCAGCCCATCGGCCTCGGGGTAGTTCATACGCAGATTGTCATTCAGCAGGTCAAGTGCCTTGGAGAGAGTGACAAGCGCCTCCTCATACATACCCCTTTCTATATAACATGATGCAAGCAGTCTTTCACACACTATAATATCATACTGGCTACCGTACTGTGCGGAGAGCTGTAATGACTTGAGAGTCAGCTGGGTGGGAAGCAGTTCCGCCGACACGTCCGATGCGTTGAGCCTGGATAGCATCTCTCCGCTCACACCGGAAAGGACAGCCTCAGTTCCATACTCCAGCAAGAGTCCGGCAATGGCACCTATGCTCAAAGCGTACATACGCGTGTTCCCGTCCCTGATGCTGTTCCTCAGGCAGTTGTCCAGACTGCGGAGCCTCTGTTCCACCTCATCGGGGGCATCCGGATCACCTCCTATTCCCAGCCCCCGCATGTACATATACATCTGGAAGCGGTCATTGTCATCGCGCAAGCCATTATCCTGTCTCACGTATGACATCTCGTACTCAGCCTGAGCGGGTTGCTCAAGTTCTGACCAGTAACGGGCTGATTCCATCCGGAAAGACCTCTCTAATGACAGCATCCTGCCGTACTGCTCCTCATTGAATGTCACACTCTCCTCATGGAGCAACCTGAGCAGCAGCAGGATATCATTCCGGTACTCGTAGTAGGACACATTGTCCGATATGCGCTGGCATATCCGCATCATTCCCACCTTGGCGGTGAGCCGCTCCAGCTGGTTACCGGTCACATCAGGGATGGAACTGTATATCTCCCATGCCTTCCGGAAATCCAGACGGCTGAAAGCCACCCTGGCCAATATGTTCATGGAGAGCGCACGTTCATCGGAATGCCTGCGGGTCATATCGTATGCCAGACTCGCGAACTGCTCAGTGGAATCCAGGTCAATCCAGATATAGGAGAGCGCCTTGACGTTCAGCATGGAGGCCGTCTGCTCCTTACGGGAACAGGACAGGCAGCACAACAAGACCAAACCGCATAACAGTCCTGAAACGTATCCTGACAAAAGCCCTCCTATATGTTTGCCGTGAACCATAAAGACAAAATTAGCCTTTTTTTTTGTACCTTCGTCTGAGAATCGGCCAAAATGAAACCCATAGCATACATAAGGACAGGATTCCATACCAAATTCGGAATCCCGCGCCAGAGCGGACTCGTCAGTTCACTCCAGGGAACCATAGTGTTCCAGCCCGAATACCGTAACCCCGATGCCCTGCGCGGCCTTGAGGAGTTTAGTCATATATGGCTCATCTGGCAGTTCTCTGAGGCGGTGCGGGAGAAATGGTCACCCACAGTACGCCCCCCGCGTCTGGGAGGCAACACGCGGATGGGAGTGTTCGCCACACGTTCCCCCTTCCGTCCCAACCCGATAGGACTCTCATGCGTACGTATAGAGAGCGTGGAACTCTCCACACCGGACGGTCCCGTGCTTCATGTTAGCGGAGCCGACCTTATGGACGGCACACCCATCTATGACATCAAGCCCTATCTTCCCTATACTGACAGCCACCCGGAAGCCACATCGGGATTCACCGGCACTGTCCCCATGCCGCACCTGAACGTCATCATTCCGGACAGCATAGCCGCCACCATACCCCAACGCCTTGTGGAACCCATCAAGGGTATTCTGGCCGAGGACCCCAGACCGCGCTATCAGGATGATCCCGAGAGGGAATACCGCATGGAATACTCCGGCTATGAGATAGCATTCACCGTTCCACAAAAAGACACAGTTCTTGTCACAGGGTTCACCAAAACACACCAGCTTTAAGCCCAAAGATTGAGGGCTGAATTCATAACAATAACTTATTGAAAAAAAAACTGAATATCCATTGACTCAAAATATTATTTACAAAAAACTGCTCAATCCTGGCAAGGTCACTTGACCAGAACCTTGCTAACGCGGCCGCCGACACTGCGGATTATGTGCAGGCCAGGAGCATCAGCATCGATTATACGGCC
>JAGCDE010000046.1 GCA_017651315.1 Bacteroidaceae bacterium
CACCTACTCCAGCACCTGGTATTATCTCCAGAACCTCAAGTGCTGCAGAGGGGAATTCCGGATACGGCTGCGGTGTCGGAACGTGTTCATTGCCCAGCTGGGCGAAGCCGTGATAGGCAGAGACGAAGAGATTGAATCCGCTGATGTGGTGGTGTTCATCATAAGGCGGCCGATGCGATGGTACTGACTTGGCATAGTGATTCCACTGCAGCTGGACTGAGTGATCCAAGTGCTGCCAGGCACTGATAGCACGAAGGTGAACCTGCTGCTGGTCAAGCTGGGCTGGAGTACCACGAAAAACCGGACGGGCCTTGCGCTTCCAGAAGCACTGGCCGTTACGGTGGTAAAAGGTGATGTTACCTATGGAGGACCAGCAGTCCTTGATGATGGCGTTTGGTGTAAACTTGGGCATGGTGTTTATGGTGTTAGAGTTTCTACAAAGATACTCAAAAGCCCATGTTGCTCATCTGAAAACGTGGGTTTTTGGCTTGATTTTTGTATGTTTGCACCTGTATTGTATTTGATCCATAATGATTAATAGAGCTTTTATCTATATTGCTTTGTTTGCAATAGCTGCAGCTTCTTGCCACAGGCAGGATGCTCAAAAGCACGTTTTTACACCAATGCAGTGTGACAGCATTGATTTTGTGATAGAAGGAACAGTTGGTGTGGGAGCCGATGATTCCATCTATTTTGACGAGCGCCCCTATACAGGTACCCAACAATATCCGGTTACTGACGGGCACTTCAGTTTCACTGTCCGCCAGCCGTTATATAAGTTCCTTCAGATTGAGGACGGAAATGACGGATGGATGCTGATTATTGTTGACAACCAGCCTGCACGTGTTGTGGTTGATTTCAACACGAATACCTTTGTGGAAGGTTCAGATCTGAACAAACGGTTTAACCGCTATCAACTTACTGAAGACAGCATTTACCACCTGATGGAACCGCATCAGTTTGACGAGGATCAAACCATCTACAATACTTTGAATAAACAAGTGGAGGAGTTTGAGTGGCAGACTATAATTGAGAATCTGGACAATGTAATTCCTGTTTATTATCTGGCCCTGCTAAACCAATGCTACGAAATGTCATACGAGCAACTGAAAGAGTGCATGAAGCAGGAATACGCATTTGCCAGCCATCCGGAGATGGAACGTGTCTGGAAGGTTTACTGGGAAATGCAGAAGCGGTTGCCAGGGCAGAAATACCACAATCTGGAACTGGCAGACACGGAAGGCAACATGCACAAACTGTCTGAATACATAGGCCACGGCAATTATGTATTGTTGGATTTCTGGGCATCATGGTGCGGCCCCTGCATTGGTTCAATGTCTATGATGAAAGAACTTTACAATAAATATTCAGACCAAGGTCTGCAGATTATAGGATTATCACTTGACAGCGACCACGATGCCTGGGTGAATGCCATTAAGCGTCACAATCTGCCTTGGATCCACCTGTCTGACCTTAAGGGATGGGAATCTGCTGCATCTGTGGCTTACGGCGTAAGAGCTATTCCGGAGACTGTTATCATTTCCCCCAAGGGCAAGATTATTGCTACTGGTTTGCGAGATGATGAACTGAAAGCAAAACTTGAAGAAATAATCAAATAACCCTACGTTGTTCATCTGAAAGCGTGCGATTTTGGTCCGATGCGGGTGCCGGTGGGTGATGGTCCAGAGCCACTGGCTGCTACCTCTATAGGGCGGGGCCGTAAGTACTATTCTGCTGCTATTTGCAGATAAGGCTGATGGTACGCAGTGAACAGCCCGCGATACATGATCATCGGATGCGGAAGCATCGGAAGAAAGCATCGGACGATTTCTTTTGCTATCTTTGCCGGGCAAATTCATCGACATTATCACACTATCGTATGGAAGAGTTCAGAGCGATGAGGAGATTCAAGCAGCAGGCATCAGATGAGGCCTGTCTGAGATTGTTGGAATCGGCAGCAAGGGGCATCCTTGCTGTGCATGGGGATAACGGATATCCGTATGCCATCCCTTTGAACTTTGTATTCCGGGGCGGGCGCATCTGGTTCCATTGCGCTAAGGAGGGACATAAGCTGGATGCTATCCGCAGGGATGATAAGGTGTGCTTTACCCTACTCTCTGAGCCTGTGAAGAATGAGGGCGAATGGTGGTACAATGTAATGAGCGTTGTGGTGTTCGGGCGTATAAGGGAAGTGACGGACCAGGCGGAGATTGATGTTATCCTGCGGGCCCTTGGCGAGAAGTATTTCCCTGAGGGGTATGACATTGAGCATGACATGCAGAAGAACGGTCCGCGGGCTCTGGTACTGGAGCTTTGTATTGACCATATTACAGGTAAGTATGTGAAGGAAAAATAAGGAACGGAACACAGATACCGGAGTCGAATATATATGGACACCTTTATGGTGGGGATGAGCAGGCGGGATGCTGGCCGTGAGGGCATCGGCCTTACTTCTGGTTGGGGTCGGGATTATCGGGATTAACTCCAAACATCTCCGGAACCTTGGTAACGGCACGGACGTCGGGCGTGATCATTTCATGATGCGGGATGGCCGAGAAGTTAAACAGACCGGCCAGGGCGTTGTAATCATCCTGCGATACCCTATAGCTCTCTGCACCCTCAAGCCACTCCTGGCGGAAAGGCTCATAATACTGCTCCGGATCACTGGTTATGAATATCATGGCAAACCTGTCATACTTCTTAGTCATGATTACATGCCTGTTCTGTACGGTACTTTTGATGTCTGCTACACATGGACCGCAACCGGTTGACCAGAAGTCTATGTAAACATACTTGCCGGGATAGTTGGCAAGTATTTTCTTAAGTACCTCCTTGCCCCTGCATTCGGGGATTTCCCAGTAAGGGGCCAGCTTGCGCAGGAACTCCTGATACATCTTATCTGCGCGAGCCTCAAGGACAGGATCATTTATAAGACTCTTTTCCTTGGCAAAATATGAAAGCAGGAAGTTTTCCCTATAAGAGTCCGTACTGTCCATCAACTCATCATTTATTTCTTTAAGATGATACTCTATATCCTGCATCATGCACAACTTACCAAACAGCGTAGGCTCTGATACACTAAATATTTTCATGTCATTTGCCAGATGTAGTGAATCATACAGATGTGTCTGGAATGAACGATATGACGCATAATCCATCTGCCAATATAATGAATCCAGATTGGGTTCTGATGCCCGGAATGCGCCATCAAACTTATAACGGTTAAAAATGGGCCACTGATGAGGCATGACCATCATCAGCGAATCATTAGCTGGAAAATCAGATAGGAATGTATAACTGTCAGGCTCCTTGACAATCTCACCAGACTCCTCCTGCATCTGTCTTGCGACACTATAATCCGGTGATTCTGTCTCACTCAAATAACGCATCCATGCATTCCTTACATCCATACGGTAGTCCATGAAGCCTTCAAGTATGTCATTCTCCATCATGATTGATGCGTACTCATATTCAAAGGCAGTAAGGTGATACTTTGCAGCAACATAATTCACATAGTCCTTACCCTTAGCCTTGCATTCAAAAGCGTAGGCTTGGACACCCTGAAAATCAACAGAGTCACCAACCTGGAATTTCTGCGTATCATACAGACGTAAACCAGACGGGATGCGGTCATAATTGCACAGCAGATACGGGCGACCATCGGACAGCATGAAACTTGTTGAACCGTCCTTGTAGAATGTTATGTCAAGGGTATCGCCCGGCTGGGCTATGAAATTATGCCAGTTGCTTTTATGATCAACTATGGCAGCACCAAGTGTATTGTTCACATCAAATGAATACTCAAAACGGCCGGTACGGTCGATGTCCAATGCGACAGTACCGGTACCATCCTGGTCATAATATGTATAGTGCATCTGGTAGGTCTGGAAACCGTCATTGATGTCATATCCAGCAATGGTTCCACGCAATGTTACAGGACCGGATTTGAAAATATCGCGGCGTATCTGCGCGGCTTCCTGGAGTTCCTTGCGGCTGAACTTGGGTTTGGCTGGAGTGTATGTGGAATCATGTATACCAATTATCTTGAAAAAGTTGCTGCCTACACCCTCAATCATGTCAAATACCTTGGTGCCTGCGGGCAATGGTTCAAAACCTACATGGAAGGTTGTGCCTTCGGGACCTGAAGGAAAGTACTCCCCAAGTTTATGTTCTTTCATGAAGAGGACCTTGTAATGACGGTCTTTCTCATCCGACAGATATGTTTGCGGACCTATGCTCAGAGTATAAAACGGTTGATGCGACTGATAGAAGAAGGTGAGTATTGTGGCCGTATCGGTAAACTCCACATGGGTGACACGCAGTTCTTTCTGCCAATCGCAGGTGTTGTCGGCATAAGACTGAGGATTACTGAACTCACTGGTAGCGTTTGTGCATGATGCCAGAAGCGCTGCGCACAGGATTGAAAACAAGGCTTTCTTCATTGTGGATAGAATTAGGATTATTGTTGCTGGCAAAGGTAAGCATATAATTTCAATAACTTAACAGACACTTAATAGATTTAGTTTTATCCCTGAAAGGCAACGGAGATGTGAATCTCGTCAGGAAAAAGGCATAAAAATATATAAAAGTCGCTGGAAAAACGACATCAACTATTGCGAAAGTCGTTAGGAAAACGTTTTTTTGCATACCAAAATTTATGTATCATGCTTAAAAGAAAAATATCTGAGACGCTAAAGAAGTGGAGGGAGCAACCGAACCATTTCCCACTTGTCATCATGGGCATTCGTCAATGCGGAAAGACATATATCTCCCAGTTATTCGCAGAGGAGAACTACAAGCATGTGGTATATATCAATTTCATCAAGCAAAAAAGAAGGAAAGAAGCTTTCTATGATTCAAAGGATGTAGATAGTATTATCCTTAACCTTTCTGCTCAGATGAGGACAGCCAAGTTCGTTCCGGGA
>JAGCDE010000047.1 GCA_017651315.1 Bacteroidaceae bacterium
AAAAAAGCATACGGAATAGGTGGTATAACCAATAATTTTACACTCGGAAACCAAGCCTGAAAAGCCTGGCTACCTAACAGGAACGAATACATATTTCAAACTTTTTTTATAACCTTTAAAAAATGAAATTATGAGAAAAAGTCTATTTGTTTTGATCGCAGTAGCAGCGGTGTCCTTTTCGCTCTTTTCGTGCGATAATGATAAAGGCGTACGTCCTCAGTCGGAGGAGTATGTCGAGGTCCGTTTCCAGGCTAACAGTCTGGAATTCTCCGCTTCGCCCATGACGAAGTCCGTTGCTGGCGACGGTCTTTACGGTATCCAGCTTCACTCAAACGGTTCGCCTTACGCATGTCTTCTTACCGAAGACCTGTCCAGCCAGTCTTTCAAGCTCATAAAGGGCGACACCTATCATGTGAGTGTGGTATATGTACCCGATGCCAAGGATATCATAGAGAACAATGACGGCTACTATGGTGCCCCCTTCAGCAGTGACGGTCTGTACGTTCTCGGTGGTGGAACTCTGAAAGAATCTCCGCGTTTGGGTGCGGGTGTATATTACAGTTCATCTGTGGAGCTGGTATCGGCCTCTCGTGGTATTGGTCAGCGTAAGGGCAGTCCGGTCAACAAGCTGTTCAGCGACGTTCCGTTGTACAGCGGCGGCAGTTATTTCACAGCCGATGAGGACCAGACCGTCAGCCTGAATCTTTACAGCTGCATGTTCGGTCTGTCGGTGAGAGTATCTAACCTCAACGAAGGAAAGGTCCACATCTATCATGGCGGCTTTACCATTAAGAGCTATTCTCAGGCAATGGAGAACGATGAGAAGATATTCACTCTCACCAGTACATCAAGCAGCATAGACGTAGAGCTGGAGATGCCTTCGGTACCTTTCGGCCGCGATGATTACGCAATGACTCACGACTGTTGGAGTCCCTGCTGGATAAACATAGAGTACGAGTCCCCCGACGGCACGTTTGTAACGCTATATTCTAAAGACATGGAAGTGTACAGGATGACCAGGTATTCGCTGGATTTTGATTTGGAAGAGGCTCTTAGGAGTGTAACTGGCGGAGTGGAAGCCAGCTTGGTAGATGAGAACTGGTCAAGCAGCACATTTGAATTGTAGAGACAGTGAACACAACGGTCAGCAAGTGTGTCAGGTGATGAACCTGGCACACTTTTAGAACCAATATTAATAGAAACATTGATGATTGTGGGCTTATTGTAAGGAAGATTCAATATACTGTAATACAATATTACTATGTATAGATTTGTGCTTGTAATAATTATGGGATTCATTCCTATCTATTTGTCCGCTGAATTATTTTGGAAGCTGAGCAGAATGTTTATATAAAAGATGGTTTCATTCTTAATCAAGGATCGTCTTTTCAAATAAAATAATAATGATGAAAATATGAACGCGAAAATTTTATTATCAATATTTCTATTGTTTGGTATCTCTTCATTGTGTATGGCCATTGATGAATGTGGAGGTGATTCCCTGATAATGGAATTCTTTTATCATGAGGATAGGGAAGATGTGGTAAGATATGAAACTGATACGGCGGTTTATTATCTGAATGTCAAGACCGATAGAGCTATGCTTGTCTCATATTTTGGACCATCGCTTCATGTGGCAATACCTGATGTTGTTGTGTGGGATGATTTGTTGGAATTTCGTCTAATAAGCATAGGAAGAGGAGCATTTGCCGACAACGATTCCATAAAAGAGGTAGTTATTCCTGAGCATGTCAGCTATATCGGTAATGGCGCATTCCGAGGTTGTACAAATCTATCTGAAATTAAGATACTATGTAAACCTGAGAATATCAGCTTCATAGATTTTAAGGGCACAAAATGGTATGAGCAACTGCCCTCCGGTCCGGTAGTCATTGATTACGACTATCTGTTTTGTTATAAGGATACAGTTCCGAGTCAATATGTAATTCCTGATTCAATCAGAAGGATTGGCAATGATGTGTTCTGCAGAAAGAGTGAATTGAATGAAGTGATATTGCATGAGAATGTGAGTTGGATGGGTAATGCTGTGTTTTGTGGCTGTACTGGGCTTAAGGAAATCATGATACCGCGAGGTGTAAAACGCATAGGTGATGAGGCATTTAGTGGTTGTTCCTCACTTAAAGAAATAATCTTATCTGATGGTTTGGAGGAGATTGGCTATTTGGCCTTTTGGGGGTGCGAGTCGTTAAAGGAAGTGGAATTCCCTGCATCATTGCGTAAGACCGACTTGTTTGTAAACAATGATGATTCCTTAAGAGTGATAAAACTAAAAGGTGTCTCACCTTCAGTGTTCCCGGATTGTTTCAGTTATGATCCGTCACTTTTTGAAGGGGAATCATGGAGCGTTTTCTTCAGCCGCTGCAGTCTCAACATCCCCAGAGGAACAGCCGAAAAGTACAGGGAAGCCACATTCTGGAAGCAGTTTGCCACTATTATCGAGGAGACTCCGGTTTCTTCCGATACGCTGCTGTCCTGCGGATTTGAGCAGGGGGAGTCGAACTACGTCATCAACAACACAGCCATCCGTCCTGACAGTTCAACGGATGAGGTCAGGGTCGTTACTGAAGAGTTTCATGCGTTTGACTTGTATGATGAACCAGATCCCAACCGGGAGAATATCAACTATCTTGAATGGAAGACCGGAGGAAATGTGAATGATTCAGAATGCAAGCCGGACGATGCTTCATTAACCATTGGTGATTTCATCCTTAAGGCCGGGATTCCTTATTGCCTTGATTATCATATAGGGTCCGATGTCTGGGGAGGAAACGTGCTGATAGGAGTGTTTCACAGGACTGCTGATGGCCTTGTCCCTGTATCTGGCCCCATGATATCACCGGATGGATATCTCAGCAACAGCATGTTCTTCAATCAATCTTTTGGCTTGTCAAGTGTGATGTTCTTCAGCGATGCTGATTATGATGACTGCTGTCTCAGGCTCTCTTTTGTAAGTCCCGGACGCACTTTCCGGCTTGATGATGTAACACTGTGCGAGAACAAGTTTTGTAATGTGCTTATTGGCGGTGATCTGGCAAGGATAGAGTTTGCTTATCCAACCAATATCGGCGATATGGCAAGCGCTGTTCCTTGTGGTACTGTTGAAGTACCTTCTGATTATTTCTCCATAACAGGTGAGATTGACGGGGAGCCATACGTGTACGATATCCTCAGTGGGGAATATCATTCGGATGGCAGATTATATGTCTGGATTGAAGACGATTCATTTGTAGGATTATCCAATATAAGGATAAGTTTTACCAATCCTGCCGAAGAAACCGGTTTGGCATTGAAATACATAGAGAGTATCAATGCTGAAACGAATGATACTGTATGGCGCAGGATTCCTGATATAGTTGACCTGTATGCGGGTGATAACACTTCCTCGTTGTCTGTTTCCACTATGAATTATTTCAAATCGTGCAGTCTGGATAGATATATAAATAATGCGCCATCCGATCTTGACAGTGTGGCGGTTTCCTTCCAAAAACCATTGCAAGCTGGTTCTGAGACCAGAATCACGGCAAAAATGGCGGGTCTTGACGGAAGTGAAGAGGTGTGGTACGCAGATTATTATGACGAGGAGTATTATTCTGTCATTTTCAGACGTCATCCATCGGATAAAGACAAACCTCTTCAAGGGTACTTCCGTTTCCAGATAGATAATGTATATTTATTAGAGGAACCGGTATCTTTCAGTTACACAGTTCCAGTCTATTTTGGTGACACTCTCCAATCTGTTTCTTCAAACGGTTACACTGCGGATTTGGTTGCGGACACCATATATTATACGGTTCAGCCGGGAGGTGCGATGGTTGCAGCTCGTGAGGTTAACCGCGAGAAATTCCGTGACAACTTCGGTTTTGACGGCCCTCTCACGCCGCGTGACCCGATAGCCGGCGGACAGCAGCCCCGCACTCCTATGCGTGTGCATACGATGAATTCTTTGGGTACAGGTGCCGATACAGTGTTGGTGGATTATGCTCCCTACAGCGGCAATCTGGTCATACCGGAATCAGTTTCGGCCAATGACACCACTTACCGTGTAGTGGGAACGGACTACTACGCATTCATAGGCTGTACTGAGCTTGAGACGGTCTCCTTCCCTGAGAGTGTGACCACATTGGGTTACGGCAGTTTCGCGGGCTGCATCGGCCTCAAGGGAGTGAACATCCCTTCGGGAGTTGGATCCGTCCCCGATGCAATGTTCTACGGCTGCACTTCACTTGATGGAGTGGTCCTTCCGGAGGGCATCGTCACGATAGGCCACAGTGCGTTCTACAACTGTTCAGGCCTCACTGAGATAGTGATTCCGGCCAGTGTGGAGCTGATTGACGAGTATGCGTTCTTCGGCTGCACAGGCCTGAAGCGGATAGTGATAGAGGGTAACCCGGAGATAGCTCCTACAGCGTTCATGGGTGTGCCTACCGAGGTTGTCGTTCTTTTGTGGAAGGAGTCCGGGATATTGGGCGGCAATCCGGTTCACTACAGTCCGGACGGGCGCATTATTTCCGCTGACCGTCCCGGCCTGCATATTATCAAGGCTCCTGACGGCAGTGTGAGCAAGGTTCTGGTGAGGTGAATCTATGAACATCTGAGGGCGGAATGATGAAAGTACGTGGAAACGGATACTGTTGTGTTGTGGCAGTGATGCTGGTTTATGTTGCTGCGCTCATGTCTTGCGGCGGCTCCAACGGCAGGTTGGCGGAGGTGGAGCGTCTGTTAGAGACTGACCCGGTACGCGCTGATTCGCTCCTCAGTACTTTTCCGGTGCCTGAAAGCAGGAAGGGAAGGGCACTGTACGCCATCCTGCGTACCCAGGCGGATTACAAGAACTACAAGGATATTCCCGATGACCGGCTGATACGTGAGGCCACAGGCTATTACGGGAACCGCAGGAAGGACTATCATGCGGCAATGGCCTGGTACAGCCGGGGGTGCGTGCTGTCCCTTACCGATGATGACTTGGGAGCCATCAATTCCTATCTCACGGCCAAGGACCTGTTCCCGGACACACTGGTGAGGTATTACCTGATTTGTGAGCATAATCTGGGCAAGCAGTATCTGCAGAGGCACATGTATGCTGAGGCGGACCGTATGCTGAATGCCTGTCTTGAGAATACCCGCACGCTGAAGGACTCCGTCACTATGGCCTACTGCGAGTATAACCTGGCGCTGCTGGATCTGTATGAGAGGCGTTTCGAGAGGGCGGAGAGGGCGTTCCGCAGGCTGGCGGACAACAGGTTCCTATCCCCGATGCTGTGCACGGAGGCTTACCTGCAGCTGTCCAAGATACAGCTTCACCACTACGGGAACACTGATAGCGCGCTCAGGTATGTGAACCGTTACATAGACGGGGTGGGTTTCGAGTCAGGAGCGGGTTACAGCATCAAGGCCGATGCTTTCTATGCTGCCGGTCAGTATGATTCGGCGTATTTCTATTACCGCAAGTCATTGGGTTGTGACCTGGAGCTGAGTACGGAGAGCAACAACTACAGCCGTCTGCCGGAGCTGTCGCTTAAGATGGGGCTTGACGATGAGGCTCTCTCTTACATGGAGCATTACAAGGATTGCCTGGTCCGGCAGAACGAGCGCTACGGGCAGGACTCGATAACGGTCATTCACCTGCGCCATAACCTTGAAGTGTATGAGCTGCGTAGGAAGGAGGTGCGCAAGCGCTATATAATCATTACCTGCTCTACCATACTGATTGTGGGGCTGGGACTGATACTGGCGTATCTGTATAATGAAACCCGGCGCAGGCGAGAGTATGAACGTCTGCGTGACTCGATGGTGCGGCGCAGGATACAGAAGGATATAGGGATGGATAATATGGAGGAGGCTCTCAAATCGTCCTCAAGGGTGTTCAGAGACAGTTACGGATATAACTTGCTGTCGGAACTTGCTGCCGATGATCGCGAGCCAGTATTTTCGGAACGGGCAGTCATAAAGCATGATATGGAGCTTTATTTCGAGAAGGTGATCGATATGATGAGGCGTGAGGTGCCGTCGCTCTCAGAAACAGAGATATCATACTGCATATACCGTTATCTCGGTGTTAACTGGCGATTATCAATGGAGCTGGTGAACCGTTCGTCGAGTTATGCCGGCAGGCTCAAGCAGTATATCCAGAAGAAAATCCCAGCGGAATGGATGAGACTTTTCTTCCAACAGTAGATACAGTCCTTTTCCAATGGAAAGAAAGCGGAGCATCCTTTATTTTTTCCCGACACTCCGCTTTCTTTCGTCCAATGACCGCTGTAAAGTTCAGTACAGCACTTTCCTGTGCCCGATTATGTAAATGTGTCCGGGCTGAGGGCTTGAAACCGGCTGTCCGAACAGGTTGTAGATGATTCCGTTATTATTCTCCTCAAGCGGAATGTCCATGAGAGCGGTGATTACGGTCTCGCGGTCTATGCTGTCGAACGTGCTGAGCGTGTTGGATTTGCCTAAGCTGGGGCGGTTCATGACGTATGTGCTGTTACCGCCGTCAGGATAGAGTCCTATGCTCTGGTAGCCTTCATGGAGACCGTAGCTCAGTGTGTCGGTCCAGCTCTGGTCCGGAGCGGTGAGCATAATGGTTCCACTGTTTTTCCTGAGCTTGAACGGGGTGTGCAGCTTGGCCAGAGCATCATCGGTGGCGGCATCATCACACCATACGGTCAGGAATCCGTGCGCGGGGATGACAGTGCCCTCCGGAATGACATACTTATCAGGAAGGGCGGTGTCATCGGAGAGAAGGTATCCGCCGGCGTCAATCTCTTGGGCTGTGGTGTTGTAAATCTCTATCCAGTCAGTCTTCTTGTAGTTGTCATTCATGTAGAGACTGTTGTCAGCACTGAGCTCGTTTATTCTCAGGGGATGCTGCATGTTTACATTGACAGTGTCAGGGATGAATGTGGCCACGAGAGTCTGGGTATAGGAATTCACGGAATAGTCCTGCAGTCGGGACACAAGGAATCCGTCCTTGTCCCTCCATGCTTCGAATATGTAGCCGTTGGGAGCCTCTGCCTTCACCTTGGCCGGCAGGAACACCTGACCGTCAAACTGTCCGGTAGGTATGGGCAGGTCATTGATGGTGAGTCTTGCATCGGGGATATTGGAATAGATGGTTTTTTGTGCCTTCTTGGTGGAACTCAGCCTGGCGTAGGACCAGCCTGCAAGCTGTGAAATCTTGCCGTCACGATAGGAGGTGGTGAGTGCGCTGTTTATCTTGTTGGCATCACTCATGGGTGATTCATTGTTGAAGGACATCTCCCGCTTGGCGCGTGCGGACAGTTCATCGACAATGGCCTTGCAGCGTGTAGGTTCGAACACCGAGCCGGCCACAATGGTGAAACTGTCTATGAACAGCTTCCGGAATGTGCTGTTGCTGAGCATATTGTGAACGAGAGTCACCATCACGGTCTTGTAACCGCCTCCATCGGCAGCACTGTAGTACTCCTCCGAGTCGAAGAACGTGAACGGGTTTGTGGTGCCTGGCCGGCTGTCGAATCCGAACGCGTAGTCAAGGTCAAACATTACGAGACGGAAATGGCCGTCATCACTCCTGTGGCGGAAACCTTTCACATTGTTGCGTGGCCAGTCCCAGTTGTAGAGGAAGAACTCCACAGCAAGATAATTGGCAAACTCCTCAATATCCACAAGCTCGCATATCCTCCTGTAGGATTCGGGATTGCTGGAGTTCTTGGCAAGCCTGAACCATTCGTCCCAGGCATCGCTCGTGCCTCTTACCTGTGCGTATCCTCCGTTGCCGAGCCTGTGGTCCACCTTGAAGAAATCCACCTCGTCCTCATCATATCCGTAGTTGGCGAATGCGTAATCCTTGTTGTTGGGTTCACGCATGTTGATTACGCCTTTATATACACCGTTTATATAATGGTGTACAGGCTGGTATGACTGGCAGTCCAGATTGAGTCCGGAACGGAGTATGATTTCATGCAGCGCGGCATCCTTGAAACGGGTCTGGTTATAGTTACCGCCGTTGCGGATCTTCAGGGTCTTGTATTTGTTATATGGCTTGTCCTGGAACGGTGTAAACGGGAAGAATGTCTCGTAACCGTATTTTTTCTTGGCTTCGATCTTGAAGGGACGCGGGTCGTATGCCATGCTGTAACGGCCTGACGGACAGAGGTCTGCCTCCTGGTTGATTAATGTAGTGCCATCTGTGTCGATGAATTCCACGTTGACCGGGCGGTCCCAGTCACGGTTCCAGTTACACAGGTCGTTCTGTCCGTTGCCGGACTTGCCGTTGGGTCCCTTGGCCCACAAGCCGTACTTGGTACTGTACAGGTTGTCATTGGCGGTGACTATGGAGAGTACCGGAACCTTGTAGTCATTGGAGGTCTTGATGTAGGAACGGGTCACCACCTGGCTGGGCAGATATCCCTCCTTGTAGAGCCTGAAGCGCATCACCTTGGTGGAGGTGACGGAGTATGATGTCCCATCGAAGATTTTGACTGTAGTATTGTCCGGAGTGGGAGTGGAGCCGTTCAGGGTGTAGTAGAGCACAGCCCCTTCAGGTATGTCAATGTTGATATCGAATTGTGCGTTGAAGAGATGCGAGTCCGTATCGACCACGGGTGGCTGGAGCTGCTCTGAGGCGAACTCGCTCGTGGCGTTCGTGGCGGCCGGAGTGGGGTAGCCGGTATAGCCCCATTCGTCACCTCCGTCGGCGGTACGGGCCCATGAGATGCGGGGCATGGACTCAGGATACCACACTTCCGATACGGGATGGCCTTCCGGATCGGAGAGTGTCACGCTGCCGCCTTCGTTGATGAGCTTGAAGTCAAGCTGGTCCAGGCAGTAATCATCCTGATGCCCCATCCAAAGGTTGAGGAAACCGTGTGCCGGGACTATTCGCTTGCGGCTGCCTAAGGGGTACTGGAGCAGGTCGGCCGGGTCATCGCTCAGATACCATCCTGCTATGTTGATGTCATCATCCGTAGGGTTGTAGAGCTCTATCCAGCTTCCGTAGTTCAGTGACGGGTCAAGGAACATGTCTATGTTGGCGGCCATGACCTCGTTTATGACTAAAGCCGGCTCCGTCGTTGAATCGGCTTTGGAATTACTGAAAGCAAGAAGAGCGGTTGCTGCTGTAAGCAACCGTATGGGTAATCTCTTCATTACATTTTTTTTTATCGTGCGTAGTTTACGGCGCGGGTTTCACGAATAACTGTAATCTTGACCTGACCGGGATAGGTCATCTCGTTCTGTATCTTCTGTGCAATCTCGGCTGAGAGCTGCTCGGTCTGCTTGTCATCTATCTTGTCCGCTCCCACAATCACGCGAAGCTCGCGTCCTGCCTGTATGGCGTAGGTCTTGGTCACGCCGGGATAGGAGAGGGCTATCTTTTCAAGGTCGTTCAAACGCTTGATGTAAGCCTCCACAATCTCGCGGCGGGCTCCCGGACGGGCTCCTGAGATTGCGTCACATATCTGTACTATGGGTGCTATGAGACTGGTCATCTCTATCTCATCGTGGTGGGCACCTATGGCGTTGCATATATCGGGTTTCTCCTTGTATCGCTCGGCTATGTGCATTCCGTATTCGGCGTGGGCCATCTCGGTCTCCTCATCGGGCACCTTACCTATATCGTGCAACAGGCCGGCGCGTTTGGCTTTCTTGGGGTTCAGACCAAGCTCCGATGCCATCACGGCGCACAGGTTGGCGGTCTCGCGGGCATGTTGGAGCAGGTTCTGGCCGTATGACGAGCGGTACTTCATCTTGCCTATGATACGTATGAGTTCAGGATGCAGCCCGTGTATTCCCAGGTCTATGGTGGTGCGCTTGCCGGTCTCGATGATCTCTTCCTCCACCTGTTTCTGGACCTTGGCCACCACCTCCTCGATGCGGGCGGGGTGGATGCGGCCGTCGGCCACAAGCTGATGCAGCGCAAGGCGGGCAATCTCACGGCGTACGGGGTCGAATGCGGAGATGACGATAGCCTCAGGAGTGTCATCCACCACTATCTCAACGCCGCAGGCGGCTTCAAGTGCGCGGATGTTACGGCCCTCGCGGCCGATAATGCGTCCTTTCATCTCATCATTCTCTATGTGGAACACCGATACGGAGTTCTCGACGGCGGTTTCGGTGCCTATGCGCTGGATGGTCTGGATGACTATCTTCTTGGCCTCCTTGTTGGCGGTCATCTTGGCATCGTCCATGATGTCGTTGATGTATGATGCGGCCTCGGTCTTGGCCTCCTCCTTGAGTGATTCGATAAGACGGTTCTTGGCATCGGCAGCGGAGAGTCCGCTTATCATTTCAAGTTTCTCACGTTCCTGGTGCTGGAGTTTGTCAAGCTCCTCTTTCTTGTCATTGAGCAGTGAGAGCTGTATCTCCAGATTATCGCGTACGGCATCGGCTTCCTGATGCTTGCGCTGCAGGTCCTCATGACGCTGGTTGAGCTGCATCTCCTTCTGGCGCAGGCGGTTCTCGCTCTGCTGCAGTTTCTGGTCACGCTGCTGGACCTCCTTTTCAAGCTCGGCTTTCTTGTTCAGGAATTTCTCCTTCACTTCAAGGAGCTTGTCACGCTTGATGGCTTCGGCCTGACTTTCCGCCTCCAGCAGGCGGGCTTGCACTCTCTTGTTCAGTTTGCTGTTGGACAGGAACCAGGCGACGGCTGCACCTGCCACGAGTCCGATAAACAGAAATATGTATTCCATATTGTAGTATCCTCCCTGTATATATGTATATAATGAAACGCACTACCCTGATGCGGAGAGGCCGGGAGACCACCTTTCCATCAGAATGAGTGCGCGGAATAACCTTAACCCGGATGTCTGTCGGAGATTACTCGGGCCGGGGGAGCGGCTCCGGCTCGCTGCTCAGGAACGATTCGAGCTGTTCGTCAAGCTGACGTATCTTGTCCCTGTAGGGTGTCGTGTCGTTGAAACTTTCCCACATGACGTTCACCACAGATATGTGTATGGCGGCCATGACATAGTATTTTTCATTGCTCAACTCCGGGTAACGCTCCCGGTACCTGTTGAGCTTATCATTGATACGACGGGCGGCCTCCCGGTACATGTACTCGTCCTTCCTCTTTATCTTGAGCGGATAATAGAGACCGCCGACCCTGAGTTTTATCTCGAACAAATCATCCATAGAATTCAGACATTCAATAATTCTATGCAATGGTCAATCTCACGCACCAGTCCGGATACCCTGCGTTTCGTGGCGTCAATGTCATGTCCCGAAACCTCGAGCACCTTGGACTGTTTAAGATTCAGGTATGATTCCCTGAGGGAGGAGACCTCCTCTCTGAGCTGCCGGATTTCCCCGTTCCTGGCTTCTATCTCCTGGATAAGCCGGGAGTTCCTTAGCTTGACATCATTGTAGAGGTCCATCAGTCTCCTGATTTTAGCCTCGAACTGTTCTATCAGTATGGAATCATCGTCAGTCATAGCGGCCGGCCCTGAATTTTGCTTTTACAAAGGTAAGGAAAAAAACGTTCGTCATCAAGAATAGAACCTATTTTATAAGGTGCATTCCCTGACGTTACTTTTTATCCTCTCTTTCTGAGCATCTCGCGGGCAGCCTCAAGGTCCTCCTTCCTTCGGGGCTCCTTCTTGGCCAGGGTAATCATCCTGAACGCATACTCTGTCATCCAACTCTCGGACAGGCCAAGGTGCTGCTGGTACTGGCGTATGTTATAGACAGTCTTGTAACTGGCCTCGTCCTTCCAGCTGTTGTTGGTCATGATCTTGTGGACAGCGTCCTGGGTCATCGTCCTGAGGGCGTTCTTGAGGAAACGCGGGACGCGGAACCTCCATTTGAGTATGGTGCCCACCTGCATCATCAGGTCAGAGCTGAATCCCTGGAACTGGAACATGAAGGGTTGGAGCATGTTCACGTTACGGCAGTTCTTGCGTATGCATGTGTCCAGCTCCTTGAAGAACACGTCGGAGAGTTCGTACATCTGGGAGAGCATCTTCCGGCAGCGGGCCTTCTCGGCTATACCGAGCTTGTTGCCCTGGGTCTGTATCTTGAGTCCTCTCTTGAATGTGGCCAGGTCCGGAAGCATGTTGATGTTGGTTATACCCATGTTTCCGGCTATTTCAGATTGCATATAGACGCGTATCAGGGTCATGAAATCTTCAAGACCACCTATATTCTGAGGCTCATCACTTTTATTCCTGTTAAATAAACCCATGATTTCTCTTAAACTGTTTTAACCTTTATACTTTTGAATTTGTGCGCGAAAGTAAAAAGAAATTCTTAATTTTGCGCCGTTTTTAAGGAGAAAGAGAATTTCAATATAACAAACAACCTAAATCAAACACAATGATCAAACTCGGTATTAACGGTTTCGGCCGTATCGGACGCATGGTTTTCCGTGCTGCCGTTGAGAACTTCGCAGACGACATTCAGGTCGTAGGTATCAATGATCTTCTGGATCCCGACTATCTGGCTTACATGCTGAAGTATGATTCAGTTCATGGCCCGTTCAACCACGACATCAAGGTTGAGGGTAACTACATGATAGTTGACGGCAACAAGATCCAGGTCTTCGCTGAGAAGGATCCCATCAACATCACATGGGGCGCTCTGGGCGTTGACGTAGTTGTTGAGTCAACTGGTTTCTTCCTGACCGCTGAGCTGGCTGAGGCTCACATCAAGGCCGGTGCCAAGAAGGTTATCATGTCAGCTCCTTCAAAGGACGCTACTCCTATGTTCGTCTATGGTGTCAATGACAAGACTTACGCTGGTCAGACCATCATCTCCAACGCATCCTGCACCACCAACTGCCTTGCTCCTATCAGCAAGGTCCTGAACGACAAGTTCGGTATCAAGCGCGGCCTCATGACAACCGTTCACGCTGCTACCGCTACCCAGAAGACCGTTGACGGTCCTTCCAAGAAGGATTGGCGCGGTGGCCGCGGTATCCTGGAGAACATCATTCCTTCTTCAACAGGTGCTGCCAAGGCTGTAGGTAAGGTTCTGCCCGTTCTGAACGGCCGTCTGACAGGTATGTCACTCCGCGTCCCCACATCGGACGTATCATTCGTTGACCTGACCGCTGAGCTTGAGAAGCCCTGCACATACGATGAGATCTGCGCTGCCATGAAGGAGGCTTCCGAGGGCGAGCTCAAGGGTATCCTGGGTTACACCGATGAGGCTGTCGTTTCAACTGACTTCCGCAACGATCCTCACACCTCTATCTTTGACGTCAAGGCAGGTATCCAGCTCGATCCTACCTTCGTTAAGGTGTGCGCATGGTATGACAACGAGTGGGGTTACAGCAACAAGGTTTGCGAGATGGCCCGCGTCATCACCAAATAAATTGCAAACCGAGAGCAGGAACAAGTTTACTTGTTTATGCCGAGGCGCAGCATTTATTCATGGCCGTAGGCCATAAAGTGATCATAATAAAGAATCCTCGCACGAGTGCGGGGATTTTTTTTTACCTTCGCACCTGTATATGGCAAGATATGACCTGATAACTGTGCTCGGACCCACGGCCTGCGGCAAAACCCGGCTGGCTGTGGCACTGGCTGACCGCATGGGGGGAGAGATCCTCAGCGCTGACAGCCGTCAGGTATATCGCGGTATGGACATCGGTACGGGCAAGGACCTGGCTGACTATGAGATTGGCGGCCATCGCATTCCGTATCACCTTATCGATATAGCCGAACCCGGCTCTAAATATAACGTTTATGAGTTCCAGGGTGATTTCCTGAAGGCATACCGTGGAGTTACGGAGCGGGGTGCTCTGCCCATAATGTGCGGTGGAACGGGGCTCTATCTGGAATCCGTCCTGCGGGGATATCGTCTTATTCCTGTACCGGAGAACCCTGAACTGCGTAAATCTCTGGAAGGTAAGACACTTTCAGAACTGACGGAGATACTCAAAGGTTACAAGACCCTGCACAACACTACCGATGTGGATACCACCAAACGTGCCATCCGTGCCATTGAGATAGAGGAGTGTTACCGCAACACGCCCGTGGAGGCCGGCGCCTTCCCGCAGCTGAAGAGCCTTAACATAGGTGTTGACATAAGCCGTGACCTCAGGCGCGAGCTTATCAGCAGCCGTCTGGAACGGCGTCTTCAGGAGGGGATGATTGATGAGGTTAAGGGACTGCTGGAGCGTGGTATCCCGGCCGGGGACCTCATATACTATGGTCTTGAATACAAGTATGTCACGCTGTATGTGACAGGACAACTGGAATATAAGTATCTTGTCAAGGAACTGGAGGTGGCCATACACCAGTTCGCCAAACGGCAGATGACCTGGTTCCGGGGTATGGAGCGCAGGGGAATAAGGATAGAGTGGATACCGTATGGATGGCCCATGGAGGAGAAGGTTAACCGTATTGTCAAACTAATGGAGAATTGACCATGAGCGTGGACGAGGATAGATGGGGAATTGTATATGTGCCTCGGGCTGGCGTGAGCAACACGTTCAAGCGCTGGGGACAGATCAAGGAATATCTGGATTTCCGTGAGGTGGTGTATGATGTGGTGCAGTCCGGAGGAGAGGGTTCCATTGAGCGTATCACACGTATGCTGATTGACAGCGGACACCAGACAATAGTGATTGTAGGGGGTGACGAGGCACTCAATGATGCCATCAATGCCATTATGCTGTCTCCACGTGAGATCCGTCAGAACATCAGGCTGGGTATTGTGCCCAACGGCATAGGCAATGACTTCGCCAGTTTCTGGGGGCTGGATGTGGACAAATACAAGCAGGCCATACATAACATCATAGAGCACCGTACCAAAAGGATTGATGTGGGTTACTGCTCATATCAGGAGGATGGGGCGGAGCGCGTGCGTTACTTCCTGATGGCTGTGAACATAGGTCTGGGCGCACAGGCCATACGCCTGTCCGATATATGCAAGCGGTTCGGGAGGAAGAATCCTGCATATCTGTTGGCTATCTTCAGTCTCTTCAAGGAGCGCAAGCAGTACAAGATGCGTATCAAAGTGAACAGCGAGGAGATTAATGACAGGATCATGACTATCTGCATAGGCAACTCCCGCGGTTACGGTATGACCCCGAGCGCTGTTCCCTATAACGGATGGCTGGACCTCTCGGTTGTGTATAGGCCGAAAATATGGCAGACAATACGCGGGCTATACATGATTCTGCATAACCAGTTCCTCAATCACGAACAGGTCCGTCCCTATCGCACCAAACAGATTGAGATCCTTCAGGCCGACGGCACCCTTACCTGTATAGACGGCCGCACCCTGAACCATACTTTCCCGCTCAAGATATCACTTGAGCCGGCAGTCATAAACTTCATAATCCCACCTTTACCCCATGGCTCTGTTTAAAGACTCCCCGAATTTCTTCCTGCTGGCCGGCCCTTGCGTTATCGAGGGCGAGGATATGGCCCTCCGCATAGCAGAGAGGTGTGTCGATATCACTTCACGTCTTGACATACCTTACGCGTTCAAGGGCTCATTCAGGAAAGCCAACCGCTCGCGCATAGACTCATTCACCGGAATAGGCGATGAAAAGGCGCTCAGGATACTCGGGCGCGTACGCAGCGAGTTCGGAATCCCTGTGGTTACCGACATTCACCGTGAGGAGGATGCTGCTATGGCGGCGGAATATGTGGATATACTCCAGATTCCGGCGTTCCTGTGCCGCCAGACCGACCTGCTGGTGGCTGCAGCCCGTACAGGCAGGACCGTGAACATAAAGAAAGGGCAGTTCCTTGCGCCCGAGGCTATGCAGTTTGCCGCACAGAAGGTTGTAGATGCCGGTAATAGGAATATCATGCTGACAGAGCGCGGCACCACATTCGGCTATCAGGATCTGGTGGTCGATTTCCGCGGTATCCCGCAGATGCAGAAGTTCGGCTATCCTGTGGTGGTGGACTGCACCCACTCGTTGCAGCGTCCCAACCAGACCAGCGGTGTTACGGGCGGCCAGCCGGAACTTATAGAGACCATATCAAAAGCCGCTGTGGCAGTAGGTGCTGACGGTCTCTTCATGGAAACGCACCAGGATCCCTCGCAAGCCAAGAGCGACGGTGCCAACATGCTTCCGCTGGAGCTGCTGGAAGGCTTGCTTACAAAACTGGTCCGCATCCGCGCCGCACTGTGACACGGAGAAGTCATTTATGTGGAATATTTATTTTCAACAGATTTGTTTATTTTTTATGTATTAAATTATTATCTTTGCAGTTGTGGAAACAAAAGACGTGACAACTGCAATCCCTGTTGGTGATATGATTCGTGGCAGGTTGGCCGAACTCGGTATCAGTCAGACGGAACTGGCGATTCGGGTTGGCGAGCATGTTCAGACAATATCGGCCATACTGGGTGGAAAGAGGGATATAACTATTCCCCTTTCAGTAAGACTTGACCATGAACTTGACTATCAACCTGGCACGTTAGCTGTTGCCCAGACCCGTTTTCTAGTGGAGAATGAGTTGACCGGAATAGAAATGGAATCAAAACAGGAAAGGAAACTGGCTATTATGGAGAAGGTCAAAAAAAACGGCGGTTTCTGGTCTTATTCCGGTATTCCCGAACATATAGACGATGATTCTGTAATTGAAGCTTCTCTTGTACACCTTGATCTTGAAGATCTTCCCATGCTTTTCGGAATATGGAGCAAGGCCCACATCAAGAAAGTCTGGAAGGAACGTCTTGTTAGTCAGGGTGATAGAATGAATATCCTGAACTATATCCTGGCTGTTAAAATATTCGCCATTAAAAACCCCGATAATTATTTGACACGATATGCTAAACCCTACTGATTCCAAGCACACGATTGAAGCAGGACTTACCGCTTCAACAAGAGAGGTGTTTGAAGCTATCTTTCCCGTCATCAAATCCGCTCCAAAACAATGTACTCAAGACTCCTATCTCCTCAATTGTTCACGAAAGGAGATTTTTTTCAGAGAATGTCGCCTAAATAACGTGAGTTCGACGAATTTGTTTTAGAACAAAGTTAGTTGATTGTCAGTCACTTTGATGATGTTGATACATGGTTTCTTCGGAAAGAAGCAGTATGATGCAATTGCCCCGAGCATGTTTACGACAAAATTCTGGAAAGAGCGGTGTCTTGAGTGTTCCACCTGTGCTATATTCTTCAGTTCATCGTTGATGGTCTCGATAATGGCACGCTTTCTAAGAAGAACCTTGTCTGAAACGCTCATTATTGCCCCT
>JAGCDE010000048.1 GCA_017651315.1 Bacteroidaceae bacterium
ATATCGGCCCATTTTACGGACAGCCCCAAGTCAACGGGCTCACCAACCTTCATGTAGTGGTCAAAACTGTAGGTCTCACCGTAATAGACCTTCTGGCCAATGGTTATGTAGGCACGGTAATATATCTTTCCGAAAGGAAGACGCGTAAGGGTGGCCGTGAAATTGTTCTCAGTGTCAAACTTTCCTCCAGCTATAAACTTGTCATTGTCCTTGGTGGGCGATGAACTCGTGCCGTAACATATTCCGTATGTGAAGTTGTCATATCCGGAAGAAAACCTCACCCATGCGCTGACCGTCATCGTTTCCTCGTCCAGCTCGCCGGTCACCACCTTGTTGCCCTCAAGGCTCTTAACCTCTCCGTAGAACGTTGCATCGTTAACGGTCACGTAAGCCCTGTAGAAGAACTCCCCGTAAGGGATGTCGTTCAGCCTTAGGGTATAGCTTCCGTCCTGCTCTGCTTCGTTGGTTCCTATTACCGAGCTCTCAACGCTCAGGTTCTCCGTTTCTCCGAAGCACAGTCCGTATCTTATCTTCTCAAAATCGCTGCCCATGGCGACTTTCGATGTGACCTCGAAGGTGGAAGGGTCCATATCGCCGGTTGTCACCTCCACGCCCTTGGTCGTGAAGGTCATCACATCACCGTAATAGGTGACACCCTTATAGGTGATGTATGCGCGGTAGTAATATGCTGTGCCCATCGTAAGGTTGGTCAGGGAACTGCTGAACATGTTACCGTTCTGGGTATTATAGAAGGCACACTCCACTCTCTTCAGTTTGAGGGCGCTGAACGCCTGGTCGGTGGAATACTCGAAACCGAATGTGAAATCCTCCTTCCTGATGTCCGGCAGAACCAGCTTGCCGTAGATAGTGGCGGAGAACATCTCCAGACTCTCCACCTCCTGTGTCACTGCCTCGGGGTCAAACTCTATTTTACCCTCTTTCTCTTTCTCACAGCCTGCAAATACAATCAACAGGATTGCAAGCAATAGGGACTTGTACTTGGTCATAGTTAAATAGGTTAGTACGTTAAACTTTGGTACAACGGCATAAAAATACTATGTAAATATCCCCTGAAAAAGGGAAAATCCCTAAAAATGGGGGGGGGGATTTCCTATTTTTCACTCAGAGAAAGGTTTGCCTGCACGCTACAAGCCTGTGTATAAGTCCGGTCATACTGTGATATAAAACCTTGTAAACAGCACTGACGACAGAATCATTTCCTGCGGATTATGAATACGTAGATAAGCAGCACCACGTTCATCATCAGGGAATAGAGAATGGCGGGAATAGCCATTACCTCATCATGGAATATGAAGGGGCTGGAAGCTATTGCTATAGCCTGGGCTGCGTTCTGCATGCCCACCTCAATCACGACGGTGCGTCTCTGACGGCTGTCATTATGGACCAGCCGTGAAAGCAATGAAGAGCATCCTATGGCAACCAGAATAAGAGAGGTGACACAAGCCCCCAACTGGCCGATATGCTTCAGGATAGTTTCATGATGCTGTATGTAAAAGACCGTAATGAGTACCATCAGAAGCGGGAACGCCAGTTTGGCCAATACGCGGTCGGTTGCAACAGCAGCCTTGGGCCAGACATAGTGCATACCTATTCCCAGCAATACCGGAAGCAGCATGAGCAGGAGGTTCTGTTTAATCAGATTACCGACAGGCAGAGTTATACCCACGCTTTCGCCTATCATCTGTGTGGCCCAACTCATTATAACCGGAATGGTAAACAGAGTGATTATGCTGCTGAGTGCTGTCAGTATCACAGAAAGGGCCACATCGCCGCCTGCCAGTTTGGAGAACACGTTCGATGAACTGCCACCCGGACAGCAAGCTATCAGTATAAGGCCGATGAAAAATACCGGAGTCAGTTTGAAAGCCCACGCCAGCCCCAGCGCAATAAGAGGAAGCAGGATCAACTGTCCCAGCAACGCCACGGCTATTGGCCAAGGATGTTTGAATACCTTTCCAAAATCCTCAAAACGGAGCGACAGCCCCAAATCAAACATCAAAAGAGTAAGTATCGGCAGTACAATCCAAATAGTATTCATCAGTACATTTTTCGGCCTGCAAAAGTACAAAAAACTCGGCTATCCGAGCAAAAACTTGAAAAGTGTGGTCTCCAGAACCGTTGCCACCCTCGGCACGATAAAAGTTAAAAGATGAGGATGGCTTTGGGTCATCCTCATCTTTTAACGTGCAATTGGGGACAGTCTCCAATTGCACGTTTTTTATTTGAAATCGACTTGTGCCCCTGTTTCGCGGATGCGAAACTAAAAGAAGGTTGGGATTCCCGGAATCAAATCGGCTTATTTAAAGCCGGTTTGAGCCCTCGTTTCGCGGATGCGAAACTAAAAGAAGGTTGGGATTCCCGGGATCAAATCGGCTTACTTGAAGCCGGTTTGAGCCCTCGTTTCGCGGATGCGAAACTAAAAGAAGGTTGGGATTCCCGGGATCAAAGCGGCTTACTTGAAGCCGGTTTGAGCCCAGGGAATCCACTTCTGGACCTCTTTGTCAGCCAGAGTCTCATCCACATGCATGATAATGGTATTGGCATCCTCCTTACCCAGCAGGAACTTGTCAATGAATGCCTCAACCTCCGGATACTGGCTCTGGGGCAGCTGGCAATGGCCATGTTTACCCTGGATGGAGAATCCCATGCGGTCCTCGATTCCGAATTTCTTCCATACCTCGCGGGCAGCCACACTTGACACATAGCCTGCCTCGTCGGCCAGCCACTCGTAATCGGTATTGCCGAGCACAAGCAATGCACGCGGGCAAATAAGGGCGCAGAGTTCATGATGGTCCATGGGAAGCTTGGATACGTTATCATCCTTCCAATCCCACATGGATTCCTTGAACCAGTGAGGATCGGTATTGCCAAGAGTCTCAACATGACCAAGTGTCTCAGACACACGCCATGCAGCAGCGCCACCACCGCCTGGCTCCTGAGCTATTGTCAATGCTATACGCTCGTCAAAGGCGCCTGACCAGAGAGCCATCTTGCCTGCGTATGAGCAACCTGTCACTCCGATATGTTGCATATCAATCTTACTGGCTGCACCAACAATTTCCAGACCGTCAATGATACGGCTCACGCCCCATGGCCACATGGCGTAAGCACCGTTCTCAACCAGTTCAGGATAGATTTTGTTGATTGGTTCGCTTCCACGCCTCTGCTGATGAGCCATAACCTGACCCATATTGAAGTTCATGGTAGCGATGTTACGCTCAGAGAAGAACTGACGCGGCAGGCTGATACCGGACATTCCTATCATCAAAGGGAACGGACCGTCACCCTCGGGATATGTAATCCTGGATGTGATGGTCAAGGTTTCACCGTTACGGTGGACAATCACGGTAAGGGTGTTGTCCTCGAGCTTGGCCTCAATGTCCTTCTTGTCAACCATAGGTTTCTCACCCACCTCATAATGGTAAAGCTCGCGGATAATCTCAGCGCGGCGTTTCTCCCAATCCTTGAACTTCTTGACCTTCTTGGTACTGTTCGAGAACTCGAATGGGTTGGGCAGAGTCTCAAGGCTCTTGGCCTCAGCGACTGTCGGGAAAGCGGGAGCTGCATACCTGGCACCCGCGAACTCCTGATCATAGACCAGTGGAATCTTTTTCTTTGCAGCGGCCTGGACAGATACCAGCGCACACGCCGCAATCAGTGCAATTGTCTTTAATGTCTTCATTTCTTTGTATTTAATTGTAAGAACAACCAGTGTAATGCCTTTGAGGCTATCAAAGATATGTCTTTAATTCGGAATTATACTCAGAATCTGTTTAATTTTGTTCCGTGAACTCCAAAAACTGAGGGAGTAATGGAGGGCCATTATAACTGAGAATCTCAATAATCCAGAAAAAGCAGCACCGGAAGATGGTCCGAATAACCCTCCTGATACCGGTAACCGTTGTATGACCTCATCGGCTTCCGTCCGCCATACTTGTCGTCATCCTGCAGCATGAAATCTGCCGAAAAGACCTTTACACCGGTAGCCGATGTGCATCCTAACCCGTTCAGCAGGCTGCCCGACACCACAAAATGGTCATAGCTGTCCCACTCCCCCTGATACTGGTAGCTTCCCTGCCCTATCCCGTCCATCATGGTCACCAGGTCACCGTCGGCCGACTCATGGCCCCTGCCCTTTGGAACAGTCCCCAGACCCTCCCTTACGGAAGGGGTATCGGGACCACCGTTAAGATCACCCATTATAACGATGTAAGGTTTGCGCCTGACCGACAGCACGCTGTCAACCGATTTACGGACTACCTGTGCGGCACGCATCCGCAAAGGCTCGGTCTCCTCCACCCCGCCCGAACGGCTCGGCCAGTGGCATACGTAGAAATCCACAGTATCATTGTCAGGAAGCCTTCCGGTAACATGCAGGATATCACGTGTGGGCCTGAAACTTAACGGCGTCAGGTCTATCCTAAGTGACTCATGACCGATAAGCCCGAAAGAGCTCCTGCGGTAGAGGAATGCCACGTCTATCCCTCGCGTGTCAGCCGATTCAGTCATGACATAGCGGTACTCGAGATGCCTCAATGGGGACCTTTTTGTGAAGTCGGTCATGACAGAATCGTTCTCCACCTCGCACAGGCCGATGATATCGGGAGCCGTATCCTCATCGGCAGCGGCAATGACCTTGCACAGGTTCCCTATCTTGGTCCAGTAACGGTTTCTTGTCCAGCGGCGGGAGCCTGAGGGAGTGAACTCATCATCATCCTTATCCGGGTCATCGATGGTGTCAAACAGGTTTTCAGTGTTGTAGAACATAACCGTGATGCGGTTCCGGGCCGGAAGAGCGAGAGAACACAGAAGCAGTGAAAGAAGCAATGATTTTCTCATGGTTTTGCAGTCATTATGTATTGGTATGAAAAATCCGGTTATAGTTTCAATAAGGTTCGAACTGGAAGCAGCCGGCATCGGCCCCGTGTGCGGGTCTCGGCACGCCTTTCAAGTCCTCCGGCCAGTACCGCACGGAAACCGTGTCCGAAATGCCTCTTGCTGAAGACAGGGAATCCAGCATAAATACAGAGCGGTATGTATCCACCACCGTACGGTCGCGGAAATTGGCAGCTCCGCTCCTTTCATCCCCGGGCCGCTCGAAGACCACATTACTGAAACGCGGGTTGAGTGTGTCCGATGTCATGACGAGCGAGTTGCTCACGCTGTAACAATCGACACTCCCTGACGGATAACCACTGATGGAATCCATCAGCATCCCTGTTATAGCCTCGTCCTGCCTCCCGGTGATTATGCAGTTCCTGAAACCGGCATCGAAAAGGGGCCAGGACACTCCGTCGGAAGTGTTGTTCAGCGAAACTGCCGACTCTCCCAACCACCAGAGCGGGAAGGAGGCTATCGTGCAGTAATTGAATTCAGCATATCCGCCCGTGATGCTTACACAGTGTTCTCCTGCATTGGTGAGCTGTGAGTTGGCTACAGAGATACGGGCACCGGTCGTCTCAATCCCGTTACCTGCCACATTATGTACAGTCGATGACACCATGCTGAACTTGAGACGGTCATCCCGCGAGCTGTCCGCCCTGATTCCGAATTCCCCACCGTGGATGTCACAGAACGAGAAACTGTTCCCGAAACTGCCTGAACAGAGCCTGACACCTTCCCACTGTTCCGAGAGCAGGTCATAGGGAAGATCGCTGAACAGCCGGTCAATACGGTCTCCACGCATCAGGACAGGATGCTCTATGGTGCCTTCGGCTATCAGCGTCCCTTCCACAACCAGGCCTGCCCCCTTATGGAAATAGAGTTCCGTCCCCGGCAAAAGGCCAAGTGTCACTCCGCCGGCCACCCACAGGCTGTCATAGATGATGTATGGGTAATCCGGAGTGAACACTGTGTCTGACATAATCCTCATTCCGTGCAGGAAACGGGCGTTCCGGCCACATGCATCCAGCTGCACATACTGGACCACACCGCTCTCAAGGATGAATGCCACGCTGTCCCTGGCCCAAAACAGTTCAGGTTGACCGCTGTCGGGCAGGTTGGCGGTGACAAAACAGAAAAGGCTGTCGCCTGGCTCAATTTCAAGACCGCTCATATACGAACCGCCCTCCCCGTCAACATTCAGCCTGAACGGGCTTGAGTCACCACCTGACATCATTACATCCGCCCTTATACCCGCAGATGTGCTGTTATAGACCATGAATACCGCCGTGGCCGATGTCACGGAGGTGAAAAGGGTGTCGAATTTTACGGTATCGGCCGAAAAGGTCAGACGGTATTCAGGTGAGGAGGTGAACTCCCCACGACCTTCACATGCTGCCGACATAATGATTACCGAAGCAAGGGTTAACAGGTTGCAGATCCTTCCCATGTCTTTCATCCGTATGGAAACGCGCCTGACGCTTTTCCCTACAAAGTTAAAACGTAAATGATAAATATAAAGTATCTTTGCTACGTTTTATTTTCAGACAATGCACGGAGGATTAATGAAATTCATCAAGGACCGGATGCTGGTCATAGGTATGGTGGCAGGCGCAGGAGCATACCTTATCTACATGAATATACCCGCATTGCACCCTGCAGGACCGTTTCTTGAGACACTCTGCCGCAAGATACAGCCTATCCTGCTGTTCCTGATGCTGTTCATCAGTTTCTGCAGGATAGATCCCGGCCAGCTCAAGCTGAAAAGGTGGCATCTGAGCAACCTTCTTGTCCAGCTCTGCTCATATCTGCTGCTGGGTGGAGCCGTTGTATATGCCCTGCACACGGGCAGCCAGCTCAGCGCATGGATAATCCGCAACAGGACCCTTTTCGAAGCCGCCATGCTCTGCATGATATGCCCTACAGCGACAGCTTGCGCGGTAGTAACAGGGAAGCTTGGAGGTGAGATGGCACAGGTTGTGACCTATACCGTAATCATAAACCTGACGGTAGCCATTGTCGTCCCTCTTACGGTACCCCTGCTCTACCCTTCGGCCGGAATCACCTTCATGAACGCATTCCTGCGCATTCTCGGGAAAGTGTTTCCGCTGCTGATACTGCCTTGTCTGGCAGCCTGGACCATCCGCTACCTGACACCGTCATTCCACGACTGGGTGGGGGCACACATCAACCTGTCATTCTATCTATGGAGCATCGCACTCACTCTTGCCATACTGATGAGCACCCGCTCCATCATCAGGAGCAGTGAGAGTATCTGGACACTTGCAGGAATGGCGGCGGTATCACTGCTGTGCTGCATATTCCAGTTCGGTATAGGGCAGCGCACAGGTGCAAAGCACGACTGCAGCGTGGAGGCAAGCCAGGCTTTGGGACAGAAAAACACGGTATTCGGCATCTGGATGGGTTATACTTTCTGGAATCCGGTGATATCGGTTGCGGGAGGTTTCTATACTATCTGGCACAATATACGGAACACAAGACAGCTATACAGGTATGAACACGGAGGGAAACGGCAGAAGGCCTCACACGCTTGAACTGAAGGTCAGGGATTTCATCACGAAGGAGTCACTGCTTCCCAACGGATGCAGAGTGATTGTGGGAGTGAGCGGAGGAGCCGACAGCGTGGCCCTGCTCAGGATTCTCCTGTCACTCGGCTATGACTGCCATGCAGTGCACTGCAACTTCAGGCTCCGCGGCGATGAGAGCGAACGTGACTGCCGCTTCACCGAAGAGTTGTGCCGGCAGCTCGGAACGGAGCTGACCGTTTGCGGATACGACACATCGGGCTACGCGTCACAGAACGGAATCTCCATCGAGATGGCTGCCCGGGAGCTCCGTTACAGGGATTTCGGACGCATCATGAAGGAAAAGGGAGCGGGCGCCGTATGCATCGCCCACCATCAGGATGACTCGGTGGAGACAGTGCTGCTTAACCTTACAAGAGGTACCGGACTCAAGGGGCTGACAGGTATCAAGCCCCGCAACGGTGATATAGTAAGGCCGCTTCTGTGCGCCTCAAGAAAAGAAATAGAGACTTATCTCACAGAGATAGGTCAGCCTTTCATAACCGACAGTACCAACCTCGAGACAGATTTCACGCGCAACAGGATCAGGCTCATGCTCCTGCCGCTTATGCGCGAAATCAACCCGTCCGCCGGATCGGCCATACTATCCACTGCACGGCATCTTCAGCAGGCATACCTGTTCTATACTGCATCGGTCGCGGAGACGCGCCGTAAAGTGGTCTCTGAGAGGAACGGGAATCTCGAGATTGACATTGACGCTCTCCGGCAGGCCCCGTCGGTAGAGGGCTTCCTGTTCGAGACACTCTCACCTGCCGGATTCAACGACGCAAGCATCAACGGCATCGCGGCATCACTTGACTCGCAACCCGGAACGCGGTTCCTTTCGGAAAGCCATATACTGCTCAAGGACCGGGGAAAGTTCATCCTCATGCCATTGAAAAAGGAGGAGCCTGAGACAGTGAGCATACTGACAATCAACGGTTTCACCGTCCAGCTGCCCGACAGGCGGAGAATCTCCGTCAGGATTGAAGAGAAAGGGGCACCTGTCTCAAGGGATGCGGATACCGCCACTTTCGATGCCGACATGCTGCCTGACACGCTTACAGTCCGGCAGTGGCGGAAAGGGGACTGGTTCATCCCCTTCGGCATGAAAGGGCGGCGGCTCGTAAGCGATTTCATGACCGACCGCAAGATGAACCTTGCCGAAAAGCATTCCCAGCTTGTTGTCACCGGTGGGGATGACATCGTGTGGGTTCTCGGTCTGCGTCCGGACAACCGCTACAGGGTTACGGAAAGGACCCTGCGGCAACTTATACTGACAGTGAAATAAGCGCTCCATTATGAAAAAGATATCGTCACTGATCCTGATATGCGCGGCATTCTGCATGACCGGTTGCACCAGGGAGTCAACGGAAGCTGACCCACCCTCGCCCGAGCCGGGGGAATGGTACAGGATCGTCAAGACCGACACGCTCGCCAACACACTCATTACGGAAACCCAGATCGGAAGCAAGCTCAATCTGGGCTATGACATGATACGAATCTCCTTCCTGTACCGCTCAGGCCAGGATTCAACCGTTTTGTCCGGCTGCGTATGCTGGCCTGCCAATGCGGACACATGCTCTGAGATATGGCTTGAGAACCACCCTACCGCCATCCGATGGGACGAATGCCCCACCCAGTCCGTCATGCCGGGGATGTTGCAGGGCTCTTTCAGGAGAGCTGTCTATGTGGGTGCCGACTATCAGGGCATCGGACTGTCCAAAGAGCTGGACCAGCCCTATTTCAACACCACACTCATCGCTAGGCAAAGCATCGACTGCCTGAAAACGGCACTGACCGTGCTGAGGGACCGCGGCATGGCCCTACGCAAGGATTTCGTCACATACAACTTCGGCTATTCCCTTGGAGGCGCAGTCTCACTCGGGGTTGCAAGGGAGATTGAGGCAGACCCTGGGCTTCAGGATATCGTGCACCTGAAGAAGAGTTTCTGCGGTGGCGGTCCGTATGATCAGACCGCACTCTTCCGGAAGTATCTTTCGGCACCTGACGAGCCCCTTGAATATCCCATAGAATTCCTGGCTGGAATAAAGAGCATACTATACTCGAGTCCGTCATTCGCGGAACGCTTCAGTGAACAGGACTTGCTGTCGGACAGGCTGTACCGCTCCGGAATTTCACAGTTGCTGGAGACCAAGGAATATACCGCTCCACAGCTTAACAGGATGCTGCTGGACGTAGGCTACGGGACACTCGGCTCCATGGTTTCAGCTGACCTGACCGACACAGGCTCGGCCATGCATGAGGCTCTACTTCAGGAGTTGGGCAAGCTCGACCTGACCACAGGCTGGTCCCCAAGGATACCTGTTCTTTTCTACCATTCCCGCAGCGACATGACCGTCCCTGTCGAATGCCTTGAAAGCGTCATCACCCACATGCCGGACAACCCGGACATAGACTGCATCTTCATCGATTCGTCCGACCACTACCAGACAGGCATCTCCTTCTACACGAATCTCGTTTACGGACTATTCAAACTTGACTGAGATGGCCAGGATGAGTGGCATAAAGGCTGTTCTCATGGATGTGGACGACACCCTGCTCGATTTCAACGAGTGCGCCCGCGAGGACATACGTGGCTGTTTCCGCAAGAACGGCCTTGAATATTCGGACCTCGTTTTCGACTTCTTCCTGGCCCGTAACATCAGGCTGTGGAAACGGATTGAGGACGGTCTCCTGACCGTTGACGAACTTCACCGGACCCGATGGGCAGGGATATTCAGGGATCTGGGTATCGACGCCGACGGCATCTCCTTTGAACAGGATTTCATAGCAGGTTTGCGGGAGACATCAGTTCCTGTGGCCGGTGCGCACGGAATAATGGAATACCTTCATGCCCGTTACAGGATTTACGTGGTGAGCAACGCCTCCAACCTGCAGCAGAGCGGACGACTTGATAAGGCCGGCCTCATGCGATATGTGGACGGGATGTTCGGTTCGCTCGATATCGGCATAATCAAACCTTCTCCGGCCTATTTTGACTACTGTTTCGACCATATTGACGGGATAAAGCCGTCAGAGAGTGTAATAATAGGCGATTCCCTGAACGCCGACATAAAAGGAGGTGCGGAGTATGGGCTCCGCACCATCTGGTTCAACATAAGGAATGTAAAGCCTTCACCGGCTGTCTCCCCTGATTATACTGTCTGTTCGCTGCAGGAGATCAAGTCAATCCTTTAGAATCTGTCTGATCCTTACCCCTGATCACTCGACATAGACCGGACGGACACTGAACATGTAGTATCTGTAATACCAGTCCCTGAATATGTCACTGAATCCCAGATAGTAATATATTGCGGCAAAATCATACTGGTACGAATATGAACTGCCGAAATTGTTAATAGTGAACAGTTCACTGGTCCAATATGCCCCGACACTCCCTTCATTCAGCAGTTCACCTCTCATGTAACCTCCTCCGGCAGGCATGAATATGGAGTTGCCGTTCGGACCGATCACCTCATAACCGTTGACCCCGCCCTTTGTTTTCCAGGTAAGTGTACATCTGCTCAACAGTTCCTCGAACTCGGCCACCTTAGGCATTCTCCATTCATCTCCCCAGAGGACTGTTGCAGCATCGTCCATGGGTTCCAGGACTGTCTTGCCGTCAATCTTGCTGCTGTAGTCGCTACTCAGAGTGTATTTGTTATACAGGAAATCGCCCTCATATCTGGGATCAGGCTCGGCATATCTGTAGGTCGCGATTGAGGAACCTTCCTTCTCCTCAGTCTCGGCCCAAGGCAGATAGATGCCATAGTCATAGTCATTGTCGGCTCCTATGTTCATGTCGGCCCACTTGACAGAGAGTCCCAGATCGACCGGTTTCCCTATCATCATCTTGTGTTCGAAGCTGTAGGTCTCACCATAATAGACCTTCTGGCCTATGGTGATGTATGCACGGTAATAGACCTTTCCGAAAGGAACGCGCTTCAGACTGGCTGTAAAATTGTTTTCAGAGTCATACTTGCCACCGGCTACGGACCTGTCCATCTCCTTGGTCGGTGATTGACTCTTGCCGTAGCAGATTCCGTATGAGAATTCGTCATATCCGGTGTAATACCTGACCCATCCGCTGACTGTCATATTATCCAGGTCAAGCTCACCTGTAATGACCTTGTTTCCATCGAGTTTCTTCACCTCACCGTAATAGGTCGTACCATTAACGGTCACGTATGCCCTGTAGAAGAACTCACCGTAAGGGATATTGCCCAACTTGAGGGTGTAGCTCCCGTCCTCATCAGCCTCATTGGTTCCTATGACAGAGTTCTCCACTGTCAGGTTCTCCGAAGCACCGAAGCACAGCCCGTATCTGATCTTCTCAAAATCGGCTCCCATCTCCACTTTCGATGTCACCTCATAAGTGGCAGGATCCATCTCACCAGTGACGACTTCGACCCCCTTGGTGGCGAAGGACTTCACCTCACCGTAATAAGTGACCTCCTTATATATGATGTACGCACGGTAATAGTACTGAGTGGCCATCGTCAGATTGGTCAGCACACTGCTGAACATGTTTTCGTTCTGGGTGTTGAAGTATGCGCAACGCACATTTCTGGACTTGGAGGAACTGAAAGCCTCATCAGTGGAATACTCGAAACCGAAAGTGAAATCCTCCGGTTTGATATCCGGCAGCACCAACTTGCCATAGACTGTCGCTGTAAACATCTCCAGATTCCCCACGCTCTGAGTGACGGCCTCAGGATCAAACTCGATTTTTCCCTCTTTCTCTTTCTCACATCCTGCTAAGACAATCACGAGGATTGCAAGCAGCAAGGACCTGTACCTGGTAATCATATTGATAATATTAATGGTTTATGTAAAAATTTCGCCAAATATATGAACTAATCCGATACCAGAACTATCAGTAAAAAACACTTTTCATTTTATTAGGTTTATTTAATAATGAAGGGCGGAGCAATCCCGGCTCAACGGATAATAAGAATCTTATTTTCACGGAACAAGCCAGAACGGATTCAAACAGTCAAAAAGAGAGACACAAGAGTCCTGAACCAGAAAAAAAAGGAGGAATTGTTCCTCCATGAAGTATTAATACCTAACTTTACGGAGAAAACGGACAGAGGAACCTTATGTTCCTGTCATTAAAGACACAAAAAAGAAACAGATTTATAAAAAAATATAGTTTATGAAGAGATTCTTTTTCCTTGCCGCAGCCATGACGCTGCTGGCAGTTCCGAATGTCAAGGCACAGTTCGGACCCGGAGCCCCGCAACAGAGCGGTGAGCCCAAAGCACCTGAACTTGAGTATGTTGTCCGCCTGAACGTGTCATTGGGCCAAGCCTTCTCGACAGGCGACAACGGCAAGGGTACGCGCACCATCATACCTATCACCGGAGGCACATTCGAAGGGCCGGACATCAAGGGCGAAGTCCTTCCGGGAGGTGCCGACTACCAGCTGCAGGTTGACGGCCGTTCAGAGATAGAGGCCATCTACTGCATCCGCACTGATGACGGGGTAAACATACACGTCCGTAACTGCGGTATCATAAAGATGGGAGGCCAGGGCGGAATGTATTTCCGTTGCGCACCCAAGTTCGAGGCTCCCAAGGACAGCAAGTATGCCTGGATGAACGAGTGCCTCTTCCTCTGCCAGCCCGGCTTCGGTGCCGGAGGCGGCATCACTCTCGATGTCTGGAAGGTGAAGTAAGCAAGCTCCCTCTGACGCGCCGAGGATGGCGACGGTTCTGAGACTATATACCCTGAATTATTCTTCAGTGAGAACGGATATAGTCTGCAATCCACTGTCCTACTTCCCGGGTACCGTAGTGTGCTCCACCCTCCACCTGGATCTCCGGGGTGCGGACTTTGGCGTCAAGTGAAGCCTGGACGGCTTTGCGGATAACGGTTCCCTCCTCTTTGAGGCCAAAGTACTCGAACATCATGGCGGCGCTCAGTATCTGGGCAATGGGGTTGGCTATGTTCAGGCCCTTGCCCTGCGGCCATGAGCCGTGCACCGGCTCGAACACCGGAGTATGTTCGCCAGTGGATGCGCTCGGCAGCAGACCCATGGAGCCGGTAATGCAGGAAGCCTCATCAGTCAGGATATCACCAAAGGTGTTCTCAGTCACGATAACGTCAAAGAAACGCGGCTCCTGGATCATACGCATGGAGGCATTATCTACAAACATGAAATCGGTCGTAACCTCGGGATACTCCTTCATCACCTCCATGGCAACGTTGCGCCACAGGCGTGAACTTGCCAGCACGTTGGCCTTGTCAACCACGGTCAGGTGTCTCTTGCGGGCCAGAGCATACTTGTAGCCCACACGCAGTATCCGCTCCACCTCAGCACGTGAGTAGATATTGGTGTCGTAAGCCTCATCGGTCCCCTCCTTCTTGGGGCCGAAATACATGCCGCCGGTGAGCTCGCGGATGCAGATGAAATCGGCACCATGAACAATCTCATCCTTAAGCGGTGACTTGTGGACCAGGCAGTCAAACGTCTCTATGGGACGGATATTTGCATACAGGCCCAACTTCTTGCGCATGGCCAGCAGACCCTGCTCGGGACGTACTTTCGATGTTGGGTCGTTGTCATATTTGGGATCACCCACGGCAGCAAACAGCACGGCATCACTCTCCATGCAGGTTCGGAAAGTCTCCTCCGGGAAGGGGGCCCCCACCTTGTCAATGGCATCGGCACCGCAAATAGCCTCACGATACTCAATCCCGTGTCCGAACTTGCGGGCCACGGCATTTACCACTGCCACACCCTGCTCCATTATCTCGGGGCCGATACCATCACCGGCCAATACAGCTATCTTCAGTTTCATATCATTGTCTCTATCTTGTTCATCATCTTAACGGTTGCCTTGATTGCAGCCTCGGTCTGGTCAGCATCAAGTCCGCGTGTCTTGAATTCCGTACCCTTGAAGCTCCATGTGATTATGGTCTGCACAAAGGCATCGGTACGGCCTCCGGGCGGAATTGACACGGTATAGTTGGTCAAGACCGGGAAGGGCTTGTCAAGTCCTGCATATATCTTGCGCAGGGCACGCACAAAGGCATCGTACTGACCGTCACCGGTTGCCGCCTCCTGATATGGCTGTCCGTCTATCTCTATCTTGACTGTAGCCTGCGGACGCAGGCCCTGGGTGAGGCTGAGCGAATAGTTCAGCACGCGGATGCGCTGTTCCTCCTGTTCGTGATGCAGCACGTCATGCACAATGTAAGGAAGGTCATCCTGAGTCACCTGCTCCTTCTTTACGCCCAGTTCAATTATACGGTCGGTAACCTTGCGCATGGACTCCTCGTCCAGCTCTATGCCCATTGCCATAAGGTTCATCTGGATATTGGCCTTGCCGCTGTTCTTGCCCAAGGCATACTCACGCACGCGACCAAAGCGCTCGGGCAGCAGCGCATTAAAGTAAAGGTTATCCTTGCGGTCACCATCGGCATGCACGCCTGCACACTGGGTAAAGACGAACTCACCCACCACGGGCATGTTGTGCGGAATATGTATGCCGCTGTCCAGCTCAACCTGACGGCTCACCTTGAACAGACGGCTCTCATTCAGCCCTGTCTCCACTCCCATCTGGTCCCTGAGCATAGCCATTACGCTACTCAACGGCGCATTACCAGCCCTCTCGCCCAGACCGTTCACTGTCACATGGACACCCCTGACACCGGCCTTTACTGCCGCATAGACATTGGCCACGGCCAGGTCATAGTCATTATGCGCATGGAAATCAAAATGTATCATGGGATAGCGCTCCACCATACGGCGACAGTACTCCTGAGTGGTATCGGGGTTGAGAATTCCCAGCGTATCGGGCAGCATCACGCGCTTTACAGGCATCGCAGCCAGGGCATCCATCAGGTCAAAGACATATTTGGGCGAGCGTTTCATGCCGTTGCTCCAGTCCTCCAGATAAACGTTCACCTCCATGCCGCGGCTCACAGCATACTCAACGGTGCTGCGTATATCCCGGATATGCTCATCGGCCGTCTTGCCCAACTGCGCGGTAACGTGCTTAAGGCTGCCCTTGCAGAGCAGGTTCATTACGCGGCAACCGGCCTCCAATATCCAATCGGCCGAGCGGTTCTGATCCACGAATCCCAGCACCTCCACGCGGCCCGGCATACCGTTGCGTTGCGTCCACTCGGCAATACCCTTCACGCAATCCTGCTCGCGGTCCGATACCATGGCCGATGCAATCTCCACGCGGTCCACATTCAGGTCCGACAGCAATGACTGTACAATGCTCAACTTCTCCTGATTAGAGAAACTAACGCCCGATGTCTGCTCGCCGTCACGCAGAGTGGTATCCAGAATCTCAATGTAACGCCCGCGGGCGGCACGGCTCTCATACGCCTCGATATCGGCCTTGCGGCTCAGAAGGAAATCAATATCGTCATAGCCGTTAAGCAGGCAGAGTTTCTTGTAGCCGTCTATCTCAAAAATCTCGCTGTGTCCCGTGCTGAGATTGGTAACCTTCTGCTCCTGCAGATCCACACGCACCACAGCCTTTGGGTTTGCGGTAACCGTGCGCGCCAACTCGTCGCGGAAAGCGGTACTCACCGTAACCGGCAGCACAAAGCAGTTGAGCAGGTTGCCGCGGTGTATATCGGCAAAACGGTCCGATATCACCACCCTTATGCCGTAGCCCGCAATTGCCCATGCGGCATGCTCGCGGCTGGAGCCGGAGCCCCAGTTGGTGCCGGCAATCACTATCTCGTGGCAGCCCTCATGCGGACGCTCGCTGTAAGCGGGGTTGTTAAGCACAAAATCCTGAACCGGCCTGCCGTCGGCACCGTAACGCAGGTCGTGCATGAACGCATCGCCGAAATAACCCAGGTCACGGGTGGTAGCTGCCATATACCTGGCCGGAATTATCAGGTCGGTATTACAGTTGTCTATATTTATGGGAATGCAGGTTGATTCCACTATACTCATTTTCCTTTCCATAGTCACAAGAGTTTACGGGGGTCAGTTATCACACCGGTTATAGCGCTGGCGGCCACAGTCAGAGGGCTGGCCAGAACGGTTCTGGAGCCGGGTCCCTGACGGCCCACAAAATTCCGGTTTGAGGTGGATATGCACAGCTTACCTGCCGGAACCTTATCGGGGTTCATGGCAAGGCAGGCCGAGCATGACGGCAGGCGCAGTTCAAAACCGGCCTCCTCAAGTATCTTGTCTATACCTTCCTCGATTATCTGACGGCGAACGGCCCATGATCCGGGAACCAGCCAAGCTGTCACACCGGGAGCCTTGTGCTGTCCGCGCACCACCTCTGCAAACGCGCGGAAATCCTCTATGCGGCCGTTGGTGCAGGCACCTAAGAAACACCAGTCAACAGGCGTCCCCTCCAGTTTCTGCCCGGGCTTGAACTGCATGTAATCCAACTGTACTTTCAGCTGGTCACGCTCCGCATCAGACAATCCTTCATAAACGGGAACGGTGCCGTCAATGGCAATTCCCGCCCCGGGATTGGTTCCGTAGGTAATACGCGGCGCAATGTCATCGGCATAGAATGTCACCTCGCGGTCAAAACGGGCGTCGTCATCGGTGCGCAGCTCACGCCATGCGCCCACCGCACGCTCCCAGTCGGCACCCTTGGGGGCATACTCGCGCCCGCGCAGCCAACTGAACGTGGTCTCATCGGGGGCAATCAGACCGGCACGGCTTCCCATCTCGATTGAGAGATTGGAGAGCGTGAGCCTGCCCTCCATACTCATCTCGCGCACCACCTGCCCCGCATACTCCACGGCATATCCCGTTGCGCCCGATGTGGTCATCTGTGCCATGATGTAGAGAGCCACATCCTTGGCCGTAACGCCTTTGCAAAGCTTACCCTCAATATTGATGCGCATGGTCTTGGGCTTGAACTGAAGTATGCACTGCGAAGCCAGTATCTGCGCCACCTGTGATGTGCCTATACCCATTGCCACAGCACCCAGAGCACCGTGTGTTGAGGTGTGCGAATCACCGCACATGATGGTCATTCCGGGCAGCGACAGGCCCTTCTCGGGGCCCACCACATGGATTATTCCGTTGTCGGGAGTACCCATGCTGAAGCATTTTATCCCGAACTCCCGGCAGTTCTGCTCCAATGTCTCAACCTGCCTGCGGCCCACCGGATCCTCTATGCGATCCTGACAGTGTGACGGAGTGTTATGGTCGGGCATGGCAAACACCTTGTCGGGACGCAGCACGCCGCAGCCCTTGTCGCGGATGACATCGAACGCCTGCGGGGTAGTCACCTCATGGCAGTACAGGCGGTCTATATAAAGTACGTCAGGTCCGTCGGGGACTGACTGCACCACATGGGTGCTCCAAATCTTGTCAAACAGCGTCTTTCCCATCGGTCTCAGGTTTGAATTTGTTTATACAGTCTATATAAGCCTCCACGCTGGCGGTCACTATATCGGTGTCCGACCCGAATCCGTAGTACAGATGTCCGTCATTCTCCACCTGCATGTGCACCTTACACATATCGTCCGATCCCTTTGACAATGCCTGGATGGTCATCTCCTTAAGCGTCATGGTACGAAGTATGATTTTTTTAAGAGCCTTGATGGATGCATCAAGCGGTCCGTTTCCGGTTGACTGGGCGCTGAATGAGCTGCCATCTACATTAAGGCGGATGGTGGCATCGGGCACCACACCTTTGCCGGTGGTTACCTCAAGAGCCTCCAGCTTTACGTGACGCTTGGCGGCCACATCGGCCCCGGCCAGCATCAGTATGTCATCGTCGGTAAGCTCCTTTTTCTTGTCGGCCAGCTTCAAAAAGGCCTCATATATCCGGTTCATGGCTATGGCATCCACCTTGACGCCAAGCGCCGTAAGGCGATGCTTGAGCGCGGCGCGGCCGGAGCGGGCGGTCATCACTATGTTACCCTCTTCCAGGCCCACATCTCTGGGGTCTATTATCTCGTATGTGCTGGTGTTCTTGAGCACGCCGTCCTGATGTATGCCGCTGGAGTGGGCGAATGCGTTGCGGCCCACTATGGCTTTGTTGAACTGCACCGGCATACTCATAAGCGATGAGACCAGACGGCTGGCGGCGGTTATGCGCTGGGTGTTGATGCCGCACTCCAACGGTATGTTACGGTGGCACTTCAGGATCATGGCAACCTCCTCGAGCGATGTGTTGCCGGCTCTCTCGCCCACTCCGTTTATTGTCACCTCCACCTGGCGGGCTCCGTTCAGGATGCCGCTCAGGGTGTTGGCGGTGGCCATACCCAGGTCGTTGTGGCAGTGTGTGGAGAGGATCGCCTTGCCGCCTGCCAGGCCATCGACATGCTCCATCAGGTACTTTATCTTGGCGCCGAACTCATCGGGCAGGCAGTAGCCTGTGGTATCAGGGATATTTATTATGGTGGCTCCGGCCTTGATAGCTGCCTCTGCCACACGCGCCAGGTACTCATTGTCAGTGCGGCCTGCATCCTCGGCGTAGAACTCCACCTCATCCACCTTCTTTGACACGGCATACCTTACCGCTGCAACAGCCCGCTCCAGAATCTCCTCACGGGTACTGTTGAACTTGTACCTGATATGCTCGTCACTGGTGCCGATTCCGGTATGGATGCGCTTCAGCCTGGCATACCGCAGGGCATCGGCGGCTGCGTCTATATCGGCCTCCACGGCACGGGTCAGGGCACAGATAACAGGGTTGCTCACGGCTTTTGATATCTCCACCACCGAGTTGAAATCGCCCGGGCTGCTTACCGGGAAACCGGCCTCAATCACATCCACGCCGAGCTGTTCCAGCTGGCGGGCCACCTCAATCTTCTCAACGGTGTTGAGCTGGCATCCGGGAACCTGTTCGCCGTCCCTCAGTGTGGTGTCGAAGAAAACAATTCTGTCTGACATATTATTCTGAAAATTAAAAAAGCCTCCCTCACTTCTGTGAGAAAGGCTTTTGCATTTATTTGACTCAGTTCATATATATGCGTCAGGCTTCCTCACACCGGTTGTCCGGAATGATAATGGAAATAATAATGAAGCCATGCAGTCGCATACAGATATACTATATTTCACTTTTGACACCGCAAAAGTACTCATATTCCGCAATATGTCAAGCGAAGAGCCATATTTTTTCAACAAATTGTTCAAGGAACACTCCAGAACGACGTTTCAGTGCAGGTGACCTTCTTTGACAGATTACCGGCCTTGAACAGGAAATCGCCCTCTTCAAGCCTCCAGTTTCCATCGGCATCGATGAATGCCAGTTCCTTTGCTTTCAGGCGGAAGGAGACAGTCTTGCTTTCTCCGGGCATCAGCTCGATCTTGGTGAATGCGCGGAGACGCTTGTTGTCAGGCACGACCGAAGCGACAAGGTCACTCGAGTAGAGCAGGACGGACTCCTTGCCTTTCACGGAACCGGCATTACGCACCTTGACCGTGACATTCAGATCATCGTCCGGTCCGCTGAACTGACCACGGTCAACCTGAAGATCGGAATACTCGAAACGGGTATAGCTCAAGCCGTATCCGAAGGGCCAGAGCAGCGACACCTTGGCATCATAGTTGTATGCACCGGTCATAGTGCCCACCTCCTCACTGACCTTGTAGTCATAATTCGCCAGAGAATTGATCTCACGCGGATAGGTGTATGGGAGTCTGGCCGAGAAACAGGCATCGCCGGTGATAAGGTTGGCCAATGCATCGGCCCCATAGTTTCCGGGCAGCAGGATGTCGATGACAGCTTTCGCCAAGGGCTCGATATCTGTAATCAGACGCGGACGACCCTCATTCAGCACAAGGATAATGGGCTTGCCGGTCTTATAGAGCTCCTTCACAAGATTGCGCTGGTTCTCAGAGAGCCAGAGGTCACTGAGGTTACCCGGAGTCTCGCAATAGCTGTTCTCACCGATACAGGCTACAATCACATCGACATTACGGGCTGCAGCGACAGCCTGTTCTATCCGGGGCTCGTTCTCCGCATTGTAATCACCTCTCTCGTTGTATGTGACGCCCTGCTCAAGAATGACATTGTTCTTACCGAATTTATTGCAGAACGCCTCGTAAATGGTATTATACCGTTCAGAAAGGTCCTCGGCACCCGACCCTTGCCAGGTGTAAGTCCAACCTCCGTTCAGGCAACGCATCTGGTTGGCATTGGGGCCGGTGAGCAGAATTTTCCCATATTTTGACAGCGGAAGTATGCCACCTTCGTTCTTGAGCAGGATCTCACTCTCCTCTGCCGCATTGAGGGATTTAAATGCATATTCCTCCGAAGCGAATCTTTCATATCCGCTTCCTCCGGTATTGGGCTTGTCAAACAGGCCGAGACGGTATTTCAGTCTGAGGATGCGCCTTACAGCATCGTCAATCCTGTCCATACTGACCTTACCCTCCTCCACAAGCTCCTTGAGCAGGATGCAGAAATCCACGCTGTAAGGATCCATGCTCATGTCAATACCTGCGTTGATGGCTATCCTGATGGCGTCTTTCTTGTCAACGGCAACCTTTTCCCTTGTATATAGGTTATTGATGTCGGCCCAGTCCGTCACGATCATGCCGTCCCAGTTAAGGTCTTCCTTGAGCCACCTGGTCAGGTATTCATAGCTTGAGTGGACGGGAACTCCGTTGATACTTCCGGAATTGACCATAACGCTGAGAGCTCCAGCCTCAATGGCAGCCTTGAAGGGTGCAAAATACTTTTCACGAAGCATGGCAGGCGAAACGTATGCGGGAGTACGGTCCTTTCCGGAGAAAGGTGCGCCATAGCAGAAATAGTGTTTTATGCAGGCTGCCACATTGTAGGCGCCAAGATGGTTGGCGTCATCACCCTGATACCCTGCAACCTCAGCTTCGGCCATACGGGCATTCACGATCGCATCCTCACCGAAACTCTCCCATATACGGGACCAACGCGGGTCACGCCCCAGGTCCAGGACAGGATTGAAAACCCACGGACAGTCTGAAGCACGGCTCTCGTATGAGGTAACCTGAGCCATATCCGTTGCCAGCTGAGTGTTGAACGAAGCGCCCAGATTAATGGGCTGGGGGAAAATGGTTCCGGCCTGCACGTATGTCACGCCATGATTATGGTCGAGACCGTAAAGGCACGGGATTCCAAGATAATCCATGGACTTCTGCTGGATTTTTCCGATAATCCGTTGCCAATCCTCCACTGTAGCCGCTCTTCCACCCGGAGTGTTGAGGATTGAGCCGACCCTGTATTTGGAAAGGATCGTATCAAGCGTAGTCTCATTGAACTGCCACGAAGGGCCGTTCCCGCCATAGGCGGTAGATCCGAACACATCCAGGTTGAGCTGGAGCATCTGCCCTATCTTGTCATCGAGTGACATCCTGGACATGGTCCTCTCTATCTTTTTCTCTATCTGGGCATCATAAGGGATGGAAGGTTCATGGGCGTTTTTTGACTGTCCGCACGAAATTGTCATGGTAACGGCCATGAACAGTATCGGCAAGCCCGGAACGGCGCTTAGGTTCTTCATTGCCAGGAATATGTTATAAGATGGTTACTGTTGCCTTCAGACGGATATCATCCGAAGCGGAACCCAGCTGAAGTTCGATGTCACCACTCTCAAGTGTCCATCCGTCACTGGTCTTGGACTCATCCCAATAACGGAGTTCAGATACGGGAATCTCCAATGTCACAGTCTTTGTCTCACCTGCGTCGAGTGTGACGCGCCTGAAAGCCTTAAGTTCCTTGTAGGGACGCTCTATTCCGGAGTTCATATAGTGAACATATAGCTGAGACACCTCATCGGCCACCATAGAACCGTCATTCTTAAGTTTGAATGAGACCTTGATAACATCCTTGGCCTTGTACCTGCTCTTGTCTGTCTTCAATTCCGAATAGTTGAAATCGACATAGGACAGACCGTGTCCGAATGCGTACATGACCGGCTGCTGCTTAGTGTCAAACCAACGGTAACCAACCAACAGCTTTTCAGTGTAAAGAGCGTCAGGAACTGTATTGGTACGACGGGCATTGGCATTGCCGCCAAGGTCCTGACGATACATGTTGGTGAACAGGTCACCCTCATTATTAGCCCTCTGCGGAAAATTACCCATAGCGTATGCAGGAGAATCCTCAAGCTTTATGGGGAATGTGAAAGGCAGTTTGCCGGAAGGTGCTATGTTGCCGAACAGGACATCGGCCAGGGCATTTCCGCCCTCCATGCCGTTCCACCATCCCTGAACTATTGCAGGCGAATATTTTTCGATTTTCTGCAGGTCACATGGACCACCGCTTATAATTACTGTTACAATATTGGGGTTTACAGCCGAAATAGCAGCCACAAGCTCCTCCTGGAAAGCAGGGAGCTTTATATCCTGACGGTCGCTACCCTCAGTCTCGATGGACTTGCTTGTCCCGCCTACAAAAATCACGAGATCCGCATCCCTCGCAGCCTTGATGGACTGTATCATAAGATCAGTGTCCAAAGCGGGTTGAGCTGCACCACGTCCACGTCCCTGCTGCATTGAGTAACCGTCACAATATGTAACCTTGACATTTCCGGCATGGTTCTGAATACCCATGAGCGGAGTAATTTCATACGGAGCCTTGACACCAGCGCCTACACCACCCCGCTGAGTCTGTGCCACAGCATTAGAACCGATAACAGCTATGTTCCTGACGTTCTTACGGATGGGCAGCAGACCGCCGTCATTCTTGAGCAGAACGACCGATTTCTTTGCCACCTCGTATGCAATCTTCTGCTGTTCGGGCAGACTGGTCTTGCCCTGATTGGCCTTTTCATTAGGTATTGCCTCTATCGCGTAACGTACGCGGAGCAGTTCGCGCACCTTGGCATCGACCACACTCTCGGGAACCTTCCCTGCCCTGACAGAGTCAATCAGAGGCTTGCCGAGATAGTTGCTGCCTGTCATCTGGACATTCAGTCCATGCAGTGCAGCACCCATTGTAGAGTGAGTGCCGCCCCAGTCGGATACGGTAAAGCCCTTGAAACCCCACTCTCCGCGGAGAATCTCATTGAGCAGATGCTCGTTCTCTGAGCAGTAGTAACCGTTCACCTTGTTGTAAGCAGGCATAACGACCATTGCGCCGCCCTCCCTGACAGCTGCTTCAAAAGGTTTGAGGTAAAGCTCACGCATAGTACGCTCATCGGCAATCACATTCACGCTGCCACGGTTTGTTTCCTGGTTATTGAGGGCAAAATGTTTGATACATACAGCGGTTCCCGCATCCTGTGAACCCTTGGTGTATTCCACTGCAAGAGCCGCAGCAAGCATCGGGTCCTCGGACAGATACTCGTATGTACGTCCGCCAACAGGAAGGCGCTGGATATTGATCGCCGGGCCGAGAATAACATCCTTTCCACGCAGACGACCTTCCACGCCCATGCCGTGACCATACTGATAAGCCAATTCCGGAGACCAGGTTGCGGCAAGAGCTGAACCTGTGGGAAAATATGTGGCGGAGTCATTTGTCCAACCGAGGGGACGGAAGCCGTCACCGAGTTCCTCTCTTATGCCGAAGGGACCATCGGCATATTTGATGTCCTGAATTCCAAGTCTTGGAACGCCTTCCGATGACATGATGGTCTTGCTGTGCAGCATCTCCACCTTCTCCTCAAGCGTCATCTGCTTGATGATCTTGTCTATTTTCTTGTCATTTACAGTAAGTTTCGCCTGTTTGCTCTGGCCTGAGACAGACACAGCAGCAAGAAATGTCACCGTCACGAATAGAAGGATTTTTTTCATATCTGGATAATTCTTAAAAGTTTATTAAAACAATAATGCAAATATAGCCATTTCAGGAAAAGATTAGGGAATACCAGCCATATTTTTTATATTCCCATACGGATTCCCTGTATTCCTAAAACATATTTTGAAAACATATATTGTATCTGAAATTTTGTATAATTTTGGATTCAAGGAAAGTAATAACCCGGGAATTGATTACATAAAATAGAAAACTGAATATGAAAAGAGCATTATTTCTGTTGAGTGCATTATGCATAGTCATTCAAACAAATGCAGGCAACTATGAGAACTTCAAGGCAACAGCCTACGTAATGGTAGGTAATGTGAACCAAATGAACGACAGTAGGTTTCTGGAACGATGCTGGGACAGCTATTCCAAGAATCTGGCTTTGGACAAAGTCTATCTGGAAGTGTTTCGTGACGGGATTTTCGTGAATGAGGAAGCTCTTCAGAAAGCCATATCATTCTTCACTTCAAAGGGTGTGGAGGTAGGCGGAGGAGTTACCTACAACAATGGTGGAGGCAACCGTATGCGCTGGGAAAGTTTCTGTTACAACAACCCGGAACACAGAGCAACCATCAGGAGGGCCGCTGAGATAAATGCCAGATATTTTGATGAATTCCTATTAGACGACTACTATTTCACCAACTGCCGTTGCCAGGATTGTGTGGACGGCAAGGAGAAAAGCGGGTTAAGCTGGTCGGCCTACCGAATGAAACTGCTTGATGATGCTGCCAAGGAACTAATCGTAGGTCCCGCTCACAAGATAAACCCAAAGTGTAAGGTCATAATAAAATATCCGAACTGGTACGAGCATTTCCACGGTTTGGGTTTTGACCTGAAGAACGGACCTGTGACTTTTGACGGTATCTATACCGGGACCGAGACCCGCGACCCTCGTGGTGAACAGCATCTTCAGACATACGAGAGCTACGCAATAGTACGTTATCTCGATAACATCAGCCCGGGACATAATTCAGGAGGATGGGTCGATACCGGCAGTATGCCCTATTTCGACATCTTCCCGGAACAACTATGGCTTACACTTTTCGCCAAAGCAAAGGAGATAACCCTGTTTAATTTCAGCAGCATGATGTCAACATTCCGCAGCTCCACAAGAGCATGGGAGAAAGATTCACCAGCTTTCGACATGAAGCAGATGCTTGAAGAATCAGCTCAACGAGGGGTTGATAATCCCACCTGGGGGCGTGTAGCTGAATACTCATACCGCCAGATTGACAAGATACTCAGCTATCTTGGCAATCCCAAAGGAATACCTTCATACCGTCCGCACTACTCTATTGGTGAGGATTTCCTGCAGATGTACATGGGTATGTGCGGAATCCCAGTGGAACTGGTACCGGAATTCCCTACTGACTCCAGACTGGTCATATTGACTGAGGAGGCTGCCACCGATAAAGACATAGTTGCCAAGATGAAGAAATTCATGAGTGCCGGCGGCGACATAATAATCACTTCCGGATTGCTTAAAGCCCTCCAAGGCCATGGAATCGAGGAGATTGTCGAACTGAACTTCACAGGCCGCACGGCCGATACGGACACTATTCTGGTAACCACGCGACGTACCCCCTACATAGCCAAGACCAGAATCAGGATTCCTCAAATCACCTACATGACCAATGATTCATGGGAGGACATCTCCACCATGGACTGCGACAATGGATGGCCCATGATGCAACAAGCCTCATACGCGAATGGCAACATATTCGTCTGGGTAATTCCCGAGAATTTCAACCATCTGTACGCCCTTCCTGATGCCGCACTGAACCGCATCCGTACAATAGCTGACAAGGAAACAGGGGTACGTATAGAAGGACCGGCTAAAGTGTCGCTCTTCACTTATGACAACGGAACTTTTGCAGTACATTCTTTCCTCGACAAACCTGTAACAATTAACATCGTGACAGATGAGACCAAATCGCTTTCCGACCTCGGAAGCGGTGAGACTGTCACTGGACGGACATCCCGCGCTGAAAACATGTACGGACGGCCTGCACGCGGCAATATAACGCGCTATACCATAACCGTCCCGCCCCACTCGTTCCGTGCATTCAGAAAGGAATGACGAACCTTGCTTGAAGATAAACTGCGCCTCGGGATAAAAAATGAACAAGTTCCTTTTTTCTCCTCTCGGCTTGTATTCTTTAAGCAAAGCTTGAAGATAAACTGCGCCTCGGGATAAAAAATGAACAAGTTCCTTTTTTCTCC